>JAGXHA010000106.1 GCA_024636475.1 Roseobacter sp. | reverse complement strand
TGCGAAGCCCCCTTTTTAAACGCCTCCAGCGCGTCGCTGTCTTGCGCATGATGGCGGGGCCGCGCCGTGAGCTTGACATAGCCGAGCTTCCTGAGTTCCCGGCTCACGGTCGTTTCGTCAAGCGACACTGCAAATTCCGCATGAAGCCACTGGGCCAGATCGCTCAGTCGCCAGCGCACGACCCCATGGATCGACGGGGTCGGACCGCTTTCCACGATCGCCGCAAGCGCCTGACGTTGGGTGTCGTCGAGCTTGGGTTGCGGGCCGGGCGCCTTACCATCGATCAGCCCGTCCGGGCCGCGGGCATTGAACCGCAGGACCCAGTCGCGCACGATCTGCAGACCCACGCCGCCGATCCGCGCCGCATCGCCCCGGCGGCCACCATCGTAGATCTCGGCCAGCGCCAGCAGCCTGCGGCTTTGGTTCGCGTTCTTCGTTTTCCGGGCCAGCCACCTCAATGTCGCGCCATCAAAATCCGCCCGTAATTCTATTGCTGTAACCATGGCCACGCCCTCCCAACTCTATCACCATAGAGTCAGATTTTCGCTACCTTGGGAATCCCCGTGAGTCAGCCTTAACGCCGTTTGGTATTATCCAGTTGGAACCCTGACATCGGCCGACGCAGCCGTTTGACTGTCACTTGCTGGGACAGGATTGTTACCTGTTGGAAGTGAGCCGATTTCATCCCCAGCCCATCAACAAATCGGGGCCGGTAAGTGTTGCTGCGCAGTGCCAGAAACTTGCCTTGCCCTTTCAACGTTTCACAAACTACCTCTTCGGAATTGTTCGGAGACAATACGTAAATCTTGCGGACATCTATCGGATCGGCGCAAAAAAGATCACCCAACGGAACACGGTACTTTTCCAGTTCGGGTCGAATTCTTGACAAGCCGGCGGTTTGGACCTGCAAGTTATCCGCAGCCTCTTGCCAGAGTTTGATGTGCGGTATGCCGGGGATGATCTGGCCCTTGGCATTAATTGCACAGACATCATCGCTGATCACGCGATACCCGCGTTGCATGAGCGCAGCGGCGGTCGTGGATTTCCCAACGCCAGAAGGGCCAACACACAAGACACACACGCCATCGATCTCAACCGCATTGCCATGGACCACCAATAAATCGCGCTGCATCAAAAGTGCGCCCAGCCCAGAGCCAAGCAAGAAAACCTGCAAAGATGTCAGGTCGACAGTGTCATGCGGACGGTAAAGCAGTGTTGTACCATCAAGGGCGACAAAATCTAAGATCTGACTGACCTGCATCGAAAGGTAATTGGGGGCCGCCTGAACAAAGGGGCCGATTTTCTTGACACCCTTGGGGCCATCCGGAAGGGTGTCGACCCGGCTGAGCGTTATTGTGTCCAAGGCAGGATTTATACCCGGTAAAAGCTGTTCCAATGGCATATCGCTGGTCAGATTAAAACCATAGGCGCAATAGCTGTAAGTTGGAGCGGGGACCGCCGTCATTTTCTTCCTATCTGATGTATTCAAAAGTCAATTAATCAAGCCTGACCCTGGGGCTAAACCCATTTTCCGGGCCTTCAGATGCCAACTTTAAGGGTGAGCAGTCTGATAAATTTTTTAGTCTGTTTTTAAATATTGTTTAAAATAGCATCCTTGTGAGCGTTGCCGCAATGATGCCCTATATGCGTAGTCCTTAATAAAAAATTTCACCTATTGTATAAAAATCATACATTCACGGGTCTTATAAAAACGATTCCAAAAATGGAAAATACAAATCAATTATTTCTTATACGTATAATTAAGAAAGAGCCATGGCAATACTTTAAGCCAAGGGGTCAGCCGTTTGCAATGGTACCGATCACGACGCAGGTTTTGGCAGATAAGGCTGGCCATTGCTCTAATCTACTTTACCCTGCCTTAGCTCGGCCTATAACTGTCGAATGATCAAAAATTTGAAATTTCGTGCGCGACTGCTGGTCGTTCTGTTTGTGGGGCTGTCATTCGCTGCCTGCACCGACGCCACCCCCAAGGGCGGCGGTGACATTCTGGTTATCGGCGATTCAGTCCTCGCTTGGAACGGCAGGAGCGACCAAGCGATTCCTGATGCCATGGAACAGCAGTTGGGCCGCCAGGTGATCAACAAGGCCCTGCCGGGCGCAAAGTTTGACAACAGCAATTCTTTGCTTGGGGCGGTTGGGTTCGACATCCAGCGTCAGTATCCCGGCGGCAGCTGGAACTGGGTTGTCCTGAATGGCGGTGCGAATGATCTGGGCTTTAGTGACTGTAAATGTGGTGCATGTCGGCCCGTTGTGGACGATCTGATTGGCCCTGACACCATGACAGGCTCCATTCCCGGCTTCTTGACCAAGCTTCGCGCCAGCGGCGCGCAGATTTTGTGGATGGGGTACTATAAAGGCAACGGAAAAGGCTCGTTTGAAGGATGCCGCGATGATCTGGTCTTGCTTGAGCGGCGCATTGCGCGGTTTGCAGCCCGGATGGAAGGGATCACCTTTCTGGACTCGGAAAGCGTGATCGATCCCACTGATCCGACGGTATTTGCAGGCGACAACACTCACCCTTCCCCAAAAGGATCTGCGTTGATCGGGGCATATCTGTCAAAAGCGATTTCTGCGCGCGACGCCCGTTCACAATAACGGCGCTGCGCAGTAAGCTGGGTGTCATGGCAAAACGCGCATCACCGAAAAAGAAGAAAGCCGTGGGCGCATCCCGCTTGGGGATCAAGCGGCGGATCACCCGCATTTTTTTGAAGTCGGCGGTGATTTTTACAAGTATTCTTCTGGGCTTGGTCGTGTTGTTTGCCGTCCTGAACCCACCCACAACGGCCTATATGTTCAGCGAAGGTCGCAGGTTGGGCGGCATCGACCACCAATGGGTACCACTCGAAGACATCGCCCCAGTCATGGCGCGGTCTGTTGTTGCGGCAGAGGATGCAAATTTTTGCAACCACTGGGGCTTTGATCTGGTTGCGATCAAGAAGGCGATTGCCGAAGGATCGAATCGCGGTGCCTCGACGCTGAGCCAGCAAACAGTCAAGAATGTCTATTTGTGGCATGGCCGGACATGGGTTCGCAAAGCGCTGGAAGCCTTGATTACTCCGGTGGTTGAAGCCGTGTGGACCAAGCGGCGGATCATCGAGGTGTATCTGAACGTTGCCGAATTTGATGAAGGTGTATTTGGCGTTGATGCCGCAGCCCAGCATTACTTTGGCGTGATCCCGGCAGACCTGTCGACCACGCAGGCCGCGCGGCTTGCAGCAATATTGCCATCACCCAAGACGCGGTCGGCCTCGAAGCCCACAAATTACATCAGGCAACGCAGCGCCCAGATCCTGGACGGAGCGGCGACAATCAGCAACGATGGGCGTGCTGATTGTTTCGAGAGTTGAAAACACCCGATAACACAGGCATGAGGGGAATACGTTTATCATTAGTTCTGGAACCCAAATATGGCCCGCCTGTACCACGTCCCGCTGTCCCCTTTCTGTCGAAAGGTCAGGCTAAGTCTGGCCGAAAAAAAGATTGAGGTGGAGCGGGTAGAGGAGCGGTATTGGGAGCAAGACCCTGACTTCATGCGCCGCAACCCCGCAGGTAAGGTGCCAGTCCTGCAGTTGGACGGAATCATCATGTCTGAAAGTGCTGCGATCTGCGAGTATATCGAGGAAACCCGGCCGGAGCCGTCGCTGATGCCTTCTGATCCCGTCAAACGGCTGGAAGTACGCCGTTTGGTGAATTGGTTTGACGACAAGTTCCACACTGAAGTGACAGCGAAACTATTGTACGAGCGGGTCAATAAAAAGGTCATGGGACAGGGCTTTCCTGACAGCCGCAACGTCAAGGACGGGGCGAAAGCGATCAAATATCATATCGACTATATGGCTTGGTTGCTGGATCACCGGCGCTGGCTGGCAGGTGATGTGATGACGCTGGCAGATTTTGCTGCCGCTGCGCATCTGTCGTCGCTGGATTATATTTCGGACGTGGACTGGAACCGGTCCGATGTGGTCAAGGACTGGTATGCCAAGATCAAGTCGCGCCCTGCGTTCCGGTCGTTGCTGGCGGATCAGGTGCCGGGGTTCCCGCCGCCAAAGCACTATAATGACCTTGATTTTTAATCTGACAGCGATGGGGGCTGTCTGCCCCCATACCCCCGAGGATATTTCTGAGCCAGAGAAGACATGGACAGTCTGAAGGATCGTTTGGTGTCCCAAGCCCTGAAAGAAGGGTTTGTTGCATGCCGCGTGTGCCGACCCTCAGATGTGCCGGATGTGCCAGAGCGGTTGGCGGCTTTCGTTCAGGCCGGCTATCACGGGCAGATGTCATGGATGGCAGAGCGAATGGCGTGGCGGGGCGATCCGGGTGCGCTTTGGCCCGAGGCACGGTCGGTGATTATGCTGGCGGAAAGCTATACGCCTGAACATGATCCAACGGCAGTCCTGGCTGAACCTGAAAAGGCAGCGATATCGGTTTATGCCCAAGGGCGCGATTACCATGATGTCGTAAAAAAACGGCTCAAGCGGCTGGCGCGTTGGCTGATCGAACAAGAACCCTGCGAGGTGAAGGTTTTCGTTGACACAGCGCCTGTGCCCGAAAAGCCTTTGGGAGAAGCTGCCGGGTTGGGGTGGCAAGGCAAGCACACCAATCTGGTCAGCAGGGATTGGGGCAACTGGGCTTTTCTGGGAGCAATCTTTACGACCTTGGACCTGCCCGTTGACGCGGCAGAGGTGGATCATTGCGGGTCCTGCCGATCTTGTCTGACTGCGTGCCCCACAAACGCTTTCCCGGCACCTTATCGCCTGGATGCGCGGCGCTGCATATCCTACCTTACGATTGAACATAAAGGCCCGGTTGATCTGGCACTGCGTGCCAAAATGGGCAACCGGATTTATGGCTGTGATGATTGTCTTGCGGCCTGTCCTTGGAACAAGTTCGCCGTAGCGGCAAGTGATCTTCGGTATCACGGCGATACTGGCCCGCCGGATTTGGCAGAACTTGCCGTGTTGGATGATGCTGCATTCAGGGCGCATTTTTCAGGATCGCCGATCAAGCGTATTGGGCGCGACCGATTTGTTCGAAACGTACTTTACGCGATTGGCAATTCGGGCACGCCCCGCCTTGGTGCCGTTGCTCAGACACTCGTAGATGATCCGGATGCGACCGTTGCCGAGGCCGCGCGTTGGGCCGTGGGGCGATTGGCTGCGAAATGACGTAATCGGGCTGGACCCGGCCAGCGTAATCTCTAAACCCTTTCCATGGCTTTAGGAGAAGACGATGGCGTTGCTGCTGGGTGTTGATACAGGCGGAACCTATACCGATGCGGTGCTGATCCGGGACGAGAAAGTCGTAGTCGCATCGGCAAAGGCGCTGACGACACGGAATGATCTTGCGATTGGTATTGGCAATGCTGTGCGTGCCGTGCTGGCCGAGGCTGGTGCCGAGGCGGGAGAGGTATCGCTTGCGTCCTTGTCAACGACCCTCGCGACAAATGCATTGGTTGAAGGGCAAGGCGGGCGCGTTGCGCTGATCTATGTGGGCTTCAAGGAACGCGATTTGCAGGCTCACGGTTTGGCGGACGCGCTGAAAGGCGATCCCTATCTGGTGTTGGCGGGTGGCCACAACCATGCAGGCGGCGAGGCTGTGCCGCTGGACGAGGGGGCGTTAACCGCATTTCTGGATGCGCACAAAGACGACGTAAGTGGCTTTGCCGTTGCCAGCCAGTTCGCAACCCGAAATCCTGCCCATGAACTGCGCGTCGCAGCGATGGTGGCACAACTGACCAGCAGGCCGGTATCATCCTCGCATCAGTTGTCGGCCAAGCTGAACGGGCCAAAACGCGCGCTGACAGCGGTTTTGAATGCGCGTCTGATCGGGATGATCGACCGGCTGATTGGCCGCGCCGAGGATGTACTGGTCGAAATCGGGGTCACCGCACCGCTCATGGTCGTGCGCGGTGACGGTGCGCTGATATCGTCCGCCCAAGCACGCGAGCGCCCGATAGAGACAATCCTGAGCGGCCCAGCGGCGTCGATTGTCGGCGCATGTTGGATGACGGGCGCGGATTTCGCCCTGGTCAGCGACATTGGCGGCACGACGACCGATGTGGCACTGCTGCGCGGCGGGCGACCTGCGATTGACCCTGCAGGGGCGCAGGTCGGCCCTTACCGCACCATGGTCGAAGCGGTTGCCATGCGCACCACCGGGCTTGGTGGTGACAGCGAGCTGCATTTCCTGACCGAAGGATTGCAAGGCGGTGTCACACTGGGGCCAAAGCGTTTGCTGCCCGTGGCCCTGATTGCCATCGATGATCCGCAGATCGTTCATGCAACGCTTGACGCGCAATTGCGCACTACAACGCCGGGGGAATTCGACGGGCGGTTTGTGCGGGCGGTCGCAGGCCAGACCCTGGAGGGACTTGGGCCAAGGGAAGAGACCTTGCTGTATCGCATGGGTGACGGTTTGCATCCGCTGGGTGATATATTGCGGTCGCGGATCGAAACGGGCGCGCTGAAACGCCTGGTCGAACGGGGGCTTGTTCAGCTTGCCGGCGTGACGCCGTCGGACGCAAGCCATGCACTGGGCCGCGTTGACGCTTGGGATGCTGATGCCGCACGCAAAGCCTTGCGATTGTTTGGCCGCCGCCGCACGGGTGCTGGCGAAATGCTGGCCCCTGATCCTGACGTGATGGCGCAGATGATTGTGGACCAACTGACCCGGCAAACGGCCCTCGCGTTGTTGGAAACTGTCTTTGCCGAAGAAGACCCGGCATTTGATGGCGCACCTGACGTGCTGGCGCGCCATGTTCTGTTGCAACGCGGCCTGAAGGGGCATCGAGGCTTGTTGCGCATTGATGCCGCGCTGAATGTGCCGGTGATCGGGCTTGGGGCTTCTGCACCTGCGTATTACCCAGCCGTGGGTGTGGCCCTTGGTGCCAATATGATCCTGCCAGAGCACGCAGGTGTCGCAAATGCCATAGGCGCCGTTGTGGGCCGTGTGACAATGCGTGAAAGCGGGACGGTCACATCTCCCAGTGAGGGAAAGTTCCGGGTCCATCTGGACAGTGGCCCGCAGGATTTTGGCGATCAGCAAAGCGCCTTGTCACGACTTGAGGAGGTGTTGCGCCACAAAGCGCTGTCTGATGCGCAGTTGGCAGGGGCCGCAGATATACAGGTCAGTGTTAATCACGACATTCGCACGGCCGGTGTGGAAGGCCGCGAAGTCTTCATCGAGGCAATCATCACTGTCGAGGCTACAGGCCGCCCAAGGGTAGCAAGTGGATAAAGGCAATTTTGCCAAATTGACCTGTTAACCTTTCGTTAACTTTTCGCGTCAGAAACACATTTTCAACATAATGTCTTTCTATTCATACGTGTAGTAACGATCAGATCTGGTAATGAGAAATATCGTAGTGATTTGCCCTGTACTTGGTTCATTTTCAATCTTTCCTGCAGATCTGCAAGAAAGATGAGCTGGAAGCAGAGTATGGATTTAACCCAGCCTTCGTACTGCAAGGCAGATTTAAGAACTTAGAAGGCGGGGGAGCACCCCGCCCTTTGTTCATTCAGCCGCTGCGCGCTTGGGCAGAACCCAATCGGGGCGGGGGAAATGGCAGGTGTAGCCATTCGGAATGCGATCAAGATAGTCTTGATGTTCGGGTTCCGCCTCCCAGAAATCGCCAACGGGTTCGACCTCGGTCACGACCTTGCCGGGCCAGATGCCTGAAGCGTTCACATCTGCTATGGTATCCAAAGCGACGGCTTTCTGTTCCTCGTCTTCATAATAGATTGCCGACCGATAGCTGACGCCGCGATCATTGCCCTGGCGGTTCAATGTTGACGGATCGTGGATCTGGAAGAACAACTCAAGCAGATCACGATAGCTAAGCACGTCATCGTTGAAGATCACCTCGATCGCTTCGGCGTGCGTGCCGTGGTTGCGATAGGTGGCGTTTGGAACCTCCCCCCCCGAATAGCCGACGCGGGTGGAAATGACCCCGTCGCGTTTGCGGATCAGGTCTTGCATGCCCCAAAAGCACCCTCCGGCCAATACTGCGCGTTGTTTGCTCATGCTGCGTCCTCCACTTGGTTGATGTATTCGCCGTAGCCTTCGTCTTCCATATCGTCACGATGCACAAACCGTAACGAGGCCGAGTTGATGCAATAGCGCAAACCGCCCCTGTCGCGTGGCCCATCGGGAAACACGTGACCCAAATGGCTGTCGCCGTGGGTGCTGCGTACTTCGGTGCGGGTCATGCCAAGGGTGGTGTCGCTTAACTCGCTTACATAGGCGGGTTCGATCGGCTTCGTAAAGCTGGGCCAACCACAGCCGGATTCGTATTTGTCAGCCGATGCAAATAGCGGTTCGCCTGAAACGATATCAACGTAAATGCCGGGTTCCTTGTTATTCAGCAGCTTACCGGTGCCGGGGCGTTCCGTCCCGCTTTGTTGGGTGACGCGGTATTCTTCGGGCGACAAGGCCGCGATGGCGTCATGTGATTTTTCATAGGTGGGCATGGATGTCTCCTTTGCGTCTTTGATACCTTAAATGGTGCTGGTAAAAGATATTCAAAGGGTTTGTCTGGATAATGCAACTTTCTGTGAGAACGGAACGTTGTATAACAAGGCCATAATCAGAAACGGGGAATAAGACATGCGCTATGTTTTGGTTATTTTACTGAGCACATTTTGGGCTGCAGGCGCGTGGGCGATGCCTCGGGATTTTCAGTTCGCGTCAATCGATGGGGGAACGCTGAATATGTCTGACTGGGCAGGCCAGCCGGTTCTGGTGGTGAACACAGCATCGCAGTGTGGTTTCACCTATCAGTATGACGGATTGCAGGCGCTTTATGATCAATATCGCGAGCGCGGTTTGATTGTGTTGGCCGTGCCCTCGGATGACTTCAACCAAGAGCTTGCGAGTGCCGATCAGGTTAAAGAGTTCTGTGAGCTGAATTTTGCCCTTGATTTGCCGATGACCGATCTGGAGCACGTAAAAGGGGGCAAGGCCCATCCGTTCTACAAAGCGGTCGCGGCTGAAACCGGGTTTGTCCCGCGCTGGAACTTTAACAAGATTTTGATCGGCCCGGACGGTAAGATTGTGGCTTCGTGGGGATCGTCTACCAAACCTCAGTCTGCTAAAATCGTCCACCAGATCGAAAAGCTTCTGAACTAGGCAAATAGGGCGATCCGAAAGTTCCTGATTTTCCTGACCTCGCTGGCTGCGACCGCTTCAGGCAGAGCGCTGTCGTGACAGCTGGACCGCCAGGATTCCGAACGCGATTACAACCACACCCACGATATCTTGCGTGCCCAAAGGCTCGCTTAGCAGAAGCCATGCAATCGCGACCCCAAAGAAAGGGTTGAGGAAATGGAACGTTGCAGCCCGTGTTGCCCCGATGCGGTTGACCAACCAGAACCACACGACCGTCGCCAACAGACCCGGCACAAGGCAGGTATAAACAAAGGCACCCAAAAGCGGCCAGCTGGGCGAGATGCGCGGAGTTTCGAACAGAACTGTAGCGATGGACAGCGTGATGCACCCGACAAGCATCTGCAAGCCAACGACCATCAGGAAATTCCCGCCAGACGTGGCACCCCGCACCATGAGTGTGGCTGCGGTAAGCGCCAACGCGCCAACCCCGCACAGCAACACGCCCATCAGGTCTACCCCGCCATTGATCCGTGCGCCCATAATGATGGTCACGCCGATGACACCGGCCACCAGCCCAGCGATGCCAAGCGGCTTGAGCTTTTCACCCAGAAACAGCCAGGTGGCCAAACCAACCAAAAGTGGCATGGTCGAAGCGATGATCGCTGCCAGCGATGCTTGCACCGTTTGCATCGCCACAAAGTTCAGGCCCAAATAGACTGCGTTCTGAAGGATGCCAAAGATGATTGTTGCGCGCCATTGTGCGGGTGTCAGCCGCCATGTCTGACCCATGGCCAACGCGATGCCGACACCCAGTAATCCCGATATAAGATAGCGGGCCGACAAGGCCATCAGCGGTGACGCATCTGTCACGATGATCCGCGCCGACGTAAAGGCAGAAGACCACATCAAGGCAAAGGCCAGGCCCACAAGAATTGCGCGAATGTCCATGGGGGGCCTTTCCGTTTCTTAATCCTGCGAACCATTTCCGAGAAGCACACCAAGAGCAAGCACGTTCCGCGCCACGCTGCCCCGCCCCAAACGCAAAAGGGCCGCCCCAAGGCGACCCTTCATCAAAATCTGATGCCAGATTTATTCGTTCACGCTGTCTTTCAGCGCTTTTGCGATGGTCATCTTGACGACCTTATCCGCTTCTTTCTTGAATTGTTCGCCGGTGGCAGGGTTGCGCACCATACGCTCGGGGCGTTCACGGCAGTAGATCTTGCCGATCCCCGGAAGAGTGACAGCGCCACCGCCGGATACTTCTTTGGTGATCAAAGAACATACTGCATCCAGTGCCGCGCCTGCTGTTTTTTTGTCTTCGCCCATTTCTTCTGCCAAAGCTGCGACGAGCTGGGTTTTTGTCATTGGTTTCGTAGCCATCTTTTCTTCTCCTTCGTCCGCCCGAATTAGGGCCTCATGGGCGGAATGTAACGGTATGTTGTGTGATAACACAACGAATAGTCTATGATAATCAGTGGAAACATGCGTTTTTTACTGTTTTTATCGCTTATAGAAAGGCCGTTTCGTCAAATGAACGTAATTTCCGGCTGTGAATCCGCTCAAGCGGCATGTCACGCAGCAGTTCCATTGCCCGAATGCCGATCATCAAATGACGCGCGACTTGGGTTTTATAGAAGTCTGACGCCATGCCGGGCAGCTTTAATTCGCCATGCAAAGGCTTGTCCGACACGCATAAAAGCGTGCCATAGGGAACGCGAAACCGGTATCCGTTGGCCGCGATTGTGGCGCTTTCCATGTCCAGCGCGACTGCACGCGATTGCGACAACCGCTGAACTGGGCCGGAGTGATCGCGCAATTCCCAGTTTCTGTTGTCGATTGTTGCGACCGTTCCGGTCCGCATGATCCGCTTCAGCTCGTACCCCTCAAGCTGGGTGACCTGTTCCACAGCATCTTCTAGTGCAATCTGGATCTCAGCCAGTGCCGGGATCGGAACCCAGACGGGCAGATCGTCATCCAATACGTGATCCTCGCGCAGATAGGCATGGGCCAGAACGAAGTCGCCCAGCTTTTGGGTGTTGCGTAGCCCGGCACAGTGACCGACCATCACCCATGCATGAGGGCGCAGCACCGCTATATGGTCTGTCGCGGTTTTGGCGTTGGAAGGGCCCACGCCGATATTGACCAACGTGATCCCCGACCCATTGGCGCGTTTCAAGTGGTAGGTCGGCATCTGCGGCGTCTTAGCCGAGGGCGGCAAGGGTGCATCGCCATCTGTGATCTCTACATCGCCGGTTGATACAAAAGAGGTATAGCCACTGTCGGGATCACGCAGCATCGCGCGGGCATATTGCTCGAATTCAGTGACGTAGAACTGGTAGTTCGTGAACATCACGTGGCACTGGAAATGGTCGGGATCTGTTGCAGTATAGTGGGCCAAGCGCGCCAGTGAATAATCCACACGCTGCGCCGTGAAAGGGGCCAGCGCGCCAACACCGTCAACGGGCTGGTAGGTGCCATTCACGATATCATCATTCGTGGTGCTGAGGTCTGGCACATCAAATACGTCGCGCAGTGTGAAATCTGCGGCCCCTTCCTGCGGGATGTTCACGGCAGTATCATTGGCGACCGCGAAATGGACCGGAATTGGTGTGTCCGAAACGCCGATCACGACGGGTTGGCCGTGGTTTTCGATCAGGAGTCCGATCTGCTGGGTCAGGTAGTTCTTGAACAGTTCGGGCCGTGTGATTGTTGCGGCATATGTGCCGGGATTCGACACATGCCCGAAAGAAAGACGCGAATCCACTTGCGCATAGCTTGAGGTGGTAAAGCGGATTTCCGGATAGAACGCCCTGATCCTGGTGTCGGGCACAGCGTTATCCATGGCTTTTTGAAAATGCTCGGTCAGAAATTCGGTTGCTTGGCTGTAAAGCGCAATCAACTGAGCCACGGCTTTTCCAGCATCGGTGAATTTTTCGGCAGGGGGGGTTACTGGGCTGAGTATACGGGTCATGAAAGGGGCTCTAATAAAGGGATAAATTCAAAGCTTCGGACATCTACAAGACCAAGGTCCGAGATGCGCAGCTCGGGGATCACGACAAGCGCCAGCAGCGAATGTTGCATATAGGCGTTGTTCAGCGTGCAGCCGCAGTCACGCATCGCTTGCATCATGCTTTCCGTCTTGGCGGCAACCTCCGACGCTGGGCTGTCGGACATCAGGCCTGCAATAGGCAGCTCGACCAGCGCAAGTTCCACGCCATCCTTGAAGATGACGATGCCGCCGCCAACTTCTCCCAGCCGGTTTGCGGCCAGCGCCATGTTGTCGGCATCAGTGCCCACAACGATCATATGGTGGCTGTCATGTGCCACCGTCGAAGCCATGGCCATCGGCCCCTTGTAACCGAAGCCAGAGACGAAAGCGTTGACCACCTTTCCCGTCGCGCGGTGGCGTTCAACAAGGGCGATCTGGCAGATCTCTCCGGTAGATTGGACATGGCCGTCGGTCACGGGCAATTCAAACTTCAGCGCGCGGGTGGGGGCCTGATTTTCGACCACGCCGATCACATTCGCGGTGACAGCATTGGCCCCTTTAGGCGCTTCGATCTGAAAATCTTCGGCGGCAAGGGTTTTGCCCATGTGCACCGTCTGGCGGGCCTTTTCGGGCCAATCGTAATGCGGGCAGTCCACCACACATTCGCCTGCCTGCGCCACGATCTTACCGCGCGCGATTACAGTCTCGATCGGCAATGTTCTGAGGTCAGAGGTCAGGATCACATCCGCGCGCCGCCCCGGTGTAAGCGACCCGATATCGCGCTCCAAACCGAAATGGGTGGCGGTGTTGATCGTCGCCATTTGCAGCGCAACCAGCGGGTCGCAGCCGCACGCAATCGCATGGCGCACAACGCGGTTCATGTGGCCATCGTTGACCAAGGTGCCCGAATGGCAATCATCGGTGCACAGGATCATATTGCGCGAATCCAGCCCTTTTTCGGTGATCGCTGTGATCTGCGTTTCAACATCATACCAAGCCGAGCCCAAACGGATCATCGATCGCATCCCCTGGCGCATCCGCGCAATCGCGTCAGCCTCGCAGGTGCCTTCGTGATCATCTGCAGGTCCGCCCGCGACATAGGCCGCAAAGGCAGGCCCCAGATTGGGCGAGGCATAGTGCCCGCCAACGGTCTTGCCCGCCCGTTGGGTCGCGGCAATCTCGGCCAGCATCTTGGGATCACCTGCTGTCACACCGGGAAAGTTCATCATTTCGCCCAGCCCGACGATGCCGGGCCACGCCATCGCCTCTGCGACATCCTCAGCCGTGATCTCGAAACCTGTCGTCTCCATCCCGGGGGCAGAGGGTGCGCAAGACGGCATCTGGGTGAAGATATTGATTGGCTGCAACAGCGCCTCGTCATGCATCATCCGCACGCCTTCAAGGCCCAGAACATTCGCGATCTCATGCGGGTCGGTGAACATCGACGTGGTGCCATGAGGGATCACGGCGCGGGCAAATTCGGCAGGCGTCAACATCCCGCTTTCAATGTGCATATGCCCGTCGCACAACCCGGGGATCATGTAGCGGCCTTTCGCCTCGATCACTTGGGTATCGTCACCTTTGCAATGGCTGGCATCCGGCCCGACAAAGGCGATGCGCCCTGCGACAATGGCGATGTCGTGATCCGGGAGCACCTCGCGGGTGTGGACGTTGACCCAAATGCCACCGGTGATGATCGTATCGGCGGCGGCTCGACCCGCGGCAACTGCCACCAATTGATCAGCTACATCGGGCCATGAAGGGAAAGTTTTATCTGTCATGACTGACGTTGACACGAAGATTGCCTCGGGTTCAAGGTGATGCGACGCAAGGAAATAAGTTCCCTTGCTCAAATGAGGGAGATTCAGATGACCGTGACGCAAATCCGCCAAAATATGGATCATTGGCCCGAACGGGTCGACTTGGCCGCAGCCTTTCGCTGGACTGCGCGGCTGAACATGCACGAAGGGGTCGCAAATCACTTCAGCCTTGCGGTGAACGAGGCTGGAACGAAGTTTCTGATGAACCCAAACCAGATGCATTTTAGCCGGATCAAAGCCAGCGACCTGATCGAGGTAGACGCGAATAACCCCGATACGCTAAGCGGCCCTGATGCGCCCGACCCAACGGCGTGGGGATTGCATGGTGGCGTCCACCGCGCCTGCGCCCATGCGCGGTGTGTGATGCATGTGCACTCGATCCACGCGACGGTGCTGGCGTCCCTGCAGGACAGCCGTTTGCCGCCGATCGACCAGAATTGTTGTACCTTCTTCAACCGTGTGGTGATTGACGAAGACTACGGCGGTCTGGCGTTTGAAGATGAGGGCGCACGCTGCGCCGCTTTGCTGACGGACCCAAAGCAAAAGGTGATGGTCATGGGCAGCCACGGGGTGCTGGTGATCGGAGACACCGTGGCGGATACGTTCAACCGTCTGTTCTATTTCGAGCGCGCCGCGGAGACCTACATCCGCGCTTTGCAAACCGGCATGCCGGTGCGCCGTATTTCCGATGATATCGCTGAGAAGACGGCGCAGGACCTTGAAAGCTATCCCGAACAAAACGCGCGTCATCTGGCAGAGTTGAGGGCGATCCTGGATGAAGAAGGGTCGACTTATGCGCACTGACCCTTTCGAACGGGAGGCGCGTTGATGAACTATGGGTTGAGCGATGAAAACCAGATGATCGCCGACACGGTGCGAAGCTTTGTCGAGAAGGAAATATTCCCTCACGAGGCTTTGGTTGAACAGACCGGAGAGGTTCCCAAGGAAATTGCAGACGACATCAAACGCAAGACGATCAAGTTGGGATTCTACGCATGCAATTTTCCGGAAAGTGTCGGATGTGCCGGACTGAACCACTTGGAGTTTGCATTGGTCGAACGCGAGTTGGGCCGAGGTTCCATGGCGTTGAACCATTTCTTCGGGCGCCCCCAGAACATCCTCATGGCATGTGAGGGCGAGCAAATCGACCGCTATCTCATGCCAGCGGTGCGCGGCGACCGCATGGACGCGCTGGCAATGACCGAACCCGGTGCCGGATCTGATGTGCGCGGCATGAAATGTGTGGCAAAGCGTGATGGCGGCGATTGGGTGGTGAACGGGACCAAACACTTTATTTCAGGGGCGGATCACGCTGATTTCATTATCGTTTTCATCGCCACTGGAGAGGACGAGACACCAAAGGGACCCAAGAAGCGGATCACGGCATTTCTGGTCGACCGCGGGACGCCGGGTTTCACCATCCGAGATGGCTATAAATCGGTCAGCCACCGTGGCTACAAGAACATGATCCTTGATTTTGACGACTGCCGTTTGCCTGACGCGCAGGTGCTGGGCGAGGTGGATGGCGGCTTTGAGGTGATGAACACCTGGCTTTATGCCACCCGCATCACGGTTGCGGCCATGTCTGTGGGGCGCGCACGCCGGGTGTTTGACTATGCTTTGGATTATGCTGCGTCGCGTGAACAATTCGGCCAAAAAATTGGCAAGTTTCAGGGCGTCAGTTTCCAGCTGGCCGACATGATAACCGAAATTGATGCAGCAGATTTGTTGACACTGGCCGCAGCGGACCGTTTGGACAAGGGGCTCCCCGCCAACCGCGAGATCGCGAGCGCCAAACTTTATGCGTCAGAAATGTTGGCGCGTGTAACGGATGCAACACTCCAACTTCATGGCGGGATGGGCTTGATGGATGACTACCCGATCGAGCGGTTCTGGCGCGATGCGCGGGTCGAGCGCATTTGGGATGGCACAAGCGAAATTCAGCGCCACATCATCAGCCGCGACTTGCTGCGGGCGCTGGGCGCATGATGTTCCGCCGCCGCTTGGCGTCGGCCGAAGAGGGGGGCCAGCCCCCCGGTGCTTGCGCACCACCCCCCGGGATATTTTCAAGCCAGAGAATGCGGAAGGCTTAAGGATATGTTCAGGGTGAGGTGTGTAGCCTATTCAGGCGGAACAGGCGGGGACGCCGATGGCCGTAGCCGGAGAAGCCCCCTGTTTGCGCAAAGCAACGGGGGGCGGACCCAGGTTCTCTGGCTTCCAAATATCCTCGCCGAAGGCATTAAAGTTCTTTTGGTGCGCCGTTTAGCATGACACGCGACATCACTCGGCTTTTGCGGCCAAAATCCATTGCTTTGATTGGCGGCGGAGCATGGGGGGCACAGATCATCAAGCAATCCCAAAGAATGGGATTTTCGGGTGCTATTCACGTTGTCCATCCTAAAGGGGGCACCGTTGAAGGGATCAGGGCAGTTCCAACGCTTAGCGCTTTGCCCGATGTGCCGGACGCTGTTTTCATCGGCGTGAATCGGCATGCCAGCATCGGCGTTGTTGCAGAGCTTTCTGCCATGGGCGCAGGGGGTGCAGTTTGTTTTGCCTCCGGATTTTCGGAGGCTGGTGCCGAAGACGATTCGGCAAAAGGGCTGCAGGCGCAATTGGTCGAGGCTGCGGGCGACATGCCCATATTAGGGCCCAATTGCTATGGGTTTATCAATGCGTTGGACGGCGCACTTTTGTGGCCTGATCAGCATGGCTGCAAGCGGGTTCAAAAGGGTGTTGCGATCCTCACCCAATCCTCCAACATTGCGATCAATCTGACCATGCAGAAGCGCGGACTTCCCATCGGCTACATGGTGACCTGCGGAAATATGGCGCAGACCACGCAAGCCGAGATTGCGCTGGCTTTGCTTGATGACCCAAGGGTCACTGCAATTGGTCTGCATATCGAGGGGTTTTCGGATACGCGGTCATGGCACAGGCTCGCCTTGAAGGCTGCTGCCCAAGATGTCCCGCTGATTGCCCTCAAAGTCGGACTGTCCGATCAGGCGCAGCAGGCAACCGTGTCTCACACAGCCTCGCTTGCGGGCCGTGATGCAGGGGCCGATGCGCTTTTGCGCAGGCTGGGCATTGCAAGGCTGCGGGACCTGTCCAGTTTTCTTGAGACGCTGAAGCTGTTGCACGTGAACGGGCGGCTTGAAACGCATGCGCTGTCTTCGGTCAGTTGTTCTGGCGGAGAGGCCAGTCTGGCGGCGGATACGGCGCATGGCCGGGCAGTGACCTTTCCGGCGCTGAACGACGTGCAACGCAGTGCATTGCGCGCGGCGCTTGGCCCGATGGTCTCGCTGTCCAATCCGCTTGATTACAACACCTATGTTTGGCGCGATGTCGACAAGATGACGGCGGCCTGGGTGCCGATGGCAGCACCCCATATCGGGTTGACGCTGTTGATTGTGGACTATCCTCATACCGATGCCAGTGACTGGGAATGTGCCACGCAGGCGGCGCTGAATGTGCGGGCAATATCGGGTAGACCTGTGGCCGTTGTCGCGACGCTGCCCGAGTTGATGCCTGTGGATGTCATCGAAAGACTACTTGCCGGTGGCGTCACGCCGGTTTGTGGGTTGACCGAAGCGATTGCCGCAGCCGAGGCCGCGGCATTTGACCGAAGGCCTGATCCCGTGGCTCCGGTGCAGGCGGGTCACGATCGCGACGTCAGGCTGGTGTCTGAGGGAGCCGCTAAACAAGAACTTGCGGTATTTGGTCTAAGGATACCAAAGGGCCGCGCTGCCATCAGCCCCGTTGAGGCGGCTGCCATCGCTGGCGCGTTTGCCAGCCTTGTTGTGCTAAAAGGGCAAGGGCTGGCGCATAAATCCGAGATGGGTGCCGTGATGCTTGGCTTGCACGCAGATGTGGTTGAAGCCGCTGCACAGGCGATGCAGGCCGATAGCTTTCTGGTCGAAGAGATGATCGCAAACCCGGTCGCTGAGCTGTTGGTCGGTGTAATCCGCGACCCTGCGCACGGGTTCTTGTTAACCTTGGGGGCTGGTGGTGTGTTGACGGAACTGTGGCAAGATACCGTGTCGCTTTTGCTGCCCGTCACAGGGCCGCAGATTGCAGAGGCTTTGCAACGCTTGCGTATCGCCCCCCTGTTGAACGGGTATCGCGGCAAACCCGGTGCCGACCTAAGTGCAATCATAGATGCCGTGATGGCGGTTCAGGCCTATGTGATTGCTCACCTCGACGCGATCAGCGAGGTTGAGATCAATCCGTTGATTTGCAGGACCGATAGCGCCATTGCTGTAGATGCCCTGATCCGCCGAACATAAAGGAAAACGTCATGAGTGTTGTGAGAACCGAAACCGATGGAAGCATTCTGCTGGTGACATTGGACCGCCCGAAAGCCAATGCGATTGACTTGCAGACCTCGCGACTGATGGGCGAGGTGTTTCGCGATTTTCGTGACAATGATGATCTGCGCGTGGCCATCATTACCGGCGCGGGCACAAAATTTTTCTGTCCGGGATGGGATCTGAAAGCGGCGGCAGATGGCGATGCGGTCGATGGGGATTACGGCGTTGGTGGCTTTGGTGGTTTGCAGGAATTGCGCGGCATGAATAAACCGGTGATTGCAGCTGTTAACGGGATTGCCTGCGGGGGCGGGCTGGAACTGGCGCTCAGTGCGGATATGATCCTGGCCGCGGATCACGCCACGTTTGCCTTGCCGGAAATTCGGTCCGGTACCGTTGCAGACGCGGCAAGCGTGAAACTGCCCAAGCGAATCCCCTATCACATCGCGATGGAGCTGTTGCTGACCGGGCGTTGGTTTGATGCGGCCGAGGCGAAAGGTTGGGGGTTGGTAAATGAAATCATCCCCGCGGATCAGTTGCTGGACCGCGCTTGGGAGTTGGCCCGGCTTTTGGCCTCTGGCCCGCCGCTGGTTTATGCCGCGATCAAGGAGATTGTGCGAGATGCCGAGGATTCCAAGTTTCAGGATGCCTTAAACCGTATCACTGGGCGTCAGTTGGCATCCGTCGATACGCTTTACGCCTCTGAGGATCAGATGGAAGGTGCGCGCGCCTTTGCCGAGAAACGCGATCCGGTGTGGAAGGGGAAGTAGCCGTAGCATTTGCCAACCGCGCCCTGCTTGCGCTATCTGAAGGCAAAGCAGTCAACAGCAGGCAATCCTTATGAAAATCATGTTTGTTCATCAGAATATGCCGGGCCAGTACCGCGAACTGGTGCAGTGGCTGGCAGATCAGGGCGAACATGAGATCTATTTTCTGACACAGCGTCAGTCCCCCCCAAATTTCAAAGGTGTCGAAACGCGTGTTTACAAGACGCATCACAAGCCCGCGAAAGACGCTTACGGCCTGTCAAGAAATTGGGAGGAATCCGCTGGTAATGGTCTGGGTGCCGCCCGCGCTGCCCGCACCATCGAAAAGACCGAAGGATTCAAGCCCGATCTGGTGATTGGCCATGTCGGCTGGGGCGAGTTGACGTTCTTTAAAGACGTCTGGCCAGATGTGCCGATTATAGGCTTTTTTGAATATTTCTATAGTGACAGCGGCGGCCCTGTAGGCTTCGACCCAGAGGAGCCAGTAACAGAAGACACGCCCTTTTTGTTGCGGGCGCGCAATGCCGTGCCCTTGGCCAATATCGAATCTGTCGATGTGGGCCTTAGCCCCACCTATTGGCAGCGCGACCGCTTTCCTGAAAGCTTCCATGACAAGATTTATGTCTGTCATGATGGCATCCGTACAGACCAGCTGAAACCCAACCCCAAGGTAAAGCTGAAACTTGGGCGGCTGAATTCCGATCTGACGCGTGACGACGAAATCGTCACCTACCTTGCGCGCAACCTGGAGCGGACCCGTGGTTTTCATGTCTTTATGCGCGCGCTGCCCAAGATCCTCAAAGAGCGCCCGAATGCGCGGGTACTGGTGCTTGGTGGCAATGACACATCCTATGGCGGCAAAAGCAAACATCCCGGCGGCTTGCGTGCCGAGATGGAGGCCGAGGTAGGCAAAGACCTGGATTGGAGCCGGGTGCATTTTCTGGGCCGTCTGCCTTATGATGATTACCAAAAAGTTGTCCAGATCAGCCGCTGCCATCTGTATCTGACGATGCCTTTCGTCTTGTCGTGGTCCCTGCTTGAGGCAATGTCGATGGAGGCAACGATTGTCGGTTCGGACGTGGCACCTGTCCGCGAGACGATCACCCATGGCGAGACTGGATTGCTGTTTGATTTCTTTGACCCTGAAGCTTTGGCTGATCAGGTTATTGATGTTTTGGCTGACCCTGCAAAATACGCCCATCTTGGCCCTGCCGCCCGCAAACATGTGGTCGCGACATATGACTTTTTGACCAAGTGCCTGCCAGAACATGTCGCCCAGATGAATGAACTGGTGCCCGAAGATAAGTGGATCAAGCTGCCACTTGATCTAGGCTAGTCGTATGGAAAAGACGCTTTTATCAATCGGCCATGGATACAGCGCAAAGGCGCTGGCGGAACGGCTGTTGCCGCAGGGCTGGCGCATCCTTGGCACAACCCGCAGTGCCGAAAAGGCAGCGGCGATCGCGGCGACCGGCGTCGAACCCGTTGTCTGGCCCGGCGCTGATCTTGGCGCGATGCTGCAACAGGTTGCGTATGTCCTTGTGTCTGCCGGGCCGGGGCCAGATGGCGATCCTGTGCTGAACCTTCTGGCCGATGACGTTGCGCGTGCAGCGCCGCATCTGCGCTGGCTTGGCTATTTGTCGACCACTGGCGTTTATGGAGATCATGGCGGTGATTGGGTGGATGAGGACACGGGCCTGACCCCTTCCACCAAACGTGGAGAGGCGCGCGTGCAGGCCGAGGCGCGCTGGCAAAACATCCCCGATCTGCCGCTGCATATTTTTCGACTGGCAGGCATTTATGGCCCTGGTCGCGGCCCTTTTGCCAAGGTGCGCGAAGGCACTGCGCGGCGGATCATCAAAGAGGGGCAAGTGTTCTCGCGCATCCATGTCGAAGACATCGCACAAGCGTTGGATCTGTCGCTCCACCATCCTGACCCGGGTGCCATCTATAATCTGTGCGATGATGATCCTGCCCCACCTCAAGATGTGATTGCCCATGCGGCTGAGCTGCTGGGTGTGCCAATCCCGCCCGCCATTGCAATTGAAGATGCTGACATGACGCCCATGGCACGCAGCTTTTATGCCGAAAGCAAAAAGGTTCGGAACGACCGTATCAAGCAATCGTTAGGATGGACGCCGAAATACCCGACCTACCGCGCCGGGCTGGCCGCCATACTTGCCGAGAAAAAATGACGCACGAGGACAGGAGCGATACTTCGCCAGACGATAGCCTGTCCAAATTGTTGGATGGTCTAGAGCACGCTGCGACACGTGACATCGTATCCGTTCGCGATGTGTTGGATGAATTTGGAAATCGGTCAATTTTGCCGTTTGTCCTGATTGCCTCGTTGCTGCTGGTATCGCCGCTGTCGGGCATATTTGGGATATCATCCTTCATTGCGATGATTGTTATCGTTTTGACGATTCAAGAATTGATCGGCAGGGAACGTCTTTGGCTGCCCGCATTTTTGCTCAACAGGCGGGTCAAATCATCAAGGTTGCTGACCTGCGTGCGCTGGCTGCGCAAACCGTGCGCCTTTTTTGACCGACACACGTCGGCGCGACTGACCTTTCTGACCAAAGGGCCCCTGCGCCTTTTCACGCTTGCGACCTGCGTGATCATGCCAATCGGCTGGCCTTTGCTGGAGTTTCTCCCTTTTGCATCGTCTTTTGGCGGTGGCACCGTGGCGCTTTTCGCCTTTGGGCTTTTCATGCGTGACGGTCTTTATGTCTTGTTGGGCTATATTTCGATGCTGTCGGTTGCGTTAGTGTTTTACACGGTTGTTTTCTGATCACCCAAGATAGGCGCGCAATTCTGATGGGGGGTTCTCCATCAGCGCCCGGGCCGGTTGCGGTGCCATGGCGGTGCCGCTTGCGACAAATATTACCTCATCCGCGATGCGCTCTACGTCTTCGGGTGCGTGGGTGACCATGATCAGACTTGCCCCTGTCTCGGTGACCAGCGCATCCACCAGATCCAGCATTTCGTTGCGCAAAGCGGGCCCAAGCGCAGCAAAGGGTTCGTCCAGCAAAACCAAGGGCCGGGCCTGAACCAAGACACGTGCAAGTGCTGCACGGCTTTGCTGGCCGCCCGAAAGCGATCCGGGTTTGCGATCTGCCATATCCGCCAGACCAACGCGGGCTAGGGCGCTTTCAACTTGGGTTTTTTCATCGCTTGAAAGCCGCAGATCAGGGCGCACTCCAAGGCCCACATTCTGCTGGACGCTGAGGTGTGGAAACAAGTTGTTGTCTTGGAACAACATGGTCATGGGTCGGGCGCCGGGGGCAGCATGGGTAATGTCGCGGGCCTGCCAAAGCAGCTTGCCCTGCGTCAGCGGAACAAAGCCGCAAAACGCGCCAAGCAGCGTTGATTTACCTGCCCCGGAAGGACCAATCACCGCGTATTTCTTGTGCGGTTCAATTGTCAGATTTGCAGCAAGGCTAAAACTGCCCTGTCGTATCAGCCCTTGTTCAAGCGTCAGCATGCCAGCGACCCCCTTTGTCGAACAACCAGAATATACCAAGCGATAGGGCAAGAAGGATCAGTGCCGCCCCTGCCGCCGCCTCCATCTGGTAGCTGCCCATCAGACGGTACATTTGCAACGGCAACGTCGTACGATCCGGATGGGCAAAAAGCGCGATCACTCCCAGATCTCCCATCGAAAGCGCACCCGTCAACCCGGCGGCAAAGCCAATCTGGGGCCTGATGCGCGGTAAAACCACCCATCGCCAAAAAGGCCAGCCTTGCAAAGATAACGCCTGAGATAAGCGCCCGTAAACCTGCACCGTATCGCGCAGTGGTGGCACCAGAATGCGCAACGCAAAAGGCAGCGCCATCAGGACATTGACCAACGCGGTAACGGGCAAGGCCAGCACAAAAGGGTCTGCAACCGGATTGATCAGGATAAACCACCCTGTCCCGATCATCAGCGGGGACGCTGCAATACCGAACAGGCCCACCCCCTCGACGCTGCTGCGTTTTGTTGTGGCAATCCAGCCTGCCAGCGGCAGCGCTAGCACCAGTAAAACTGCGATGCTCAGCAAGGCCACGCCAATCGAATTTCCTGCGGCCTGCCAAACGCTTGCAGGGGTTTGCGGCAGTCCGATCAGCCCCCGCGCCAAGACGGCTCCGAGCGGCAGCAACAAGAACAGCGCAGCCAGAATTATCACCGCCCCGTCAAGCATACGCTGCACACCGCCTTGCGCATCCCACCGTTTCAGGGGCCGGTCCTGACCGCCCCCGATGCTGATGCTGGGAATGATCCAAAGTGCTGTCACCGCAGCACTGCCCGCCAGCCCAAGCTGCACCAGTGACAAAAGCGCTGCACGGTTCAAATCGAAATCAAAGCGGAATGCCTGATAGATCGCCAGCTCGATCGTGGTGGCACGGGGGCCGCCGCCAAGGGTCAGCGCGACGGCAAAGCTGGTCAGACAGATCACAAAAATCAACGCAGCCGTCCCCGGCAAGATTTGGCGCAGCAACGGTAGCTCAATACTGCGAAACACTGCTTGCGGCGTCAGGCCCAGTTGTGCCGCAAGCCGGAAGCGTTCGGCGGGAATGGTCTGCCAGCCTTGCAGCAGCAAGCGTGTGGCAAGGGGCAGGTTAAAGAACACATGTGCCAGCACCACACCTTGCAGCCCATAGATTGACACAGCCGGCAATCCAAATGCCGCCAGCCCCGCATTCAGCCAGCCTGCGCGGCCGAACACGGCAAGCAAGCCCAGCACCGCAACAATGACTGGCAGGATAAACGGGGCCCCTAGCAGAGTGACCAGCAGGCTTCGCCCGACAAACTGCCGCCGGGCCAGTGCCCGTGCAATAGGTATCGCAAAAACGGTGGAAATCAGGGCCGACAGCACCGCTTGTAACACCGTGAAACGGATCGCGGCCCAGTCGGCAGGGCCTAACAGGCTGCCAAATTCGGCCCGCCAGAACACGGCACCCAATGCGGCAAGGATCAGTGCCAGCACCAAAGTGGCAGCACTGATCCCTGTCTTGGTGCTTACTTGGAGAGTGCGGTGAGCCATTCAGCCAGCGCCTCTTCGCGCAGGGCTGGAACCGCTTCACTCGGAACAAGCAACGCTTTTTCAGGTTCGATCAATTGGCCAAACCCGATGGGAAGCCCTGCATCGGGCAGAACCGCAGGATACATCCAGTTCGTCGTCGGCAGCACTGTTTGTGCGGCGTCTGACACCATGAACGCCATGAACTTGTCTGCCAACTCAGATTGGTCTGATCCCGCCAGCTTGCCCACAACTTCAATTTGCATGTAGTGACCTTCGTCAAAGGGGGCGGCTGCCTTGGTCGCGTCGTCTTCTGCGATCAGGTGATAGGCGGGCGATGTGGTATAGCTCAGCACCATGTCGGCCTCACCTTCAAGAAAAAGGCCGTAAGCTTCGGACCAGCCTTTGGTCACGGTCACAACGTTATCGGCCAGGCCTTCCCAGATCGCTGGTGCCTCGTCGCCATATGCTTGCTTGACCCACATCAGCAAACCCAGACCGGGTGTCGACGACCTTGGGTCCTGGATCACGATTTTTATGTCGCTGTCGCCGAGTTCGCGAAAGTTATTGGGGGGCAGCATGTCTGTGTTGTGCACAAAAGCGAAATAGCCCCAGTCGTAAGGCACAAAGCTATCGTCGTTCCAGACGATTGGCAGGTTGTACTCCGCGCTCACGGATGTTGTCGCGAAAAGTCCGGTTTCTTTGGCAGCCGCGATCAGGCTGGTATCAAGGCCCAACACCAGATCAGCGTCCGACCGCGCGCCTTCAAGCTTGAGCCGCGCCAGCAAGGCGGCCCCGTCGCCCATGCCGACGAATTTCAGATCGCAGGCACAGGTTTCTTCGAAAGCCGCTTCTATTTGCGGGCCGGGGCCCCATTCGGTAACAAAACTGTCGTAGGTGTAAACCACCAGTTCTGGTGTGTCGGCATAGGCCGAGGTTGCAAGTAAGGTAGTGGCAGCAAGTGTAAGATACTTCATGGCATCCTCCAAAATGCGGCGTCAGAAAGTGTTGGAGTGATGTCCAGACCTTCCCTCCGCCGGTGTTAACCGGTTCAGGTTCAACGGGTCCGTGCGATGCACATCTCAGCCAATGGCCCCCCGAGGTGCTTTATCGGTAGAACGCCTGAGCGCAGCTTGCAAGGCGAAATCCCTTGAGGACGAGGGGTCGTGCCGTTAAGTGTCTGCGCCAAAGGAGCATCCGATATGTCGATCAACAGCTTTGGCCATCTTTTCCGCGTGACCACCTGGGGCGAAAGCCACGGACCTGCTTTGGGTGCAACAGTTGACGGGTGCCCTCCCGGCGTTCCGATTGACGAAGCGATGATCCAGCAGTGGATGGACAAGCGCAAACCTGGCCAGAACAAATACACCACCCAGCGGCGCGAAGCCGACGAGGTGCGCATTTTGTCCGGTGTGTTCGAAGGGATGACGACCGGCACGCCGATCCAGTTGATGATCGAAAATACCGATCAGCGCTCGAAGGACTATGGCGATATCATGGATAAATTCCGCCCCGGTCATGCGGATATTACCTATTTCCAGAAATACGGTATCCGCGATTATCGCGGGGGCGGGCGATCTTCGGCCCGTGAAACGGCCTCACGGGTGGCAGCGGGTGGGTTGGCCCGCGAGGCGATCAAAGCCATTGCGCCGAATGTTCAGATTACGGGCTACATGGTGCAAATGGGGCCGCACAAGATCGACCGCGATGCGTTTGACTGGGACCAGATTGAGCAGAACCCGTTCTGGGTGCCGGATGCGCAGGCGGCGGGCGACTGGGCCGCCTATCTGGACGGCCTGCGCAAGTCGGGATCATCCGTCGGTGCGATCATCGAGGTGACGGCGCGCGGTGTGCCCGCCGGCTTGGGTGCCCCGGTGTACGGCAAGCTTGATACTGATCTGGCTGCCGCAATGATGAGCATCAATGCTGTCAAAGGTGTTGAAATCGGCGAAGGCATGTCCGCCGCGATGCTGACCGGAGAGTTGAACGCAGACGAGATCAGCATGGGGCCGGAGGGCCCTGTCTATTCGTCAAACCACGCTGGTGGCATTTTGGGCGGGATCAGCACGGGGCAGGATATTGTCGTGCGGTTCGCGGTTAAACCGACCTCAAGCATCCTGACGACGCGCAAGACGATCACGAAATCGGGTGAGGATACCGAGATCATCACCAAGGGTCGCCATGATCCCTGTGTTGGCATCCGTGCTGTACCGGTGGGTGAGGCGATGATGGCGTGCGTTTTGTTGGATCACATGCTTCTGCACCGAGGGCAGGTTGGTGAAAATCAGGGCCACATCGGCTAAGTTGGCCGAAAAATTGGAATTTTTCGGACCGGAATTTTTGAAAATTCCGGGCAGGGCCGCTGAGGTCTTGTTCTTTCTGCGCACCTGGCGCAAGCATGGCCGATGGCAGCGACGATGACAGAAAACCGCCCCGGAAGGGCTATTGCTCTAAAGCTGGGGGCGGTATTTCTATTCACCACGATGGCTGCAATCATCAAGATAGCTACCGAGACCGTACCCGCTGGGCAGGCTGTGTTCTTCCGGTCGTTTTTTGCATTCCCGATCATCCTTGTCTGGCTTTGGCAACGCGGAGATTTACGGCACGGGCTTAAGCCAAGCAACCTGATGGGTCACGTGTGGCGGGGCGTTTTTGGCACGGTTGCGATGGGGCTGACGTTTGGCGGGCTTAGCCTTTTGCCTTTGCCCGAGGTGACTGCGATTGGTTATGCAACGCCCCTTTTCACCGTCGTGTTTGCAGCGATCTTTTTGGGCGAGCGGGTTCGTCTGTTCCGGCTCTCGGCTGTGGCGGTTGGCTTGATCGGTGTCATGATCATGCTTTACCCGCGCTTTACCATCGGCGGCGATGCCGTGTCGCAGATGGCGACAATTGGGGCTTTTATGGTGCTGGGGGCGTCGATCATGCGGGCTTTGGTGCAAATCCATGTGCGCCGCTTGGTGCAGACAGACAGCACAGCGGCGATCGTGTTCTTCTTCTCGCTTACCGCGACAATCCTGTCGTTTCTGACCTGGCCCTTGGGTCTGATTTTTGGCTGGTCGGGGCTTGTGTGGGTCTCGCCGGGTTTGGAGGCTGGGGCACTTTTGATCGGTGCCGGGCTGATTGGTGGGGTGGCGCAGATCATGATCACGTCTTCGTTCCGGTTTGGTCCCGTTTCGATGCTCGCTCCGTTCGATTACGCCTCGATGATCTTTGCAACGATCATCGGTTGGGTTGTGTTCAGTGAAATACCAACCCCCGCAATCCTGATCGGTACCGGGCTGGTAATGACCGGGGGTGTGCTGATCATTTGGCGTGAACGTCAGTTGGGGTTGGACCGGTCCAAGGCCAAGGCCAGCAGCCCCCCACAAGGCACGCCCAGCTAGGCGCAGTGAGGCTGCGTTGGTTGCCGTGAAAATACCCGCTCAGCTAGAGAATTATGCTAGCGTATTCTCACGATAATGCGGAATCATCCTCTTGATGAATGACACGCATTTAATTTTCTGGGAGGGAAAACATGACCTTAAAACGAATTTTAGCAGTAACTCTGGCAGTGAGCTTTGCAGCGTCCGGCGTTTTCGCGCAGGAGTGCATGCCGTCGAAATGGGGCGCTGACGATCAGATAGGATCGGCCAATCTGGTGAGCGTGGAGCGGACGCTGAACGCCGCCAAGCTGATAAAGCAGGGTAAATCCATGCCGTTGGGGATCGTTATCGGCCCGGACACGCCGGCATTTCCACCGCGGTCTTTGAACCTTCAGATCGTGCAGCCGAACCAGCAAGGTGGCCAGAAACTGTCGACCTTCGGTTACGAGGGCAACTACAACGACGATATCATCCAGACCTGGATCGGAATCGGCTCGCAACTGGATGGCTTGGGGCATCTTGGCGAAGACGGGATGTATTATAACTGTCTTGATGAGAAAGAGATTTCAGCCATTGGCGGCCTGACCAAGCTGGGCACCCACGCGGTGCCGCCTCTTGTTGCGCGGGCTGTGATTATCGACATGGCCAAGCATTTCGGCAAAGAGATGATGGCCGCAGGCGAGAGTTTCGGCGAAGCGGAGATCAAGGCCGCGATGGACGCGCAAGGGATCACCGTGAACGAGGGTGACATTGCGCTGTTCCACACCGGCTGGACCGACGGCATGTTGGAGAGTGATCCGGTTGCCTGGGGATCGACCGAACCCGGCCTTAACAACGAAGGCGCTGTCTATATGGCCTCAATGAACCCGATGGCGGTTGGTGCTGACACGTGGGGGCTGGAAGCAATTCCGGCCAAAGAGGGCGACAAAGTCTTTTATGGGCATGTGACACTGCTGAAAGACAACGGCATCTATATTCTGGAAACCATGAACACTGGCCCTCTTATTCGCGATGGTGTGACTGAATTCATGTTCGTGCTGGGCCAACCCCTGATCAAAGGGACCGTACAGGCGATGATCAATCCGGTTGCCTTGTACTAAGCGCCTAAAAGCAAGAAACGGCGCAGGGTGGTTCCTGCGCCGTTTCCGATAACGGGACGACTTGGACTGGCTTAACAAGCGTCAGATGAAGTCAGGTTAAGTCCGCACAAGCTTTTCGTAGCTTTCCGAGATATCGCGGGTCAGCGCACCGACTTCAAAGTGGAAGTCAGCGATCTGGCCGACAGGCGTGACCTCGGCAGCGGTTCCGGTTAACCAGCACTGCTCGAAACCCTCAAGCTCTTCCGGCATGATGCGGCGTTCGTGGACGGTCAGGCCTTTTTCCTTAAGCATGCCGATCACAGTCTGACGTGTTAAACCGTTTAGAAAGCAATCGGCCAAAGGCGTGTGGACCTCGCCGTCTTTGACGAAAAAGATGTTCGCACCAGTCGCTTCGGCCACATAACCGCGGTAATCCATGAACAACGCGTCAGAGCAGCCTTTCGCTTCGGCGGCATGTTTGGATGTGGTGCAGATCATGTAAAGACCGGCCGCCTTGGCATGTACCGGGATCGTTTCGGGCGAGGGGCGCTTCCATTTGGAGATGTCGAGCTTGGCCCCCTTCATCTTGGCATCGCCGTAGTAATTGCCCCATTCCCAACCTGCAATCGCAAGATGTACAGGATTGCGTGCAGCCGATACGCCCATGTCCGGCCCGGCACCGCGCCACGCAATCGCGCGGACATAGGCGTCTGTCCAGCCATTGGCCTGCAGCATTTCATATTTTGCGGCCTCAATCTCATCCACGGTGTAGGGGATTTCGAAATCCAGATAGTCCGCCGATTTACGCAGACGTTCTGAATGCTCGCGGCCCTTGAATATCTTGCCGTTGTAGCAGCGCTCGCCTTCGAACACGGAGGACGCATAGTGCATCGCATGGGTAAGAATATGGACATTGGCATCGCGCCAATCGACCATTTTACCGTCCATCCAAATCTTGCCGTCGCGGTCATCATATGCGCCGTCCATGGTGTATCCTTCCTTGTTGCATCAACATATTTTACGAATGTTGCGCAAGTTATGACCGATCTGGACATTTTATTACGCAAAACCTGCGATTCGATATCCTTTGGCCCTTGGAAAGTCAACAACCCTGACGTAAACTCCTGTCGCACGTAAGGGGGAGTGAACTATGGCAGACGGACGCGGCGTATCTTCGCAGACGGGTGAAAATCTGCTGTTTTTGACCGACGAACAGTTACGCCAAGCGATCGAGGCGATGTTCTTTGCCTATCGTGGGTTCACCGCTGATCCAGACCGTATCTTGGTAGATATGGCCTATGGCCGCGCGCACCACCGTGCCATCCATTTCATAAACCGCGCGCCGGGGACGACGGTGAATAACTTGCTGGGATTACTGGGTGTTACAAAACAGTCCCTTAATCGTGTGTTGCGTACTTTGATTGCCGATGGTCTGGTGCAAAGCCAAGTGGGCAAATCAGACAAGCGGGAACGGCATTTGCATTTAACTGAGGCGGGACGCACGCTGGAACAAACTTTATCCGACGCGCAGCGGATGCGGATGCGTGCAGCATTTCGCGATGCAGGCCCCGAGGCTGTCGCTGGATTTCGCACGGTGCTGGAAACGATGATGGATCCCGAGATGCGCCATAGCTATGCGCGCCTGAAGGAGAATGGCGCATGAGCGATATGGATGCGCATCTGCTGATCGTAGATGATGATGAGCGTATCCGGTCCCTGTTGCAGAAGTTCTTGATGCGGCACGGGTTTTTGGTCACGGCAGCCCGAGACGCGGCCCATGCGCGGCGTATTCTTGCTGGGCTGGACTTTGATCTGATTGTCCTGGACGTGATGATGCCGGGTGAAGACGGGTTAAGCCTCACACGCAGTTTGCGAGAAAACATGCAAACACCAATCCTGTTGCTGACGGCAAAAGGCGAGACCGGAAACCGGATCGAGGGGCTTGAGGCGGGAGCAGATGACTACCTTGCCAAGCCCTTCGAACCAAAGGAGCTGTTGCTGCGCATCAACGCCATTCTGCGGCGAATGCCCAACACGATGATTGCTGACATTGCACCCAAAGTTCTGTCGATGGGCCCGATCCGCTATGACATCGAGCGGGGTGAATTGTGGCAAGGTGACGATCTTGTGCGTCTGACAGCGACCGAAATACACCTCATGAGCATTTTTGCCGCCCAGCCGGGCGCAGCACTTAGCCGCTCCAAGCTGGTGGAAGAGTTGGGGCGCGATCGGGGTCAGGCGCAGGAACGCGCAGTCGATGTTCAGATCACGCGTTTACGGCGTAAAATCGAGGACAACCCCAAGCAGCCCCGTTATCTACAAACGGTGCGCGGGTCTGGCTATATGCTGGCACCGGACTGAGTTTGGTCTGTTGTTGGATGGGGGTTTCACACCCCCATACCCCCGTGGGATATTTTTGAGCCAGAGAAGATGCGGAGTTTGGCTGGTAGGGCTGGGCTGGTAGGGCTATATTGTCTGAAATCTGGATGACGGGGTGAGCCGAGATGACGGAAGTTGCAGTAGATGAGATGAGCTTTGAGGCGGCGATGGCCGAGCTTGAGAAGGTATTGGGCCAGCTTGAGCGGGGCGATGTGGCGCTAGATGAAAGCATTGCGCTTTATGAGCGTGGTGCAGCTTTGAAAAAGCGCTGTGAAACGAAGTTGAAGGAAGCTGAAGAGAAGGTGGCCCAGATCACTTTGGATGGGGATGGAAATCCTACTGGGGTGACGGCCGTTGGCGGAATTTGATCTTTCGATGCAGGCGGAGTTAACGCGCAGGCCATTCGCCGAGGCGCTTGGCCATGCGTCGGATCTGGCGGCTGGACAGATTTTGCACGGGCTTGGTGGCGTTGATGGCAATGTCGCCGAGGCGATGCGGTATGCGGTGACTGGCGGCAAGGGTTTGCGCGCGTTTTTCGTAATCGAAAGCGCGCGCCTGCACGGGGTGATGGAAGCGCAGGCGGCACCGGCGGCGGGCGCGATTGAGGCACTGCATGCTTATTCGCTGGTGCATGATGACATGCCGTGCATGGACGATGACGATCTGCGGCGTGGCCAGCCGACTGTTCACGTGAAGTGGGACGAGGTGACGGCAGTTCTGGCAGGTGATGCGTTGCAGGCCCTGGCATTTGAGTTGGTGGCACAGACAGGCTGTTTCGACGCGGGCAGGGTCGCTTTGGTGCGCAGTTTGGCGCAGGCGTCCGGCGTTCGCGGCATGGTTGGTGGGCAGGCTTTGGATATCGCGGCTGAGAGTGCTTCGACGCCTTTGACGTTAGAGCAGATCACCTTGCTGCAGGCAGGCAAGACCGGTGCCTTGATCGAATGGGCCGCGATGGCTGGGCCGATGATGGCAGGTGCGGATGCCGGGCCCTTGCAGCGGTATGCGCGGGATTTGGGGCTGGCGTTTCAGATTGCAGACGACATCTTGGATGTCGAAGGGGATGCCGAAACCGTGGGCAAGGCTGTCGGGAAAGACGCCAATGCAGGTAAGGCGACATTCGTGTCCTTGCTGGGGTTGGAGACTGCGAAACAACGGGCGCAGTCCCTGGTTGAGACCGCCTGCGACGCTTTGGCCGTGTACGGTGATGATGCGGAAACCTTGCGAGATGCGGCACGGTTCGTTATTGCGCGAAAAAGCTGATCCAGCGGAGGCCAGATGACAGACCGACCCAAGACCCCTTTGCTGGACCGTGTGGACCGCCCTGCGGACCTCAAGACTTTTTCCGATGTGGAATTGATCAAGCTCTCGCAGGAATTGCGGGCCGAGACGATATCGGCCGTTTCAGAGACAGGTGGTCATCTGGGTGCGGGCCTTGGCGTTGTTGAATTGACGGTCGCTTTGCATGCGGTGTTTGACACGCCGCGCGACAAGCTGATCTGGGATGTGGGCCATCAGTGCTATCCCCACAAGATACTGACCGAGCGACGCGACCGCATCCGGACCTTGCGCATGAAGGACGGCCTTAGCGGTTTCACCAAGCGCAGCGAATCGCCGTATGATCCGTTTGGGGCGGCGCATAGCTCGACCTCGATCTCGGCGGCTTTGGGCTTTGCCGTGGCGCGGGATCTTGGCGGCGTTGTGCCCGAAGGGCTTGGCGATGCGATTGCCGTGATTGGCGACGGGTCGATGTCTGCGGGCATGGCTTACGAGGCGATGAACAACGCGGGCCATCTGAAAAAGCGGATGATCGTTATCCTCAACGATAACGAGATGTCGATTGCGCCGCCTGTGGGTGCGATGTCTGCCTATCTGACCCGCCTCTATGCAGAAGAGCCGTTTCAGGAGTTCAAGGCCGCGGCCAAGGGTGCCGTCAGCATGTTGCCTTTTCCGTTTCGCGAAGGGGCCAAGCGGGCCAAGGATATGCTGAAAGGCATGACCGTTGGCGGGACCTTGTTTGAACAACTTGGGTTTTCCTATCTGGGACCAATCGACGGGCATGACCTGAACCAGTTGCTGCCCGTCTTGCGCACGGTCAAGGCGCGCGCGACGGGGCCGATCCTGATCCATGTGATCACCAAAAAGGGCAAGGGCTATGGCCCTGCCGAGGCAGCGCGTGACAAGGGCCACGCGACCGCCAAGTTCAACGTCTTGACCGGAGAGCAGAAAAAAGCGCCGTCAAACGCGCCAAGCTACACGCGCGTGTTTGCGGATAGCCTGATCGCCGAGGCGGCGCGCGATGACAAGATTTGCGCGGTGACCGCCGCAATGCCTGACGGGACAGGGCTGAACCTTTTTGCAGAGCGATATCCCAGTCGCTGTTTTGACGTGGGCATTGCCGAACAGCATGGCGTCACATTCTCGGCTGCTTTGGCTGCGGGCGGGATGAAGCCGTTTTGCACGATGTATTCAACATTTCTGCAGCGCGGCTATGATCAGGTCGTCCACGACGTTGCGATCCAGCGCTTGCCGGTGCGCTTCGCAATTGACCGCGCGGGTTTGGTGGGTGCGGATGGCGCCACACACGCAGGCGCATTTGATGTGGCATTCCTTGCCAATCTGCCCGGTTTCGTCGTGATGGCCGCCGCAGACGAGGCCGAGCTGGTGCATATGGTTGCCACTGCGGCTGCGCATAATGACGGGCCGATTGCCTTCCGCTTTCCCCGTGGTGACGGAACCGGGGTCGAAATGCCAGAGCGTGGCGTGCCGCTGGAGATCGGCAAGGGCCGGATCATCGCGCAAGGCAAACGCGTGGCGCTGTTGTCCTTTGGGACAAGGCTGGCCGAGGTGGAAAAAGCCGCCGAAGGCCTGCGTGCCAAGGGGATCACCCCCACCATTGCCGATGCACGCTTTGCCAAGCCATTGGACCGCGACATGATTCTGTCGCTGGCCGCTGATCACGAGGCGTTGATTACGATTGAAGAAGGTGCCGTTGGTGGTTTTGGCAGTCACGTCGCGCAGCTTTTGGCTGACGAAGGCGTGTTTGACGAGGGGCTTAAGTACCGGTCCATGGTGCTGCCAGACATCTTTATCGATCAGGCAAATCCGGCCGATATGTATGCTGTCGCCGGTATGAATGCCGAACAGATCGAGGCGAAAGTGCTGGATGTGCTTGGTGTTGCCAGTATCGGGGCGCAGCGGGCCTGACGCACAGGCCCGCGCTGTTTTATGCGGCGACTGCTTTATGCGCCGCGACGATACCTTGCGCCGCCGACGCTGCTTCGCGCCCTTTTTCCACGAAATGCGCCCGGTAAATCGCATTGTGGTGATCGGTTTCCTGATAGTGGTGCGGCGTGAGCGAGACGGACAGAACCGGCACGCCGGTATCAAGCCCTACGCGCATCAACCCGTCAACGACAGCGGTCGCCACGAAATCATGCCGGTAAACGCCGCCATCTACGACAAAAGCCGCACAGATGATTGCATCATATTTCCCTGATCTGGCGAGCGTCTGCGCCATTAATGGCATCTCGAACGCGCCGGGAACATCGACGACGTCGATCTGTTCTGCGGGGATCGTTTCGGTAAACCCTTCATAGGCACGATCAACGATATCGGCGTGCCAGCGGGCTTTGATAAAGGCGTAGCGGGTGTGTGTCATGGTGATCTCCTTTTTTTCGTCAGCGACACAAGTCACCCAAGGCGATCACGACTGCGTACGGCCCCTGCATAGGGTCCGCGCAAACGCATTCTCTTCCATCCGGACTATGACCGTCGGCTCTGGCATCTCACCAGATCTGCTGACACCTCGTAAAAGGCCGCTCGCGGGCTGGTGGCGCAAGGCCACATACCGCCGGTGGGGAATTTCGCCCCGCCCTGAGAATTTTTGCACGTTGCCAAGCCGGGCAGGCGACTGCAAGGTCAAAAACCACAGTTCACGAAAGGCCGCAGGCGATGCACCCTAATCCGATTTACCACACCGCCGACGCCGCGCGGAACATTGCTTTTGCCCGCGAGCGTGGTTTTGGCGTGCTTGCGGCATGCGCGGCAGGTGCCCCGTTGCTAAGCCATGTGCCATTTTTATTGAACGATGCCGGTGATTTGGCCGAATTGCATTTGCTGCGGTCAAACCCGATTGTGCGGGCCTTGGGCGAACCGCTGGAGGTGAAGCTCGCCGTTGGTGGCGGTGATACGTACATCTCGCCCGATTGGTATGGGGTGGAGGATCAGGTGCCGACGTGGAATTACGTTGCGGTACACCTGACAGGGGTGTTGGAGTTGCGCCCGGCTGAAGGGCTACTTGACCTGCTGGACCGTCAGTCTGCCGCATATGAAGAACGCTTGCTGCCGAAAACGCCATGGACCACGGCCAAGATGCAGCCCGAGACGTTGGCAAAGCTGATGCGGATGATCGTCCCCTGCGCGATGAAGATCACCGGTGTCGATGGCACATGGAAGTTGAGCCAGAACAAAACCGATGCCGCACGCCGGTCTGCCGCGCAGGGTGTGGCGGACCATGGGTTCGGTGCCGAGACTGACCTGATTGCTGAAATGATGCGTGGTGCGATAGGCGATTGATCAACAAGCGATTGCACAGACTGGAATTGGTCGTGATAGTCCCTTCAACTCTTGGAGGAGACACTGATGAAGCTTTATTATTCCCCAACCTCGCCCTACGTCCGCAAAGTGATGGTGCTGCTGCACGAGACAGGTCAGATCGACGATGTGACACTTGAGCCGATGATGACAACGCCGCTGGCACCGGATGCCGCCTTGCTGTCAAAGAACCCCCTGACCAAGGTTCCGGCGCTTGAGCGCAATGAGGGCCCGACACTCTACGACAGCCGCGTGATCTGCGCCTATCTTGACGACCGTGCAGGCGGCAAGCTTTATCCTACCGGCCCGCGCCGCTGGGATACGCTGACGCTTGAGGCAACGGCGGATGGCATCCTCGATGCCGCCTTGTCGATGGTCTATGAAGGGCGCATGCGTCCTGCGGACAAGCAAATGCCAGAGTGGATCGAAGGGCAATGGGGCAAGATTGAACGCGCTATTTCCGCGTTGAACACCCGTTGGGTCAGCCAGCTTTCAGGCCCCCTCGATATGGGGCAGATCGCCGTAGGGTGCGCCCTTGGCTATGTTGATTTCCGCCATGACGCGCGCAATTGGCGCAAAGGCAATGATGCGCTGGCGAACTGGGCCAAGGCTTTTGATTCGCGTGCGGCGATGCAGGCAACTGTTCCGCCACCTGGATAAAACATCAAATTGCTAGGGCTTTGGCCTTATTCCAGGCATCCCTGCGACGGTTTGCGCGTCAAACGCATCTGGACGTGCGCAGTCCATCGGGCTAGATAGCTAACCAATTGATGGTGCGTTTCCGCGCTGTCCCTTGGATTAATGGCCGTTTCGGCCCTCGATTTGGAGTTAACCCGTGTCCCAAGCAGAAGATCACGCAGGCACCCGGAGGGATTTCCTCTATTACGCCACAGCAGGTACAGGTGCGGTCGCCGTCGGTGCAGCAGTCTGGCCTTTGGTAAATCAGATGAACCCTTCAGCGGATGTTCTGGCGCTTTCGTCGATCCGTGTAGACGTGGCCGATCTGGAGCCGGGCACGCAGATGACGGTTAAATGGTTGGGCAAGCCCGTCTTTATCCGTCGCCGTACAGAGGCTGAGATCGAAAAAGCACGTGCGGTTGATTTGGACGACTTGCCGAATCCTAACGCAGAAAACGCGAACTTGGCGGCAGGGTCGCTTGCGACCGACGAAAACCGCTCCCTTGGCGGAAGAGAAGAATGGTTGGTCATGATAGGTGTTTGTACCCACCTTGGCTGTGTGCCTTTGGGTGAAGCCGGTGATTTTGGTGGCTGGTTCTGCCCGTGTCACGGATCGCACTACGATACCGCCGGACGGATTCGCAAAGGGCCTGCGCCACGCAACTTAGACATACCTATCGCTGAATTCGTGGATGATACCACGATCAAACTGGGTTAAGGGAGAACTAGAATGGCTGGAATTCCTCACGACCATTATGAGCCGAAAACAGGCGGAGAAAAGTGGCTTCACGGCCGCTTGCCGATTGTCGGGCTTATGTATGATACGATTATGGCACCGACGCCAAAGAACCTGAACTGGATGTGGATCTGGGGTATCGTTCTGACGTTCTGCCTGGTGCTGCAAATCATCACCGGGATCGTTCTGGCGATGCACTATACGCCACATGTTGACGATGCTTTCGCGTCGGTCGAACACATCATGCGCAACGTGAACGGCGGCTACATGCTGCGTTACATGCACATGAATGGCGCTTCGCTGTTCTTTATCGCTGTTTACGCCCACATCTTCCGGGGTCTGTACTACGGTTCTTACAAGGCACCGCGTGAAGTTACGTGGATCATCGGTATGCTGATCTATCTGCTGATGATGGGTACTGCCTTCATGGGTTACGTTCTGCCATGGGGTCAGATGTCTTTCTGGGGTGCGACTGTTATCACTGGCCTGTTTGGCGCGATCCCGTTCATCGGGGATTCACTGCAAACGTTGCTTTTGGGCGGTCCTGCTGTTGATAACGCTACCTTGAACCGTTTCTTCAGTTTGCACTATTTGTTCCCGTTCATCATTGCGGGCCTTGTGATCGTACACATCTGGGCGTTCCACACGACTGGCAACAACAACCCAACCGGTGTTGAAGTGCGCCGGACGTCGAAGGATGAAGCAGACAAGGACACGCTGCCTTTCTGGCCCTACTTCGTGATGAAAGACTTGTTCGCGCTGGCTGTTATCCTGGTCGTCTTCTTTGCGATAGTTGGTTTCATGCCGAACTATCTGGGGCACCCCGATAACTATATCGAGGCGGACCCGTTGGTGACGCCTGCGCATATTGTTCCTGAGTGGTACTTCTTGCCCTTCTACGCAATTTTGCGTGCCTTCACCTCAGAAGTATGGGTTGTGCAAATCGCGTCCTTCGTGACCGGTGGCATCATTGACGCCAAGTTCTTTGGTGTGCTGGCGATGTTCGGTGCGATTGCTGTGATGGCGCTTGTTCCTTGGCTGGACACATCCACAGTACGGTCGGGTCGCTATCGCCCGATGTTCAAGTGGTGGTTTGCGTTGCTGGTGGCCGACTTCTTTGCGCTGATGTGGCTTGGTGCCATGCCCGCCGAAGAGCCATATGCAACCCTGTCGCTGATCGCTTCTGCTTACTGGTTTGGGTACTTTCTTGTCATTATGCCGCTCCTTGGTGTGATCGAGAAACCAATGGCTCAGCCAGAAACGATCGAAGCGGACTTTTCAAAGAACTACGCTCCGAAAACAGGCGGCACCAAGACGCTGGTCAACCCAGCAGAGTAAGGACCATGACAATGATCAAGAAAACTTTAATATCGGCTGTTGTCGCCATGGGCCTTACAGGGTCCGCCGCTTATGCGGCGGGGGCTGAGGCTCACGTCGAAAACTATGACTTCTCTTTCGAAGGCCCCTTTGGTGCCTTCGATACCAACCAATTGCAGCGCGGCTTGCAGGTTTACACCGAGATTTGTTCTGCTTGCCACGGTTTGAAATTTGTTCCGATCCGCACGCTATCTGACGAAGGTGGGCCACAGTTGCCCGAAGACCAGATGCGCGCTTATGCTGAACAATTCGAAGTGTTCGATGCCGATCTGGATGATTTCCGGCCTGCAACGCCAGTGGACCATTTTCCGATGTCAGGACTTGAAACGGCACCTGACCTTAGCTTGATGGCGAAAAAGCGTGCTGGTTTTCACGGGCCGTATGGTCTTGGGATCAATCAGTTCTTCAAAGGCATGGGTGGCCCAGAGTATATCGCGTCGCTTATGACCGGCTACGAAGAAAATCCCGAATGTGCGCCGGAAGATTTTTCAGGTTATTACAACAAGGCATTCCCCAACGGCGGAATTCCCGACAGCTGTAAGGACGAAAACGGCAAAGCCACCGTTGAAGGCAGCTGGATTTCGATGGCACCCCCGCTTTACGGTGACGATGTCGAATATGCGGATGGCCACGATGCTAGCCTGGCCAATGTTTCGATGGACGTTTCAGCCTTCTTGATGTGGACGGCCGAGCCAAAGTTGATGGCGCGTAAGCAGGCCGGCTTTGCGGGTGTTGTTTTCCTGACACTGCTGTCTGTACTTTTGTACCTGAGCAACAAGCGTCTGTGGGCACCGATCAAGAACAAGGAAGACTGATTTTTCTTTTCACGCCCTGTTGAGAAACGAAAAAACCCTTCTGGTCCTATGGGAACCAGAAGGGTTTTATGTTTGTGAAAAGTGGGGAGACTTCTTGGAGGTCACAAACAGGTAGGTTGAAAAAAGAGAGCAGAGAAAACGTTCAGACCAATTGGACGCTATGGCTAAGGCTGGTAACTACCATCGCCAAACTCTTACCCTCTTTGCCTCTAAAGCGGTCCGACACCATCCCGAGTAAAAAGACAGTTCTTATCGTCAGCCCGTTACTTTCAATGTGTTAACATATAGTTGAGCTGGAGGGTCGGGTATGTGATCTGTGTCACACAAACCTCAGATAGTTTTAGAAGCTGCGATTTTTTTAAGGTTTTCTTTCTTTAAAATCCGCAAGGTACCCCTGCCGAGATCAATGATGCCGTCGCGCTTCCATACAGCCAGAGTTTTGGACACCGATTCTCTGGTCGCCCCCACAAATTCCGCAAGCTCGGATTGCGACAGCTTGACGGTATCTTCGGCGGTCCCGTTTCCACCTGCTAAATACAGGATTTTTTGCGCAAGCCGTATGGGCAAAGGTAAAAACACCTGGTCTTGAAGCTGCTGGCCCATCCAGCGCATGCGCCGACCGGCAAGCTGGATCATGTCAACACCCAGTTCTGGGCGTATTCTCAGCGCGGACAGCACATCTGTGTTCTTGATACCCCAGACGCTGGAAGGTTCTGTTGCCGTGACGGTTGCAGTTCGTGGGCCGGGGTCAAACAAGGCGATCTCGCCAAAGATTGCCCCCTCGCGCATCACGTCCAGGCTTAGCTTGCGACCGTCCGACGACAGCAAACTGAATTCGAGCGCCCCGCTCGCAATCGCATAAAGCGTTTCACCCGGATCGTCCTGCTCGAACAAGACCTCGCCCTTTGCCAGAACGCTTTCGACCGCCAGTTCGATCATCAAGTCTTTCAACGCATCAGAAGCGGGCGATAGAAACCCGTTCTCGATCAATTTCTCAACGGGTGTGGTCTTGAGGAGGGCCAAAGGACTATCTTTCGTTCGCTTCAAGGTCAGAAACCATTGATAGCCATCAAAGACCCAATTTGGAAAGAGCTTCTGCTGCCTTGATCAAACCAAATGCCGGGAAGTCTAATCAACCGTCAGATGCGATGTGCCGTGTCCTGTGATCGTAGCAAAGACAACGCTGCCCTCGATTTGGGGGCGCGTGAACCGGGTTTCGGTAAACTGCTCTGTGCGGCCCATCGTGTCGCTTTCCATCAGAATGTGGTGCTCACGACCCTTCTGCGCTTTGAGGTGCTTGGCAACCTGCGCCTCGCCCGCTGCGCGCAATTTTGCGGCACGTGCCTTGATCAGGGTACCGTTGACGGCGGGCATCCGTGCGGCAGGCGTGCCTTGGCGTGCTGAATAGGGAAAGACGTGCAGCCACGTCAGATCGCATTCCTCAACCAGCTTGAGCGAGTTTTCGAACATCGTCTCTGTTTCCGTCGGGAAGCCCGCGATAATATCCGCCCCAAAGGTCATATCGGGCCGCAACTTCCGTGCCTCTTGCGCGAACTGGATCGCATCATCGCGCAGGTGCCGCCGTTTCATCCGCTTGAGGATCATATCATCACCATGTTGCAGGCTGAGGTGCAGATGCGGCATCAGGCGCTGCTCTGTCGCAATTGCCTGCATCAGGTTCTCGTCGACCTCGATAGAATCAATCGAACTGATCCGGAGGCGCGGCAAGTCGGGGACCAACCGCAAGATACGCATTACCAGATCGCCCAGCTTTGGCGTGGATGGCAGATCCGCACCCCAACTGGTCAGATCAACACCGGTCAACACGACCTCGTTAAAGCCTTTGTCGACCAACCGCTTGATCTGATCAACCACGACACCAGCCGGCACAGAGCGTGAGTTGCCCCGACCATAGGGGATGATGCAAAACGTGCAGCGATGATCACATCCGTTTTGAACCTGCACATAGGCGCGGCTGCGGGTGCCGAACCCGTCGATCAGATGACCTGCGGTTTCTTTGACCGACATGATGTCATCTACCTGCACAGCCTCTGACGCGCCAATGAAGTCGGCCGCAAGGCCCTGCCACGTCGCGCCGGCCATCTTTTCGGTGTTCCCGATGACGGCATCGACCTCGTCCATCTTTGCAAATGTATCCGGTTCTGTCTGCGCCGCGCACCCGGTCACAATCAAACGGGCGTTGGGGTTCGCCTTGCGCAGCTTGCGGATGTCCTGGCGGGCCTTGCGCACGGCCTCGGCCGTGACAGCGCAGGTATTGACGACAACGGCATTTTGCAGCCCTGCTTGAGCGGCGAGGTCTTTCATCGCTTCCGTCTCGTAGGCATTCAGCCGGCAGCCGTGGTTAGAGAAGATCGGCGCGGTCATGTTAGGGTGTCCAAGAACGCAGGTGTCAGCGTGCCGCTGAACACATGTGCTGTCGGGCCTGTCATCCAGACGCCATCCTCGCGCCAATCGATATGCAGCGTACCCCCATCAAGGTCCATGCGCACTGTGCGCCCTGTAAGCCCCCTGCGCGCCGCAGCGACTGCCGTCGCACAGCTGGAGGAGCCGGACGCAAGCGTAACGCCCACGCCACGCTCCCACACGCGCATTCTGATGTGGTCCGCGCCAATAACCTGCGCGACTTGCACGTTTGTCCTGTTGGGAAAAAACGGGTGATGTTCGATGCTGGGGCCAAACTGTGCCAGATCTACCGCCGCCACGTCATCGACAAAAAAGGTGCAGTGCGGGTTGCCCATGCCAGTTGCGGTCGGCGCGCCGTCAATAGGAAGCTCTATCGTATCCATCGCATGGGAAAGTGGAATGTCTTGCCACGTCAGTTGTGGCTGCCCCATATTCACCGCAGTCAGCCCAGCACCCATATCGACTGCTACAAGATCACCGCGGTCAGTCGTCAGATGCAGCTGCGTCTTGCCCGACTCCTCCATCAACGACCGCGCAATGCAGCGCGTCGCGTTGCCGCAGGCGGCCGAAACCGAGCCGTCCGAGTTATAGAACGCCAAATGCGCGTCACCCGCACCGTTAGAAATGACTGCAAGCTGATCGAACCCGACCCCGAAGTGCCTGTGCCCCACCGCTTTGGCCAAGGCAGGCGTGACGGGAATCGCTTTTTCGCGCGCATCGAGCACGACAAAGTCGTTTCCCAGCCCATGCATCTTCATGAAGGGCAAACCGTTGATGATACCGCTGCTCATTTGGCGCATATAACGCGGTGTTTAAGACTTATCCAGCATGCGTCGAGAATTTAGTGCTTTAAGGGCTTGACCCTAGCGCCCCAGCTTTCTAGTAAGCCGCCTAGTGGGCCTGTAGCTCAGTTGGTAGAGCAACTGACTTTTAATCAGTAGGTCTCGGGTTCGGATCCCGACGGGCTCACCACTTTTATCAAAGACTTAGATAAAAATGTTCCATTGGCTGATTTTACCCTGTCCGAACTGGTGTTCGGTTTTTGGTTTAGTTGATGGCGATCCACAGCGTTTAAGATCTGACGGTTGGCAGACCGATTCTGGAAAAGGCGATGTTGTATCCCAAATGAGGTGATTGATGGCGGAAGGTCCGGTAAATTTGTCGACCATGCCTCCGAACCACGTCTGGTGCAGCGACATTACGCACATCCCCGTGCGGCGCGGGTGGTGGCCATCATCGGCCGGGCCACGTGCAAACTGCTGGCCTAACGGCTCTCAGCGCCATTGTCTTTGCGCTACCAATTCATGAAATTCAGACTATATAGCCACCAAAGATAGTTGTTTTAAATGTTCAGGAGACGTTCTCATGCGCCACTCTTATATCCTCGGTCTGGCAATGATTGTTTTGGCGGTGCCAGCCACGGCGCAGGAAAGGTCTTTCAATTTTGCCCTTCGCGGCGGCGTGGCCACAGCGCCTGACTACCCGGGTTCGAATTCATACTCTGCGGTGCCAGACCTGGGTTTCACTTTTGGTGCATTGAAATGGGGCTCTTTCAATTCCGGAAACGGCATTGGTTCGATCCCGAATAACGGCTTTTCGTTTCGTGGTGCGTTCAATGTGATCGGCTCGCGTGACCCGGCAGATAATCCAGAACTTGCGGGCACGACGGATATCGATACGGCGGTCGAACTGGGCTTTGGTGTAGCATATCAGGAAACAAACTGGCTGGCTTTTGCCGAAGTACGTCAAGGGTTTGGCGGGCACAGCGGTGTCACAGGAACGCTTGGCGCGGATCTGATCATGCGCCCCTCTGACCGTTGGACAATCACAGCAGGCCCACGCATCAACCTTGGCAACAGCGAATACGCATCCACATATTTCGGCATCACACCAGCTGAAGCGGGCACCTCGTCATTCGGGGCGTTCGCGGCAGATGGCGGTGTGTTGGGTGCCGGGCTGGCAGTCGGTGCGACCTACCGTATCGACGACAACTGGGCATTTGAATCATTGGTCAGCTATGAAAAACTAATGAATGACGCGGCTGACAGCCCGATCACAGCGATAGGCTCCGAAGACCAGTGGACCGTGCGCTTCGGCTTGAGCCGGGCATTTACGCTTCGGTTCTAAGGCACGCGCTCCAATCCAAAAGCAAGGTACGTCCGGTCACTGCGCTGCATCGGCGGCGGTGATCACCCGCTTGATCGCAAGGACTGACATTCTAACAGTCGTGTTTGTTGATCCTATTGCTGGCATTCCCTGCCCGATAGCTTAAGGGAGATGACACATTAAGGAGAACGAATGATGGAGTCTGTCCAGACTGTCCCCGACCTGATTGTGGCGGCGCAAGCCAACGCAAGAACGACGCAAGATCGCATTTCAGAGATTTCGAAAGATCTGGACGATCAGGGCTTCTCTGATGCTCAGGCCGAAGAACTTCGTGATGCAACTGTGGCGCTTGAAGGTTTGGCCGTTGATATATTCACTGTTTTCGAAGCGCGGATGCAGCATCACTTTAGACGGGGTCCGTTTTCGCGCAAACTGATTTCGCAACTTCTTGCGGCAGATAAAAGCGACCTTGCCGAACGGGTTCGTCAATTTTACCTCGCCGTCAACGTGCTGAAGCACGGTAAAGGTGCCAGCTACCGTGAATTGCTTGCAACGCCAGCGCCGCTTTTCACGCTTCATCCATCCGAAGACGCAAGCACTGGCGACACGCCAACATCCCATGGGCTGATCGATGTCACAGAGCCTGATTTTTTCGATGTGTTGGCCGCTACCCTTCTTGAGGCCTACCAGTTTCTTGAGAGCAAATAGAACGCTCCGCTTTCCTCATCATGCCGAAGCCTTCGGAAACACATCGAAACTGCCTTCGAACAGCTTAAGGGCCGAACATTATCGCCTCTGCCATTCAGTCGCTTCGACCTTCAAAGCACTTTAACTTGATCCCGGCATCTTGCAGCGCTGATCTGACCGATCGTGCAATATCCACCGCCTCCGGCGTGTCGCCGTGCAGGCAGATGGTGTCGATGGCGGCGGGAATGGTTTTGCCACTTTCTGTGATGATCGCACCGGCCTGAACCATTTTGACCATCCGCTGCCCGGCAAGGGCGGCATCATGGATCACGGCACCGGGTTTTGAGCGATCGACCAGCGTCGCATTGTCGTTATAGGCGCGGTCGGCGAAAATCTCTCCGGCCCATTTGCAGCCCAAGGCTTGTGCCGCATCCTGCTGCGCCGTGGCGGCCAGCACCATGATGATCAGATCAGGGGCGACGCTTAGCGCGGCATCGTATAGCGCGCGGGCGAGGGTCTCGTCCTCGGACGCCATATTAGCCATCGCGCCGTGCAGCTTCAGGTGACGTACCTGCGCGCCAAGGCTACGGGCCATGCCAACGCTCGCGCCGACCTGATAGCGCACCTGATTTTGCAATGTTGCGAGGGGCATCGTCATGCGGTTGCGGCCAAAGCCTGCGATGTCCATGAACCCCGGATGTGCCCCGATGCCAACGCCATTGTCATGCGCCATGGTCATGGTTGCGGCCATCACGTCGGCATCGCCTGCATGGCCACCACAGGCGATATTGGCCGAGCTGATGATTTTCAGCAAAGCCGCATCATCGCCCATTTTCCAGGAACCAAAGCTTTCGCCCATATCGGCGTTCAGATCGACGGTTGTCATGTCAGCTGTCCTTTTCAAAGGTTTCGTGGCCGGAAACCGCGCCACTAATCAATTGGTATGACAGCAAATCCCTGATCGTGGATGGATCGCGGATCAGTGCTGTCATCTGTCCTGCCAACGCCTTGATATCGCGCCTATGCTGGGTTTCCAGCGCGATGGCTTGGTCAAGCGTGATAAATTCAAACGTGATCTTTGTTCCTGCGGGGGCCTGTGCCACACGTGGTAGATCGCGAGGGATCACGGTACCGATGCGGGGATAGCCGCCCGTGGTTTGCGATTCACCCATCAAGACAAACGGCGCACCATCGCCGGTGATCTGGATATCACCGGGCACGATGACTTCGGACAGGATGGTCAGTCCGCCCTCGGCAGAGAAACCTGCACCATCGTGATCCATCCTTACGCCCATGCGGTTCGCGCGCGGGTCGCGGGTGAAAGGCGTGTTGGCAAAACGGTCGCGTTCTTCGGGCGCAAATCGGTCGGTTTGCATGCTGGTCACGACGCGCACCACGCCGCCATCAAAACGACCGTCGCGCGGCAGCTTGAACCCTGTATCGCCGCCCTTGTCGACGCCGACGTGCAGCGTGTCGCCAGATTGCAGCGCCGCCCCAAGCCCGGCACTGAGGTGGGTGGCGCGGGCACCCAACAACGGGTCTGACGCAATGCCACCCCCAATATGCAGATAGCCATAGGTTCCCGAGGTCGCACCGCCCAACGTCAGCTTGGCCCCGGCGGGCAAGCTGTGGCTGGCGTTCCAGACGATCGCCTCGCCATCTATCTTGGCGGTCATGTTCGCACCGGTCAGGGCAATGCGTAAGTCGGTGTCGGCGGTGAAGGTGCCGCCGGTGCCGATCATCTCGATCATCGCCAGATCTGGCGATTGGCCCAGCAGTGCGGCACCCTCATACACGGCGACCGGATCAGCGGCACCGCCTTTGGTCAGCCCTTGGGCGCGCCAACCGGGTCGGCCTAGGTCTTGGATCGTCAACGCGGGGCCAGCCTGTGCGATGGTTAAGGTTGCGGTCATGCCAGCACCTCGGTCTCTGCGCCACCCATGCCGGTGCTGTCGTGGGCCATGATCTTTTCCAATTCGGCGCGTGGCACGGCGGGAAAGCACAACTCGTCACCCGGTGACAGCGCAAAGGGTGTTTCGCTGGAGGGGCGGAATGTCTTGAACCCCGTCTGCCCGACGTGGCGCCACCCTGTGGGTGACGCGTTCGTGAACAAGACCAATTGCCGGATCGCCACGATAAGCGCGCCTGCGGGTACAGATTTCGTCAATCCCTGCTGGCGGGAGATATCCCAGTTCTTTGGAAGTTCGCCCAAATAAGGTTGCCCGGGCGCAAAGCCGATGGTCAACACGCGCACGCGGGCCGACGACAACTCCTTGATTGCGGCGTCTGGGTCAAGACCTGCAAGATTGGCCGCCTCTTCAAGCTGGGGGGCCAGATCAGTGCCATAGACGGTCGGGATGTGCCACAAGGTACGATTATCCGGCAGATCGGCAGTGTACCAGTCGCGGCTGTCCAGCAGGTCGTTCAGCCGGGTCAGAATCGCATCGACTGGAACAGCTACCAGATCGACCTGAAGAAAAGTCGAGACAAGCGAGGTCGACGTCTCTGACACTTCGACCCAATCACTGCCATCAATCGCAGCACGAAAAGACAGTGCCGCGCGGTTCGCCGGCTCTGACATGGTATCGGCAAAGCTAACCAGAATACCCGACAGACCCACAGTTTGAATTTTGGGGAAATCGGTCATGAGGGGCCCTGCCTGATATTATTTGGTAACCATGTCGCAATGTCTGGACACAAGATCAAAATGAACACCATCACCACCATGATCGCAAACATTGGAAGGGCCGCTTTGGTGATATAGCCCATTTCGTGATCCGTCATCCCTTGGAGAACGAACAGGTTGAACCCGATAGGCGGCGTGATCTGCGCCATTTCGACGACGACGACCACGAAGATACCGAACCAGATCAGATCAATGCCGGCGTCGCGTACCATGGGTTCAACGACGGCCATGGTCAGCACCACGGATGAAATCCCATCAAGGAACATGCCCAACACAATGTAAAACACCAGCAGCGCCATCAGCAATTGGAACCGTGACAGCTCCCATGAGGCGATGCCATCGGCCAGGGCGCGCGGCAATCCAGTAAAGCCCATCGACAGCTTGAGAAATGCGGCACCCGCCAGAATCAGTGCAATCATCGCCGAGGTGCGCATCGCACCCATCAGGCTTTGCTGAAAGCTACTCCAGTTTAGCGACCCTTGCAGCAGCGCCAGAAGCAGCGCACCGATCACGCCAATTGCGGCGGCTTCGGTCGCGGTGGCAAAGCCCAGATACATCGACCCGATGACCACCGTGATCAGCGCAAACACTGGCAGCAAGAACCGCGAATTGCGCAGCTTGTCGGTAAAGCTCATGTCGCGCTCGACCTCGGGGTTCCAGTCTTTGGAGGTCAGCGAGATGAAAGCCACATAGGTCATGAACATCAACGCCAGCAGCAGGCCGGGCAACACACCGGCAAAGAACAGCTTGGTGATGCTTTCATTGACGGTCACGCCATAGACGATCAGCGCCAATGACGGCGGGATCATCAGGCCGAGGGTCGCGGCACCGGCAAGTGTGCCGATAATCATCTTTTCGGGGTAATTGCGGGCGCGCAGCTCAGGGATCGACATCTTTCCGACGGTAGTCAACGTCGCGGCAGAAGAGCCTGAGACGGCAGCAAACACCGTGCAGCCTACGATATTTGTATGGACCAGCCCGCCGGGCAGTTTGGCAAGCCAGGGCGATAGCCCTTTGAACATGTCTTCGGACAGGCGTGTTCTGAACAGAATTTCTCCCATCCAGATGAACAGTGGCAGGGCGGTCAGGGTCCATGAGCTCGAGGTCGCCCAGATTGTCGTGACCATCGCGTCACCGACGGGGCGGGTGGTGAACAGCTCCATACCGACCCATGCGACACCCATCAGTGCAAGGCCAACCCAGACGCCGGTGCCCAGCAAGAAGAACAGGACCACCAGAAAGAGGACGATTGCGTAAAGTTCAGTCATCGCATCACTCCCCAAAACTTTGATCGACAAGATCGCGGGTCAGGCGATGTTCACCCTTCACGATCAGGTACAGCAGATTGTCAGTCAGGGCGATGGCAAGGATCGCGCCGCCGACCACCATCACCGATTGCGGTATCCAAAGGGCTGTGGCGTCTTGCGCCTGACTGACCTCGTTGAATTTCCAAGACCAATAGACAAACCAATAGGCGTAGTAGGTGAAATACCACGCAATTGCCGCAGCGAGCCCGAAGCACCAAATATCCATCAGTCGCTTGGGGCCATCGGGCAGGGCGTTCAGCAGGATCGACACGCGAATATGCGTGCCCCGGTTCAGCGCATTGGCAAAGGCCAGAAAGCTGGCACCAGCCATGGCATAACCGGCATAGCTTGCGGCACCGGGAAAGACTTCACCAGTCCAGCGGGCAACCATTTGCACCACGATCAACATCAGGATCGCGACGAGGCAGGCGGCAGCCAGGGCCCCCGAGGCGAGGTATATGAAATCAAGCAGTTTACGCAGGACTTTCATGTGGAAATCTCCGTTCGGCGGAAAAAAACGGCGGCCCGTTTGACGGGGCCGCCGAAGGGTGGGTTACTGCATGGACTTGTAGCTATCGACGATGGCTTTGCCGTCTTCACCAGCCTGTTCCAGCCACTCGGACGTCATGGTTTCGCCAACGCTACGCAGGCCTGTCATCAGCTCGTCACTTGCCGGTTCGACCTTCATGCCGCCATCGCGCAGACCGTCATAGGTGAACTGGGTGTAGTCCTTGGACGCCTGCAAACCGCGCGCTCCAGCCTCGGATGCGCAGGTGGTGATGGTCTCTTTGTTGGCGTCCGAGACATCGGACCACACGTCGTTATTGACCAACACATAGTTGCGCGGCAGCCACGCGTCGACTTCGTAGAAGTTCGTCAGGCTTTCCCAGACCTTCTGGTCATAGCCCGTTGCACCGCTTGAGATCATCGAGTCCGCGACCCCTGTGGCAAAGGCTTGGCTCAGTTCGGCGGCTTCGATGGTGACCGGCAACATGCCTGTCAGCTCGGCCAGACGGTTGGTGGCGTTGTTATAAGACCGGAACTTGACGCCCTTCATGTCTTCCACGCTGTTCACGTCCTTCTTGAAGTACAGACCTTGAGGCGGCCAGGCGACGTTGTAGAGCAGCGTCAGGTTCTGTTCGGCCAGAAGCTCTTCGATCTTTGGCTTCGCCGCTTCCCACAGCTTGGCAGAATCTTCAAAAGACGGCGCAAGGAAGGGGATGGAGTCAAAGCCGAACAGTGCATTTTCGTTCTGGTGGCCGGACAGCAAACGTTCGCCCAACTGCACCTGACCTGTCTGGATGGCGCGTTTGATATCTGCGCCTGCAATCAGGGATCCGCCGGGATGAACGGTAATCTCGATCTCGCCGCCGGTGCCCTCGGTCACGCATTTGGCGAATTCCATACCATTGACGGAATGGAAGTTCGAAGCGGAATAAGCCATTGGCATGTCCCACTTTTCGGCAGCCATCGCGGGCAGCGCACTTGTCATGGCAATCGCTGCGGTCGCGGCGCCTGTCATCAGTTTGTTGGTCAGTTTCATGTCTCTCTCCTTGTTGGTTTCTAGATCGGTTCAGGCGTTACTGAACCGTTGTGGGTGATAGGGGGTCATGTCGGTGTTGGTTGGCTGATCCATGATCATGCCCGCGATCAGGCGACCTGTCTTGGGTCCGCCTGTCAGACCGATATGGTGGTGCCCGAAGGCGGTATAGACCCGGCTCGTGCCGACCTGCCCGATCAAGGGCAGACTGTCGCTGGGGGCGGGTCTGTGCCCCAGCCATTCGATTTCAGTGCTCGCCTTCAGATGTGGAAATGCCGCTTTCGCCTGACGGCGCAGCAAGGCCAGTGGCGCTTTTGAGGGGCCACTATCAAGCCCGCCAAACTCAAGGATGCCGGCACAGCGCACGCCCTGAGCCATCGGGGTCGCCACGAATTTGCCACTTGCGATCATGGTCGGACGTGTTGGCCCGCCGGTCGCACCTTCGAATATCACATGGTAGCCGCGCTCGGACTCCAGCGGGATCTTCAAGCCCAGCTTGGCCATCAGCGGTTTGGACCAAACACCAGTCGCCAGCACGACATCATCACAAGAAACAGTTCCTTGGAGGGTCTGCACTGCGGTTATTTTGCCGTCTGTAAAGTCAAAATCCTTGACCTCGGCCTGCATGATCGTGCCATCCCCCTGCTTGAAGGCCTCCGCCAGTGCCATGACGTATCCCCCCGGATCGCGGATGAAGCCGTGATCTTTCAGCGTTGCAAGGAACGTGATTTCAGCGCCCAAATTCGGTTCGTAATCTTGCACATTACGGCCCTCGATCAAGGCTGGAGCAAACCCTGCAGACGCGCGCAATGCCCATGTATAAGCCTCTGCATCGAAATCTGCGCGTTTTCGGTAGGCAAACACATAATCGCTGTCGGTGACCCAATCGGACAGGCCCAAATCGGCGGTCAGGCTTTTGTGCTGCTCGACACTGTCGCTCACAATCGGAGCAAGCGCTGCCGAAATGCGCCGCGTGTCAGTGTCATTGGCTTGGGCCAGGTATTTGCGCAGCCACGGCAGAAGGCGCGGCAGATAGGAGAGGCGCAAGTACAGCGGATAGTCTTTGTCCAACAACATGAAGGGTGCTTTTGTCAGCAATCCCGGCCCCGTTACAGGGGCCACACCGCTTGCTGCCAGAACACCTGCATTGCCATGCGAGGTGCCCTTGCCCGGCGCGGCGCGGTCAATAACAGTCACCCGCGCACCGGCGCGCTGCAACCAGATGGCAGCGGATACGCCAACAATACCGGCACCTATGACGACGACATGGCGCGTCATAGGCAGGGCATTGGCGCAGAAGGGCGAGGGTTACGCATGGTCATGATTCCTTTTGGATCACTTTGGCAGAGAAACGCATTACGTCAACAAAATGTTTACAAATTGTGATTGTTCGTCATGTGGTGATGACCGGCTGAAAAACGGGGCAGTTCTGGCTAGGCTGACGGGCCCTTCAGCCAGTCATCGTCGAACGCCACATTTGACACACCTGCAAGATGCGTCAGCCGCGCCAATTCAGCCTCGAACGCGTTTTGCTTGCCCTTGCTCCACCGTGTACCGGGCTCTGGCCAAAGGGCGCGGACCACCAACGTATCGCGATCACGGAATGCTTTCATATCGACGCGGGCAATGATGCTGTCGCCCTGAAGGACCGGAAAGACATAGTACCCATAGATCCGTTTGGGTTCGGGGACGAACATTTCGATCCGGTATTTGAAGCCGAACAGTCGCTCCGCCCGCTTGCGATCGCGCAAAGCCGGATCAAACGGACTAAGCACGCGCAGCCGCTGCGTTGGCGGGGTCTGAAGGGCGCGATCATCGGCTATGCCGGGGCGGGCAAAAGCGCTGCGCGTGGTACCATCGGCCCCGGTTATCTCGACCGGCTCCAACTGACCTGCGGCGATTTCGCGGCCAACCCAGGCTCTTGCCTCGGCAGGTGTGATATGCGCCCAAAACGCCGCCAATTCCGCATGTGTCGCAAAGCCCAGCCTGTCGAGCGCACCGCTACAACACCAATCAATTGTCTTGGCCTCGTCCGGTGCTTGGGCCGGATCGCAAAGATGCTCGTCCAATACCCGTTCTGTCAGATCGTACCGTTTCTGAAAACCGTCCCGGCCAATGACATGCAAGGCCCCGGCCCGCCACAGATACTCAAGGGCAGTTTTTGAAGGGTGCCAGTCCCACCACCCGCTTTTTGACCGCTTTTCGTCCTTGCCCACGTCGGCAGAACATACAGGCCCTTGTTCGCGGATCTGGTCCAGTACCTTTTGGAACTGAGACTCAAAATCATGCTGGTGCCAGTTCTTGTAGCGTTTGCGCAGTGTCTTGGCATCCCGCTTGCGGCGCATTTCCCAATAGGGGTAGTAGCCCATCGGGATCACCGCTGCATCATGTGTCCAATGTTCGAACAATGCACCGTCGCGTTCATACAACGTCTTGAGCGCGTTGGGCCGGTATCGTGGCCTGCGCGAAAACAAGATCAGATCATGGGCCCGCGCAACCGTGTTGATGCTGTCGAGCTGCACGAATCCCAGCCGCTCGATCAGGCGCTGCAACTGTGCACCATGGGCCGGCCCTTGCGGGGTCTCACTCAGCAAGTGACGGTCCAGAAATATCCGCCGAGCGTCGCGGTTGCTCAGCGTGAGGGTGTTCATGTTTTGCGTTTGCGGCGCAACGTATCCCCAAGCGACAGCGTGGGCGTCATCGTGATCTGCGTTTGCAGGTCCGGGTCAGGGACTTCCAGCGTATCATTCAGGATAATCTTTGCCGCAGCCTGTCCGATCTCGGCACGGCAGGCATCCATGGTCGCCAATTGTCTGGGCAAGCCCTGCAGCAGTTCGACATTATTAAAACCGGCTAAACCAATCTGTCCAGGAATATCGACGCCTTGATCGATCAGATACAACAGCCCGCCAGCACCAATCATATCATTGGAATAATACAGGAAATCCAGATCAGGCGAGCGTTCCAGCATGTCCTGGGTCATCTCGCGGCCCTTGGCCAGCGCCGATCCGCCAGAGTAGAATGCGCGATCTTCGATCTCTATCCCTGCCTTGGCCAACCCTTCGGTAAAGCCTTCGAACCGTTTGCGCGCCCGGTGGTCCAGCGGCATCTTTGTCCCCATGAAACCGATACGCTCGTACCCTTCTTTCAGGATTGCCTTGGCCATTTCCTGACCTGCACGCCGATGTGAAATGCCGACAACCGCATCAATCGGCCGCCCGTCAACATCCATGATCTCGACAACCGGGATGCCTGCGTTTTTCAGCATGGCACGGGTGGCGTCAGAGTGCTCTAGCCCGGCGATGATCACGCCTGAGGGACGCCATGACAGCATCTCGTACAAGACGCGCTCTTCCTTCTCTGGCATGTAATCGGTGACGCCGACGACAGGCTGCAAAGGGGTGTCTTCCAGTATCTGGTTGATCCCGTTCAGCACCTCGGGAAAGACCATGTTTGACAACGAGGGAATGATCACCGCAACCAGGTTCACGCGCTGCGACGCCAAAGATCCTGCGATCTGGTTGGGCACATACCCCAGCTCTTTCGCAGCGGCCAGAACCCGCAGCCGCGTTGCCTCGGACACATCGCCTCGCTTGCGCAAGACCCGGCTGACCGTCATTTCAGACACGCCGCAGGCATCTGACACATCACGAAGGGTTAACGGGCGTTTCGGAGTTTGTGACAAGGGCAATATCCTGCTGTTCAACCAGTATTTTACGCTAGCGTAGATCATCGCCAGGGCGCAAGGCACCTACGCTCGGATGAACCGATACCATAGACACCTTTTTGCTGGTGACATACCCCACACAGACTTGCTAAACGCAACAAAGGCGGTCCCGTGGCTCAACTGGATAGAGCAGCCCCCTCCTAAGGGGCAGGTTGCTGGTTCGAACCCAGCCGGGATCACCAAAAACAGATACTTAAGTGATTGCGTTTATGTTTCTGATCGGCGGTCGGAACGAAACGCGGAACGAAATGCTTGGCTCATGCAGAGTTTCCGCTGCCTTTACGTGAATCGGTTGCATCTCAGAGTTATCCTAACACGTTGCGGTCATTGATCGTCGCAAAATGCTCTGCGATGCCCGAATGGCATCGTCGGCGGGCCGCAAACACGAACCCACCCGGTGTTTGCTTTCGAAGCTGCACAAAAGAGGGTTTGAATGCCTTCACGGCAAAGCTTCGCAGAATTGACATCTTTACTTCACATTAACGCCCTGCGGGGCTCTCAAAACGTGTTTGAAGACATTCAGCGTCGTAGGGCATCAATAAAATGCAAACAACTTTTTGGGCTCGAGGTGATAGTAACTCAGCCAATAACCCAGCTTTGAATCCGACGGGTGATCCTGCAGTTCTGATAGGCTTTGTGCCGTTGGGCACCGAAGGGGACATCCTGCTTGATTACAATATGGGTGCTGTCGATCCTGATACTTTGGTCGAAATTGGGGGAAACACGTATCAGTTCAGTTTTCAACTGACTGCAGATCTGCCCACGACAAACAAGAATGGCGCAGGTCAGGTGCCAGACCAGTTCGAGGGATTCAGTGTCATGCTGATCGAAATTCAAGACTATCCAACTGCTGGCGAAACCACACGCATGTTTTTCTTACCCGATCAAAATGCGACGCAAGCGGAAATGGATTCTTTCGGCAACGGCGCAATTTCTGTGCAGAATATAGACACCACGACAACCGGGGTAATATGCTTTGCGAAAGGAACTTTGATCCTGACCGCTGAGGGTAATCGTCCGGTTGAAGACCTTAGGGTCGGAGATGAGGTCATTACAAATGATCACGGACCGATGCCGATCACTTGGATTTCGCATTCAACCCGCTGCTGGCCAGGTAGTTCTGATAGTGAGAAGCCAATCCAGATAAAATCCGGAGCTTTGGGGCACGGATACCCTCTTCGTGATCTTGTCGTCTCACCCCAGCATAAAATGCTTATTCACGAAGCCTCGGTTGAGCATGAAGAAGTCCTTGCACCTGCAAAGGGCCTGACACAATTGCCGGGCGTGCGTGTCATGCACGGTAAACAGGATGTCACCTATTATCATGTAATGCTGGAAGGCCATGGTCTGCTTGTGGCAGAGGGTTCTCTCTCCGAGAGTTTCTATCCTGGAAAGCAGGCGCAACGGACGCTTTCAATATCCAAGCGGATATCGCTTGCTTCGGTTGTTCAAAACTTAACTCAGCAAAACCCGGAAACGGCGTATGGTCCTTTTGCGCGCCGCTGCCTGACAGTAGGAGAGACGAAGGCGCGTATCCAGACCATCTTGAAAAGAGGATATGCATTTGCGCAAAAGGGCGATTACTCTATCGCGGCATGATCGGCAGAGTGGCAGGAAAATGCGGCCCTTTGGGCAGATGTAGCAAATCCACACTCTGTCCGCGTTGTGGTCCTTCATCGGCTGGTCCCATCAAGGGACCAGCCGATCTTTTGGTGCGGTGATCGTCTTATCACTCCATGAATTCGCATCCACGTGCTTTCAGGGTTTCGTCGACCCAGCTTCTATCAATTGTTCCGCTGCGGATTGCCGCGATGTCTCGTTGCTCTGCGTTCTGCTTCGCTTGGGTTGCGGCAAGCACGGCTTCGGCTTGATCGGCTGGGACGCACAGAAGGCCATCGCCATCGCCAAGGATCAAATCACCGGGGTTGATGACCATTCCGTCAATGGCAATAGGCACGTTCACCTCTCCGGGGCCGTCTTTGTAGGGGCCACGATGTGTCACGCCGCTGGCAAAGACCGGCACGCCAGACTCGCGTATTTCTTGCACGTCGCGAATGGCACCGTTGATTACAATTCCGGCAACCTTCTTTTCCCGAGCGATGTATACCATGATCTCGCCCATGATTGCATTGGTGAGTTCGCCACCGGCATCGACGACAATCACGTCACCCGCCTCTGCCATGTCGAGCGCCTTGTGAAACATCAGGTTGTCGCCAGGACGTGACTTCACCGTGAGCGCTGGACCGGCCATGGTTCCTGTCGCGTCATGAAAGGGCCGAAGGCGACTTCCTGCGGCGGTCATGCGGCTCATCGAGTCCGAGACGTTCGCGACGGGCAATGCTTCAAACTTCTTTGCGATTTCCGCACTTACTTTTGTCTCTCGGCGCTGAACTTTGAATCCGATAGTCATATTATTTCTCCTGTTTTGGCGACGCGTTGGCATCGGTAGTGGGAATGTGGTGATCACGCAGGCCGTCGAGGACCTGATCAACGATGGAGAAGCCAACCCTGCGCAACGCACCGTTGGTTGAGGCTCCCAAATGTGGAGCGGCCAAGAAGTTCGGGCAATCAAAAAGCGGATTATCCGGAGCAGGGGGTTCTTGATCAAAAACATCTGATGCCGCACCCGCAATCTGACCATGCCTCAGGGCGGCGGATAGCGCGTTTTCGTCGACAATGCCGCCACGCGCGCAATTAACGAGATAGGAACCGGCCGGCATTGAAGCCAGTGCGGCGTCGTTGATTGCATTGCGCGTGGACGGCAGAAGCGGCGCATGAAGAAATAGGATGCGTGAAGTGGTCAACAGGTCCGCAAGGCTGCCCACACGATCAATACCCTCTGGCCACTGCTCATCCGGAATGCCCGGATCAAAGGCCCGCACCTTTGCACCGAACCCGGCCATGAGTCTGTGCGCAGTTGCGCGCCCGATCGCGCCCAGACCGAAAATTCCTGCCGACAGTTCACCAAGTTCCCAGCCATTCCGCAGTGCGGACGGCAGGGGATGTCCTGACTTCGTCAGTGTTGAGACCGGTTGAATGTTGCGAATCAACGAAAGCGCGAAGCCTACCGCCAGATCCGCCACCGACTCCGCGTTGACACCGGGCGTCGATAGGACGGTGATGCCCCTCTCCTGCGCTGCTTCGAGGTCAATCGCGTCAAGGCCAGCACCGTGTTTTCCGATAACCTTGAGGTTCGGGCAGGCAGCGATGTCATGGGCGGTCACTTTTTTAGCCCGCACGATCAGTGCATCGCAAGTCGATGGGAAAGCGATCTCCCTTCCGAGCACATCGGCCGACTGGGAAAGCCGGTCAAGTGCTTCGGGGTGAATGTCCTCCAGAACGTGGACCACTGGTCTCTTGATCATTTGCGTCTCCTGAAATCCTGACGTGTCACGCGCTTGGTCTGCAAGCTGTCCGTGAGACATGAGCTTGAGTCGCGATTTGATACATCAACATCTTCCATCTTTAACTCGATAAATACAAGATCAGACCATTTTGGTAAGATATTGATTGTGCCGCCCACATGCATAATCGTATTAATACTATGTTATTTAGCAATAATAAAAGTATTTTTCGCTTTATGCACAAAATTTAGGATGCAGAAGTGGACATAATTGTTTTTTAATTGTATTGATGTTGCGATCGCACGTTGTCGTCAAGACACGTACAGTCATCGTGAAATTTGGGAGGACACTATGAAAAATACCTTATCTCTTGCCGTTACCTTTGGGATCGCAGCTCTGTCAGGCACTGCGGCTCTCGCTGAATATCCAGAGCGGCCGATCGAAATGATCGTTGCGTATTCTGCCGGCGGAGGCACCGATACTGCAGCCCGCACCTTGGCACCCTTCATCGAGCGCTATCTGGACGGCGCGACCGTCACGGTGGTCAACCGTCCTGGTGCTGGTGGCGAAATCGGCTTCACGGCGCTCGCACAGTCGGAAGCGGACGGCTATACCATCGGGTTCATCAACAGCCCCAACCTTATGACAATTCCGATCTCGCGTGAGGCTCGCTACTCTCTCGCTGACATCCAGCCGATTGCTGACGTTGTTTATGATCCGAACACCTTTGCCGTGTTGCCGAATTCCGAGTTCACCACCCTTGATGAACTTGTCGCATTCGCCCGCGAAAACCCGGGCGTTGTGACCTACGGTACTTCGGGTATCGGTGGTGATGATCACCTTGCGGCACTGTCTTTCTCGCGTATGGCCGAGATCGAGATGACTCACGTTCCTTTCTCGGGCGCTGCGAATGTCCGCGCTGCGGCACTTGGTGGCCATGTTACAATGGCTGTCATGAACATCAGTGAAGTCGCCTCTTACGTCGATGAAGGCTCGATCGTTGCTCTTGGGCAGATGAGTGAAGAGCGGTGGACTGGCGCTTCAATCGTGCCAACTTTCGCCGAGCAAGGTTACGACATCGTCATGGGTTCGGACCGGGGTGTTGCGGCACCTGCAGGTATCCCGGCGGAAGCTTTGACCGCGTTGCAGAATGCAATCGCACAGACACTTCTGGATCCCGAGTTTCTCGAAGCGGCCGAGGATCAGAACCTTCCATTGTACTACTTGGATGCGGAAGCGTTCGAGAACCACCTTGGAAAGGTGAACACCACGCTTGAGGAAATCTGGGCCGAAACACCCTGGGTGGAATAACTTCAACAAATGTCTGAAGGCGGCGGACCTATGTGTCTGCCGCCTGACTTCAATGTCTTTGGGAGGAGGCAAACGTGACCAAGCGCACTCTTGAACTCGGCGCAGCCATTTTGGTAGCAGCCCTGTTTGCATTTCTGTTCTTTGAAGCACTGAGCTATCGTGGCCGATCATCTTACGTGCCGTCTGCGGCAACCGCTCTTGGCGTTGTCATGTGCATCTTCTGGATAATCTCGACAATGCGGCTGAGTCCGGAAGAAGGCGGTGCCCAGCTGCCGGTGACGCGAGAGGATCTACGGCTGTTCGCCATGATCGTTTTTGGCGGGATCCTTTACCTTTTGGGCTTTGCCTGGATCGGCTTCTTTACTTCTACAATCATCGTGGTCCCGGTCCTCGCCGCCGTGCTTGGATACCGCAACTGGACCGTACTGATCTTTACAACGCTGGGCTTCGTTATTTTGCTGTATGGCGTATTCCGGCTGCTTTTGTCGGTGCCTCTTCCGCGCGAAGCCATTTTCGTCCTGTTCGGAGCTTAAAGAAATGGAAGTCTTTGTTAATATCATGAATGCGGCCCCCGGTTTGCTGGATCCGGCCGTAATTATTGCGATGATTGCGGGTACCGCGATCGGTATCGCCGTGGGTGCGCTTCCCGGTCTTTCGGCGACCATGGGCATCGCCGTTCTCATTCCCCTGACCTTTTCGATGGAACCTCTCGTTGCACTCGGAATGATTGCCGGCATCTATAACGGGTCGATGTATGGCGGATCGATACCTGCGATCCTGCTGCGCATTCCCGGCACGCCTGCGGGAATCGCGACGGTCTTTGACGGACACGAAATGGCAAAGCAGGGCAAGGCGAGGCTCGCGCTCGACATCTCTCTTGTCTCATCGTCTTTGGGGAGCGCTGTCAGCGCTATTGCACTTCTTTTGGTTGCCCCGCCGCTTGCGATGATCGCGCTGAAATTCGGTCCGGCTGATTATTTCTGGCTTGCTGTTTTCGGAATGACAACGATTGCTATCTTGTTGGCTGGCAGTCCGGCCAAGGGTATACTTTCGGCCTGTTTTGGCCTTGTCGTAGGCCTTGTCGGGATTGACGGGATCAGCGGTGCCGAACGCTTTACTTTCGACACGCTGGAACTGATTTCGGGCATTCATATCATCGTCTTGCTCACCGGCCTTTACGCCATTCCGCCCGCCATCGACCTGTTGATGGGCCGCAACGCCATCGAGACCGGAGAGATTGAACTTGGTGACCGGTCCAAAGGGTTCAAATGGTCTTCGCTGATTCCAACCTGGATCCGGGCATCTGGCATCGGTCTGGTGATTGGTCTGATTCCAGCGCTTGGCGGCAATGTCGCCGCGCTGATGGCTTGGAATGAAGAACGCCGCTACTCGAAGAACAAGGAAAACTGGGGCAAGGGCGAACCTGCCGGTCTTGCTGCGCCCGAATGCGCCAATAACGCGGATACTGCTGCCACGCTGATCCCTGCATTGACGCTTGGTATTCCAGGCAATGCTGTGGCAGCTGTCATCCTCGGTGCGCTGCTGGTCCACGGACTGCAACCCGGCCCCGAACTCTTCCGCGCGAATGCTGAGGTGACTTATGGCTTCATGCTGACAATGCTTGTGACGTCGGGCATGATGTTCGTCATCGGCAAGCTTGGGGCGAAAGCCTATGTCAACGTGCTGCGTGTGCCGCGCCAGATCCTCGGCCCGATGATCCTCGCGCTGACCGTGGTGGGTGTCTATGCGATCCACAACAGCATTTTCGAAGTTGTGCTGATGCTGTGCTTCGGCCTCGTAGGTTTTGCGATGGAACGGATGGCAATCCCGACAGCGCCTGCGGTTCTCGCCGTTATTCTTGGCCCGATCGCCGAAGAGAATCTGCGGCGTTCACTGCTGATCTCTGGCGACAATCTGTGGTATCTGGTCCAAAGTCCGATTTCGATCGTGCTGGCGTTTCTCGTCCTCGTTGCCCTTGCTGCCCCGTGGCTTCCCAAGTTAAAGTTGCGCTCGACCCATGTCCCTAATGAATCCGAGAACGACGAGGAAAGATAATCGTATGAGTGTCAGCGACGAAGTTCACGCGGAATTGCGGCGCCGGTTGGTTGCTGGACATTTTGATCCTGGTCAGAAGCTGAAAGAAGAGCACATCGCGGCAGATCTCGGCGTAAGCCGAACACCTGTCCGCGCTGCAATCCAGCGGCTCGTTTCCGAGGGGCTGCTGGAAGCCACACCCAAGCGTGGCGCAGTCGTCAGTGAGTGGCGCACCACCGATACCGAAGAGATCTTTGAACTGCGTGTGCTGGCGGAGGGGCAGGCTGCTGCTTGGGCAACGCGTCACATTACGAGCGAGGATACCGACCGGATGGATGCGCTCAACGCGCGGATCGAGCGGGCGGTAAATGAAAAGCCCAAGGGTTATCTAGACGAGGTGAAAGGTGCCAATTTATCTTTCCACATGGCGCTTTACGAAACCTGTGGCAGCGCAAGGCTGCGCATGTTTGGGGCGAACCTGCTTGAGTACCCGATGGTGACCGGGGGGTTCTACATCTACTCGGACGTCGATGCCCGAGAGAGTATCCGGCAGCATACTGAGATCGTGAACGCACTGCGATCCCGAAATCCTGACTGGGCAAGATCCGCTCTGACTTCTCACCTCTGTGCGGCTATTGAACGCTTTCGTAGATATCGCCGAGCGGAAAGGAATGCAGACTTCCCAGATCAACCGCGCCTTTGAAAATCCGAGAACATCAATCGCGCAAGTTCCAATGCTACGCCGTTGATATTCGCAGCCACAGGTTCGTCACTCGTCAGATAGGACAAGGATTGAAAACTGTTCTTCGTGTGTCGTCCAATTTCGTCTGCTCCGACATACCCCATGGCCCAGTCCATAAATGTTCGGCTCTCGAACGCATCAGCCCACATAAGCGATAAACTTGTGTGACGAGGATCGTGAGAGATCCGTTCATAATAGCATTTTTCAACTGCGGACCGGTCCCCTTCCAGCACCTGAAAAAATATTTCATCATGATACATGAGAATGCCGGTGATCTCGTCTCTGGCATTGTTTCGCTGAGAGGATTCCAAGATGTCAGATAAAGTGGTCTCGTTTAACGGTACCCGTGACAAACTTACGTAGGCGAGTTGGAACAGCATGGTCGGAATCCTCAGTCTGGAAAAAGAAACACTAACGGAATAGTGGGTCAGCTTCAATGACCTACTTTATCTTCAGTGAAATTTTTGAACTGGTGCGCCTATATTGCTCGAAATTGTCGATCCCCACTGTTTGTGAAGCAGTCGTGAAAGGGGGCTGAAGGGGATGGAACCTGCGATTTATACCGATCCCTTAAGTACGGATGCGTCTACCTAAACGCCTTTTAAACAGGGCTCAGAGGCCAAGGCGGGCATTGGCAAACGGCTGGCCTGTTACAGTTTTGAACAATCCCACTCGACCCACGTCGTCTTGACCTCAGACGAGGCCGATGCAAGCAAAATTCAGCCGATGACAATGACAGCCTGACATGAAACCTTGATCCACCTAAACTGGGCTGCAATGTGGTCGGATAAGCAGGATCACCATCTACCGATGGGCGAAGTCGTAATTCCGATCAACACCAAGAAATGTTCAGCCCAAAGTTGCTTGGGACATGGGCCCAAACGGTCCTCGCTAAGAACACGTCGGCGGTGTACAAGAAGTTCTCCTCGCAAGCGCTCTTTGGCGTGTGTCACGAGGGTCTCAATCAACAGAAAGTTAACGTGGTAGATGTCAGAAGCTGAACCGTTATTCGGCTTTTCGCCGATACATCTTCTTACGGCCGTGGTCGGTGCGGCGGTGTTTGTGGCCTACCTGCTTCCGCGCTTCAATTTTCTGCGTGCAGCTTCCTCCTCTGCCGTCTTGATGATCCTTGGATTGGTGACCTTCACGTTCATTCCCGGAATGCCTGCGGCGCTCGATCCAACTGTCTCACCCCGGATATGGGAGATGATCAGCGAGTTTGTGGTGATCGTGGTGCTCTTCGCCACCGGACTGCGGATCGACAACGTCAGTAACTGGAGCCGATGGCGCCCGACCGTGCGCCTGCTTTGTATCGCGATGCCACTCACGATTGCTGCGGTCGCCCTGCTGGGATGGGCGCTGGCTGGAATGACAGTTGCCGGAGCGGTCCTTTTGGGGGCGGTCCTGTCACCGACTGACCCGGTGCTGGCCGGAGACGTGCAAGTCGGCCCGCCGGGTGAAGGCGGTGAGCATCCGGTGCGCTTTACCCTGACCGCCGAGGCCGGGCTGAACGATGGTCTTGCCTTTCCGTTCGTTTATCTTGGACTGATCATCGCCGCACAGGGCACCGATCCTTCGGTGTGGCTGGTGGAATGGGTCGCACGCGATGTGATATACCGCATCGTGGTTGGCGCGCTGGTCGGGGCGTTGGTGGGCTGGCTCTTGGGCAAGAGCCTCTTTTCCACCTGGGGAAGTCGCGCCATTGAAACCGGCGGTCCCGGTGTGCTTGCCCTTGGCGCAGTCCTGCTTTGCTATGGCATTGTCGAACTGGCCGAAGGCTATGGCTTTATCGGTGCCTTCACAGCAGGTCTCGTGTGTCGGCGCGTTCAGGAAAAGCATCACTTTCATAAACGACTACATGCCTTCAGCGAGGCGCTTGAACATGCCCTGACAGCCGTTTTGCTGATCATGCTGGGCAGCACCCTTCCTGCTTTATGGCCCATTCTGGACTGGTGGCACACATTGATCGGGTTCGGCCTCCTTTTGATCATCCGGCCGCTGGCCGGTTGGCTGGCCTTGCTTGGAACCGGAATGACCTCAGGCGACCGGCTGATTGTTGGTTTCTTCGGCGTGCGCGGAATAGGCTCTATCTATTACGTGGGCTACGCGACCGGACACATGGAATTTGTGAACGAGGATCAGCTTTGGGCTTTGGTAGCCTATACGATCTTTGCCTCCGCTCTTCTTCATGGCGCGACCAGCTTCCTGGTTGATCGTCACGCTTCGCCCTGGAGCGGGGATCGCGGATCCAGTAGCATCGGTGACGATAAGAAGGTGGCACCAAAAAACTGACGCAAGCAGCAAGCATCAGTTGCATGCGTGACAGTAGTGTTGAGCAGTGACAGATCCATGCCTTTGTTCGGACCTTGCCAAGGCTGCCAGGCAACCAAGGCTCAAGCGTTCTTCAGCTACGTGTTCACGCCCAGTTCAAAACAAGGGCCTGTACCCTTAAATTATTGAATTAGCGTGATTTTGCCAGTTCTGGCAAAGCTCGGCGTAATGCCGCTGATCAGCCTGTACCACGCGATACAAGGCGCGGAACCTTAACCATCCCCCGCCGTTGTTGTTGTGTTCCAGCAGCGTGCTAGAGGGTGCCCATCAGGGCGCCCGGTCGCTGCACCGAAAGGACATAATCATGCATTCCGCAAAGTTTGGACTTCTATTCGCAACCGCTCTGACCGCTGTCGCCCCATGTCTGGCGTTTTCGGCCGAGGCGATCGCAGCCACCGACCTCAACATCCGCAGCGGCCCCGGCCCTCAGTTCAGCGTTGTCGGCACCATTCCCGGCGGCGAGCAAACTGCCGTCGACGGCTGTCTGGCAGAACTTAGCTGGTGCAAGGTTGCATACAACGGTGTCGAAGGCTGGTCCTATTCCGACTATTTGGCAGTTGGCGTTGAAGAACAAGCCGTCGTTCTGACAACACGGCCTGCGACAGTCGACATCAAGACTGTCACATATGAAAATACCGAAGCGACACAAGCTGACCAGAACACCGGTGTCGCAGTTGGTGCCACTATCGGCGCACTTGCAGCTGTTGCCATCGGTGGTCCGATCGGTGGCATCATTGCCGGTGGTATCTTGGGTGGTGCCGCTGGCAGCGCCGCAGTAGAGCCGACAACAGAGACCGTGACCTACATCGAGAGCAATCCGGTCGAAACGGTTTATCTTGATGGCGAAGTGGTCGTTGGGGCCGGTGTACCGACAATGGTTACAACCTATGAACTGCCGCAGCCTGATCTGCGCTACGTCAGCGTCAACGGTCAGACCGTTCTGGTTGATGCCGAGACCGGCGTGATCGTAAGCGTTCTTCGCTAAAACCAAGCCTGAAATTTGCGACAAAGGCCCGGGTCAAACCGGGCCTTCCACGTCAACGGGCTGATTGACGCCTTCAAGGCGCCGGGTAGTCCACCACTTTCGAACTATGTCAGTTCAAACGGCACTCTGCGGACAATCAAGCCTATGCCAAAGCGCATTTCCTGTGGGCGGGGCGGTGGGCAAGCTAGCACGGCCCGCGATAGAAGTGATCGCCGCAGGCAGTTCCAATTGCACGGTCAGCCCCTGAGAGGTTGATTGATATGTAATTGTCCCTTCAACCTGCCGGATCAGCGTGTTGATCAGACGAACCCCTAAACCTTCTCCCTTGGCTGCCTGCGCCATGACACAAAGGCCAGGGCCAGTGTCACTGATTTCGATAAGAACAGTGCCTTTCAGGCTCTTGCGACAGGATACGCGAATGGTGCTCTTTCCATTAAGATCAGAGCCATGTTTCAGCGCATTGGTTATAATCTCTGCACAAACCTGAGTGATCGGCAAAATAGACTTCAGCGCTACGTCGCAATCTTTCTCGAGTGTCACGATAATTCTGGCTTCGCCTGCGACACTCGCCTGCATTGTCCTGCATATCGAGGACAAAGGAACGCTCAGGTCCAGCGTGCCGGGATTGCCTTTTTCCGAAAGGATGCGGTGCAGAACCGAAATTGCATCGATCTGCGTGACAATCATCCGAAACAGACCTCGGACATCCTTAACATCTGGCACCGCCTCTGACTGAAAAACACGTCCCGCCTTGAGGCGGACATAGCTCGACAGCATCGCCAGGTTATTGGCAATGCGATGATCAGCCTCGGCCATATTATGTGACAGTGTATCTGCCGCAACGTCGACCAAGCTTTGCTTGAAGCCCATAGTTTTTCGGCTCTCGCCGCTCCCTTTGTCCGCACTTGGCGAGACCACCTAGATTGATTGCACAGAACGAATCGTGACTTGCGCGAAGCGAGATTGTGCGAAATCGGGTTTTCTCACACTGATCTTGATCAGTGTCCGTGTCATTTTTCCGCGAGCCAAAAGCCGTCATTTGAAACCTCTCACCGAGTTGACCCCTGCAAGTGCATGAGAGCGCATTTCATCAAATCAGCGCGACACTATCCATCCGGCAGTGTCGGACTTGGCCAAACCGAGAGACGTGCCATCACAGATGATTGGCGCGCCACCCCTAGACGGCTGCGGTACATGACGCACAAAGGCCTATTTGTGCCGCACGGAATTTCCGCCCGCCAGAATGCCATTGATCAGCGCGGCAACGGCGAGATGCAGTTCGGCCTTGCCATCCTCGCCTGTGTCATTGGAATGTGCGGCAGCGGCATCGCGCAGGATACCGACGATCTCATGTTCCGGCAGAATGTTTCGATCGTTCAGCGCAAGCAGCAGCGATTCACAAATTGCTAGCGCAGCGGTTCCGGACACGTCGGAGACTTCATCCATTGATCTGGCCTTTTTCGAGTTGCTCATGCGGGTCAGAAATTTTTCTGGCGCTAAGCTCGGTCGAAGTCTCGCAGGTTTCATGGTAAGCAGGACTGAGGCAGATCAGTATCATGTTACATTTTGACCATTAAAGGTGCATGAGGCGGGAGCATTTCCGTGATCTTGCCCCAACCTGTCTGATTTCTGAGGAGCGACAACTTTGATGGCCCTGCAAACTCCCTTCGCGCGAAAGCTTGCAGCCTTTGTCGCTCTCTCCGATGACGAGATTTCGGCGCTGGACAAGCTGCATGGTCGCCGTAAAGCGTTTCCTGCCGGTCGAGACATCGTGCATCAAGGGCAGGTAAATTCCTCAGCTTATATCCTGGCAAAGGGTTGGGTGTGTTCGTACAAGGTCCTGATGGGCGGCACGCGACAGATTGTTGATTTCCAGATTCCGGGTGACTTTTTGGGGCTGCGGTCGGTGCTGTTCAGGACTGCGGACCACAACATCGAGCCTGTGACCAAGGTAGAGGCTTCCGAGGTTATGGTTGAAGATCTTCTGGACACATTCCGCAAGACACCACGCTTGGCGACAGCCGTCCTTTGGGCCGCATCGCGCGACGAAGCGATGGTGGTCGAGCATCTGGTAGGGATCGGTCGCCGGGATGCAAAGGAGCGGACGGCGCATTTTCTGCTGGAACTTGGGGCCAGGCTGAAGTTGGTGGGGCTTGGGTCCATATCGGGTTATGACTGCCCTTTGTCGCAATATTTGCTGTCTGATGCGTTGGGGATGAGTGCCGTTCATGTCAACCGTGTCTTGCGCGAACTGCGCGAGGATGGACTGGTCACGTTCCAGCAAGGGCGTGTCGAGATACACGACCTCGCCGGGTTGCTGAAGCTGGCAGATTTCGACATGGCCTACCTTGATCACGATGGTCCGCTGCTGAAGTGATCAGGCCGCGGTCTGATCTCAACGGGTGACCGCCGCCCATGTTCAGATTACGCTAAGTTTGCGAGGATATACATTCTTCTACCTCGTAGCGAGAATGATCCTGTTCAGCTTTGGTGGGCAGAAACGCGACTGACATCTGAATCATGTCGTACAGGCTACCATCAAGGTTTTACCTTAATGATAGCCCATCGCTGCGCCGTGTTTCAAAGCAGTGCCGATTGTATTTCACGCTTTTTGATCCAAGAGAATTTCAATCCCTGAACACCTGCAGATCGCGTTCACGAACAGACGAAAGATGATAAAGTGGCCCAAAAACGCCTTATAGAGGTGACGGTCGTGCGATACTGCACACTGACACGTCGAAAAATAGGATGCGTCTATTGCAATGTGGCATCAAAATTAATCGTTGATCGAGCGTCGTCACCAGAGGGTGCAACTACAATCTTGGCGTTGTTGATGCCTTGGCCGGAAAATTCTATGATTGTATCAATCACATCATCCTGAGCTTGGTTAATGCTATAGCCTGCCAAAATAAGTGCTTCTTCCCAAGTTTGAAGCATGGTTTGGGTGTTTTGTTCAGTGCTGAAGGAAAACATTCTGAGCTTGGATCCGATGGACCGATCCGTGAGCACATCGTTATCGAGTGGTAATTCGATTGCTTCAGGAAGCCATTCTGGTCTGGTTTCATCTGCTTGAGTGGCTATCGCCAGCGGCAAGATCAAAAAAGCCGCAACAAACATAGAGTGCAGGCTTTTCCGCAAATGCCGCCAATACGCTGCCTTGCAGGCGAAATTTGAAAAGGCGCACAAATGTGCAAACGGGGCGGCAAGAGAATAATTCATCATCATGTTTGTATGAGATAGTTCAGACTGACGAACTTGCCAACCAAATATGGCTCGACAAGGCAAGAAGGTACAAATTCGTCCACTTAACATCTCCGATGGGTGCGGCTGAAAAGTGGGGTCCCCGAGACGGGCGTAAGCGCGTACCATGATCCCGACAACGCTGAACGGTTTGGCGGGATTGCTGCGGTGCGTCAGGCATCTTTACGGTCACATCTGCCCCAATGCCAGGGTGACTTGACGGTCGACACGTCAACGCAATGACACGCAGTCAGGTCAAGCCATCAAGCCGCAATTCAAATATAGTGATAAAGGCGCTGATCATTCAGTCTGCTAAAACAGTGGTTTCGAAATCGCCACGCAAGGCAGCTTCCAGCAGTTCAAGATCATCCGAGCAGTTTGTATATTGCGCGACCATACCAGGCGGGATCACGAATGCGTCGCCTGGTTGCAGATCTCGCGGGTCTTGGCCTTCGGCAGTGAGGGTCATCGACCCTTCCATGACAAAGGTGAAATGGATATCGGCGTCGTGTTTGCTAGGCATTGGCGTTTGGCCGTTTGGCCGGACGACCTGAATGCCTGCAACGCCTTTTGTGCCTTTGGAAATACCGGTATCGCGGGCTGTAAATCCGGGAATGCGGAAGGGGGCCCACGTGGCATCGTCTTTCAGGTGATGGACGAATAGCTGTCCATCCCATTCACGCAGCGGATCGCCTGTGCCATTAGGCAGGGTCATGGTGTGATCGATCGTGGTCACATGTTCGGCAGGCACACCGATCTCGATCACTTCAATGTTGGGCGATGCCTCCACAACGCGGTGGCGAATGCCGGGGGGTTGGGTGACGCAATCGCCAGCGTGCAGGCGGATCATGTCTCCTTGGTCTTCGTACAAGACATCAACCCAGCCGCGGTAGCAAAAGATCAGCTGGAACCCGACCGTGTGATAATGCACCATATCCGGCACCGGTCCACCATCGGGGATGCGGATATGGCTGGCGATGATCGACCCGCCTAGCCGCGAGGTGATAAGGTCGCGGTAATGCATACCAGCGCGGCCGATAACCCAAGGAGCCTCGTCCCGCAGTCGGCGCACTGCAAATTCGTGCTGGGTCTCGGGCTGGTCCACAGTCGGGGTCAGCGCAACGATGTCGATCTGCGTCCCATTTGGCGCGGTCAGGCTGCGTGCACCACCCGCAAAGCCATCAAGATCGTCTGTGAGGATGCGCAAGCGACCGGGGGGCACGTTGGCCCCTTTCTCGATCCTGATCCGCAGTCCATGCCCGGAAAAGCTGGCCACAGAAGGGTCATCGGCGGGAAAAATGCTGTCCAACTGCAATCCCAAGGTTTTGGTGTAGAACGGCAAATCATCGCGCAATTCCTGCGTGGACAAGAGCACTTCGGCTTGAATGGAGGGGATCATCGCATCACTCCGTCTGGGATAAACCAATCAGTGGCACTATTCGCTGTCTTGCTCAACGTCGCGCTGCACTTTGGGATTGGCAACGCTGATCCGGGGTGCGCCGCCCATTTCTGGCCGCCTGCTTAAGGCGCGCAACACCGGCTTGTTCAGGGACGTAGCAGACCCTGTTTCGCGCAAAACGATATAGACGCCACTGGCGATAATAATGCCCGCGCCGACAAAGGTCATCATATCGGTTGTTTCATTGAAAAAGATCCAGCCGAACAAGGCAGCCCAGATGATCTGGCTGTATTGCATCGGGGCAACCAGCGCCGCATCGGCCAACGTGTAGGCTTTGATCATCAAGCTCATCGCCAGAACGGCAAGGACAGACACCAGCAGCAGCAATCCTAAATCCGCAACAGGCATCGGCAGATATACAAAGGGCAAGATGCAAAGCATCACGGCAAAATTGGCGAGGAGCGGGTAAAGCAGCAATACTTCGCGCCGTTCGCGGTCGCCGATCTTGCGCATTACGACAGACGTGAGGGCTGTGCCAAATGCGGATACGAAAGCCGCCAGATGTCCCAACCCCAGTGCCGCCGTGCCGGGGCGCAGAACGATCAAGACGCCGATCAAGCCAACAACGACAGCGACCCACCGATGGGTACGCACGATCTCGCCCAATATGGGGACCGACAGAATGGTGATTAAAATTGGGGCTGCGAAAAGAATCGCGTAGGTTTCGGCAAGCGGCAGATCGGAAAAAGCGTAAAAGGCACAAAACCCGCCAATGACCACAGCCATGGTGCGGATCGCATTGAGCAAGGGCAGGTTAGGGCGCAGGTTTGCGGCGGTCTTGTCTGTGACCAGCATCAGGGTCACGACCGGAAAACTGAACAGCACAACAAAGAACACGATCTGGAACGGTGAATAGCTTTCGCCTAACCGTTTTATAGCGGCGTCATGGGATGCATAGACGGCAAAGGCCAGCAGCCCCAAGATCATGCCCTGCAAAGTCGTGCTGCGAGGCGCTTTTGGCTGCGAAGGGCTGCTGGGGTTGGTCATTCCATTTGCCTTTCGAAAGGACGCATCCGACGTTCATGCCGGATGCGCATTAGTCAAAGGCTGGCGTCAAGCGCCGCCAGGATTGCATCGCCCATCTGCGTGGTCGAAATCGATGTGCCGTCCTCGGGTCCCATCAGATCAGCTGTGCGCGCGCCATCCGCCAGCACTTTTTCGATGGCTTTCTCAAGCCGTGTTGCTTCGTCACCTTGATCAAACGAATAGCGCAAAGCCATGGCAAAGCTTAGAATGCAGGCGATCGGGTTCGCCTTGCCCTGACCTGCGATGTCGGGTGCAGAGCCGTGGACGGGTTCGTACATCGCCTTTGGGCGACCGTTGGCGTTAGGCGCACCCAAAGACGCCGAAGGCAACATGCCAAGGCTACCCGTCAGCATCGCGGCACAGTCAGAAAGAATGTCGCCAAAGAGGTTGTCTGTGACGATCACATCAAACTGCTTGGGCGCGCGGACCAGCTGCATGGCACCATTGTCGGCATACATGTGGGTCAGCTCTACATCCGGGTAATCTTCGTCGTGCACCTTTTGGACGACCTCGCGCCACAGGATGCCGCTTTCCATCACGTTGGCTTTCTCCATCGAGCAGACTTTGTTGCTCCGACGGCGTGCCAATTCGAATGCTGATCGGGCCACGCGGTCAATCTCGGATTCTGTATAACGCTGGGTGTTGATGCCGACACGCTCGTTGCCTTCTTCAAAAATGCCGCGCGGTTCACCGAAATACACGCCCGAGGTCAATTCACGAACGATCATGATGTCTAGACCCGCAACGATGTCTTTCTTAAGCGACGAGAAATCGGCCAAAGCGTCAAAGCATTGCGCTGGGCGCAGGTTCGAGAACAGGTCCATCTCTTTGCGCAGGCGCAGCAGGCCGCGTTCGGGTTTTATGCTGAAATCCAAGTTGTCATACTTGGGACCACCAACGGCACCCAGTAACACGGCATCCACAGACAGCGCTTTGGCCATGGTGTCGTCATGCAGGGGCGTGCCGTGCTTGTCATAGGCGGCCCCACCGACCAGATCGTGTTCAACGTCGAATGCCAGATCACGCTTGTCGCCATACCAGTCGATCACGCGGACGACCTGATCCATGACCTCTGGGCCGATGCCGTCACCGGCAAGGATAAGCAATGTGGGATTGGCCATCGTGAAACTCCTGAAAAATATGTTGCAAGCGGCCTAGCGCGGTCCGCTGTGGGCGTCAAGAACGGCTAGCGGTCCAGATTGACCCAGATTAGGCGATGGCGGCTGGCGATGGGGTTCGCCACGCTGCCAAAGGCTGAAGTACGCCAGTCTGACGAGGGCAGCAGATAATCGACACGCAAACCGCCCAATCCCTCGAAAGTCGCGGTTGGCTGGCCTGAAAGTGGGTCTTGCAGTTCGGGGTTTTCCAGCAGGCTGCGGATCGCGGGCTTCAGCCCGTCACCCTTGTCAGGGTCGAGATTCATGTTCCCAAGCACGATAAACTGCTCTGATGCGGGGCTTGCAAATGCACCCCGCAGGTAATGGTTCCAAAACATGACTTCATCATGATTGCGCTTGCCGTTGCGGTCTTCTGGCCCGTCAAAGACCGGAGGGGTCGCGTGTGACGTCATCAGGGTAACAGTCCCAAGTGTTGGCACCTCGATGGGCACAACCCAATGACCGTGAGAGGATAGACGCTGGACCTGCTGCGCCTCTGACGATGGAAAGGGGCCTGATTTGGTGGTTGGCAGCATCGCATCGGGCAGGTCACGCCACAGCAGGTCGGAATAGTCCTGAACGCCTTCCGCAATAATCGGATATCGCGAAAGGATCGCCATCGCACCGTCACCGAAAAACCGGCCATAGCCTTGCGCATCCCTTGCGCCGCCGCTCAGGCCGTCGCCGTCCAGATCAAGCGTGGTTTGACGCCCCGCATTGGGGGGCAGCGCGAACCGGAAAGGATAGTCCGGGCCTGTCTTTGCAATGACCGCCGCGAACGCGTTTAGTGCAGCGCCTTGCAGGTCGTAGTCAAAGCCCTGAAGCACCAGTATTTCAGGCTTGGCTTTTGTTATCGTCTCAATCACAGCGTCGATTTGATCATCATCGCCTTTCAGGATGTCGCGAAGCAAAAGGCCGGGACCGTCGCGGGAAAGTTCGGAATTGAAGGTCGCGATCCGGACCGGATCAGCCCAAAGTGTTTGGGGAACGACAAGCGTCCAAAAGATCAGGCCAGCTGCATACCCGGCTTGTCGGTCTCGGCGTCTGCTGCATAGGCGCGGCGGCGCTTTTCTCCGATCATCTCGGCGATTTTGCCCATGGCAATGCCGCGCATGATAATGCTGGCTGGAAGGAATGCCCATGCTGCGACTGTCCAAATCTGGGTTTGCGGGTTCTGCAATGTGATCGGATCTATCAGATCGGCGGTCGCCTTGACCACTGCGGGGATAAAAAATGGTAACAAAAAGCCAAGGGCAATGTTGATGCGGGCATCGCGCTGAAGACGGACGATGACATCGCCGCCCGCTGTCGGGTCAAACAGCGGCAGGTTGACCCAGACGTTAAAGGCACCCTTGCGCGCAGGCCAATTCATGACGCGCACCAAAATCAGGAACGCTGCCATCGACAAAAGCGAAATCAGATAGGCCATACCGGCGGAGGTGCGGACAGAATCAACCAACGCCTGAGAGGCACCTTCCGGCAACATCAGCACAATCATTCGGACTGGGGAAAATGGGAAATCCATGGCGTTTCCGATAATCGTGCCGATCGACGTGAATATGTTCGACATCACCGAGGGGTTTGTCTTGTCCTGCAAAATCAGCGTCAGCACCACAACTGTTGCAAAAAGCGATACAAAGCGCAGCCTGTTGAAAGGAGGGGCATCGCGGAATTCGACAATGCTGGGATAGTTCGAGTTGTATTCGACGAACGTCATAAAATAGGCCAGCAAGGCCACCAGCATGGTGATCTGGCTAGAATCGGTAATGACATTTGGAAGCATCAGCGCCGGAGTGGCCACCAACAACGCCACCAGAATCCCACGCGCGCCTGCGCCTGTTATACGTGCAATCACAAAAACTACCCTTCCAAGATTGGCCAGCCACGATTCATTGCCGCGTGCTTGTCCCAACTTGATGCCCTCGATTAAGAAGACCTGCCTCATTGTTGCCCAATTTGTGCCTTCTTTCGCCTTAGTTCTCAAGCCTCTTCGTTAACTTACATTATAGGTTGGGGCGTTTTGAGGGAGAGGGTGGTGCGTTCTTGCATCATTGATGGGTCGAAAATGAGGCGAACCGCAAGATGTTGTGGGCGGGCTCATGCCGCCCACAACGCTGTCAGGATTTGGTAGATCTAAGCTTTGTCAGCTATCAGACCCAAGGGCGCGCTTGGGACGCGGATGCTTCAAAGCTGTCGATCGACGCGGCCTTTTCCATTGTAAGGCCAATATCGTCCAAGCCGTTCATCAGGCAGTGCTTTTTGAAGGCGTCGACCTCAAAGGTGAAAACTTCGCCATCCGAGCTGGTGATGGTCTGCGCCTCAAGATCGATTTCGATCCGGGCGTTGGCACCTTTTTCGGCGTCTTTCATCAGCACATCGACCTGCTCTTGTGGCAGGGCAATCGGCAGGATGCCGTTCTTGAAGCAGTTGCTGTAGAAGATGTCCGCATAGCTGGGTGCGATGACACAGGTGATGCCGAAATCCGCAATCGCCCATGGCGCGTGTTCGCGCGATGATCCGCAGCCAAAGTTATCGCCCGCCACGATGATCTGCGCATCGCGGTATTGCGGCTTGTTCAAGACGAAATCGGGGATCTCGTTGCGGTCGTCGTCATAGCGCATTTCGTCAAACAGATTCACTCCGAGGCCGGAGCGCTTGATGGTTTTCAGAAACTGCTTGGGAATGATCATGTCGGTGTCGATGTTGATCAAGGGCAGAGGCGCGGCGATTCCGCTGAGTTTGTCGAATTTGTTCATTACATCATCTCCCGCACGTCGGTCAGTTTGCCAGTGATTGCAGCAGCCGCAGCCATGGCAGGCGACATCAGATGGGTGCGTCCGCCCCGGCCCTGACGGCCCTCGAAGTTGCGGTTCGATGTTGCTGCGCAGCGCTCGCCCGGTGCCAGTTGGTCGGGGTTCATCGCCAGACACATGGAACAGCCCGCAAGCCGCCATTCAAAACCTGCGTCCTTAAAGATATCGGCAAGGCCTTCTTTCTCGGCCTGTGCGCGCACAAGCCCAGAGCCGGGAACGATCATGGCGCGCATACCGTCCTTGATCTTCTTGCCCTTCAGGATCGCGGCAGCAGCGCGCAAATCCTCGATGCGGCCATTGGTGCAGGAGCCGATAAAGACGGTGTCGATCTTGATATCAGTCAGCGCCATACCTTCGGTAAGGCCCATGTATTCGAGGGACCGCTTGGCCGCATCAACCTTGCCGCCCTTGAAGTCTTTCGCTGCGGGGACGGCTGCGGTGATCGGCAGCACATCCTCGGGCGAGGTGCCCCAGGTGACAGAAGGCGCGATATTTGCAGCGTCGATCGTCAGGACAAGATCCCAATGCGCGTCGTCATCGGAATAGAGTGTCTTCCACCATGCCAAAGCGGCTTCCCATTGGGCACCTTTCGGTGCGTGGGGGCGGCCCATGCAATATTCAAAGGTTTTCTCGTCGGGGGCGATCAGGCCTGCGCGCGCGCCACCCTCGATGGCCATGTTACAGACGGTCATGCGGCCTTCCATCGACAGATCGCGGATCGCTTCGCCGCAATATTCGATGACGTAGCCAGTGCCGCCAGCGGTGCCGGTTTCACCAATGACATGCATGGTGATGTCTTTCGCAGTCACGCCGGGTGTAAGTTTGCCTGTAATTTCAACTTTGAAGTTTTTCGATTTCTTCTGGATCAGCGTTTGCGTGGCCAGAACATGCTCGACCTCGGATGTGCCGATACCATGGGCCAGCGCGCCAAACGCGCCATGCGTGGCTGTGTGGCTGTCACCGCACACGACGGTCATGCCGGGCAAGGTCCAGCCCTGCTCGGGGCCAACAATGTGTACGATGCCTTGGCGGACGTCAGAGACGGGGTAATAGTGCAGCCCGAATTCTTTGGCGTTGGTGTCCAGCGCCTCGACCTGAATGCGGCTGTCTTCGGTCATGGTCTCTGCGTTGGCGCGGTCCAGCGTGGTGGGCACATTGTGATCCGGCACGGCGATGGTTTTTTCAGGGGCGCGCACTTTGCGGCCTGTCATGCGCAAGCCTTCAAAGGCCTGCGGGCTGGTCACTTCGTGAACCAGATGACGATCGATATAGAGCAAGGTTGTGCCATCATCGGCTTCATGCGCGACATGGGCATCCCAGATTTTATCATAGAGCGTTTTGGGGGACATGAGGTCCTCTCCCGTAAATTAAGTATGTTGGGGGGGTGTTCAGACGGTACGCGATCGGGCGCAAGCAGATATTATAGTCGTGCCAGCACAGTATGGGTCGCCCCGAAAAACCGCTCGCCCAAGCGGGTGCGGTCGCAGATGTCGAACAGATCGTTAGAAATATTGGTCATGATTGGCTGACTAGACCTTTTCGGGCCTTTTATCAAGGATTCTGACAGGGTGGACGGGGCGCTATCTGTTGACATGCGGTCGCCTATTGGGGGTTGGCGGAACACGGCTTGCTCAATTCGTCGGATTATCCCAAAATTGTTTGATGTGCGTGTAACCCGTCTGCGAGAGTTTTCTTATGAACCCTGAACCCTTCGTCTCTTCTATGGAAAGCCTGCAGGCATTTTTTGGCGGGGGCATCAACCTCGTCGAAGGCTTGTTGCAACCGGGTTGGCGTCAATATCAAGTGATTATCCTGATTGTTGTCGCATGCGCATCCTGGGCGCTGCACTACCTGACGGGCAACTGGATCCAGATATGGGTGCGCCGTCGCGAGGGATGGTCCAAGTGGCAATTGCGGATGATCGTCCAGATCAAGCGTCGACTGGGGCTGATTTGGTTCACCACACTTTCGGGGCTGATCTATCAGGTGATGCAAAGTCTCACGTGGCCGTCGCGGTCCTATCTTATCGGGATTTTTGCGGGCTTGGCGGCGGTGTGGGTGTGCATCGCATTTGCCGCCCGACTGGTGCGGAACCCACCCATGCGCCGGCTGGTGACTTGGGGCCTTTGGATCTATGCAACCCTGTATTTCCTGAACGTCGTCGACAACGTTTCCGCGTTTCTCGACTCGCTTGCACTGAATGTGGGGGATTTCCGTCTCTCTGTTCTGATGGTGATTACCGCGTTGGTCGTGATCGGCCTGCTGTTTTCGGTGGCCCGGATCATCAGTCAGGCCACAGCGTCCACGATCCGCAAGAACGAGGACATCAGCCCCTCAATGCAGGTGCTTGCCGTCAAGGGCGTCCAGCTCACGTTCTACGGCATCGCGTTCTTTATGGGGATAAAGGCCGTGGGCATCGACCTCACGGGGCTTGCCGTGCTGTCGGGTGCCATTGGTGTGGGCCTTGGCTTTGGTCTGCAAAAGGTTGTGTCAAACCTTGTGTCGGGCATCATCATCCTGATCGACAAGTCGATCAAGCCGGGCGACGTCATCAGCCTTGGTGAAACCTTTGGATGGATCCAGACGCTGGGCGCGCGCTATGCGTCGGTCGTTACCCGCGACGGCAAGGAATACCTGATACCGAACGAAGACCTGATCACTGGCCAAGTGGTGAACTGGTCGCATTCCAACAATTTTGTGCGGCTCGATATCTATTTTGGCACCGCCTACAGTGATGATCCGCATCTGGTTCGCAAATTGGCAATTGATGCTGCCAAGGGCGTTGACCGTGTGTTGGGATTCAAAGCGCCGGTTTGTCACATTGTAGGCTTTGGCGACAGCAGCGTAGATTATATCTTGCGGTTTTGGATCAAGGATCCAACCGGAGGTTTGACGAATATTCGCGGCAACGTCTATCTGGCGCTTTGGGATACGTTCAAGGAACACGACATTTCGATCCCGTTCCCGCAGCGTGAAGTCAAATTGCATGGCGATCCCAAGTCGGTTTCTGTCGAAAGCTGACTTGCCGAAGTTTGGGGATGTCCTACCTGTGCATTGCATATTGCGTTAGCACAGGGGCAAGCCCAACGATGGATAAGCAAACAGTTGTTTTGATCTTGGGCAGTGGCCCTAATGTGATTGCCAGCCAGATCTGGCCCGCCGATTGGTTTGACCATATCGTGGTGATGAACAACGCTTGGCGTGTGCGTCCCGACTGGAACGCATTGGTCTATCCCGAAGACTTCCCTGCCGACAGGATGCCCGTCTCTGTCCGGCCTGATCAACAGCTTGTAAATGCGGATGCGTTCGTGCCTGCTCAAAACGGCTTTGGCGGCTTTGTCTATGCCGGGGGGACGATGGCCTATACCACCGCCTATTGGGCGCTTTCTGCGCTGCGCCCCACTGTTTTGGCGTTCATGGGCTGTGATATGGTTTATCCAAAATCCGGCAATACACATTTTTACGGCACGGGCACAGCAGACCCGTTGCGCGATGACATTACCCTACGCGATCTTGGCGCGAAATCTGCCAGACTGGCGTTGGTTGCGGCTGAACAGGGCTGTGCCTGCGTGAACCTGTCCGAAGACCCCTCAGCCTTGCTGTTTCCCCGCGCCAAGCCCGAAGGATTGCGCAACCGACGCTTTAGCCTTGATCTGGACCGTGCCCGCTATGCAGCGCTGCGCGAGAAAGAGGATTTGCTGGGCTACTACACGCCAACGGGTCGCTATTGGGAAGACGTGGACAAGGTCGACCCCGGTGCCGTTGCGGCGTTGGACAAAGGCTGGCGCGACCTGTTCATCGGCGATGCGGGAACTTGACGCAGGGGCGGGTCGGAACCGACCGTGGGGGTAGCGGGTATTTCTTCTAAAGGAGATTCAAATGCCCGATAAGATCACACTCAAAGCCAAGAACGCCGTGACACATGACACCAACCACTATGTGTTTAGCCGCCCCGAGGGAATGACCTTTGAACCCGGCCAGGCCGCAGAGATCGCGATTCAGAAAGAAGGTTGGAAAGACGAGGGCCGTCCGTTCACTTTTACGTCGATGCCGTCAGACGATGATCTGGAATTCGTCATCAAAAGCTATCCCGACCACAACGGTGTGACCGAACAGCTTGCCACGCTGGAGCCGGGAGCAGAGCTGACCATTGATGGCCCGTTTGGCGCGATCCAGGATCAAGGTGCCGGAGTGTTTTTGGCTGCTGGCGCGGGGATCACACCGTTTATACCGATTCTTAAAAAGCGTGCGCTTGACGGCACTCTTGAGGGGTGCACCCTGATTTTTTCCAACAAGACCGAAAAAGACATCATCATGCGCGGCCAGTGGGAAGCGATGGAAGGGCTCAAGACGATCTTTGCCGTTACCGATGAAAAATCAGATGACCTGCACAGCGGAATGATCGACAAGTCCTTTCTGGAAACGGAAATAAGTGATTTTGATCAGATGTTTTATCTATGCGGGCCGGGTGGTTTTGTAGACGCCATGCGGGACGCGTTGCAAGAACTTGGCGCAAAAGAAGGCAGCATTGTCACAGAAGACGGCTGGTAAGCGCTGGTCAGGGTTGCGTGTCATTGAAATTTCACGCATGTGCGCATATTCTAAATTATCCCCAGCGCCGGGGGACTGTCGGCGCGCCTAAAGGAGGACAATGTCCTGTCTATTCTCTCAAATGCAGCACCCACTGCACCTGCGCAGGTTTCAATAATGGTTGCTGACACAGATGTAACCTCAAGCGATGCGCTGCTGGCTTCTATCTTGACCCAACTTGACGACGACAAAGCCGAAGAAATTGTGCAGATTGATCTGCGCGGCAAAACGGCAATCGGCGATTATATGGTTGTGTGCACGGGTCGGTCATCACGTCAGGTTTCTTCGATCGCCGAAAAGCTGTCGCAGATGGTCAAGGACGAGTATGACCGCACACCGCGCGTTGAAGGTAAAGACACAGGTGACTGGGTCTTGATTGATACCGGGGATGTCATTGTGCATGTCTTCCGGCCAGAAGTGCGTGAATTTTACCAGCTGGAAAAGATGTGGATGCCAACAGACACACCTGAGCCGCCAGCCGCCATGCCACACTAAGCCCAAACGGGCTTAGTCGAAATGCGTGTTCATATCTGCGTGGTCGGGCGTTTGCGCGCCGGACCCGAAAAAGATCTAATTGATGATTATCTGAAACGGTTTGATCGAACGGGTCGCGCCTTGGGCCTTGGGCCTGCACAAATCCTTGAAGTTGAAGACAAGAAAAACGGCGGCATGGCGGCAGAGGCTGCTTTGCTACGGCGTGCTATTCCCGATGGGTCGCTGATATGTGCTCTGGATGAACGCGGACTCATCGAATCTTCGCCTGATTTTGCAAACAGGCTGGGAGGCTGGCGCGATCAGGGCCGCGGTGATGTGGCGTTTGTGATCGGCGGAGCGGATGGTATCGCCAAAGATTTGCGCCAGGATGCAGATCACGCCATTTCGTTTGGCAAGATGGTGTGGCCCCACATGCTGGTTCGCGTGATGCTGACAGAACAGTTGTATCGGGCTGCCTCTATCCTGTCAGGTGGTCCGTATCACCGGACCTAGGATCACTTGAGATCAACAATTGTAATGTCTGGGGCCCACCCTAACAGGGTGTCGCGGACTTGAATGCCAACTTGGGTCGTGCCATCGGGCAGTTCGATCCCCGAAAGGGACCGTGTCAGGGGCTGTTCATCGACATGCGGATGAATAAGCTCGCGAATTGCAAGTTGCTTGCCCGACATGTCCAGAATGCGCCATGCATCCGCGAAATGCCCCCAGCCTGCATCTTGGTGGGTGATCGTGACATTAAAGTTCCAAAGGCCCCCCGTTTGGTTGGCGCGTACATTCTTAATCACCGCGTTGTCCGCCGAAGCGCCTTGGGCGATCAAAAGAAATGCAATGGTCAGGCCAGTCTTCAACATGTTTTCACCGATCCATTCAAAAACTATATATAGCTCTGTATTCTCAGTTTTCCAAGAGGATGCGCCGGGACTGAGAGGTGAATTCGCGCCGCCAAACGATAATGACGGTCACGATTGCGGCAAAAGCCAACGCATGTGGCGCGATCAGCCATGCAAGGCTTGCCAAAGCAAAATACAAGGATCGCAGCCCCCGGTTGAATCCACGTGCCGCAGTAATATTTATCTCGGCCGCCTTCGATGCCAGCTTGAGGGCGCGGGGGTCATCGACGTCGTTGGGAACCGCTGCCATCACAACCGAACAGTAGCCGAACAGACGGTTTGACCAGACGAATTTCAAGAACCCGTTGGTCAGAAAGAACAGCGGCAAAAGCATTTTGATCTCCCACACAATTGTGGGTCTGTCAGTCATGGCCAAATCCTCGACCACGGTAGCAAGCGTTTCGGAATTGCCCATAAGTGCCAACGTTCCGCCCAAAGCAATCACACTGGTTGACGCAAAGAATGCGGTGCTTTGCCGTAAGGTGCTTAAAATCTGGGCATCGAATATGCGCGGCTGTCGTGTAATCATCTGCACCATCCAGTCGCGTCGGTATTGCGCCATGAGCTGAGATACGGATGGCCGCTTGGTCCCGGCATTCTCGATCAGCCAGCCAAGGACAAACCAAGGAATGAAAATGGCAGCCACCGCTGCGAAATCTAGGGGCCCAAAAAGGGCGATGCGGTCCATCCAATTCATAAGTTGCTGCATACGCTGGACTGTTCCGACTTGCCAATGGGGTAAATTGGTCATATTATTTTACCAAATTGGAGGACCACCATGGAAATGCCTGTTCCCAACCCAGCAATCATCGCTCGCAAAGCGCGGGTGGTTGAACGCTTGCAGGGCGTGTTGCCCACAGATGCCGTGATATTCGACGAGCACGAAACCCGTGCTTATGAATGCGACGCGCTAACCGCCTATAAGTGTCCGCCGATGGTTGCGGTTCTGCCATCGACGACGCAGGAAGTGTCTGATGTGCTGCGCATCTGCTTTGAGGAGGGCGTGCCTGTGGTCCCGCGCGGTTCAGGCACCTCGCTGGCAGGGGGCGCGCTGCCGACAGCAGACTCTGTGATCCTTGGGGTGGCGCGGATGAATGACGTCATCGAGACGGATTATGAAAACCGCATCATCCGCGTGCAGACTGGGCGGACGAACCTGAGCGTTACGGGTGCCGTCGAGGAGAACGGGTTTTTCTATGCCCCTGATCCATCCAGCCAGCTGGCTTGCGCGATTGCGGGCAATATCGCAATGAACTCTGGCGGGGCGCATTGCCTGAAATACGGGGTGACCACGAACAACCTGATGGGCGTCAAGATGGTGCTGATGGACGGCGAGATTGTCGATGTCGGCGGCGGGCATCTGGATGCCGGAGGGCTGGATTTGTTGGGCCTGATATGCGGCTCGGAAGGCCAGCTGGGTGTGGTGACCGAAGCGACCTTGCGCATTCTGCACAAGCCCGAAGGCGCGCGGCCCGTGCTGATCGGCTTTGACGATAACGAAGTCGCGGGTGCCTGTGTGTCTGACATCATCAAAGCGGGTGTGTTGCCCGTTGCGATCGAATTCATGGACCGCCCCTGCATCGAAGCGACCGAGGCTTTTGCCAAAGCGGGCTACCCCATGTGCGAAGCGCTGTTGATCGTTGAAGTCGAAGGTTCTGACGCCGAGATTGACCACCAGCTCGCGCTGATCTCGGAGATCGCGCAGCGGCACAATCCGGTCGAGTTGCGCCAATCCAAATCAGCCGAGGAAAGCGCCAAGATCTGGCTGGGTCGCAAATCTGCCTTTGGTGCAATGGGGCAGATCAACGATTACATGTGTCTGGATGGGACGATCCCGGTGTCCTCCTTGCCGTATGTGCTCAAGCGGATCGGTGAGATGAGCGATCACTACGGTCTCAAGGTCGGCAATGTATTCCACGCAGGCGACGGCAATATGCACCCGCTGATCCTGTTTGATGCCAACAAGCCCGGTGATCTTGAGCTTTGCGAAGAATTCGGTGCCGAGGTTTTGAAGCTGTGCGTCGAGGTGGGCGGTTGCCTGACCGGAGAGCATGGTGTGGGCATCGAAAAGCGCGACCTGATGCATGTGCAATACGCCGCCGACGATCTGAACGCTCAGATGGGGGTGAAGGACGTGTTTGACCCTGCATGGTTGCTGAACCCTGCCAAGGTATTTCCGCTAGATGCATCTGAAAGCCGCCGCACGATAAAGCTGGCGGCCGAGTAGGCTGATCGCTTGCCGCAGTTTGCTGGGCAAGTGGTTGGATTTGGATATTTAGGAGCCAGAGAAGAATGGGCATCACCTCAGAAGAAGCGCTTGTTGACGCAGTAAAAGCTGCACGTGGGCCCGTGGCAGTCCAAGGTGGTGGCACACGCGGGGTGCCTGCTGTGGGCGATGTCCTGTCAGTGGCGGGCTTGAATGGGATCACGCTTTACGAGCCGGGCGCGCTGACCGTTGTCGCACAAGCGGGCACCCCTGTCGCAGATATTGAAGCGGCATTGGCAAAGGAAAACCAGCGGTTGGCGTTCGAGCCAATGGATCATCGCAGTCTGCTAGGGACCACGGGCGAGCCTACGATCGGTGGGGTCATGGCCGCAAATGTGAGTGGCCCGCGACGCATCTCGGTCGGCGCAGCGAGAGATTTCTTGCTTGGTGTACGCTTTGTCGACGGTCGCGGAGCGGTGATCAAAAACGGTGGGCGGGTGATGAAGAACGTCACAGGCTATGATCTGGTCAAGCTGATGGCAGGGTCTTATGGCACGCTTGGCGTCTTGAGCGAGGTGTCGCTGAAAGTATTACCCCGTCCTGAAACACAAGCGACGCTGGTGTTGCACGGATTGAATGACGCCCATGGCATCGCGGCATTGTCCCAAGCGCTGTGTAGCCCCTTTGAGGTAACAGGAGCCGCCCACAGCCCAACCGATCAGAAAACAATGTTGCGGATTGAAGGTTTTGAAACCTCTGTCGCGTACCGCTTGGGCAGGCTTCGGGATCTGTTGGCAACAACGGGTGCCGAAATGGATGTTCACACAGCGAAAGCGTCCGAAGATATGTGGCACAAGACAAGAGACGTCGCAGCTTTCCAGAACCAAGAAGGCGATATTTGGCGTGTCTCATGCAAGCCGTCCGACGGTCCGGCGCTTGCCGCAGGTTCTGGCGCACAGGAGTGGTTTTACGACTGGGCGGGGGGGCTGATATGGTTGCGGGCAGCACCCGGTCACGATCTTAGAAGCGGCTTGGGGCTGTTTGATGGCCACGCGACGCTGGTGCGCGCAGACGTCCAGACCAAAGCGCGCCTTGGGATGTTCCATCCAGAAACCGCAGGTGTTGCGCGCCTCACGGCAGGCTTGCGCGCCCAATTTGACCCCAAAGGCATTTTCAACGCAGGCTTGATGGAGCAAGCCGCATGATGCTGATTGTGATCTTCTTGATTATTTTCGGGGTTGGTCCGCTTATTTTTCGCTTTCTGACGCAAAGGGCCCCTTCGGCCAATGGCGCGCGGCGGTTGGCGGTTTTTGCTTTTTCCTGTGCCGCGATAGCACTGGCAATCCGCTATGGGGTGGCGCGACGCTGGGGCGCTGATGTGGTCAACACGGGTGTGGGGATCATGTTTATCTGGCTGGAATGGATCGGTGTGTTGGCCTTTGGCACTCAAGCGCTCCGCCGCGCCGATCCAGGTATTCTCATGCGGCGATGGACCGCTGTTTTTGGGTCTATGGCCACAACGATCCCTTGGTTCGGCCTGATTTGGGCCAGCTATATCACCACCTGAAAATTTCAGACGCTTAGGGTCAAAGACCCTCAAAAGCCGGAGTATCCATGCAAACTACATTCTCACCAGAGCAGCTTAAAAGCCCCGCGATAAAACGCAGCAACGAGATTTTGCGCGCCTGTGTGCATTGCGGGTTCTGCACGGCGACATGTCCGACATATCAGGTGCTTGGTGATGAGTTGGACAGCCCGCGAGGGCGCATTTATCTGATCAAGGATATGCTGGAAAACGACCGCGACCCGGACGCCAAGACGGTCAAGCATATCGACCGCTGCCTGTCGTGCCTTGCGTGCATGACGACCTGCCCGTCAGGCGTGCATTATATGCATCTGGTCGACCATGCGCGTGACTATATCGAACAGCGCTACAAACGCCCCTTCAGCGACCGTGCCCTGCGGTGGATATTGGCGCGCATCCTGCCCTATCCGACCCGCTTTAGGGTCGCGCTTTTAGGGGCCAAGATCGGACGGCCGTTTGCCCGGTTGATGCCCGATGCGCGGCTGCGTGCAATGCTTGAAATGGCACCAAAGACGATCCCTCCGGTCAGCCGCAATGATGATCCGCAAAGCTTTGCCCCCCAAGGGGCGCGTAAAAAGCGTGTGGCCCTGATGACAGGCTGTGCGCAAAAGGCGCTGAATACGGACATCAATGATGCCACCATCCGTGTGTTGACCCGCTTGGGCTGCGAGGTTGTTGTTGCGCAAGGGGCAGGCTGTTGTGGTGCGTTGACCCATCACATGGGCAAGACCACCGAAAGCCACGCAACCGCCGCCAAGAATATCAAGGCGTGGTGTGCAGAGATTGATGGGCAGGGGCTGGACGCTATTGTGATCAACACGTCGGGTTGCGGCACCACCGTCAAGGATTATGGGCATATGTTCCGCAATGACCCGTTGGCTGCCGATGCCGCGCGGGTATCCGCGATTGCACGCGATGTGTCCGAAGTCTTGATGGAGCTTGAAGTGCCTGAGCCCGCGGTTTTGCCAGAAGCGGAAACGATGATTGTCGCCTATCACGCGGCTTGTTCGCTGCAACATGGCCAGCAGATCACGACCTATCCCAAGGACCTGCTAAAGAAGGCAGGTTTTACCGTTGTCGAACCTGCGGATTCGCATCTGTGTTGCGGGTCTGCCGGGACGTATAACCTTATGCAGCCCGAGATCTCGAAGCAGCTGAAAGATCGTAAGATCAAGACGTTGCAGGCCAAGAACCCTGACGTTATCGCCGCCGGAAATATTGGTTGCATGATGCAGATCGGTTCGGCGGCTGGCATTCCGGTTGTGCACACAGTCGAGTTGCTGGATTGGGCATCAGGGGGACCAAAACCCCCGGCGTTGCGGGGTAAAATTTCTGCAAAGCCTGAAATTCCCCGCCTTCGCTAAGGGTGTTGCCCTAATTCTGCCTTATCTCGCGGTTAATGAAACTGCTCATACTTCGAAAATTCCAAAGGTAGGGAGCCTTGCCGTGCGCCGTTGGGTTACCCTTTTAATCATGTCGCTTACCGTCGCAACAGCGGGATTTGCGCAAGATGCAAACCTCAAGCGTCTGGATACTGGCGTTGATGCGCGCGATTGGGAAGCCGTGGGCCGACTGGACATCGCAGGAATGGGCTTTTGCACGGGCGCGTTGGTCGCGCCGCGTCTGGTTCTGACCGCCGCGCATTGCCTGTTTGACCAAACAACGAAACTGCGCATTGATCATGGCGAAGTGGAATTTCTTGCCGGATGGCGCAATGGGCGTGCCGGTGCCTACCGAAAAGTGCGCCGCGCTGTCGTTCATCCAGATTACGTATATGACGGTGCTGTCTCTTCTGACCGAGTGCGCAATGATCTGGCACTTTTAGAGCTGGACCGTCCGATCCAGAACACGACCATCACACCTTTTGAAACGGCTGCTCGCCCGCGTCGCGGCGACCGTCTAGGCGTGGTCAGCTATGCCAAGGACCGCTCGGAAGCGCCCTCGCTGCAAGAGGTTTGCAGTGTTCTTGCCCGTCAGGAAGGTGTCTTGGTCACCACCTGTTCGGTCGATTTCGGGTCTAGTGGTGCGCCGATCTTTACCTTTGAAAATGGCGTGCCACAGATCGTTTCTGTCGTGTCGGCCAAAGCACAGGTTGACGGCCAACAAGTTTCCCTGGGGACTGCACTTGGCAGTCCGTTGGCGCTGCTTCAGGCAGAACTGGTCGCAGGCAAAGGGGTTTTTCAGGCCCCCGGGATCGAGCGTAAACGGGTGCTGGCACAAGATCGCCGGCGCACGACGGGTGCAAAATTCGTAAAACCCTAGCGCAAAAAGCTGTTGTGATGTCTGCTTTAAAACCTCTTGAAACGGCATTTATTCATCCCCACATCTGTTTCACCGGAATGCCTGAATAGGGTTTCGAGACGAAACAGGGCCTGTCCATGATGGAAGGTCCGGACATGTAAATCGCTCAAACGAGGATGAACACCTATGCGTAATTTTGATTTTGCACCGCTTCACCGCTCTACCGTTGGCTTTGACCAGATCGCCAATTTAATGGACCGCGTTTTGACAAATGACGTCGCTCAGCCAAGCTATCCCCCGTATAATATCGAGAAACTGGCCGATGATGCTTACCGCATCACCATCGCAGTTGCCGGCTTTTCCGATGCGGATCTAAGTGTCGAGGTTCGCGAGAAATCCTTGATCGTATCGGCGCGTAAAGCCGATGAAGATTCGACAAAAAGCTATCTACACCGGGGCATAGCAACCCGTGCCTTTGAGCGGCGCTTCCACTTGGCGGATCATGTCCAAGTGACCGGGGCCGCCCATTCAGACGGGATGCTGCACATTGATCTGGAACGCCAGGTGCCAGAGGCGCTGAAGCCGCGACAAATCCAGATTGCAGGCAGCACAAAGGCTGTCGGTAAAGATGTCGTTGATGCCAAATCTGTAAACTAAGATTTGCTTGAAAATGTAGGACCGGACCCGGGGCATGCGCCTCGGGTCTTTTTGTTTGCGCCCCATTAGGTCATATATGTTGACTTAAAAAATTGTCCGCGTCAAAGTGCCTGAAATTGTCATGGGGGGATGCGTGATGTCTTTGAAGGAAATTTTCGCCACACGTGCCACGCGCATGAAAGCGTCTGAAATTCGCGAACTGTTAAAGCTGCTGGACCAGCCTGATATCATCTCTTTTGCAGGCGGCATTCCTGACCCTGAGCTGTTTCCAAAGACAGAATTTGCCAAGGCATTTGCCGACGCTTTGAATGGCCCTAAGGCCGCACAAGGTTTGCAATACTCAACCAGCGAAGGACATCGGCCGCTGCGTGTTTGGCTGGCAGGGCAAATGCAGGCGATCGGCATTCCTGCAACGCCCGACAACATCCTGATTACCTCTGGCTCTCAGCAAGCGCTTGATTATTTGGGTAAACTGTTCCTGTCGCCCGGTGATACGGCGCTGGTCGGCTGGCCCACCTATCTGGGTGCGTTGGGCGCGTTCAACGCCTACGAGCCGCACTACGACAAGTTGGACCCGCTTAGCAATCGGACGGGGGGCGACTATGCGGCGGCGGCAGAAGCGCAGGGGGGCAAAGTCAAGTTCGCCTATCTTTCGGTGGATTTTGCCAACCCCACCGGGGCCACAGTCAGCCGCGCTGCACGCGAACGTGTGATTGATCTGGCGGACGAGATGGAAATCGCGGTGATTGAGGATGCAGCCTATCAATCCTTACGCTTTGACGGCAAAGCAATCCCGCCTATTCTTGCCCTTGAGGTCGCCCGCAAAGGTGGAGATATCGAGGCGTGCCGGACGATCTATTGCGGCAGCTTTTCCAAGACGCTGTCGCCGGGTCTGCGGGTCGGTTGGGTCTGCGCAGCGATGCCTGTGATAAGCCAGTTGGTTCTGATGAAACAGGCGGCGGATTTGCACAGTGCGACGCTGAACCAGATTGCTGTTACGCAGGTGGCCGAACAGCATTTTGACAGCCATGTGGCGACCATCCGCGACGCTTATTCGGCGCGTCGTGACGTGATGCTAAAGGCATTGACGCAGCATATGCCGGGTGGTGTCAGTTGGACAAAACCCGAAGGGGGGATGTTCATTTGGGTGACCCTGCCAGAGACGCTGGACGGGGCCGACCTGCTGGCCCGGTCATTGGAGAGCGCGCGTGTCGCCTTTGTGCCCGGTCATGCATTTTTCGCGGATGGGTCAGGGCGCAACACCATTCGCCTCAGCTTTTCGAACTCATCCGAGGAGAAAATCGCAGAAGGCATCAAGCGTCTTGGTAAGCTGGTCAGCAAAGCAATCGACGCTTAAAAGAAAACGGGCGGCAGGATCACTCCGCCGCCCGCATTTTGCATATCAGACTGACATGCAGATGTATTTCATTTCAAGGTAGTCTTCGATCCCGTGGTGGCTGCCTTCGCGGCCCAGACCTGACTGCTTGACGCCCCCGAACGGTGCTACCTCGGTTGAGATGAGGCCGGTGTTCACGCCGACGATGCCATATTCCAGCGCTTCTGCGACTTTGTAAACGCGGCTCAGGTCCTTGGCATAAAAGTAGGACGCCAGACCAAATATCGTATCATTGGCCATCGCAATCACATCATCGACAGTGTCAAATTTGAACAACGGGGCGAGCGGCCCAAAGGTCTCTTCCTTTGCGACCATCATGTCTTGTGTCACGCCAGTCATGATCGTGGGTGCCAGAAAGTTACCGTCCATCGTGCCGTCATCGCCCAAGGTCACGGTCGCACCCTTGGATTTCGCGTCTTCGATATGCTCTTTGACCTTTTCGCCAGCGGCGGGGTTGATCAGTGGCCCAAGGGTCACGCCATCTTCAAAGCCGTCACCGACTTTCAGCTTTTGAACAGCGGTTTTCAGCTTTTCGGCAAAGGTGTCATAAACACCGGCCTGCACATAGATGCGGTTGGCGCAAACGCAGGTTTGACCGTTATTACGGAATTTGCACAAGATCGCACCTTCGACAGCGGCATCCAGATCGGCGTCATCGAACACGATGAAGGGTGCGTTGCCGCCCAGTTCCATCGAACATTTCATGACCTGATCGGCGGCTTGCTTCATCAAGATACGGCCCACTTCGGTCGATCCGGTAAAGGTCAGCTTGCGGACGGCGGGGTTCTCGCAGAATTCCTTGCCCACGGCGGAAGACGACGACGATGGCACCACGTTGAACACGCCTGCCGGAATGCCCGCACGTTCAGCCAGAACGCCCATGACAATGGCAGACAGCGGGGTTTCCGCAGCAGGGCGCGCGACAAATGCACAGCCAGCGGCCAGCGCAGGCGCGGCCTTGCGGGTAATCATCGCGTTGGGGAAGTTCCACGGCGTGATTGACGCGGCCACACCGATGGGCTGCTTGATCACGGTGATGCGCTTGTCGCGCTGGTGACCGGGGATGGTTTCGCCGTAAACACGCTTGGCCTGTTCGCCGAAGAATTCGATAAAGGACGCACCGTAGCCGATTTCGCCTTTGGCTTCGGCCAAGGGCTTGCCTTGTTCAGCGGTCAGGATGGCCCCCAGATCGTCTTGGTTTTCCATCATCAGATCGAACCATTTGCGCATCACGCCTGCGCGTTCCTTGCCTGTCCATGCGGCCCATTCTTTCTGGGCTTTCTCGGCTTGGGCGATCGCGCCGGCCACTTGGGCGCGGCTTAGGTTGGCTACTTTGGCAATCACATCGCCGCGCGCGGGATTCAGCACGTCAAAGGTTCCATCGTCGCCGTCGACCCATTCGCCGCCAATATAGGCGCGTGTTTCCAGCAGGCTGGGGTCTTTGAGCATGGACTTCAGGTCCGTCTTTGCGTCAGTCATTTTGATCTCTCCGCTTTTGTTTGTGGTACCCAAACCAACATTCGCTATGATTGTCTAGTTCCAGTTTGTTATAGGAACCCCAAGGGAGACCCAAATGCAGTTAGATGACGCCTATGCCAATGCCGCCTATATTGATGGTGCTGAAGATTATCCGCCCCGCTGGCAAAAAGCTGCTGCTGCGTTCCGCAAGAAGCTGGGATTTCGGTCACAAAAGGGCATTTCCTACGGCGACTCGGATCGTGAGGTCTATGATTTCCTGGAGCCTGAAGGGGTGTCGCGCGGAACAGTCGTCTTTGTGCATGGCGGGTATTGGAAGGCTTTTGCGCCCTCGGACTGGTCCCATCTGGCTGCTGGTGCGTTGGCGCGTGGCTATGCTGTCGCAATGATCGGCTATGATCTTTGCCCAGACGTGCGTATCAGCCGCATCACGGCGCAGGTTTCCAAGGGCCTGATCGAGGTCGCCAAACGCACCCAAGGCCCGATCTGTTTGGCTGGCCATTCCGCTGGGGGCCAACTGGTTGCCCGCATGATGGACCCGCTGGTCTTGCCCGGTGATGTGCGTGAGCGCATTTCTAATATCGTCTCGATTTCGCCCGTCGCAGATTTGATGCCGCTTTTGCAAACATCGATGAACGAGATTTTGCAGTTGACTGATACAGAGGCCACCGCCGAAAGCCCCGTCAACATGACGCCGCCCCATGGTGTCAACGTGACGATCTGGGTCGGTGCCGATGAACGTCCTGCATTCATTGAACAAGCTGAACAGTTTTCTCGGGTTTGGGGGGCAAAATTGACGGCGGTGCAGGCGCGTCATCACTTCGACATCATTGATCTGCTTGAAGATCCCGAAAGCGATATGATGAAGGCACTGCTGGGAATAAAGTGACCCCTTGATCGGCCTTCGGAAATAGGTGAAAACAGTGTTGGCCTTGGACGATGGCGTCGTCCTGATTGTGGGCTCTTGCGTCCTGAACGCCGGGACCTTTCTGTAAAGGAGGGTCTGATATGACCACCTCGTCAAAAACAAAACGTCCCGATATGTACCGTTTCCACAACGGTGAGAAATCCCCGTTGCCATTCGAGGCCGCCGAATATGAGGCGCGCCTCGAAGAACTGCGCGAGCGTATGGAAGCCGCAGGAGCGACAGCCGCCGTTTTCACCTCGATGCACAACATCGCCTATTACTCGGGTTTTCTGTACTGTGCATTTGGCCGCCCCTACGGTCTGGTCGTGACGGAAACCGAGTGTGTGACGATCTCGGCTGGGATCGACGCAGGCCAGCCGTGGCGGCGCAGCTTTGCTGACAACATCACCTACACTGACTGGCAGCGCGATAATTACTGGCGGGCAGTTGCATCTGTCACGGGCAAGGGTGGCGTGATCGGATACGAGGGTGACCACCTGACCCTGATGCAGCGCGACAAGCTTGAGGATTTTCTGGAACCTGCCGTGATGATCGACCTGTTCGAGACTACGATGCGCCAGCGGATGCACAAATCCGAGGCCGAGATCGCATTGATCCGGCAGGCAGCGCAGGTTGCAGACGTGGGCGGCTACGCCATTCGCGATGCGGTCAAGATCGGTGCGCGCGAGATCGACATTGCCATGGCAGGCCGTGATGCGATGGAACTTGAGATCGCAAAGCGGTTTCCCGACGCCGAATACCGCGACACGTGGGTTTGGTTTCAATCCGGGCTGAACACGGATGGCGCGCATAACCCCGTCACCGCGCGGCAGTTGGAACGTGGCGATATCCTGTCGCTGAACACGTTTCCGATGATCTCGGCCTATTACACTGCGTTGGAGCGCACGATGTTTGCAGGCGAGGTCGACGCCGCGAGCCTGAAGATTTGGGAGGCCAACGTCGCTGCCCATGAATACGGGATGAGCCTGCTAAAGCCGGGTTCAAGCTGTGCGGATATCACCCACAAGATCAACGCGTTCTTCGAAGAGCGCGATCTGTTGCAATACCGCACCTTTGGCTATGGCCATTCGTTCGGTGTTCTGTCGCATTACTATGGTCGCGAGGCGGGGCTTGAACTGCGCGAGGATATCGACACGGTGCTGGAACCGGGCATGGTGATCTCGATGGAGCCGATGTTGACAGTAGGTGCAAACAAGCCCGGTGCCGGGGGCTACCGCGAGCATGACATTTTGGTCATCACCGATGATGGGAATGACAACATCACAGGCTATCCTTACGGCCCAGAATTCAATGTCGTGGGCTAGTGACCCATTGATACCGATCCATCCGGTTTTTGCCTAAATTAAAGCCGGATGGGTCACCGACAGCTGGCGTGAGCCGCGACTCGTTGCGTAACGTTAAAGTGGTTTGCACTTTCGACGACTTGACGACTTTTACGATATCTCTATTCGATGACACACTGACACTTGATCTGGCATCTTTTGATGGGATGCTTGGTCTTGGAATATTTGTCTGGATGTTAAAATTGAGGGGAATGAATGAAAGCTGCCTTGATTGAAAACGAAGAAGTGCGTCTCGCATTGCTTCGTGGATACAATATTCTGGATACGGCACCCGAAGAGGGTTTCGACGAGATCACAAAGCTGGCTGCTGAAATTTGCAATGTGCCAATTGCGATGATTTCTTTGGTCGACGAAGACCGACAGTGGTTCAAAGCCAAGGTCGGGATCGAGACCACGGGCGGGGAGATCGAAAACAGTATCTGCGCTCATGCGATTGCGAACGATGCATATCTTGAAATTCCCGATACCACTATTGATCCGCGCACATCAGAAAATACGTTTGTTACAGGCGAAGAGTCGATCCGATTTTATGCGGGTGCCTTGCTGGAGGACGGCAATAATCTGCCTCTTGGTACGCTTTGTGTGTTGGACCAAAAACCGCAGGTGCTGAGTGATTTCCAACGTAGCGCGCTGCAAGTGCTGGCCAAGCAAGTCATGCGCCAGATCGAGTTGCGCAAGGCGCTGGCTGATGCCGAGATACTACGCAAAGAAGTTGACCACCGCGTGAAAAATTCGCTTCAGTCGCTTGAAGCCCTGATACGCCTGCAAGTGCGCAGCGAAAAATCTCCTGAAGCCCGTTTCGCGCTGGATGCCGTGCAGGGCCGTCTTGCAACGATCAGTCGCCTCCATGAAGCGTTGTATTTGACGGATTCCGGGGCCTCGATAGACATCTCGGCGTTTCTGGCAAAAGTCGTCCGCTCAACTCAGGAACAGATGCCCGATGGCGTTACTGTCAGTGTGCAGATTGAACAGTGTAACTTGTCGTCGCGCGCAGCCTCCTCTGTCGGTATGATCGTTAACGAGACGATAACCAATGCCGCCAAGTATGCGTTTGCCGACCGCAAATCCGGTAACTTCGCTGTGGTGGGCCAACGCAGCGACGGGTTTTATCATCTTAGCTGCACCGATGACGGTCCCGGCTTTGCCGAAGGACTGGGTTCGGAAACAGGGCTTGGGATGCGCATTTTGATCGCGGCAGCACAGCAGTTGGGCGGCGAACTGCTAATACCAGACCGCGACACTGGCGTTGAGATCGAGGTTGTCTGGCCCATTAAAGACTGACAAATCGCTGGCAAAAGCCTTAAACTCTGAGCGTTGGACGTGAAGGCCTAAGAGAGTAACCTGTCCAAGGTTTGGTGATTGCGTCACTTTGAAAGGACGTTCAGCTATGATTGCGCTACTTCAACTGGTCGTCGTCGGCTTTACCATTCTCACTGTGATATATGTCGGGTTGTCGATTTATTCGCGCCGTATCCGTCGCGGTAAACTGCGCCAAAAGTGGCGCAATGGCCCGCGCCTTGTGGACTTGGACAGTTTCGTGCAACGAGGTCTTAAGAAATACGACAACTCGATCCGTCGCAAATTGATCTTGGGTGTCTATATTGTTCCGGTGGGGCTGGTCGTGATGATCATTTATCTCACCAATTTTAACTAAAGGAAGCCAACGCTATGGGTATCATCAAATGGGTATTCTGGATCACAGTCTGGACGGTGGTCGCGGCGTTCTTTCATTACACGTTGCCGCAGACAGATATCGTTCGGATTACCGAGACGTATGAAAAACGCATCGACTTTGGCGAAAACTCGATCTTTTGGTCGAATGCGGATGTGGGCAATAATACGACTTTGGGCAACCGCGATGTGTTTTTCATCCAGTCCCGCCGCGCCAAAGGTGATGTTATGGTCTATCGTAACGAAGATACAGGCTGGGGCTGGCCGCCCTATTTCAAGTTCGACACAACGAATTTGCAAGCCGAGGCCGCTGATCTGAAATCGACGTCTGACACACCGCAATATGTGTCGCTAAAGCACTATGGCTGGCGCAATGAATTCCTGTCGATTTTCCCGAACGCGATATCAATCCGCCCGGTCGCAGGCCCGGATGTTTCAAAAGGCATCCCATTTTTGAACATCATCATTTTGACGCTGTTCGTGGCATTTATCTACGCGATCTGGGTGCGGTGGCGCCGTTTCAAAGCCCGCCGCATTGACCCGACATTGGAACGGATCGAGGATGACCTTGCGGAAAAGCAGGGCCGGTTCTCAAGCTGGATGTCCGGATTGAAGAACAAGCGTTAACCAATTCCATTGACAGAGCACCGGGCCCAGCCTCCCGCACTGCGGCGGCTGGGATCTTATCGGGCCTCAGAAGCGCGCGCTTAGTCCGGGCGGGCGACCATGCGCCCCATGGGCCGGCCCCCAAGAATATGTACATGCAGATGGGGCACCTCTTGGACGCCATGCGCGCCAGCGTTCGAGATCAGTCGAAAGCCGTCACCTTCCGTAAGCGTCACACCTTCGGCTTTGCAAACTTCTGATATGGCGCGAATGTACCCTATGATTTCTGCATCGGTCGCTTCGGCTGCGAAGTGATCAAAGCTGACATAAGGGCCTTTGGGAATAACCAGCACATGTGTCGGCGCTTGTGGTCCGATGTCGCGGAACGCCAGCGCGTGTTCAGAATCGTAAACGGTGTCATTCGGGATCTCGCCGCGCAGAATTTTTGCGAAGATATTTTGGTCGTCGTACACGTAGGGCATGGGGCGTCCTTAGTCTGAAAATAGGTAATGTGTCTCTGCGATCTCTTTCGCTTTTTCGCGTGGGATCTGAAGAAAATCAGCAAGCACGGCAGAGTTTTCTTCGGGCGACGCGCTTTCACGCATTCTGGTGTAGTGTTCGAACTGGGCGTCGCGAATACGGTCGGATTCAAAGGTCATATCGTTGCGAATCGTCGGCAGGATCCGTTCAAGGGTTTCTTCCGAGGTCCGTTCGCCAGCAAGGCCCACGCGCATGGCATGACCTGCCAGATATTCATCAGAGAACTGGCATTCGATTTCCAAGATACGCGTGACCGAACGGTCCGAGGCAAAATCATTCAGCAAATCAATATTGCCAGGGTCCATGCACACGATCAGCCGGTCGGTTTCGTAGTAATCAAACAGCATCCGCATCAAGGCGCGTCGGTGGCGCGTGCGTTTGCCAAGCGTGTTTTGAATGCCGCCAAGGTCGGGCAGGGGGGTGCTTTCCTCGTTAAAAAGATACTCGATCGAAGGCAGGTTTGTCGTTTGTCTGATCCGTTCAAGTACCCTTTTGGCGACGTGCCATTTTTTGCAGATGACAATCAGCAATTCCCGTTCACGCCCCAACGTGCTTTCAGTTTCCCAAAAACGGGTCGCAAAGCGGCGCCCGATACGGCCCCTTCCGCTGAGGAAGTTAAACAGGCTCCGGCCTTCGTTGCTGATCTGGAAATCAATGTCTTCGGCGGCGTATAAAAGGCCAAGGCGGCGCTTGAGGTCTTTTGCCTCGCTGCTGATCTTGCGGGCAAACAGGTAATCTTGCGCCAACAGCAGATCATAGTGGTCATTATAAAACGTCAGCGGCATGCCATAGTCGGTGAACATCAAGAACGTCAACGTACGGGCGCGAATTTCGTTTTCGGGGATCACATGGCGGACGATGGTTTGAAAAAATGTCTCGTCAGGGATCCAGGTTGTGCGGAAAAAGCGCATCACATCCTTGCGCTTTTTAGTGAACTCTATAACCTTTTCAATCGTTTGGCGGCGCAGGCACCACCACTGGCTGCCGATCTGTATTTGCAGGTCAGCGGGAATGTCACGCGTCCAGCCAAGCCGCTTTTGCAACTGGAACATCCAGTAAAAACGTTTTTTCTGGGTGCGTTCATTGAACCAGTGGCGATAGATCAACCGCTCTTTTGTCCAGCCGGTCTTGATCCAGTCGCTTTCAAAATAATCAAAGCTTTCGATGAAATCGACATCGTTTTCGTCAAGGTAGCGATGCGTGTACTCTGCCGACTTGATTGCCATGCAATCGCCGGACAGCATGTAGAAATGCGTGGCACGTGGAAATGCGTCAACCGCACTTTCGACGGCATTCAAGGTCGCCTGTACCAAGGACCACTCGCCCCAACCGCAACGAATGCGTTTGCGGGCAAAGGTGACGCTTGGGTTTGCAGACAGCGCCTGCGTGATCTGGGCAAATTCCGTTTCGCTTGATGACGCATCGAAGTGAATTGACATGTAGTCACCTGCCGACGTCAACCGCTCTGCCTGCTTGATGATCGCAGTCGGGTCCTTGTGACAAAGAAGGATATAGGCGATTTTTGCCATGCGTGACGAAGCTACCCTTTTTTGTATGTCCTCTAGTGATTAGATAAAGAGGATGAGTGATTGAATAAACCGCGAAAGTTTGCTTTTTTCAATGTAAGGCCATTCTGTTGCCATAAAAATCGGCATAAATGCCAAAAAGATAAGGAGGCCGAGCAGAAAATGGGTTTTCCAGGGACTTGGATGACGGAAAGTGAAAGCGTTGTGTACCGTGTGGTGCCCAAATGCGCGTGCTCGACCATTGGTCAGATCATGTTTTATTCCGATCATGGTGAATTCTTTGACGGTGATATCCACGATGCCAAGTCTGGCATGCACAAATGGGCGATGGAAGCTTCGCAGGAGCCGATTGCGGTGAATGTACAAAGCCACGCGTCCTATGCGTTCACCTGTGTGCGCAACCCCTACACGCGGGTTCTAAGTTCGTTCTTTGACAAAATCTGCGGCATCCAGCGCAACGGCAAACGCTACCGGGGCAACCTTGTCCCGCTTTTGATCCAAAAATATGGCATCGAAGTCGGGGGTGCTGACGGCAAGCAAGAGTTTGACCAGATCGCCAGTTTCCGGCGGTTCTTGCTGTTCGCGCGCGACACCATCCGCTGGCGCAGGCCGATGGACCCCGACATTCACTGGTCGGGTCAGGCGGGGCATGTCAGCACGTTCATTGTGAATGGTGGCATCTACGACAAGATCGTTTGGACCGAAAGTTTCAATAACGGCATGCAAGAGGTGCTGGACGCGATTAAAACGCCACATCAGGTGAAACTGTCGGACATCCCGCGGTTCAACGAATCCGAAGGGCATGGCCCCAAGCGCGCCCACCCGGTCGAGGATTATTTCGATGATCTTTCGATGCATTTGGTGCGCGAAATCTACAAACGTGATTTCGAGCTGTTCAAATATGATTTCGACAATCCCGCCAACAAAATGCCAGTCGGAGAGATTGATCTGGACGAGGTTCACGCAAAGCTTGGTGATTAGGCTGGTCGCATAGCCAAAAAAGGCTGTGTTATTGGAACAGATTGATCATTTTTTACCCAATAGGGTCTTTTGGCAGTGTTTCAAAGCGGGTTTCTTGAGGTTGAATAAATCGCGGTGACGGTCGGTGTGTTGGCGCATCGACATCTGCTTGTCCCACCTCAAGCGGTGAGGGCTGTGACGCCGGAGGCTTGGTGCGCCGATGCCTTCTTTTTCTGGATCGGCAGGCGGCCTCCAAAGGGTCTTGGCAATGGTGGGGCGTGGGCTGCTGAAACGCGCCGCAGTTTTCGGGTTTATCCCCTAAAGGGCCATTTGCTGTGCGCTAGTTTTTGCCACCTTGGACGACTTTGGCAATCCGCGCCGCTGCGGCAGCACTTCCCTTGATCGATGGATGGATCATGTCGGCTGCGTGAAACGATCTGTCGCCGGCTGGGACCATATCCGCCAAAGACACGAAGGTAACGCCGTTGTCGCGCTGCGCCATCACAGCTACCCGCCCCTCAAGCGCTTCTCCTTCGGCTTTGCAATGTTCTATCGGAGACCACATACCGGGGCTGCGCAAGTATCCCACAAACGCCACCTTAGCGCCCGTCTTTCGGGCTTTGGCGACAAGCGTCGGGATCTCGCCGCGCGTTCCGTCAGGGCTGATCAGTTTGTCCAGACGTCGATGGCAGCGCGTGCAGCCACAGCCCAGCCATAGATCGTTGCCACCGCCATTGATGACCACCCAATCCCAGGGCCCGTCACGATATTGCTTTGAAATGTTCATCCCCAAAGCCCCGCTTAGCGGCAGGTTGTAACGAAACCGCGCACCAGTAAATGCCCGGCTTTGAACCTGACCGCCCAGGCGCTTTTGCAACTGATCCGGAACGGCCTGATTGCTGATCGCGTGGCTGGTCATGAAAGAATCACCCAAGACCAGAATGCGCAAACGCTCTTTTGTGTGTCCCGCAGTGGCAAGAAAAGCAATGCAGGCAGCAGCCAGGCCGAACCGGGCGAAAATGTGGCGCATTGGTCAATCTCCTTTGGCAGACTCAATGAAATAGGGGGCAATTCTGGCTTTTTTGTGGAGTTAGGTTCGCTCTGGGGAAACAGCGCCCTGTCATTGTTGCAGTTTTGCGAACGTCTTTGGCCCATCTTGCACGCGAGGCTCGTGCGGCTTACATCCTTCCCATGTCACAAGTAAAATCATCTTCGAAATCCGACCCCAATTACAAGGTCATCGCTGAAAACCGCCGCGCGCGGTTCGACTATTCGATTGATGATGACCTGGAATGCGGCATCATCCTTGAAGGTTCCGAGGTGAAATCCCTGCGCAACGGTGGGGCTAACATCGCAGAAAGTTATGCTGCGGTTGAGGATGGCGAACTGTGGCTCGTGAATTCATATGTGGCACCCTATAGCCAAGCGAAAACCTTTACCCATGAAGAACGCCGCCGCCGCAAGCTGCTGGTCTCAAAAAAACAGCTCGCCAACCTTTGGAATGAAACGCAGCGCAAGGGCATGACGCTTGTGCCAATGGTAATGTATTTCAATCATCGCGGCATGGCCAAGATCAAGATCGGTATCGCCAAGGGTAAGAAGCTGCATGACAAGCGCGAGACAGAAGCCAAGCGGGATTGGGCGCGTCAAAAGCAGCGGCTGTTGAAAGACCATGGCTGACGGGCTGTTTCTGATCGGCTACCGCTATAGTGTGTACACCCGTATCGTGCGTGCCGCGCTGATCGAAATGGGGTTGGAAGCGACTTATCACGAGGCAAACCCCTTCGCGTCAACCATCGATCCCGTTTTGGAGGAATCCACCCCATTTCGCCGGGTGCCGGTGCTAAAACATCAAGGTTTCGTTCTGACAGAAACCAGTGCGATTCTGCGCTATCTTGATGCCATCGGCCCTGGATTACCCCTTGTTCCGACGGTCCCGCGTCAGGTTGCGCGGATGGCTCAGGTGATTGCGATCGCAGATTTCTACGGCTACGTCCCCTTGGTGCGACAGGTGTTTGCCAACGCTGTTTTCGCGCCAATGATCAAAGAAGATGTCGATCTGACCGCCCTGTCACAAGGCCTGCGCGATGCGCGTCCTGTGCTGCAAAGCCTCGACATGATCGCCGCTGAAGGGCACCAGCTGAATGGGGCGGACATCACGCTGGCTGATCTGCATCTGTCCCCGATGATCGGATATTTTGTGATGGTCCCCGAGGGCGCGGCGATGCTGAAAGAGTTTCCGGCGCTGGATCTGTGGTGGCAGCAGGTTCTGGATCGTCCCAGCCTGTTACAGACCGACCCATTTAAAGAAGGCTAAATCAGCCAAACCCTTGCCTGCCCCCGCCTGCACGGATAGGCATAGAAAAAACCTGTTCTCAAAGGGGCTGACCCATGGCCGACGATCCGAAAACGCTTGTTTCAACCGACTGGTTGGCGCAACACCTCAAAGATCCTGACCTGCGCTTGCTGGATGCGTCGTGGTATTTGCCGGATGCGGGACGTGATCCCAAGGCCGAATACAGCGAAGCCCATATCCCCGGTGCTCGGTTTTTCGACATTGACGAGATTTCGGATGCCCGCTCTGATCTGCCCCACATGGCCCCTCCGACTGAAAAATTCATGTCGCGCATGCGTGCGATGGGCGTTGGAGACGGTCACCAAGTCGTGGTTTATGACGGTGCGGGCCTATTGTCCGCCGCCCGCGTGTGGTGGCTGTTCAAGCTGATGGGGCAGGAAAATGTCGCTGTACTGGATGGCGGTCTGCCCAAATGGATCGCTGAAGGCCACAAGACCGAAGACATGCCCCCTATTTTGCGGGACCGTCACATGACTGTGCGTTTCCAGAACCATCTGGTGCGTGATGTCACTCAGGTCGCCCAAGCGTCGAAACTCAAGGACCCACAGATCGTAGATGCCCGTGCAGCAGGCCGGTTTCGCGGTGATGAACCTGAACCACGCAAGGGGTTGCGGCCTGGTCATATTCCTGGGTCACGCAGTGTGCCCTATACCGATCTGTTGAACGCCGACAAAACCATGAAGCCGGTAGATGATACCAAAGCTATTTTCGAGGCGGCTGGCATTGATCTGTCCCGCCCTGTGATCACCAGTTGCGGCTCTGGCATCACAGCGGCGATTCTGGCGCTGGCACTGGAACGCATGGGCCATAAAGCTTGGTCTCTATACGATGGATCTTGGGCAGAATGGGGGATGTTCCCCACCGTGCCCGTTGCGACCGGAGACGCATAATGTTCGAAACCCTCAAGGCGCAGCCCGCCGATAAAATTCTTGCTCTGATGCAGATGTACAAGGACGATCCCCGCGATACCAAGATTGATCTTGGCGTGGGCGTGTACAAGGACGCAACCGGGCTGACCCCTGTGATGCGCGCAGTCAAAACTGCCGAGCATCAGCTGTGGGAGTCGCAAAACAGTAAGTCCTACACGGGTCTGGCGGGTGATCCTGCCTTTGGCGATGCGATGATCGATCTGGTTTTGGGCGATGCGGTGCCCCGTGCCAATATCGCAGCTGCAGCTACGCCGGGTGGCACGGGTGCGGTGCGCCAGGCCTTCGAGTTGATCCAGATGGCGCGGCCAGACGCGAAAGTGTTCGTGTCCGATCCTACCTGGCCCAACCACCTGTCGATGCTGAAATATCTCGATATGCCAGTCGTGCCTTACCGCTATTTTGATGACGAAACCCGTGGCGTTGATTTTGATGGCATGATGGCAGACCTGAAGACGGCACAAAAAGGTGATGTGATCCTGCTCCATGGCTGCTGTCATAACCCGACCGGTGCCAATTTGAATCCCTCCCAATGGGATGATGTGATCAAGGTACTCCAGGATACTGGTGCCACGCCAATGATCGACATTGCCTACCAAGGCTTTGGCGATGGCCTCGACACCGATGCGGCTGCGACCCGCAAGATATCGGCCTCAGTCCCTGAAAGCCTGATCGCGGCGAGCTGTTCCAAGAATTTCGGCATTTACCGCGAACGCACCGGCATATTGATGGCGGTCTCCTCTGATGCGTCAGCGCAAAAACTGAACCAGGGGACATTGGCCTTTCTCAACCGCCAGAACTTCAGCTTCCCGCCAGATCACGGGGCGCGGATCGTGACGATGATCTTGAACGATGCGACGTTGCGCGCCGACTGGATGGCCGAGCTCGAGGAAATCCGCAATGGCATGCTTGGCCTGCGCAGCCAACTTGCAGGCGAGCTCCAGCGCCTCTCAGGCTCTGACCGCTTCGGCTTTTTGGCACAACACCGCGGCATGTTCTCGCGCCTCGGCACAACGCCAGAGATGGTGGAAAAGCTGCGTGACGATCACGGGATCTATATGGTTGGCGACAGCCGGATGAACATCGCGGGCCTGAACGCCGAAACTGTCCCGATCCTTGCAAAAGCAATCATCGACGTGGGCATCTAGCGCCCCTCTTTCGCTTCACCCTTTCTTAAATACTCAAAAGCGCCGCACTGTCATCCAGTGCGGCGCTTTTTATTTGTCTTCACCAACCGCCAAAAAAAACCCGGACGCGAACGTCCGGGTTCCTGTTTGCTCGTTTGGCTACCGCTTAGCTCTTGGAGAACTCAGGATAGGCTTCCATGCCCAGCTCGGACACATCCAATCCGACAATCTCGGCTTCTTCGCTCACACGGATGCCCATGGTAACTTTCAGGATCAGCCAGACAATCAGTGAGACGATAAAGACGAATGCGCCGATGGCCGCAAAGCCCATGATCTGTGTGCCGAAAGATGTGCCGTCGGTGTAGACTGGAACAACCAGGGTACCCCAGAAACCGGCAATCAAGTGGACCGGGATCGCACCGACGACATCGTCGATCTTGAGCTTGTCCAGGAAGGGTACAGCAAAGACAACGATCGCGCCGCCTACAGCACCGATCCAAAGAGCACCGAACAGTGTTGGGTCAAGCGGACCCGCTGTGATCGAGACAAGACCGGCCAAAGCGCCGTTCAAAACCATCGTCAGGTCGACCTTCTTGTACATGATCTGCGTCAGGACCATTGCAGAGACCGCACCGGCAGCAGCAGCCATGTTTGTGTTGGCAAAGATCTGTGCCACGGCATCGGCGTCGATCATCGAACCCATCGCCAGCTGCGATCCACCGTTAAATCCGAACCAACCCAGCCACAGGATGAACGTACCCAAAGTGGCAAGCGGCAGGTTTGAACCCTGCATTGGCACGACGCGTCCGTCTTTGTACTTGCCAATACGTGGGCCAAGAACGATGGCACCGGCCAAAGCTGCAAAACCACCCGCAGCGTGCACCAATGTGGAGCCGGCGAAATCAGAGAAACCAGCATCAGACAACCAGCCTGCGCCCCACTGCCAGCTTGCTTCGATCGGATAGATAAAGCCGGTCAGAATGATCGTGAAGATCAGGAAGGGCCACAGTTTGATGCGCTCGGCCAGGGTGCCCGAAACGATCGACGCTGTGGTCGCACAGAACATCAACTGGAAAAAGAAGTCGGAGGCGTTGGAATAGCCGCCTGCATCAATCGCCGTCTTGATGTCTTTCGTACCGACTGTGCCGAACCAGCCTTGGATGATCCAGGCGTCGCCAGGGTACATGATGTTGTAGCCGACCAGCCAGTACATGATGGCAGCCAATGAAAACAACGCGATGTTTTTGGTCAGCTGCGTTGTAACATTCTTGGAACGGACCAGACCCGCCTCAAGCATCGCAAAACCAGCGGCCATCCAGAAGACCAGGAAGCCGCCGATCAAGAACAGCAGCGTGTTAAAGATGAATGCAGTCTCGGACGCGCTGGCAAACTCGGCGTCCTGTGCAAGGCCCAGCGTCGGCAACAGGGCAACTGTTGCGGCTAGGGGAAGAAGAATTCGTGATTTCATGTCGTCATTTCCTCGGGCAGAAAGGTTTAAATAGCGTCTTCGCCGGTTTCGCCAGTGCGCACGCGCACCGCCTGCTCGACATCGAGCACAAAGATTTTCCCATCACCGATTTTTCCGGTGTGGGCTGTACGGGTGATGGTTTCGACCATCTGGTCTGCCAACGCATCCGCGACCACCAGTTCCAGTTTGACCTTGGGAACAAAGTTCACGACATATTCAGCGCCGCGGTAGATTTCGGTATGACCGGATTGAGCGCCAAAGCCCTTGATTTCGGTTACCATCAGCCCGCGCACGCCTGCTTCGGTCAGCGCCTCGCGGACCTCTTCAAGCTTGAATGGCTTAATTGTTGCTATGATGAGTTTCACCTAAAGTCCCTCTTTTAGAATGCAGGTCTTCCCTGCGTGATACCTGCAAAGGAAAGCGGGACTCTGCGCTCAGAAGAAAGACCCGAAGGGCTAGAGGGGCGAGTCAATCGGTCTAAAATGATTAAAAATTAGGCTATAATTTAGATTAGCTTAAAAATTGATCATTAAATTGACGTGATGCTGCGCCGTCGGCGCTAAACAATCCGGTATATGCAGGGTAGAGTGGCGAAAAAGAATGGTCGAGCGAGCAGGCAGATGAGTGATTCACCCAAGCAGAAGCGGCCGATGGTCGCCGACAAGCGATATAGCGGCAAAAAGACGGCTTCGGCCAAGAAAGCGCCTGCTAGAAAAACGCCTGTGAAACGGAAACCTGCGCGCAGGTCTGCGCCCCGTCGCGGTGGCATTCTGGGCTTTTTGAGTGCTGCCGTGCGCTGGATCTTTGGGCTGATCTGGAAAATTGTCTCGCGGGTCGCAATCGTTGCTTTGCTGATGCTGGCATTGGCGGTCGGCTATTTCTACACCACTTTGCCCCCGCTCGACGCTTTGCTCGACGGGCGCGCGCGCGGCTCTGTTACCATGCTTGACCGCAACGGCGCTGTGTTTGCCTGGCGCGGCGACCAGTTCGGTGGGGTTGTGACCGCCGACAGCGTATCGCCCGCGCTCAAGAATGCTGTGATCGCGACCGAGGACAAGCGGTTCTATCGGCATATCGGCGTCTCGCCGCGGGGCATCGCATCTGCCGTGCGGATCAACCTGTCAGAAGGGCGTGGCCCTTTGTCGGGCCACGGCGGTTCTACCATTACGCAACAGGTGGCCAAACTGCTCTGCCTGGGCGAACCCTTTGATGTCACTTCGGGTCAGACCGAGAAGGAATACGAGGCGGAATGCCGGCGGTCCTCGCTCAAGCGCAAGGCCAAGGAAGCCGTCTATTCCATGGCAATGGAAGCGAAATATTCCAAGGATGATATCCTGTCGATCTATCTGAACCGCGCCTATATGGGTGGTGGCGCTTTCGGTGCCGAAGCCGCAGCACAACGCTTTTTTGGTAAACCAGCCTCGGCGTTGCGCCCGGCCGAGGGGGCGATGTTGGCGGGTTTGCTGACAGCACCCACAACTTTGTCGCCCACCAACAACCTTGACCGGTCACAAAACCGCGCGGCTACTGTGATCCGGCTCATGGAAGATCAAGGCTATCTGAGCAAGGCCGAAGCAGATCAGGCCATCGCTAACCCAGCCGAATTGTCCGAAGCCGCCGAGGCTGAAGCTGGTGGGTATTTCGCCGATTGGGTCATGTCGTCAGGGCCTGAGTTTTTCACCCGCAACACCACCGAAGATGTCATCATCAAGACCACGCTGGATCAGCGCCTCCAACGTGCCGCCGAAGCAGGGTTGGACTGGGTGTTTGAAAACAAGGTGCGTCCCGGCTCAAAGGCGCAGGCGGCTGTCGTCGTGATGTCTGCGGATGGTGCCGTGCGTGCAATGGTCGGTGGGCGCAAGACCAAGGTTGCGGGGGCCTTTAACCGGGCCACCCAAGCGATGCGCCAGACCGGATCGTCGTTCAAGCCGTTCATCTATGCTGCGGCACTTGATTTGGGCTACTCCCCCAATGATCTGATTGAGGACGCCCCCTATTGCCTGAACATCCCCGGATCAGGCCAATGGTGCCCGAAAAACTATACCAATAGCTTTAAAGGGCAGGTGTCGCTGACGGCAGCCCTTAAAGATTCACTGAACATTCCAGCTGTAAAAGTATCAGAAAGCGTGGGCCGTGATCTGGTCAGTCAGGTTGCGACGCAATTTGGCATTCAAAGCGATCTTGCCGCAGGTCCGGCGCTGGCGCTTGGCGCGTCTGAAAGCACCTTGCTTGAAATGACGGGTGCCTATGCGGGTATCCTGAATGGTGGCTCGTCAGTGAAACCTTACGGTCTGATCGATCTTAAACTTCAGGGTGATAACGAGCCCTTGATGGGCACCGGTGGCGGGATCGGAGAGCGTGTTATCCAGGAAGATGCCGCGCTTCAACTGGTTTATATGATGGAAAAAGTGGTCTCTGAAGGGACGGGGGCCCGTGGACAATTCGGCGGGCGAGAACTGGCGGGCAAGACAGGCACCACACAAGCCAATCGCGATGCATGGTTCATCGGCTTTTCGGCTGATTACGTTGCAGGCGTTTGGATGGGCTATGACGATAACACGCCGTTGACAGGCGTATCGGGCGGCGGGTTGCCCACGGAAATCTGGAAAGAGGTTATGGAGCGCGTCCACGAAGGGTTGCCGCTTCGCCCCTTGCCCATGATTGCGCCAGCCCCCGCCGTGGTCGAAGCGCCACCTGTGCAAGAATATATCCCTGTTCCAGTCCCGCAGCCGCAAAACCCGATCAGCCTGATCGATCAGGTTCTGCGCGACATCTTTGGCGGGGGATCCTCTGGTGGTGTGACCCGCGGTGAAGATCGCTAGGCGTTCTGAAGGCGGACATGAAAAAGGGAGAGAGGGTTTGCCCGTTCTCCCTTTTCTGTCCGGTTTGGCCGGCCCGAGGTAACAAAGCCCCAAACACGCACGACAGGTCGGCTTAGAAGCCTAGAACCAAAGACAGGCCCAATTGGTTGTCTGTGGACTTCAGCCCACCAACCGGATCGGTGTTGTAATCGGTGCGGTAGCTGATGCGTGTCGACTGGTTGTCGGACACTTTATAGTTAATGCCCGCATCGTTCGACAGAGCCGTGTTCACTTTCCACCTAATGGATCGAAGCCACCTGCTTCCAGCCGGTCCGCTTTAGCGAACTTTTCTCTGATCTTCTCTCCTGAATTTTGAAACCCGCTGTGGCGGTATGGTTTCAAAATTCAGGAGAGAAGATCATGCGTTATTCGTCATCCGCGCACACGCGATTTTATCACAGATACCACGTCGTGTGGGCAACAAAATACCGCTCTACAAGGTTTTGCAAGGTTCGATGCGGGCCCGCATTCGCGAGATTATCATCCAGACGTGCAACGAATTGGGCGTCCATATCGTCAAAGGGGTCTTGGCGCGCGACCATATCCATATGTTCCTGTCGATCCCACCGAAGCACTCGCTGTCAAGCGTTATGCAAAGGATCAAAGGGCGCTCATCGCGCCGTATCCAGATGGAGTTTCCCGAACTGCGGAAACGCTACTGGGGAAGGCGGTTTTGGGCACGTGGATACTTCTCGACTACATCTGGGAATGTGACAGACGATGTCATCAAGCAGTATCTGGAATTACATTCCGACAAATGATGCCTCCGGCGTCAGCCGGTGGTCCTTCACT
>JAGXHA010000105.1 GCA_024636475.1 Roseobacter sp. | reverse complement strand
GGAATCAGGGATGATCAAGCCACCCTTGGTTTTTTCTTCGCTTTCGGTGCGACGCACCAACACGCGGTCGTGAAGCGGTTTTAATGCCATCTTTCAGCTCCTTAAGGCTCAAAGTTATTCTCCCAAGCCGCGCCCTCCGGTTGAGGGGTGCAGCCATTAGCACTCAACCCTGTCGAGTGCTAACGAGGAATAGCTAAGGATGTACCGTGCCCTCGTCAACCACTGTTTTTTGAAAAATTTTAAGCGGCCCGTTGGTAGGCCGGGATCAGCCTGCCCCGAGCACTCTCGCTGTGCTGGCCACAGCTTCCGCTCCGGCAGGGCTGATGCCATAGACACCTTTTTCTACTTTTTCAAACCAGCCATAGTGGTTGTCGCGCATCATCACAGTTGCACGTTTGACTTCAGTTTCACGGGCAACGTCCGCCCCCTTGCTCGCCCCGACCTCGAACAAATATACCGCCAGCTTCAGCGCATCCTGCCGGTAAGCCGTCACCAACCCTGCCCGCGTTTGCCCGCCATCATTGGGGTCGCCCTGCCGGCGCGCAAATTCGCGCAACAGACGTTCTTTGCGTTTGTTGTTCTTGCGCGGCGCATAAGGGCCGGGATCGCAATGCACCAAAACCAGTCCATCCGACAGCCGCACCGTCATCAGCCCCAGCCCCAATCGGCGCGCAAGCGCAGTGTTTGCCTTGACCGCCTTCAGAAATGGTTTTCCCGGCCTGTGGGGCACCGCAAGGTAAACGTCGTCACTTACCTTAAGCCGCTCGATGCATTGATGAAAAAGCGCCAGACTAAAGCCCAGTTTCAACTCCACCAGCACAGGCGGCTCTGCCCCCCGAACGGCCACGACATCAGCCGCACCTACTTCGGATTTCACTACATACCCCTGATCCTCAAGAAAGGATTTCACGGGAGGGTAAAGATCGGTTTCACGCGGCGTATTCATAAACATACTGCTAACAGAATTTCGCCTCTGCTGAGAAGCCCCACGCGAAGATCAAGCAGATGGTGACAAAAGCGGCGCACCCTCCTATAAGGCGCAAAAATCAAACCTCCCCTTTGCAGGATACGCATATGACAACGCTTGTTTTTGGCCATAAATCCCCCGACACCGACAGCACCGGCAGCCCGATTATCTGGGCATGGTACTTGAAGCAATTGCATGGCGTCGATGCCGTCCCTGCCCTGCTCGGCGAGCCGAACACCGAAGCGCTGTTTATGCTAGACCACTGGAAGCTCGACAAGCCGCAGATCATATCTGACGTCCAAGACGACCAGCCCGTCGTGATCGTGGATACCAACAACCCCGCAGAACTGCCTGACAACATCAACAACGCCGATATCAAAGCAATTATCGACCATCACAAGCTGGTGGGCGGGCTGGAAACCAAAGGCCCGATCCACATCAATATCCAGCCTTTGGCCTGCACCGCGACCATCATGTACAAAGCCATCGGCGACGACATCGCCCAGATGCCCACCAGCATCAAAGGCGCGATGCTGTCTTGCATTCTATCCGACACGCTGGAATTCCGCAGCCCCACCACCACGCAAGAAGACACCGCAATTGCATGGGCTTTGGCCAAAGAACTCGACATCGACATCCCCGAATATGCCGCGCAGATGTTTGCGGCAAAATCCGATGTGTCATCCTTCTCGGAAGCGGAATTGTTACGCATGGACAGCAAGGAATACGAAGTCGACGGCAAGCAGTTCCGCGTTTCGGTGCTGGAAACCACCTCGCCCAAGACAGTGCTAGACCGCAAAGATGCGCTGATGGCCGCAATGCCCGCCGTTGCAACCGAGGATGGCGCTGATCAGGTATTACTGTTCGTGGTCGATATCCTGAACGAAGAAGCCACAATGCTGATCCCCAACGAACTGTCCAAAACTGTGGCCGAGAAAAGCTTTGGTGTGACAGTGACGGGCGACACAGTTGTTTTGCCCGGCATCATGAGCCGCAAAAAGCAGATTATTCCGAACCTTAAAGTCTGATTATCTCACACAATCACCCGGCACGGCCTTTGTAAAAAAGCGCCCTGCCGGGTTAAATACCACCGAAGGCAAATTCACTGATCCTTGAGATTGGCTGATCTTGGGCCAGCCCCGAAACAGACGAGTGAAAGTTCACTGCGCTTTTAAAATGCGCTTCCAAAGGGTCCCACCGAAATACTTTTTGCCCGCCCAAAAATACAAAAATACCGCGACGAAAAGAACGAGTGCAGGTAATCCGTTCAGCTGAAAACCATCCTCTGTCATCCCGCCAGAGACTGACGCGATAAGAAAACCCAGAACAAAAAAGGCTGTCAAGAAATCAAGAATGGCAGCTAAAACAATGCGCCAGGTAGCAGCCCGTCTTTCACGTTCCATGACTGAATACATCCAGATTATAATTTAAGGGGCGTGCGAAACAAAAGCGCACTTCGCAAAACCCTGCTTTATACATTTGAGGAACGCGGTCTTTAAGTCAAACCAAGAATTCACCCCTTGCCTGGCTCGCAAGTTGTCCCACTTCTGACACCCGCATCGTCAGCATGGCCTCATTGCCCCGCCTTTGAATATATGCTTTCTGCCTCTTAAATTCCTATCTAGGCGGAGCACATCATGACCCGGATCATCAACAACCTGTTTGAAATATCTGACAGCTACGAGGCATTGTTCGTCGACTTGTGGGGCTGCGTTCATGACGGGGTCAAGGCATTGCCTGATGCGGTTTCGGCCCTGCAAGCGTACCGCAAGGGCGGCGGCAAGGTGATCTTAGTCACAAACTCACCCCGCCCCCGTGATAGTGTGGTCAAGCAACTGGTTCATTTTGGTGTGCCTGATGATGCTTGGGATGAAATTGCAACCTCGGGTGATTCGGCGCGGTCTGCGATGTATCTGGGGATGGTGGGCAACAAGGTCTGGCATTTGGGGCCACCCAGCGACGAGCGTTTCTTTGATCCGATCGATATTCTCGACGACCCCGTCGACATCACCCGCGTCGCGCTGGAAGACGCCGAAGGCATCGTTTGCACCGGCCCCTTTGACACGATGGCAGATCCTGCCACGCTGCGCCCCCAGCTTCTGCTGGCCAAGCAAAAAGGTCTGAAACTGCTTTGCGCCAATCCTGATATCGTCGTGGACCGCGGCGATGTACGCGAATGGTGCGCCGGTGCGGTTGCGGCACTTTATACCGAAATGGGCGGAGAGAGCCTGTACTTTGGCAAACCCCACCCCCCGATCTATGATCTGGCACGGCGCAGACTTTTTGCGTTGGGCAACGAGATTGCCAACAATGATATTCTTGCGATCGGTGACGGCGCACATACCGACATCAGCGGAGCCATGGGCGAGGATATCGATTCTCTATTTATCTCCGGTGGGCTGGCGGCGTCAGAAACTGGCACAGACGTGCAACCTGATCCAGAGGCGCTAACCCGCTATCTTGAAAAGGAAATGTTGTCACCAACCTATACTATAGGGCATCTGCGCTGACCCATTTTTCGCTTGCGTTTCTGCATCTGCAAAGTAATAAACTGTCTTAAATGCCTTCGGGCGCGTCACTTTATTACCCGAAAGGTGCAGTATGTTGGATAATCTTCCCCGCGGAACGATCTGTATCGAAGACATCGAAATGGGCATGTCACGGCATCTGCAGAAGGTCGTGACCGACGAAGACATCGAGATGTTTGCGCAGATTTCCACCGACCGGAACCCGGTTCATCTGGATGATGACTATGCACGCGATACCATATTCGAGGGTCGTATCGCCCACGGAATGCTGACGGCGGGGCTGATCTCAGCGGTGATCGGGGAGCAACTTCCGGGTCACGGTACGGTTTACATGGGCCAGTCCCTTAAGTTTCTGGCCCCCGTTCGCCCCGGCGACATGGTATATGCAGAAGTCAAAGTCATCGATATCGATTTCTCCAAGCGCCGCGTGAAACTTGATTGCCATTGCTCGGTGGAGGGCAAGAAGGTTTTGATTGGTGAAGCGACTGTCCTGGCACCTTCTCGCAAGTTTGACTGATCGGCAAAGACAGGTTTGGGGGCCAGCCCCCAGACCCCCGGGATATTTTTGAGCCAGAGAAGCGGGCGGGCTTCTTGTCAGTCCCCTCAGACACGGCTACCACCTAGCCCATGGACATCATTCGAGATTATCAATTTGTAACCGGTTCGGATCGCGGTGCTTCGGCAGCGATTGGAAACTTTGATGGCGTGCACCTTGGGCATAGATCCGTCATCGAACTTGCTAGAACAGCCCGACCCGATGCGCCACTGGGCGTTGTCACATTCGAGCCGCACCCCCGCGACTACTTTGCGCGGTCCGCCGCGCCTTTCCGTTTAATGGGACCAGAGGCGCGGGCGCATCAACTTGAGAAACTGGGGGTCGAGAAACTGTTCGAGCTTCGCTTTGATGCCGGGCTCTCAGGTCTTTCGCCACATGATTTTGCGCGCCAGGTCTTAGTGGATGGTCTAGGGCTAAGCCATGTCGTGATCGGCGCCGACTTCTGCTTTGGTAAAGCACGCAAGGGAACCGCCCGGATGATGCAGGATTTTGGGGCCGACATGGGTTTTGGCGTGACGGTCGCACCGTTGATGGCGCAGGGCCTGCATACCGTATCTTCGACCGCAATCCGCGCCGCGCTTTCTGAGGGCAAACCGCGGGACGCGGCTGCGATGTTGGGTCATTGGCACCGCATTGAAGGGCCTGTCTTGCACGGTGAAAAGCGCGGGCGCGAGTTGGGATATCCGACAGCGAATATGTCGGTTGACGGGCTGCATCCGCCTGCTTTTGGCGTGTATGCCGTGCTGGTCGATGTGCTGGAAGGACCGCAGACGGGCCGCTATCACGGCGTTGCCAGCCTTGGTGTCAGACCGATGTTTGGCAAGAACACGGCAAACCTTGAAACGTTCATCTTTGATTTCAAAGGTGATCTGTACGGCAAACATGTCTCGGTCGCCTTGGTCGAGCACCTGCGCGGCGAGGAAACCTTCGAAAGTCTTGACGCGCTGATCGTCCAGATGGACGCAGACAGTGCACAGGCGCGCAACATCTTGGCCAAACTATGACCGATCCCATTGCAGCGAAGGGTCTTGCCCCTGAATTTTGGAAAAAAAAGCCGCTTTCCAAGATGTCGAAGGCGGAATGGGAGGCCTTGTGTGACGGCTGCGGGAAATGCTGTCTGAACAAGCTTGAAGACGAAGATACGCAGGACGTCGCACTGACCCGTGTCGCCTGCCGTTTGCTGGATGATTCTACTTGCCGCTGCACCCATTACGAAAACCGCCACCAGTTTGTGCCCGATTGTATCGTGCTCAAGCCCGAAAACCTGGATACCCACGCCTACTGGATGCCGCTGACCTGCGCCTATCGGCTGCTCTGGCAGGGCAAGCCGCTATATGACTGGCATCCGCTGATATCAGGCGATCCAGATAGCGTGCACAAGGCTGGCATTTCAGTGCAATATGATACTGTGTCCGAATTCGACACCCCGTTCGAGGAATGGGAAGACCACATCATCGAGGAGCCTACCTGATGTTTTTTGCCTCTGACAACGGCGGGCCCGTGCATCCGCAGATCATGGCACGACTGGCGCAAGCCAATGAGGGGCACGCAATGCCCTATGGCAAGGACGCCATCATGGACGAGGTGCGGGACGCCATTCGTACGGCTTTCGAGGCACCTGATGCTGCGGTATATCTGGTCTCGACCGGGACTGCGGCAAATGCGCTGGCGCTGGCCTGCTATACGCAGCCCTGGCAGACGATCTTTTGCTCGACGACATCGCATATCAACGAAGACGAATGCAACGCGCCGGAATTCTATGCCGGGGCGGCCAAGCTGACGGTGATCGACACAGAAGACAAGATGACGCCAGCCGCGCTGCGCCGTGCCATCGAAAAGCATCCGGACGGCAATGTTCATGGCGCACAGCGCGGGCCGGTGTCGATCACGCAGGTCACCGAACGCGGCGCTGTGCATACGTTGGATGAAATCCGCGCACTTGCCGCTGTTGCCAAGGAATACGGCCTTCCCGTTCATCTGGACGGCGCGCGCTTTGCCAATGCGATGGTCACTCTGGCGTGCACCCCGGCCCAGATGACGTGGAAAGCAGGCATCGACGTTGTCAGCTTTGGCGGGACAAAGAACGGCTGTATGGCCGTCGAGGCGGTCGTTTTCTTTGACCCGAAGAAGGCGTGGGAATTCGAGTTGCGGCGCAAACGCGGGGCGCATCTGTTTTCCAAGCATCGCTATTTGTCGGCGCAGATGGCGGGCTACATGCAGGACGATTTATACAAGACGATGGCACAGCAGGCCAATGCCAATGCCGCACATCTGGCCGCCGGGCTCCGCAAGGCCGGCGCGACGTTCCTGCATCAACCCGATGCGAACATGATTTTCGCCAGTTGGCCACGACGTATTCACCAGGCGCTGCATGACGCAGGTGCGAGGTATTACATCTGGGATGGATCGTTGGAAGGCGATGACCCGGAAGAGTACATCGCAGCACGGCTGGTCTGTGACTGGTCGATCGGCAAAACGGCTATCGACCAGTTTCTATCACATTTCTAAGACCTCAAGTGCGTGCAAGGAAGGTGCGCACTTCATCGGCAAAGGCCACTGGATGGGTCAAAGGTGCCATATGCCCCGCCCCTCCAATGGCCCGCCGGGTCACATTTGGCAGCCGCTTCTGGAGCGACGTGCTGATCGCATCCGCAAGATTGCCTGACGTTGCCCCATCCATCAACAGCACGGGCATTGTCGCGCGCGCAAATTGGCCAGGTTCCAGCAGTCCGGCACTGTCATCGCGCAAGAACGGCTGACTGGCCGGGACGAAATGAATGCGATCCGCCATGTATTGGCGCAGCTTTTCCGGCGTCTTTTCCCAGCCGCTTCCGTCGCCCCAGCCTGTGTTGAAAACGCGTGCCGCCTCCATCATGTCCCCACTGGCGTAGGCCGCGTTAAAGGCGGTGTTGCTGCCCATCTTGGATGTCACCCCTTGCGGGTCATCCGCCAAGGCAGCAGCAAAATACACAGGTTCGAACAGGATCAGGCTACGCACCAATTCGGGGTTTTCAATCGCCAAACGCAAGCCAACGGTCGCACCAAAAGAATGACCGATAATATCCATCGGTTCGGTCAGAAGTGCGCGCGCCATATCTGTTGCGACGTCGTGCACATTCCCCTGACCGTCCCAATCTGCAGATTTTCCATGGGACGGCAAGTCATAGGCCAGCATCGTCAAGTCATCTGCCAGCGCTTCGCCTACGTTGCGCCATGCACCCGAATGGGCCAGCGTGCAGTGAATAGCCAGTGCCTTGCGGGGACCGTGACCAAAGCTTCGCTTGAAGGTGGCAAGCGTCACAGACGCCCGTCCAAGTGCATCTCCAGGTCTTCCAGACGATCCTGACCCCAGAATTTCTGACCGTCATCCAGAATATAGAATAGCGCACCAAACACACCTTTCTCTACCGCCTCTTCCAGATTTCTGGCGTAAGTGTCTGCCCCTTGCAGCAATCCCCTGTCCGCAATCGACGGGTCAAAACCAGCCTTCTCAAGACAGTCGCGCACCACATCATCCTGCGCGATATCGCGGTCTTCGACCCAGACGGCACGCATGATCAGCTGGCACAGCTTACCAACGTCTCCTCCCTCGTTTTGCGCAGCGATTATCGCATATGATGAAGGTGCACCGTTGGTAGGCCAGAAAGCAGGTTTTAACTGAAACGGCATCCCGAGCTTTTTCGCCTGACGCGGTAATTCCATCGCACGGTATTCCTGACGGCTGGGATGACGGTCTTTGGGCGGTTGCCCCCCTGTCCGGCCAAAAGCCGTAATCAAATCGAACGGCTTGTACGCGATTGTTGCGTTATGCTTTGTAGCGATCTCCTCTAGGCGGTTCCCGGCAAGGTAAGCATAGGGTGACAATGTCGCGAAAAAATAGTCGATATGGGGCATTAAGCTCTCCGATAAAGTCCTGTGTAGCTATGCCAGACGGTAAGGCCATGTTAAGCGGTGTCAACGTCACGATTCTGTCACATGTTATGCAACCGAGGACTCTTTGCACATGGCTCAAACATCTGAACCCAAACTGATCTCAGGTAATGCAAACATGCCACTGGCCAAAGCGATTGCCAGGCGGATGTCGCTACACCGCGGGGTGAATGTGGGTTTGGTGGATGCCCGTGTAGAACGCTTTAACGATGGAGAGATCTTCGTCGAGGTTTTCGAGAATGTGCGCGGCGAGGATATGTTCATCATCCAACCCACATCGAACCCCGCCAATGACAATCTTATGGAACTGTTGATCATGGCGGACGCGCTGCGCAGATCCTCTGCCGCGCGTGTCACAGCTGTGCTGCCCTATTTTGGCTACGCACGCCAGGATCGCCGCACCAAAGCGCGCACACCGATCACCGCCAAGCTGGTGGCAAACATGATGGTTGGCACGGGCATCGAACGCATCCTGACGATGGATCTGCACGCAGCCCAGATACAGGGCTTTTTCGATATCCCTGTCGACAACCTGTATGCCTCGCCTGTTTTTGCTTTGGATATCAAGAACGAATTCAAGGATCGCATGGGCGAATTACTGGTCATCTCACCTGATGTGGGCGGTGTTGCGCGCGCACGCGAACTGGCAAAGCGGATCAATTCCCCCTTGGCAATTGTCGATAAGCGCCGGGAAAAACCGGGCGAGATCGCTGAAATGACAGTGATCGGGGATGTCACAGGAAAGATCTGCCTGATCGTGGATGACATCTGCGATACTGCTGGCACGCTTTGCAAAGCCGCTGAAGTGCTGATCGAGAATGGCGCGAAAGAGGTTCATTCCTATATCAGCCATGGCGTCATGTCCGGCCCGGCCGTAGAGCGGGTTAGCAATTCAGTCATGAAATCCTTGGTGATCACCGACAGCATCCAGCCCACGGAAGCAGTCAAGAAAGCAGAGAACATCCGCATCGTTCCAACCGCGCCAATGTTTGCGCAAGCGATCCTGAACATTTGGAACGGAACGTCCGTTTCATCCCTGTTTGACGAACATTCGCTCGAACCGATCTACGACGGAATGTACAAAGTCGGCTAAGCGTCGGGGGCGTTTGCGGCCTAGTAAACGTCCCAGTCTTCTTCTTGCGGCAATGGCCCAATCGCCAGCCAAGAAATACGAACCCGTGCGATCCGCGTGTCGCCCCATGTTCGAAACACCAGATCAAAACCATCCTCCGCGACATTTTCCGACCGCAGGTCGGCACGCATGACAGTTGCGTTGTCCACATCCCAAAGCGCCAAAGAGGCTTGAACCGTTGGCGCTTTCTTAAAGGGGCTAGAGAATACGATCCGCTGCCTGCGTTCACGCTGGCCTGAGCCTGTCCACATTTCACCGCCATCTTCGAAGTCAGAAAAAAGCACAGTTTCTCCGCTTTCGACTCCGACGGTATTTCCATTCATACGGTTCATGTGGTGACCTTGGTCCGTGGCTGGCTAATTAAGGGGGAATTCGTCCATCGTGAGTGTCTTTAAAATGCAAAAGGCCCCGCATTGCGAGGCCTTTCATCTGATTTATCGAAAGATGATCAGAGGCTTGGCTGTTTACTGGACAAACCGATATGGTCTCCAAGGGCAACCATGTCAGACAACAGCTTGGCTGCGTCATCAACAGGCCCCGGTTCGTTGACAAAGTTCTTCTTCGCCGTTGTGTACATAGTCTGCGCTTCTGCGACCATCTCGTCCAAGTGTTCTTGGGTCATGTCAGCCTTGGGCACTGCGCGTTCGGCCAAAACCGATACACCACTGCCCGAGATTTCTGCAAAACCGCCCGTCACAACATATTCCGCAGCACCTTCCGGGCCATCAACACGCAGCACACCGGGGCGCAACGTGGTGATGGTGGGAGCATGATCAGGCATTGCTGTCATGTCCCCGTCCGCACCCGGAATTTGAACAGCCGTCACCTGCATCGAGGCCAGCCGCCGCTCCGGCGAAACGAGGTCGAATTGCATTGTGTCTGCCATTGTCAGCGCTCCTTAAGCGGCGTCTGCCGCCATTTTCTCGGCTTTCGCCTTCACTTCTTCGATGCCGCCTACCATGTAGAAAGCGCCTTCGGGCAGGTGGTCATATTCGCCTGCAACAACAGCCTTGAACGACTGAATTGTTTCTTCCAAAGGAACCTGTTTGCCGTCCGCGCCGGTAAAGACCTTCGCAACGTCAAACGGCTGGCTGAGGAAACGTTCAATCTTGCGAGCACGAGCCACGGCCAACTTGTCGTCTTCTGACAATTCGTCCATGCCGAGAATCGCAATGATATCCTGCAGCGATTTATACTTCTGCAAAACACCCTGAACGTCACGCGCAACATTATAGTGCTCTTCGCCCACGATGGACGGGTCCATCAGGCGAGATGTGGAACCCAACGGATCAACGGCAGGGTAAATACCCTTTTCCGAAATCGAACGGTCCAGAACAGTTGTCGCATCCAAGTGCGCAAACGAGGTAGCCGGCGCAGGGTCGGTAAGGTCATCCGCAGGAACATAAACGGCTTGCACCGATGTAATCGACCCGGCTTTGGTCGATGTAATGCGCTCTTGCATTTGGCCCATGTCGGTCGCCAACGTTGGCTGATAGCCAACCGCCGAAGGAATACGACCGAGCAGAGCCGAAACTTCGGAGCCCGCTTGCGTAAAGCGGAAGATGTTGTCGACAAAGAACAAAACGTCTGTACCGGACTGGTCGCGGAACTGTTCGGCCAATGTCAGACCTGTCAAGGCAACACGCATACGCGCACCTGGAGGCTCGTTCATCTGGCCGTACACCAGAGCAACCTGCGACTTCTCGAGGTCGTCAGGGTTGATAACGTTGGATTCGATCATCTCGTGATAAAGGTCGTTCCCTTCGCGGGTACGCTCGCCCACACCGGCGAAAACCGAATAGCCAGAGTGCACTTTGGCGATGTTGTTGATCAATTCCATGATCAGAACGGTTTTGCCAACGCCGGCACCGCCGAACAGACCAATCTTACCACCCTTGGCGTAAGGAGCCAGCAGGTCGATAACCTTGATGCCGGTTTCCAGCACTTCGGATGTTGTGGACTGCTCGGAGAACTCGGGCGCATCCGCGTGGATCGAGCGGCGCTCTTCCGACTTGATCTCGCCTTTTTCGTCGATGGGCTCGCCCACAACGTTCATGATACGGCCCAATGTGGCGTTGCCAACGGGGATCATGATAGGCGCGCCAGTGTCTTCAACCTTTTGGCCGCGAACAAGCCCTTCGGTCGCATCCATCGCAATGGTGCGCACTGTATTTTCGCCAAGGTGCTGAGCCACTTCGAGGATCAGCTTTCTGCCGTGGTTGTCTGTAACAACAGCGTTAAGGATCTCTGGCAGGTGATCCTCGAACTGCACATCGACGACGGCGCCGATGACTTGTGTGATTTTACCGACTGCTTGTGCCATGTCGTTTTTCTCCAATACCTTACAGCGCTTCCGCGCCGGAAATGATTTCGATCAGCTCGTTGGTGATGACGGCCTGACGGGAACGGTTATATTCGATGGTCAGATCTTCGATCATCTCGCCGGCGTTCCGTGTCGCATTGTCCATCGCAGACATCCGCGCGCCTTGTTCAGAAGCCGCATTTTCCAGCAGAGCCGAGAAGATCGCTGTAGCGACGCCGCGCGGCAGCAGATCGGCCAAGATTGCCTCTTCGCTGGGCTCGTAGTCAAACAGGGTCGTCGCCTCGTCCGCAGCCTCTTCCTTGTCGAAAGAAGCAGGGATGATCTGCTGCGCCGTTGGGGTCTGGCTGACAACGTTCACGAACTTTGCGTAAAAGATCGTGGCGATATCAAATTCACCCGCGTCAAAGCGTCCAAGCACATCTTTCGCGATGCCCTGCGCGTCGGCATAGCCGATCCGCTTGACCTCGGTCAGGTCAACGTGACCCACGATGTTCTTGGCAAACTCACGACGAATGCTGTCACGGCCTTTCTTGCCAACGGTCAAGATTTTGACCTCCTTGCCCTCGCCAATAAGGCGGCGGGCATGGACTTTGGCAAGCTTTGCGATGTTGGCGTTGAAACCACCGCACAAACCGCGCTCGGCGGTCATGACTACCAGCAGATGTACCTTATTCTCGCCTGTACCGCTAAGCAGTTTGGGCGCGGAATCCGATCCACCTACCGATGCGGCCAGCCGCGACATCACAGCGTTAAAACGCTCTGTGTAGGGGCGTGACTGTTCAGCAGCTTCCTGCGCGCGGCGAAGTTTCGCCGCGGCAACCATTTGCATGGCTTTCGTGATCTTGCGGGTGTTTTTCACCGACGCGATCCGTGTTTTTAGGTCCTTGAGGTTTGGCATGTG
>JAGXHA010000104.1 GCA_024636475.1 Roseobacter sp. | reverse complement strand
GATGTCGATAGAGCCGTCGCAACCTGACTGGGCTGACCGCGACCGTTTTGTGATGTCGAAGGGCCACGCCGCCATCGGGCTTTATCCTGTGCTGGCGGACCTTGGATATTACGACCCGGCGGAGCTTGATACCTATACGCGGTTAGGGTCCAAATACGGCGACCACCCGGACATGAAGAAGGTGAAAGGCCTCGATTTTTCGTCGGGATCTCTGGGGCACGGATTGTCAGTCGGTGTGGGACTGGCGCTGGCCGGTCGCATGACAAAACGCGATTATCTGACGTATGTACTTCTGGGTGACGGGGAACTGAGCGAGGGCCAGATTTGGGAGGCAGCAAATTCCGCCGGTCATTTTGGACTGCAAAATCTGGTCGCTATCGTCGACCGCAACGGGTTGTCGATCGACGGTCACACGGAAGACGTCATGAGCGTGGAACCCCTAGAGGACCGCTTTGCCGCCTTTGGCTGGGATGTGCAGCGTATCGATGGCCACGATCTGACGGCCATCCAGAACGCCTTTGGCAGGTTGAAACGCGGCGGCACAGGTAAACCGCAGGTGATCATTGCGGACACGATCAAGGGGCGCGGCGTGGAGCGGATGGAAATGTCACTTGACTGGCATGTCGGCAATCTCGTTGGCGACGATTATGATGAGGTCATGGCCGAACTCGACGCTGGTTTGAAACCGTTCATCGCGGAGGATGTCATATGACCAAGGATATGCAGGACGAAAGCGAAATTTTTCGCGGAACGACAACAGGTTCGACCCGCCTGCGCGACGCGCGTTCGGTTCGCGGCACGCCAAAGGCAGGGATGCCCGCGTTCGTCCTGGGTGAGGAATTGGCAGATATCGCCGACACTGAGCCGCGTATCGTTGTGGCAACAGCAGACCTTGCTTCTGCCAACCGCACCAATGATTTCCGCGAACGCCATCCCGACCGATTTGTAAATTTCTCGATTGCCGAGAAAAATATGATCACCGCCGCCGCCGGGATGGCCTCGACGGGGCTCATCCCATATGTCGCGACGTTTGCCAGCTTTGCCGCAATTCTGGGCGCCGAAGCGATCCGGACGGACTGTGCCTATCCCAAGATGAAAGTGCGGGTGATCGGCAGCCATTCCGGTATGTCGATGGGGTTTTACGGAAGCTCCCACCATGCGCTTGAAGATCTTGGCATGCTGCGTTGCATGGCGGATCTGACAGTGGTTTGCGCGACGGATGCCAATCATCTGCGCGCGATCCTGCGGGCTTCAGTCGATCATCCGGGTGCGATGTATATTCGATTGGGGCGCGGGCGTGATCCGGTTGTATACGATCAAGTCCCAGAAATCGAATTTGGACGGGCCATCCGGCTGCGTGAAGGAAACGATCTGACCATCATCACCTGTGGCTCTCAGGTGCGCGCGTCGTTGGATGCAGCCGAGATATTGAGCCAAACGGGCGTAACAGTGCGCGTGGTGGACATGTTCACGATCGACAGGATCGACACCGAAGAAATCCGCGCAGCCGCACAGGAAACCGGCAAGATACTGACCGTTGAGGAACATAACATTACAGGTGGTCTGGGATCTGCCGTGGCTGATGTCCTTGTTCACCTCCCGCGGATTGCCTTTCGCAAACACGGCGTGCCGGACAAATATGTCGAAGTCGGACCTCCCGCATCGCTCTATGCGCACTACAGGCTTGATGCGTCCGGGATCGCAGCGGTTGCACAGGAGTTCATGGCTTCCTGACTATTCGCCCGTTCTCAGACCGAAAACGAAGAGTGCCGCCTCTAGGGGTTAGTCCCGTTCAAATGGCCTAATCCGATGCAGACGACATCGCATAGACTTTCCCAAGGACGGCCCCGAATATGATGTGCAGCACCAGCGTCATAACAGGCGCCATCACGCCAAGGCTTATCCCAAAGAAGCCTGCGCCGACCATCGGCATGACAACAATCATCATGCCCAACCATGCAGCAACGCCAAAGACGATGCCCTTGAGAACAGCGCTCCCGCCGGGGATCATATCATAGAGAATAGCAAAGCCGCCGCCCCAAGCCACAGTGCCGATCAGAAAATGGATAATCCAGCCAATGATAAGCGGGGCACCCACCATCATGGCAAGCATCGCTGCCACATCAAGCTGTGGCATCACGCCCATCATGCCTTTGGCAACCATCAGCACCGAAAGCACGACCGTTGCAGCAAAACCGGCCAGAAAACCGCTCTTAAGATTTGTCATCGCCATGGTTCTTCAACTGTGTCGCGCGGCCACATCAGCCGCCGGACTGTTTACCATTATAAATCGCGCCAAACATTATGTCGATATTGGCTTCGACCTCTTCGCTGACCGCCTGCCCCAAGGTGCAGCGCGTCTGAGGTCTTTGCGCTTTGCGTTGATGAAAGGCGTGGAACGGCGGACAATTGATCCTCTGCCATGTCCGCTCCCGTTCGCCTATCCGATAATTGCGTTCAGAGTTTCCGAGGGGCGCATCACAGCCGCAGTTTTTGCTGCATCTGTGCGATAGTACCCGCCCAGATCGACATTGGGCCCCTGCACGTCCGCAAGTTCAGAGAGGATTTTATCTTCGTTTCCAGAAAGCGCTTCGGCAATCGGAGCAAAATGTGCTGCTAGTTTTGCATTGTCTGTTTGTGCGGCCAAGGCTTCGGCCCAGTAGCGGGCGAACCAGTAGTGGCTATCACGGTTGTCTGGCTCACCGACTTTGCGCGATGGTGAACGGCCATTGTCCAAAATTGCTTGGGTGGCCGCGTCGACGGCTTGGCCCAGGACGCGGGCCTTTTCGTTGCCTTTGATATCTGCAAGGAAAATCAGGCTTTCGCCCAATGCACAGAACTCGCCCAGACTGTCCCAGCGCAGGTGGTTTTCTTTCAAAAGTTGTTGAACGTGCTTGGGAGCCGATCCGCCTGCACCGGTCTCAAACAATCCGCCGCCGTTCATCAGCTTGACGATCGACAGCATCTTGGCCGACGTCGCCAGTTCAAGGATCGGGAAAAGGTCGGTCAGGTAATCACGCAGCACGTTGCCGGTGATTGCAATCGTGTTGTCGCCCTTGGTAATCGTTTCTAGCGAGGCGCGGGTGGCTTCACGCGGTGCCATAATCTCGAATTTGTCAGCGACACCCTTGGCCTCAAGGATCGGCTTGACGTAGGCGACCAGCTCCGCGTCATGGGCGCGGGCAGCATCAAGCCAGAAAATGGCACGGCAGCCTTCCGCCTTTTGACGGTCAATGGCAAGGTTTACCCAGTCTTCGATGGGCGCCTTGCGCGCGGAGGCGGACCGCCAGATGTCTCCGGCCTCGACGGTGTGGGAATGCAGCACGGTGCCATCGTCAAGGATCATCTTGACGGTGCCAGCCTCTGCGATCTCAAATGTCGTCGGATGTGATCCGTATTCTTCGGCCTTTTGCGCCATCAACCCGACATTCTGGACCGTGCCTGCGGTGGCGGGGTTCAGCTTGCCGTTTTCTTTGAAGAACTTGATCGTCTCGTCATAAACGGGGGCATAGGAATTGTCGGGAATTACGCAATTGGCGTCTGATTCACGTCCATCCGGACCCCACCCTTTGCCGCCGGCGCGGATAAGAGCGGGCATTGACGCGTCGATAATCACGTCGGAAGATACATGCAAATTGGTGATCCCCTTGTCGGAATCGACCATGTACAATGGCGGGCGGGACGCCATGCAGGCTTCAATATCTTTCATGATCGCCGCATTGTCGTTGACGCGGGCCAAAAGATCACCAAGGCCAGAATTCGGGTTTACCCCCAAATCGCGCATCGCGTCGCCGTGCTTTTCAAAGACCGGCGCGAGGAACGCTTTAACCGCGTGACCAAAGATGATCGGGTCGGAGACCTTCATCATCGTGGCTTTCATGTGCAGCGAAAACAACGTGCCGTCGGCCTTTGTCTTTTCAATCTCATCCGTCAGGAAAGCCTGGAGGGCAGCGGCGCTCATGAATGTGGCGTCAACCACTGTTCCGGCGGTATAGGCTATGTCCTCTTTCAAAATAGTTTCCCCGGCGCCCGTGGTCAGCACAATCTTCGCCGTGCTGTCCTTGGCCAGTGTTGCCGAGGTTTCATTTGAAAAGAAATCTCCACCCGACATCGCGGAGACGTGTGTTTTGCTATCAGCCGCCCAATCACCCATCCGGTGCGGATTGTTCTGGGCAAAGCTTTTGACGGCCTTCGCGGCACGGCGGTCAGAATTGCCTTCGCGCAGAACAGGGTTCACAGCCGAGCCCTTGATGCCGTCATACTTGGCACGCACCAATTTGTCCGCGTCTGTCTGAGGTGCCTCAGGATAATCAGGCAGGGCAAAACCCTGCGATTGAAGTTCTTTGACTGCGGCAACAAGTTGCGGGACAGAAGCCGATATATTGGGAAGTTTGATGACGTTCGCGTCGGCAGTTTTTACCAATCGGCCCAATTCAGCCAAATCGTCAGATTGGCGCTGTGCCGCGCTCAGATGCTCCGGAAAAGAAGCCAGAATACGGCCTGCCAGGCTGATATCTTTTGTCCCGACGGATACGCCGGCAGTTGCCGCAAATTTTTGGATGATCGGAAGGAACGATGCAGACGCCAGTTCCGGCGCTTCGTCCACTTTGGTGTATATGATATCGGACATAGAAATCCCCTTGAAAGCTGTTTTGCCAGTACTTACCCGATGCATCTGCAAGGGTCGACAGCTTACCGGGGCATTGCGCGCAAATCGTTATGCTCGGAACCGCGACTGATCCCGGCTTACCCAGATGAATAGGCGGATTTTTCAGGGGTGAGGAATATTCAGGCCTCATTGAACAGCAGATCAGACAATATTTTTGCGGGACAGACGCGGATAGATGCCTTTGAATTCCTGCCAAGCCGCGTCATATGCCGTGACCAGATCGACGCGGGGCATGATGGTCTTTTTGATGTGCGGCGGCGTCATCACACTGCGCGGATCATCCCCTGTCACCGCACAAATCGCCAACCGTGCAGCACCCAGCGCGGCCCCAAATTCACCCTTTTCCGGCAGGCCCACCGGAATGTTCAGAACTGTGGCCAGCACCTCAAGCCAATATTCCGACTGGGCGCCGCCACCAACGGCAGTGACGCGATCAAGCTTTGCACCCGTCAATTTCAGCGCCTCCAGTGAATCGCGCAAGGCAAAACTGACCCCTTCGATCACAGCGCGCGTCATGTCCTGCCGATCAGTGTTGATATCAAGGTTTATGAACGCTCCGCGCACCTGGGCGTCATTGTGCGGCGTACGTTCCCCGGACAGATAAGGCAAAAACTGCACCGTGCCGGGCCTCGAAATGGTCGGACCGAGTGCTTTGCTCAGATCGGCAGCACCCGCATCAAGAAGGCGCGCCAGCCAGTTCAAACTATCGGTTGCGGCCAGAATGACACCCATCTGATACCAGGTATCGGGTACGGCATGGCAAAAAGTATGGACGGCAGAGGCGGGCATTGGTGCAAAATTGTCCCGCGCCGCCAACAGGACACCAGAAGTACCGAGCGAGACAAACCCCTGCCCCTCCCGTAATGCGCCCACCCCGCAAGCGGCGGCTGCATTATCGGCTCCGCCTCCTGCAACCAGAACAGTTTTCGGCAAGTTCAGTTCAGCCCCGCGCGAACGGGTGACTTGCCCGGCAACTGCACTGCCTTCGATCAGGTCTGGCATTTGGTCTCGGCGCATCCCGGCCCCCTGCAAAAGAGTATCCGACCATTCGCGCGCGCCCACATCCAGCCACGATGTCCCCGCCGCGTCCGACATGTCAGAACAACGCCGTCCGGTAAGCCAGAAATTCACATAATCTTTCGGCAGCAATACAGTGGCGACGTTGTTGAAAACATCCGGTTCATGCCGCTTTACCCACATCAACTTGGGCGCGGTGAAGCCCGGAAAAACGATATTGCCCGACAGTTCACGCACTTGCGCTGCTGCATCAAAAGTGGCCGCCTCGATATGGCTGCGCGTGTCATTCCACAGGATGCAAGGTCTCAGAACCTTCCCCGCGGCGTCAAGCAGGACGGCACCATGCATATGCCCCGAAATGCCGATGCCACGCAGGGCGTCCATCTCACGTCGATGGTTTTTGCCCAGCGTGAAGAGTGTCGATTTGACTGCCTCGATCCAGTCGGCCGGGTCTTGCTCGCTCCACCCCGATTTGGGGTGTGATACATCATAGTTGGCCTCTGCGGCACCCACGGGCAGACCGGCCTCGTTCACCAAAAGCGCCCGCAGTCCGGACGTCCCAAGATCCAGTCCCAGAAACATGCCAATTCTCCTTTTTGGTTGGAGTGAGATTAAACCGTTCCGGGTTTTTAACTACGATTTAAATTGAAAAGAAATTCGGCATTATGGCAGTAAGACTTGAATTTGCTGCACGGCCAATCGGATGTCGGTCATCCTGGCCGCCCAAGCAGGGATGCCGCTTTGGCCAACGCTTCGATCTCGCTCCACTTGCCTGCTTGGATCAGATCGTTGGGCGCGACCCAACTGCCACCTGCGCATAATACATTGCTCAAACTCAGATAGCTCTTGGCGTTTGTCAGGCTGATGCCCCCGGTGGGACAGAATGTGATCTGCGGCAGAGGTGCACCAATGGCTTTCACCGCCGGCGCGCCACCTGAGGCTTCGGCAGGAAAGAACTTGAGCATGTCGTAACCGCGCGCAAGCAGGCGCAGTGCCTCGGTAGCGGTGGCACAACCGGGAAGCAGAGGCATGTCTTCTGCTTCACACGCGTCCAACAACGCATCTGTGGCACCCGGAGATACGCCAAAACTGGCACCGGCCTGTTTGGCAGCGCGGACATCTTCGGGTGTAATCAACGTGCCCGCGCCGACATGACCGCCAGATACGGAGGCCATTGCGCTGATTGCTTCAAGCGCGGCTGGTGTGCGTAACGTAACTTCGAGAACCGGCAACCCACCAGCAACAAGCGCTTCGGCAAGCGGGCGGGCGTGGCGAACATCATGGATAACCAGCACTGGAACGATCGGAGCAAGCGCACAGATTTCTCGTGTCCGCCGGCTTGCCTCAGGTGCAGAAAGGGTCATGCATTAACCTCCGAAAATGGATGCGCCAGTGTCGGCGGCACCGACCTGCTGGCGGAAAGTGGCGAACAAATCTCTGCCCGTGCCAAATTGGTTCGCACTTAGATCCGCAATTGCGGGCGTGCGTTCATTGACGCCTTCCGTCAGTATTTCCAACTGGCCCGCAACTGCATCAACCCGCAGGATATCGCCGTCCTGCAAGCGCGCAATCGCGCCGCCATCCACCGCTTCGGGACAGACGTGGATCGCGGCGGGCACCTTTCCGGAGGCACCCGACATTCGACCATCTGTGACCAGTGCCACCTTTTGTCCGCGCCCTTGCAGGATCGACAGAAGCGGCGTCAGACTGTGCAGTTCTGGCATGCCGTTTGCCTTGGGACCCTGAAACCGCACCACAACAATCAGATCGCCGACCAACTCTCCGGCTTTGAACGCGGCTTTTACATCGTTTTGATTGTCAAAAACACGGACCGGCGCTTCGACAATCTGATGTTCAGGTGCAACTGCCGAGACCTTCATCACGGCAGTCCCGAGTGAACCGCTTAGACGTGAGAGGCCACCGGTAAGCTGGAAAGGGTCTGATGCGGGGCGCAGAATTTTGGCATTGAGGCTTTCTGAAGCGCCATCCTGCCACACCAATACGCCATCTTTCAGATGAGGTTCTTTGGTGTATTGGCTCAACCCGCGTCCGGCAACTGTTGCGGTGTCTGGATGCAAAAGTCCAACGCTCAGCAATTGCCCGATCATATAGCCCAGTCCACCAGCGGCGTGAAAGTGGTTCACGTCCGCCAGCCCGTTGGGGTACACCCGCGCAAGCAGCGGTGTAACTTCGGACAAATCCGAGAAATCCTGCCAATCCAGCACGATGCCCCCTGCCCGCGCCATCGCTATCAGGTGGATCAAAAGATTGGTCGACCCACCCGTTGCGTTCAAACCGACGATGCCGTTCACAAATGCTTTCTCGTCCAGGATCTCACAGACCGGCGTATAGTTGTCTTCAAGGGCGCTCAGAGACAATGCACGCTTGGCACCCTCGCGGGTCAAAGCTTCGCGTAGCTGGGTGTTGGGCGTTGCAAAGCTTGCTCCGGGCAGGTGGAGCCCCATGAATTCCATCAACATCTGGTTGGTGTTTGCAGTGCCGTAAAAGGTGCAGGTGCCCGGCCCATGATAGGCGGCCATTTCGGCAGCCATAAGGGCCGCGCGATCCACTTCGCCGGTAGCGAATTGTTGGCGCACCTTTGCCTTTTCGTCGTTGGATAACCCGCTTTCCATCGGTCCCGCCGGCAAAAAGACCGCCGGAAGATGGCCAAACGCCTGCGCAGCAATCACCAATCCGGGCACGATCTTGTCGCACACGCCAAGGAACACAGCCGCATCGAACGTATTGTGGCTGAGTGCCACAGAGGCCGCCAGCGCTATCACATCGCGTGAAAACAGGCTCAACTCCATTCCTGCTTCACCTTGGGTCACACCGTCACACATGGCGGGCACACCACCTGCGACTTGTGCTGTGCCGCCAATTTCACGCACAGCGTCACGGATCAAAGCGGGGTAGTGCTCAAACGGTTGATGCGCTGAAAGCATATCGTTGTAGGCGGTGATGATACCCAGATTGCCGGCGCTTCCAACGGCCAATTGATCCTTATCCTGTCCCGATGCCGCATAGGCATGCGCCTGTCCGCTACACGACAAATGCGCCCGCGCCGGTCCTTTGCCTTTTGCCGCCGCCATCTGATCAAGATAGGTGGATCGGGTCGGTGCGCTGCGCGAAATAATGCGCTTGGTTACAAGTTGGACAGTTGAATTCAGTGTCATGTGTCTCGCTCCAATTGGTGAAAACCCCGATCCCGGTTCACGTCAGCCGCGTCCGTTCCGGTGCAAAGCATAAAGGCGTCTTCGCGCCCTGAACTTGCCTGATCGTAGGCTGGTGGTGGCTGCCCGAACTCGTTCAAATGGGTTTCGTCACGTCGCACGATCTGGATGGCATATTGTTATTCTCTCATACTGTTAGCGCTAACATGGTTATCTCGATATGTCTAGACCGCGCACCTTGGTTAAAGCTTTTCAGATCGAACAGCTTGACAGACTTGGCCGCCCAAAGTCGCCGACGCTGCACCTTCATTCCTTTGCATAAACAACATGTCAGCCCTTCCACGCCCTCGGATTGTCTGGCCAACGCCTGTCATCTCAAGCATCTGCAATTTCGTGAGCCCAAGGCGGGTTTGCCCCAGGCCGCGACACAGTTACTGCGGCAACCTTTGCACCGTATTCCAGCGCGCGCATCAGATCGCTTTGCCCGAGTTCCGCAATGCAGCCCCGATCCAACAGCCCGTCGCGCGACAGGCTGGCCAGAAATCCTGCGTTGAAAGTGTCGCCTGCACCTACGGTATCAACAACTTTGGCCTTCCGAGCCGGCACTTCGATCTGCATGGCATCGCCGAACAGGGCGCAGGCCCCCTCCCCTCCTCGCGTCAGAATGACCACCTTGGGCCCTTTCTCACGCAACTTGTTCGCTTTTTCGATCTGGGTCGTATCGCCGGGAACAATCCAATTGAGATCCTCTTCAGAGACCTTCAAGATATCGACACAAGGAATTAATTGATCGAGACGCGCGCGATACCGCTTTTCGTCCAGAATAAAATTTGCTCGGATATTCGGATCAGCAACAATGACATGCTTGCCAGACTCGCGAATGGCAAGCGCAAGATAAAAGTCGGCCGCCGGTTCATTGATGAGACTGATACCACCAAAGTACAGGGCTTGTGACGCCTGCGGAATCATTGGCAAATCCATCAGGTCAAGCATTCTGCCCGCCGTGTTTTCATCGTAGAAAGAATAAGTAGCCTGGCCATTTAACAGTTCGACAAATGCCAATGTCGTTGGACGGTCAGAACGAATGACAAGATCGGTAACCACATTGCTTTTGTGCAGTTCGTCCAACAGGATTTTGCCGAATAGATCAGTGGAAACCCCGGACAAGAAATGCGCCGAGATGCCAAGGCGACCAAGCGCAATCGCAGTATTGAAGACGGCCCCGCCTGCGTGCGGCTTGAACACGTCTTTCCCAGACCGATCCGTCGAACGGATCATATCAATAAGGGCTTCACCACAGCACACAATCATATGCGTGACTTGACGGTTATTATGCGGCTGACAGAATGGACCAAAATATTATCATTGAAAGCTCTATATTGAACGGCAGTCAATCGGTCACACCGTACCCTCAGAGCGTTACTTGAAAGACGAAGCCTCATGTTGCTTCCGCCAGATAGGATTTAATCGTTTCAACGGTTCCCATTTCCTGCAACGAAACGTGGTATCTCTCGAACAGTTTTCTGAACGCTGGATCACGACCGACAGATCCGTACACGTGTTCCTGGTCAAGCCAGGCAACCGGATTCACGACTGCTTTTTGTGCAGCTGCGTGCAGTTGATCCCAATCCGGGTCGTTCGGTGAAATGACACCACCGGCTTCATCACGGCCAAGGCAGTATCGGCTCCATAAGGCTGAGCTGAGCGCCAACCCATCTGACGGTTTACCGGATCGCAAATTTTCCCCGATCGAACTGACGATAAACTTTGGCTGTCTGTTCGTTCCGTCATGGCACAGTCGCGATATAGTATCGGCGACACCGGGGTTCGAGAAACGAGACAAGACAGATTCCAGATAGTCCTGAGGTGTAAATCCACGAACGGCCCCGACATTCGGAAGGACGTCGCTTTCGAGAACTTTTCTGAGATAGGCCCGGATAAGCGGATTTGACGCGGCATCATGTGCGTATTTGATCCCCAGCATCGCGCCGGCATACGCCATTATTGCATGGCCACCATTCAGTATTCGAAGCTTCATATTTTCGAAACTTTCGATGTCATCGGTAAATGTCACGCCAACGTCCCCAAGATTTGGACGCCCATTTACAAATTTGTCTTCAAGAACCCATTGCTTGAAGGGTTCGCACAGAACGGGCAGATTGTCGTCAATTCCGAAATGATCAGATAGCAATTGACGTTCCCGAATTCCTGTTGCCGGCGTGATCCGGTCCACCATGCCATTTGGAAACGTCACATTGTCCTTAACCCACTTGGCAAGATCCGGGTCAATTTCATGGGCAAGTCCGATAACGACTTCGCCCGCAATATCGCCATTCCCCGGCAGGTTATCACAAGACATGACGGTAAACGGTTTGCACCCTTCTGCGCGTCGTACTGACAAAGCAGCAAGCATTGCCCCGAACGCCGTTTTTGGAGACCGTGGATTTTGAATGTCGTGCTGCAAATCGGGATCAGCCAGGTTCAGCCGCCCATCTCCGGTCAAAAAGTATCCGCCTTCAGTAACGGTCAACGAAACAATTCTGGTGGCCGGGTTGGACATCGCCTGTATCAGCGCGGCGTTGCCATTTGGCTGTACCGGCACAAAGTCAGTCATCGCCCCGACAACCGATGCGTTGAGAGAGTCAAATTCGACTTCAACCACGGAATACAGGCAATCTTGTTTGCGCAACAGACTTCGTGTGACGTTGTCAGCCTCGCGAACCCCTGCCCCAACCACGCCCCAGTCAGGATTGCCGCCAGCATTCAGCAAGTCATTCAAATACACCGCTTGGTGTGCGCGGTGAAAATTGCCCAAACCAATATGTAAAATGCCCGGTTTCAAATTGGACCGGTCATACGTCGGGCGTGAAACCGTATCGGGAAGTCTTTCAAGCTTTGACGGTGATAGCTGAATAGTCATTTTAGTCGCCCATTCTTTAGACACAGGCATGCTGCGGGCTGTGATTGCGACGCGGAGTTGATGCAAAGATGGCTTTGTCGACCCAAATACACATCATCCAATCCGAAGACCTGCGGCATCGAACCGATGGATCT
>JAGXHA010000103.1 GCA_024636475.1 Roseobacter sp. | reverse complement strand
CGCCGATGGTACTGCGTCTTAAGACGTGGGAGAGTAGGTCACCGCCAAACCTAATAAATCCACCAATATCTCTCCGCGATACAATAACATAAAGCCCTGAGTGCAAAAACACTCAGGGCTTTTTTGCATCCCAAAACACACTTACGCTCAACAAAAAGCCGTTGACCTGCTCCCCTGAGAGGGCTCGGTTATGAGTTAGCTCTGTTCAGGTTTTGGTCTTCCTTTGACCGGTTAGCATATTCCCACGGTGTCATGCCAGCGAGGTTTGAATGTGGGCGGTGATGGTTGAAGTCGTCGCGAAATGCCGCCACTAAATTGCGGGCATGACCCCGCGTCGTTCCACCGCCGTTTCGGCCATCTCGCGGCGCTGAGATGGCCCTGTCACTTTTTTCCAAGGGCTTCCTTCAACAAATCCGCCTGCATGCTCAGGTCCGCATACATCCGCTTCAACCGACGGTTCTCATCTTCCATGGCCTTCATCTGGCTGATCAGGGACGCATCCATCCCGCCATACTTCGCCCGCCATTTTTTGAACGAGGCGTTGCTCATGCCATGCTCGCGGCACAACTCGACCATCGGCACCCCGCCTTCGGCCTGCCGCAGGATCGTAATGATCTGCGCCTCAGTGTATCTGCTTATCTCCATTCGAAATCTTCTCGTTAATCATGCCGAGAAAATTCTACTTATGCGGCCCCTTACTTTCTGAGGGGATTAGCTATAGTGCACTTGACCTCAAAATCTAAAACCTCTTTTCTATTTTGCGTTGCGCACTGGGTTAGGCGTTGTGATTTTTTTTGTACACCACGCCACGCCTTTGAGCGAATCGACAACCGGGCTTCTACGCACCGCATCCCCGCCCCCAAAACAAGTTGCGTTGATCGTTGGGCGTGCAGAACTTCGCTCCTAAGGCTTTCACCTCACCATACAGGTCGGCCAATTGCCTATGTCCATAACTAATGTAGACAGCGTATCCTACGCCCTCTCAACAGCAATAGCTGATATGATAAATCTAAGTGTTCCAACAGAACAATGCGCGTGACGGAGCCTTTAGATCCCAGCTCAAACTCCTACGAACGCTCTTGATCCTTTGGATCTTCGCCATCAGGTTCGTCATCGTCCAGTAGCATCCGCGCAGCGCTCCCTTTGGCGTCATCATATTGACCGCTGCGCAATGTCCACAGGAATGCGCATAGGCCGAAGGCACCAAGGATGATTGATACCGGGATCAAGATCAGCAGAATGTTCATTGAACAAACCTAACACGCATCGCATTTGCAATCACAGTTATGGACGAAACCGACATAGCAATCGCGGCAAGCAACGGGGTGGCATAGCCCAAAAGGGCAATGGGAACGGCGATTACATTATAACCGACTGCAATTGCGAAATTCTGTTTTGAGAGCCGCGATGTCGCGCGCGCAATGCGTATCAAGGCTGGAAAATCATCCAAATTCTCGCGCAAAAGCACGACATCTGCTGCGTTACGCGACGCATCCAACGCGGTGGACGGAGCGACAGAAGCATGTGCGGCGGCAAGAGATGCCGTATCATTCAAGCCATCGCCGACCATCAACACGTAATGGCCTTCCTGTTGAAGCTGGATCAGATAGTCATGTTTGCCGGTGGCGCTGATCTCGGCCTGAACATCTTCGACACCAAGCTGCTTTGCCAAGGCGCTGACGGCATCATGCGTGTCGCCGCTTAGCATCCGTTGCGGGATACCCAGAGCCTGAAGACCGTCAAGCGCTGTCTTTACGCCTTTGCGTGGAACCTCTTGTAAGGGAAGTGCGACGGGATCCTCCAAACCCACCTTAAGGCCGAGGCCGCTGAAAGATGCACCAAGCCATGGTCCACGACCCAATCTGACGGCGTTTCCCTCATAAAGACCTTGCATGCCGTTGCCTGCATTCTCGGAAATATCGGTCAAATCTGCGACAGGTCCGCTTGGCAATGCAGCAATAAGACCACGTGAAACCGGGTGATCAGAGGCTTGAGCCAGAGCGCGCGCAATCGCTATTTGGCTGGCGCTTAGGTGATCCAGCTTGGCAGCGCGCCCTGACAGGGTCAGCGTCCCGGTTTTATCGAAGATCGCGATATCGACCTCGGCCAACCGTTCCAACGCAGTTCCGGATTTGACTAAAAAACCCATTGAATAAAGCCGTCCTATTGCCGCTGTAGCAACCGCAGGAACAGCAAGACCCAAGGCGCAGGGGCAGGTGATGATCAAGACTGCAACCGCGACATTAAGTGCATGTCGAATGTCGCCGTTGATCCAAACCCAAATCACAAAGGCCACGAGGGCCAGCAGATGCACGACCGGGGCATAAATACGCGCGGCGCGGTCGGCCAGATTGGTGTAACTGTTGCGGCTGTTCTCGGCCATCTCGACAAGAGAGGCGACGCGGCGCAAAGTTGTGTCATTGCCCACAGCCGTTGCCGTCATCTCGAATGGGGCACCAAGATTGATTTCGCCGGCCTGCACTCGTTGGCCCGACGTTAGGGCAATGGCGGCAGATTCTCCGGTCAAAAAGGAACGGTCCGAAAGCGCTTTTGGGCTGTCCAGTGTGCCATCCACCGGCACACGCACCCCGGACGGGATCAGCAACCTGTCACCAACACCCAAGCTGGAGACAGCTGTTTTCACGGCCATCCCATTTTCCAATCGCTGGGCGGTATGCACTTCGAGTGCGGCGAGTTGTTTGGCAGCAGATCTGACCGAACTGCGCGTGTGATGATCAAGGTAGCGGCCGATCAATAGAAAGAACGTGAGCGAAAGTGCTGCGTCAAAATAGGCGTGTTTGCCGCCGTTCATCACCTCGTAAAGCGACATGCCGGTCGCCAGCAGGATCGCAAGTGAAATGGGGACATCCATGTTCAATCCGCGTACCCGAAGGGCCGTCCAGGCACTGCTAAAAAAAGGCTGACCGCAATAGAGCACGGCCGGTAAAGAAATCGTAGCCGAGATAAGATGAAACAGGTCGCGTGTCGTTTCAGTTGCACCCGACCAGATCGCGACAGAGAACAACATCACGTTCATCATCGCAAAACCGGCAACTGCCAGACGGACCAGAAGGTTGCGCCCGACACTGTCTTGCCGTGTCTCAAGATACGCCAGGTCTAGGGGATAGGCGTCATAGCCAACCGACTTTAGCGCAGAGACGATGGTGTCGGAATCAAGATCATTGCCATGTACCGAAACCTGCTTGAGTGAGAGGTTGACGCGGGCATCTTCAACTTCTGGCATGGCGTTGAGCTTGCGCTCGACCTTGCCAATGCAAGCGGCGCAATGGATCGTTGGTATGGATAATACCAAGGCTGGCGCTGCGTGAACTTTGTCGTGTTCAATCGCCGTCGGTGCGGCAGCACAGCCCGGGCAAGCCGCCGCCATTGTCATTCCTGCACCTTCACGATCACGCGCTGCTGAAACAGCGTCCCATCCTCGGCGCGCATTTTCACCCGCAAATTCCAGTTGCCGCGTCCAGCCTCGACTTCAGCCACATAGGCCCGACCATCGAACTTGAAAGTTGGTGTTTGGTCTGCAGCAACGCTTGTTGCGCGGCCAAATACGGCTTTTTCAATCACCGGTGACAGGGCTTTGCCATCTTTTACGATGGTCAGGCTCAAGATGTTGCCCTCAAGCGATCCCGCGACCTCCCAGTCCAACGCTTTTTGGGCGGCGCGGTCCACATCAAAGCTTTGTGAGGCGACATATGAGTTTTTAACCTCAAGGCCGGGAAATGTATTCACGGCTTGAAAGGCCAATGTCAGATTGACGGCGATGATCACACCAAAGGCCATCGAGAAGCCGGTGAAGACATGCCATCCTGTCAGTTCGCGTTTCATTTAGTTTGCCTTTCCGTTGAAGGTTGTCGCTTTTGACGCGCGTGTCTGGGCGGTTGTATCTTCTACCCAAAGTCTAAGCGGTGTTGCGGCAGATGTAGCTGCGGGGTCTTGGGGGCGGGCTGTCACGTAAACACGCTGCAAAACTGTTGTGTTGGCAGGAACTTGCAGGGTCAGATCGTCCATCCCTTCAAGCTCGATGCGTAATAGCTCTTCACTGGTCAGTTTGAGTCTGAAATCGCGCGCTTCCCCGGATTTGTTGCGCAGGCGCACATCATAGATATTTCGGATCGTACCGTCCGAGAGTGTGACGTAAGTCGGGTTGCGCACAGGACTGACCGTCAATTCGATGTCGGACCGGATGAATAGCGCATATACAAGCCCGATACCGATCAGTGACCAAAGCAGCGTGTACATGATGGTGCGGGGCCGCAAGATGTGTTTCCACAAGGGTTTGGCAGGCTCGCCCGCCCGCTCTGCCGTTTCATCTGACAGTGCGATGTAGTCAATCAATCCCCGAGGCTTGCCGATTTTGGCCATCACATCGTCACAAGCATCGATGCACAGCGCGCAGGTAATACATTCCATCTGCTGGCCATTTCGGATGTCGATTCCCATGGGGCAGACATTGACGCAGGCCATGCAATCGATGCAATCGCCGGGCTCCGGTTCAGGGCCTGTCTCGGGTTCGAGGGCGGGTATGGCGGGTTTTGCTGCCTCGCGGTAAGGGGTGCCGGGATAGCGCGCCTCGCCTGCGCCGGCTGCTTGTTGCTGGGCCTCAATCTGAACGGCGGCTGCCTGGATGCGGCGCTTGTTGTTTTTGCCGCGCGGTTCGCCGCGCCAGTCGCGATAAGCGACGGTGATGGTATCAGTATCCATCATCGCGGCTTGGATGCGGGGCCAGGGACACATGTAGATACAAACCTGTTCGCGTAGAAATCCACCAAAGACAAAGGTCGTCGCGGTCAGGATCGCGATGGTGATATAAGCGGCAGGATGGGCTGTCAGGCTGACCAGATCGCGCGCCAGTGTGGGTGCGTCGGTAAAATAGAACACCCAAGCCCCGCCCGTAGCGATTGCGATGGCCAGCCATACCGTCCATTTGGTCAGACGCAGGCGCCATTTACGCAGGCTCCAAGGTGCTTTTTGCAACCGGACGCGGGCATTGCGGTCGCCCTCGATCCAACGCTCGACCAGCATAAACAGATCGGTCCAGACTGTTTGAGGGCACGTATAGCCGCACCAAACCCGACCAAGGGCAGAGGTGAACAAGAACAGCCCAAGGCCCGCCATGATCAACAGCCCTGCGACAAAGTAAAATTCATGCGGCCAGATTTCGATCCAGAAGAAATAGAAGCGGCGGCTGGCAATATCGACCAAGACGGCCTGATCCGGCAGGCTAGGGCCACGGTCCCAGCGTATCCAAGGTGTGACATAGTAAATGCCCAGCGTGACGATCAGGATCGCCCACTTGAAATTGCGGAAAAAACCGGTCACCCGACGCGGAAAAATCGGTACGCGCGGGGCGTAGAGGGACGGAGGCTTTGTCTGGTCTGTCATATTATTCATCCTGTTCGCCCCTTCTCTCTAGTGGGGTTCAGGGGCACAAACCTTGATCTTGATCAACAACCTCCCCGAGGTGGTACGTTTTGCGAACAGGCCGCCTCGGGGAGTGGACCGGTTATACTTAACCGGTCGTTAACGTGCTACTCTCCGCCTCCCAAAGAGTGCACGTAGGCAGAAACAGCGCGAATATCGGCCTCGGTCAGACGAGGGCCCCAGGCTGGCATAATTCCGAACTGGCCGTTGACAACGGTGTTCGTCAACGTCTCGTGGTCGCCGCCGTAAAGCCAGATCGCATCAGCGAGGTTGGGCGCACCCTGTATGCGATCCCCCAAGCCGTCTTCGCCGTGGCAAGCCGAACAGTTGTCGGCAAAAACCGTCGCACCCGTTGCCGAGAGGTTTGCGTCGTATTCAGCACTGGACAAAGATACGACGTGTTCGACGACTGCGGCGATTTCTTCTTTTTCCAGCATTTCGCCAAAGGCAGGCATCTGGGAGTAGCGAGCGTCGCTGTCTTGTTCGTTGCGAATCCCATGGCGCACGGTGAATTCGATGTCGGCCATTTGACCGCCCCAAAGCCAGTCGTCATCCAGCAGGTTCGGATAGCCTTTTGTCCCCGCCGCGCCAGAGCCGTGACATTGCGAGCAATTGGACCGAAAAACCGCACCACCACGCGCAATAGCATAGCGGTTCAGATCAGCGCTTGCTGGCAAGGTTTCCATGTCGGTTGCCAATAGCGCTGTAACCAGTTCGGCGTTTTTGGCGTCATGCGCCGTGATCTCAGCTGCAACATTTGCGCGAGTGGACCACCCCAGGACGCCTTTTGTCGCGCCGGAGATCATGGGCCATGCTGGATAGGCGATTGTGTGGGCAATTCCCCAGATGATGCAAAGATACAACGTCCAGAGCCACCAGCGGGGCAGGGGCGTGTTCAACTCTTCGATGCCGTCCCAGCTGTGACCTGTTGTTTCGGTGCCGGTAACGTCGTCTTTCTTGCCCTTAGACATGGTCGTCCCCTTTATCTTTCATGCTTTTGGGTTGGGTGTCATCGCCCAAGGGGATCTTGGACACATCAGAGTAGATTTTTGTGCTGCCAGGCCGGAACGCAAACAAGATGACGGAGACAAAGAATATGAACATCGCCAGCAAGACCCAGCTGTCGGCAAGTTCGCGCAGGAAGGAATAGGTTTGCATATCGGGCTCCTTAACGGCTGGCGTCTGGTGTGAAGGTTGAAAAATCAACCATGGTTCCAAGGACTTGCAGATATGAAACCAGTGCATCCATCTCGGTTAATTCGGGCTGGCCGTCGAAATTGGCCACAGCCGCACCGGGGTAGCGTTCCAGCAGCGCGTCATGGTCGGCGTCCGGATCGGCCTGAGCACGAAAATCTGACTGCGCTTCAGCGATCTGCTCGTCCGAATAGGGCACGCCTACAAAACGGTGCGTTTTCAGGAGCGCCTTGATGTGGATCGGCTCGATCGGCGTATCCTTGAGGAACGCATATTTCGGCATGATCGATTCCGGCACGACGGATTGCGGGTCGCTGAGGTGGTCCACATGCCACGCGTCGGAATAGCGCCCACCGACACGCGCCAAATCAGGCCCTGTGCGTTTCGACCCCCATTGAAACGGATGGTCGTACATCGATTCAGCGGCCAGCGAATAGTGGCCATAGCGTTCGACCTCGTCGCGCATCGGGCGGATCATCTGGCTGTGGCAGGCATAGCACCCCTCGCGCACGTAGATATCACGCCCTGTCAGTTCCAGCGGGGAATAGGGCCGCACGCCCTCGACTTCTTCAATCGTGTTTTCCAGCCAGAACAGCGGTGCAATCTCAACGATCCCACCAACCGACACCACCAGCAGTGATGCAACCAGCAGCAAGGTGGGGCTTTTCTCAAGGATGGCGTGTTTATCAATAAGTGCCATGATATCAGCTCCTTATTCTGCTGGTGTTGCGTTGGAGGGCGAAGGCGGGGCGGGTAGGCTTGTGGTGGCCGGTTTCGCACCGCGAATGGTCATCCACATGTTCCAGACCATGATCAGCCCGCCTGAAAGATAAAGAACACCCCCCAGACCGCGCACCACATACATCGGGAATTTGGCAGCCACGGTGTCGGCAAAGGAGTTGACCAAGAACCCCTGATCATCAACTTCGCGCCACATCAGACCTTCCATGATCCCAGTGACCCACATCGACGAGGCGTAAAGAACGATGCCAATCGTCGCGAGCCAGAAGTGCCAGTTGATGGCGGGCATGGAATACATCTGTTCGCGGCCCCAAAGCTTGGGTGTCAGGAAGTACAGAGCACCAAAGGTGATCATACCGTTCCAGCCCAAAGCGCCAGAGTGCACGTGCCCGATGGTCCAGTCGGTGTAATGCGACAGCGAATTGACTGCGCGGATCGACATCATCGGCCCTTCGAAAGTGGACATGCCGTAGAAACCCAGCGAGATGACGAACATCCGCAAAATCGGGTCCGTCCGCAGCTTGTCCCAAGCACCTTGCAGGGTCATCAGACCATTGATCATGCCACCCCAGCTGGGCATCCACAGCACGATGGAAAACACCATGCCAAGCGTCGCGGCCCAGTCTGGAAGCGCAGTATAATGCAAGTGGTGCGGACCGGCCCAGATGTACAAAAAGATCAGTGACCAAAAGTGGATGATGCTAAGCTTGTAGGAATAGATCGGGCGGTTGGCCTGCTTGGGCACAAAGTAATACATCATGCCCAGGAAACCGGCGGTCAGGAAAAAGCCCACGGCGTTGTGGCCGTACCACCATTGGGTCATGGCGTCTTGAACGCCTGCAAAAAGCTGGACAGACTTTGACCCCCAAAAGCTGACGGGGATCGACAGGTTGTTGACCAGATGCAGCATGGCAACGGTGATGATGAAGCTGAGGTAAAACCAGTTGGCCACATAGATGTGTCGTTCGCGGCGACGGACGATGGTCCCAAAAAATACCGCAAGATAAGCGAGCCAGACGATGGTAAGCCAGATATCGGTATACCACTCTGGTTCGGCGTATTCCTTGGATTGTGTCGCGCCCAGCAGGTATCCGGTGGCAGCCAGCACGATGAACAGCTGATAGCCCCAAAACACGAACCAAGACAGGTTGCCGCCGAACAGGCGGACCGCACTGGTGCGCTGGACCACGTAAAACGAGGTACAGATCAGCGCGTTGCCGCCGAAGGCAAAAATTACTGCCGAGGTGTGCAAGGGGCGCAGTCGACCAAAGTTGGTAAAGGGCTGGCCCCAGTCGAAATTCAACTCGGGAAAGGCCAGTTGGAAGGCGATGAAGGTGCCCACAAGAAATCCGATGACGCCCCAAAAGGCAGTGGCAATCACACCCGCGCGTATCACCCCGTCGGCATATCCGACTTCGGGTACCGGAACAGGCTCGTCTATGCGCCGCAGGACCCAGAAAAACATACCCGCAGCCACCGCCATGATGATAAAGGCGTGAACCTTATACGCCAGATCATGACCCCAGTTCATGCCCATTGCGGCAACTAGGGCGACGATTCCCAAAATGACCAGTTTGAAATAGTTCATATTGCACCTTCTTTTTGCCGCTGCCCCGGCGGGCGCGCGCATCTATTCGCAATGATCGGATAGTCGGCAACCGGATGCTTGGCCTTGATCTAAATCAAGTTTGCGGACCGGGCGAATTTATCTGATGACATGGACCGCACATTTTGCGTGGCGCACAACGTGATGGGCCACAGAGCCTAATAAAATGTCTGAAAAGACTGGCTGGTGGGATGCAATCACAATGCAGTCTGATTTATTGTCTTCGGCCCAGTCCAGAATGCGTGATCCTGCGCGGCCTTCGGTGGTTGCCGCGTGGCAGTTGGGCAAAGTCTTCGCCAAGGCTTCAAGCTGGGTTTGAACGGAGTCGCGGGCTTCGATGATATAGTCGGTGGGGATATAGTCGGACACATAGACCGGGATGGCTTCGATGACGTGCAGCAGTGTGAGATGTGCGCCTTCATCGGCAAGAATGCGTGCCGCTTCAAAAGCGCGCTCATTTTTCTCGGTGTTTTCCAATACGACGGGAATCAAAATGTTGTTGTACATCGCCATGTTCTCCTTTGGGTTCAAAGGAGTTAAGCATGTTGCAAGATTTCAGGCTTTGATGCAGATCAAGTGCGCGGCAGACCCGCGCCATTGCCCAAGCACAGCGGTTTAAACCAGCATGCCGCCGTCAGAATCGTCTCCTGTCGCCATATGCAGGGCGGGAAAGTCGACAACCTCAAAATGACGGCGATCGGAAAATTGCACGATGCCTTCTTTTTTCATTGCGCTTAACTGGCGGCTGACGGTTTCAAGCGTTAACCCAAGATAATTGGCGATCTGTTCCTGGGTCAGTGGTAAAACCAATGCCCGCTTGTCGTTTTCAGCGCCGCTCAAATGCTGGCGCTGCACAAGCATATTAATGAATGTTGCGATCTTTTCGCGTGCGGTTTTGCGGCCCAAAAGCAGCATCCATTCGCGGGCGACATCCAGTTCATCCAGCGCCATTTCAACCAAGCGCTGTGCAATATGCGGCGTTGATCCAATCAGGGCCTCAAACGGTTTGCGCTGAAAACAGCACAATGTCAGATCTGTCACTGCGACGACGTCGAAATCAATCTCAGATCTGCCCGGCCGCCCAATGAAATCCGAAGGAAGCAGCAGACCCACCATTTGGGTACGTCCGTCTTCCATCGTTTTGCCAAGGGTCGCGACACCTTCGACAAGCGAGGCGACATAGGTCAGTGTGTCACCGCGCCACAAAATCGGATCGCCCGCTTTGAAGGACTTATAGGTCTTTAGTCGTTCAAGCTGGTCAAGTTCCTCTGGGCTGCAGCGCGCACAAACTGCTCGATGCCGGATGGGGCAATCGCTGCAATTTTGACGTGAAAGTAAATCAACTGTCATATTTTGATCTATATCAAGGAAAATTATCGTCGCGTTAGCAATCTAACTGCATGACACAACTTAAGCAACTCCGTCGCTATGGGATTTTCAATGCGAAAGTCCCGCGATATACAAGCTATCCGCCGGCCAATCACTTTACCGACCAAGTGGGGCCAGCCGATCAGGCCGAATGGCTGCGTGCGATCCCTGATGGGACAAGCGTATCGCTTTACGTGCATATCCCGTTTTGCAAGCGGCTGTGCTGGTTCTGCGCCTGTCGGACCCAAGGCACTTCGACCTTGCGTCCGGTCGAGGCTTATATCGAAACGCTGCTGAAAGAGATTGATCTGGTCCGCGCAAATCTGTCGGGGCGGGTTTCGCTCTCGCGGCTGCATTTGGGTGGGGGGACGCCTACGATTTTGACCCCTGATCTGATGGCGCGGCTGTTGGACAAGGTTTTCGGGGCGTTTGATGTGGGGCCTGCATTCGAATTCTCGGTCGAGATTGATCCAACTGAGGCGTCAAAGGCCTTGCTTGATACATTGCTGGCCTACGGTATGAACCGCGCTAGCATCGGAGTGCAGGATTTTGCCCCCCGTGTTCAGCAAGCCATCGGTCGACTGCAATCATTTGACCAGACATCTGATGTTGTCCAGCACCTCAGGTCAGGCAAGCTGGACAGTCTGAACATGGATCTTCTGTATGGTTTGCCTTATCAGACCGAAGAAAGCCTGAGCATCTCGTTGCAAGAAGTGTTGTCGCTGCAACCCGACCGACTGGCGCTTTATGGCTATGCGCATGTGCCGTGGATGTCGAAACGGCAGGTCTTGATTGACGAAAGCGCTTTGCCCGGCCCAGAAGCGCGGTTTGCCCTGTCTGAACTGGCGCAGATCTTGCTGACTTTGGATGGCTTCGAGCAGATTGGTTTTGACCACTTTGCCCGCTCCGGTGACGGGCTGTCTAAAGCCAAGGCAAGCGGACGTCTGCATCGCAATTTTCAGGGCTATACTGACGATGCCGCCGAGGTTCTGATCGGACTTGGTGCATCTGCCATCTCGAAATTCCCGCAAGGCTATAGTCAAAACCATCCGGGCACCGCAAAATATCAAGCGGCGGTCGAGGCGGAAACACTTGCAGGATCGCGGGGGCATTCGCTGTCTGACGCGGATCGCTGGATCGCTTCAGCGATAGAGCAGTTGATGTGCGGCTTTGCGATTGACATTAAGCAGTTGCATGCAAAATTCCCCGCCTTCGTACCGATGATTTCAGAAACTCTGGCGCAGCTTGCGGGGGCGTTTCCGGATGGCGTTGATCTGGGCGACGACCGTCTGAGCGTCAAGGCCGGGTTCGAGCCGTTGGTGCGTATTCTAGCGGGGCAGTTAGACGTCTTTCAGACCACTCAAACGGCACATAGCAGCGCAATCTAGACCTGTGTGGTTTGCAGAAGTGACTTGCGCAACCGCCCATGCACGCCTTTTTCCTGATTGACTGATTGGGTCACCGCAAAATCTGCTGCCAGCGAACAGAGCTGGTATGCCTCGGTTTCGCTGATATCGAGCCTCTCGCGGATCATTGCGATCATTTGCCGTAATGCGATTTGCAAGGCTGTATCCAGACTGGCATGAAACCCCATCGAAATAATCTCGTGCTCTGTTTCAGCCCTTGGATGATCAATCGCGGTCGTGCCTGCCTTGAGCAGATCAAAGCGAAATGTTCCCGTCAAAGCCGTCTCAAGGGCTGTGATGCAAACCTCGCCATCACCTTGGCAGCCGTGACCGTCCCCGCAAGAAAACATCGCCCCCTCAATGTGGACTGGCAGATACAGTATAGCGCCTTCGGTCAGCAGTTTGAGATCCATATTCCCGCCATTCAAACGGGGTTGGATCGAGGTGATCTCGCCCCACTCAGAGGGTGGGGCCACGCCCATCACCCCAAAGAACGGGTCCAGCGGCAATGTTGCACCCCAAGGCAAACGGGCAGTTTTTTTGGCCTGATCAATGGGGATATGCGTGAGGGTCTCAGACGAGACCGGGAATTCACCGGGCAGGGTACCTGCGGCGGGGCGGACGACATTGAACCCCCAGTCGGCCCCCAATTTGATCTTCTCGATTGTGATTTTCAGCACATCGCCAGGCATCGCCCCATTGATTGCAATGGGGCCGGTCAGAAGATGCGCTTGTCCGGGCAGGTTTGCCGCCAGTATATCGCGCTGTGCCTGTGCGACTGTCATGCCCGAGCCGTCGGGCGGCAGAACCGCTTCGCGACCTGACAGCGTTTGAATGGTCGCGCGATCCCCATCGGCAATCGTCAGCACGGGGGGCAGGTCTGACCAGAAGCGGCCCCAGTGTACAGTGTCGGGCGTGGCGGAAACTGTGTGATCGGTCATGAATTGGGCCTTCTTTGGGAGCGTTCCCAGCGACTGTCGCCGCAGAACGCCGCGCCGTAAAGCGCTTTAGCGGGCTTGCCAGCTTTGATGATGTAGCCGCACCCTGCGGTATCGATGTGCCAAGGTGGGTTTGCAATGATCCACAAAATCGGGAGCGGGCATGTCGGATATTATCACTGTCGGACTCGATTTGGCGAAGAATCATCAGAAGGCGTGGTTTGATCGTTGGCGGTTTGTCCGGCTTCGTCAGGTGCACTTGACCTGCGACGTTGCTGCTGACACCAGATGGCCAAGCAACATAAAAAGGTATCGGCCATGCCCCCGCGCACGCTCATGATCCAAGGCACCGGCTCTAATGTAGGCAAGTCGATGCTGGTAGCAGGCCTGTGCCGTGCGGCCCTTCGGCGGGGTATTTCAGTGGCCCCGTTCAAGCCCCAGAATATGTCGAACAATGCGGCTGTCACGGATGAGGGGGGCGAGATTGGGCGCGCCCAAGCATTGCAGGCGATGGCGTCCGGGCGCAGCCCGTCGGTTCATATGAACCCTGTCTTGCTAAAGCCTGAAACAGACACCGGTTCACAAATAGTGATCCAAGGCAAAGCCCAAAGCCGCCTTGAAGCGCGGGATTTCGGGGGCGCACGTGGCGTATTGCTCAAGCCCGTTTTGGAAAGCTTTGGTATTCTTGCAAAGACAGCCGATCTGATCATCGTCGAGGGCGCGGGCAGCCCTGCCGAGACGAATTTACGCAAAGGCGACATTGCAAATATGGGCTTTGCGCGTGCTGCGAATGTGCCTGTGGTTCTGGCAGGAGACATCGATCGGGGCGGCGTGATCGCGCAAATCGTGGGCACGCAAGCGGTGATGGATGCGGCAGATACTGCGATGATCAAAGGGTTTCTGATAAACAAATTCCGCGGTGATGTGGCGCTGTTTGATGACGGATATCTCGACATCCAGCAGCGGACGGGGTGGCCTGGTTTCGGGGTGCTGCCTTGGTTTTACGAGGCGCATCTTTTGCCTGCCGAAGATGCCGTTGATCTGGCGCGGGCCAGATCTGATGGCGGGTTTCACATCGTTTGCCCGATGCTTTCGCGTATTTCAAATTTCGATGATCTTGATCCACTTGCTGCAGAACCTTCAGTGCGGCTGACGATGATCCCGCCCGGCACGCCGTTGCCTGCGGATGCTGATCTGGTGATTTTACCCGGCACCAAATCGACACGGGGTGACCTTGCGTTTTTACGCGCCCAAGGCTGGGATATTGACCTGCGCGCCCATGTGCGGCGCGGGGGCCATGTGTTGGGAATTTGTGGTGGCTATCAGATGCTGGGGCAGGTTGTTGACGATCCAGCTGGACTTGAGGGTGCTTCGGGGTGCGACGACGGCCTGGGGCTGCTGGAGGTTGCCACACGGATGGCGGCGGACAAGACGCTGACCCGCGTGTGTGCGCGCCATACTGAAACCGGCGTACAAATCGACGGTTACGAGATACATATCGGCCAGACTACCGGTCTTGATTGTGTGCGCCCGTTTGCGCAGATCGACGGGATACCTGACGGGGCGACGTCGCGCGATGGCAAGATCACAGGCACCTACCTGCATGGGCTGTTCTCCAACGATCATTTCCGAAAGGCTTGGCTCGCGCAATTCGGCTTGGCTGCAGCCTCGGTATCCTACAGCCAAACCGTTGAAGACACGCTGGACCGGCTCGCTGCGCATATAGAGCAGCATCTGGACGTCTCGGCATTGTTGGACTGTGCTGGCCCAGTGGGTGATCCAAACTAAGAGCATCCTTGCGTTTTGGTGGCTTCATGGGGATACATGCGCGAAATGAACAAAGGACCGATCTAAAATGGAACGTAATCTTACCCTTGTTGCGCTGTTTGCCGCGTTGATCGCGGCCTTGGCGCTGATCCCGCAGTTCACCCTTGCCTTTGGCGTGCCCATTACCGCCCAAAGTCTTGGGATTATGCTGTGCGGCACGATGCTGGGGGCCAAGCGCGGCGCGCTGGCGGTCCTTTTGTTTTTGTTGCTTGTGGCGATGGGATTGCCTTTGCTTGCCGGGGGGCGCGGGGGCTTGGGCGCGTTCATGCTGCCGTCTTCGGGCTTTTTGATCGGCTTTCCCGTTGCTGCGTTTGTAACGGGTCTTATCGTCGAAAAGTGGCGCGGACCGTCCCTGACGATTGTGGCAGGTGTTGCGTCGGTGATCGGTGGGATCGTGGTGCTTTACGTCTTTGGCGTTGCAGGTCTGGCCTTTGCGCTTGGTAAGACACCGCTAGAGGCTGCAGCCCTCGTGATGGTGTTCATTCCGGGCGATCTGATCAAAGCGGTGCTTGCTGGGCTGATCACCGCAGCGCTTGCAAAAGCGCGCCCTGAAAGCGTTCTTTCCCGCGCCTGAAAAGACGGCGAAAGCACCCGGATCAGGGGGTGCTTTCGCCGATGTCCCAGAACAGCCCCGCCATGATCTGCATACCGCTTTTGCAAACCGATTTCAGCACATGCTCGTTCGGTGCGTGTTGATTGCAGCCCATATAGCTGTGCGGCACCCAGACCGTCGGAAGCCCCAAAATATCTGAAAAGCAGTCGTTCGGCAGCGAGCCCGCAAGGTTCGGCAGAACATGGGGGACCACTCCGGTTGTTTGGGTGATGGAGGTCTTGACGTAAGCGACCCAAGGGTGGTTCGGATCAAGACGGGTGGCTGGAAAGATTTCCTTGTGGGGAATGATCTGCACCTTCTGCAGGCCTTCCGCGTCCAGCTGTCTGCGCAAGGCGGGCAACAGCGCGTCCGGGTCTGTGCCAACGACATAGCGTAGCTGGCAGGTCGCGCGCGCCTTGGCCGAGATGGCGCTTACCGGTGCATCCGGCACGCCGCTGGTCATGGCGAGAACCGCAAAGGAATTCCAGCCATAGGCGCGTTCTGCCGGGGTCAGCGAGGCCTCGCCCCAATCTTCGTCTACGGGTGGGTTGCTGCCTTCGACAACGGGCAAACCGTCCAGTGCATCGCGGATGGATTGGGTCAGGCTATCGGGTCGCCACTCGGGAATACGCAACTGCCCGCGTGCGTCACTGATAGATGCGATCGCATGGGCCAGCAGCATGGCAGGGTCTGCCAACAGCCCGCCCCAATTGCCCGAATGGTGCGCGCCCTCGCGCAGGTCGACGACCAGATCAAATGACGCACCGCCGCGCGCGCCCATGAACATGGTTGCACGGTCAGGGCGCAAGCGTGGCCCGTCCGAGGCAATCAAAACGTCAGCCGCAAGTTGTTCTTTGTGAGCTGTGATAAAGGCCGCAAGCCCCGGAGAGCCGATTTCCTCGCTCATCTCAAGGATAATCTTAACGTTGAACCCAAGAGAGCCGCGCACCGCCAGCACGCTTTCAAGTGCTGAGATATTGATCAGATGTTGGACCTTGTTGTCAGCCGCACCGCGCCCGTACCAACGGTCGCCTTCTTCGGTCAGATCAAAGGGGTTTAAGCCATCTCGCCACTGCTCCGTCTGCGCGCGTGTGACATCGCCGTGGCCATAGGTAAGCACGGTTGCAAACGCAGGGTCTTCGATGCGCACACCGACAAGAAAAGGCCCGCCCGATGGATCAGGATTGTCATGTATCTGGCACCTAAAACCGATTTTTTGCAGCCGTGGTTGGATCGCTTGGCTGAAATACTGCTCAAGCTGCGGTTTTTGAGCGGGCGTTTGGCTTTCCGTCTGGAAGGCAACAAGACCCGCCAGATCAGACTTTAGCTGACCGGTTTCAAAATAGGAGGTTGCATGATCAATGGCAGCGTTGCGGGTCATAGCGGTTTCCTTGGGCATCGGCTTGTTACTAAGACTACTGGTAAATGAAGGTCTCAAACGTGCCGTCTTGCGTGACCGACCCACGGTACATCCCATCGCAGTTGAAGGGCATTGTGATGTTGCCCTTTGCATCGACAGCAATCAATCCGCCTGATCCGTCATTCTGGCCCAGATCAATGTTCACAACATGGGCGGCAGCGTCTTCAAGAGACTGACCGGCATGGCGCATGCGTGCGGCAATCTCTGCAGCGGCAGTGAAGCGGATGAAAACCTCTCCGTGTCCGGTCCCGGACACAGCGCAGGTGGCGTTATCCGCAAAAGTACCTGCACCGAATATCGGGGTGTCACCCACACGTCCGGGCGCTTTGGCGGTCATGCCACCGGTCGAGGTTGCAGCGGCCAGCGTGCCTTGGGCGTCGCACGCTACGGCACCCACGGTGCCATGGCGACGGGCCGGATCGTCATCTTCGATACCATCACGGCGCATTTTGAGGGTAGATTGCAGCGCGTCCCAACGGGCTTGCGTAAAGAAATAAGCGGTGTCCTCGAAGGGGAGGCCAGCCTTTTGGGCGGTAGCGAGGGCGTTAGGGCCAATGAGAAGGACGTGGTCGGTGTTTTCCATCACGGCGCGGGCTGCGCGGATCGGGTTGCGGGGGCCAAAGATGCCGCCGACAGCTCCGGCGTGGCGGCTGAAACCCTCCATGATGGCTGCGTCCATTTCCTGTTTGCCGTCGCTGGTAAAGACCGCACCGCGGCCTGAATTGAACAAAGGCTCGTCCTCAAGCACGCAGACAGCTTCGGTCACGGCGTCAAGGGCGCTGCCATGATCTGCCAGCACCGCATGGCCTGCGTCCAACGCGCGGCGCAAACCAGCGTGATAGGCAGCTTCAAGTTCTGGTGTCAGGGATGATTTCAGGATTGTGCCAGCGCCGCCATGCACGGCAAGGGAAAAGCGGGTCATGGGCAGTCTCCTCAAGCATAAAAAACCCCGTCTCCATTTTTTGGAGACGGGGATGTTGGTTTAACCGATGATCGCGTTCAGCGTGGCTGAGGGGCGCATGACCGCTTCGGTCTTGGCCGGATCAGAGTGGAAGTAGCCCCCCAGATCAACCGGTTTGCCCTGAACCGCGGCCAGTTCGGCCATGATCTTGTCTTCGTTTGCAGCCAGCTTTTCTGCGATGGGTCTGAAATGTGCTGCCAGCGCGTCGTCATCGGTTTGTACTGCCAGCGCCTGCGCCCAATACATTGCAAAGTAAAAGTGGCTGGCGCGGTTGTCAGGCTGGCCCACTTTGCGCGAGGGGGATTTGTTGTTGTCGAGGATGCCTTGCGTGGCGTCATCAACCGCCTTGCCCAGGATGCGCGCTTTTTCGTTGTTCTTCTGATCGGCCAAGAACTTCAGGCTTTCGCCTAGCGCGCAGAACTCGCCCAGTGAATCCCAGCGAAGATGGTTTTCCTCGACCAGTTGTTGAACGTGCTTGGGGGCAGAGCCACCCGCGCCGGTTTCAAACAAACCACCGCCCTGCATAAGCTTCACGATCGACAGCATTTTGGCAGACGTGCCAAGCTCAAGGATCGGGAACAGATCGGTCAGGTAGTCGCGCAGCACGTTGCCCGTTATTGCAATAGAGTTTTCACCCTTGCGGATGGTCTCGAGTGTTTGACGGGTTGCCTTGGCGGGGGACATGATCTGAAACTTGTCAGACACACCTTTAGCTTCCAGGATCGGTTTGACATAGGCGATCAGCTCGGCGTCATGGGCGCGGTCTTCATCCAGCCAGAAAATCGCTTCGCAGCCTTCGGCTTTTTGACGGTCGATTGCCAGTTGGACCCAGTCTTCAATGGGTGCCTTGCGCGCAGAGGCTGCGCGCCAGATGTCGTCTGCCTCGACCGAATGTTCAGAGATCAGATCGCCATTTGCGGCGAACATCCTGACCGTACCATCGGCAGGAATTTCAAACGTGGTCGGGTGCGAGCCGTATTCCTCGGCCTTTTGTGCCATGAGGCCGATGTTTTGCACGGTGCCGGATGTCGTAGGATCAAGCGCGCCGGTCTCTTTGAAATACTCGATAGCTTCGTCATAGACGGGGGCGTAAGAGTTATCGGGGATGACGCAGTTGGTGTCATGTTCCTTGTTGTCAGGACCCCAACCTTTGCCGCCCGCACGGATAAGTGCCGGCATCGAGGCGTCGATGATCACGTCGGACGGCACGTGCAGGTTGGTGATGCCCTTGTCAGAATTCACCATATACATCGGCGGCCGCGCGGCCATTGCGTCCTGAACCGCCTGCTTGATCTCGGGCTTGTCCTTGATCCGCGCCATCATATCGCCGATGCCTGCGTTGGGGTTCACGCCTGCGGCCTTGAGTTCATCACGATATTTTTCGAAGACAGGCTTCAGGAAGACGCGCACTGCATGACCAAAGATGATCGGGTCGGACACCTTCATCATCGTGGCTTTCATGTGGAGCGAGAACAGCGTGCCGTCGGCTTGGGTTTCTTCGATCTGCTCGGCAAGGAATTTATCCAGCGCCTTGGCGGACATGAAGGTCGTGTCAACGACAGTGCCCGCAGGGAAGGTCACGGCATCTTTCAAAACGGTCTCGGTACCGTCGGGGCTGACGTGGACAATTTTGGCGCCACCAGCCTGGGCATCGCTGAGCGTGGTAGATTTTTCGTTGGAGAAGAAATCACCGCCGGACATTGCAGAGACTTTGGTCTTGCTGTCCTTGGCCCATGTGCCCATCGAATGCGGGTTGGCCATTGCGTATTTCTTGACGGCAGTTGCGGCGCGGCGGTCTGAATTGCCCTCGCGCAAAACCGGATTCACAGCCGAGCCTTTGATCGCGTCATAGGCAGCGCGGGTTTTTTTCTCGGCGTCCGTAGCAGGTGCCTCGGGGTAATCAGGCAAATTGTAGCCTTGGGATTGCAGCTCTTTAACGGCGGCAACTAATTGGGGGACCGAGGCCGAGATATTAGGCAGCTTGATCACATTGGCATCAGGGGTTTTCACCAGATCGCCCATGACGGCCAGGTCATCTGTCTGCTTTTGCGCTGCGGTCAAGGCATCCGGGAAAGCCGCCAGAATACGTCCGGCTAGTGAGATGTCGCGCGTGCCGACCGACACGCCCGCAGCATCGGCAAAGCTGCGAATGATGGGCAGCAGGGAATAGGTCGCCAGTTCTGGCGCCTCGTCAACCTTGGTGTAAATGATGTCGGGTGTGGTCGTGTCAGCCATGTTTTCGAGCCTTTCAGGAAGTTTGGTATGCAATAGTACACTAAAGCAGAAATATCCACCTCAACTGCACCAGATATACTGTGAATTTATCCGGAAGGTAGGGGGTTTTCTGGTATTGATGCTTGCCTCATCCGCCCTTTGCCACGCTATAGTCCCCCCAGCGATATGTAAGGAGTGACCGATGAACGATCAATCAGCGATGCAACGGGGGACCGGTTTTGATATTCCAGACCCGGCGGACCTGCGAAGCCTGAAAGACACAGTATATGACGCAGAATGGAAATTACGCTGCGAGTTGGCAGCGACATATCGGCTTTGTGCGATGCACGGCTGGACCGATCTGGTGTTTACGCATATTTCGGTGCGGTTGCCGGACGAGGACGGGCAGGAACGGTTCTTGATCAATCCATACGGTTTGATGTTCGATGAAATCACGGCATCCTCGCTGATCAAGATCGACCTTGAGGGCAATATTTGTCAGGAAACGCCGTATTTTATAAATCCTGCCGGTTTTACGATCCATTCGGCAATCCATGCGGCGCGTCCTGACGCGGGCTGTGTGATCCATGTGCATACGCCATATGGCGTGGCAGTGTCGGTGCAAAAGGCAGGTCTGCGCCGATATACCCAATTTTCGATGATCGTGAACAACGATCTGGCCTATCACGATTACGAAGGCATTGCGCTTAACCTCGACGAGCGTGACCGGATTGTGGATGACATTGGCGACAAGAGCCTTCTGATGCTGCGCAACCATGGCACCCTGACGGTAGGGCCAAATTGCGCGCTGGCCTTCTTGCGGATGTATTTTCTTGAAAACGCCTGCAAAACTCAGATTTTTGCGCAGGCTGGGGGGGGCGAAGAGCACCTGCACGAGGAAACGCAGGATATGGCTGATCTGGTTGCGCGACAGGCGGCGGGTGCCTTTACGCCGGGGTCGGGTGACAATTTGGTTTGGCCAGGGTTGATACGCAAGCTCAACCGGACCAATCCGGGCTATGACAGCTAGGACCTTTTCATTTGCTGATGGCACGGGTGGTCTTCTTTCGATGGTTGGGTGAAACCAGCGCAAACAGGATTGCAGCAGAAAGAACCCCCAGATGAAAACATATCCCAAAGTCTGGTTTTTGCGCCATGGTGAAACCGAGTGGAACGCCGAAGGCCGGGTGCAAGGGCAGACGGAATCGGTTCTGTCTGCGCGTGGCCTCCAGCACGCACGGCAACAGGCGCAGTTGATGGCACCAATCTTGGCGCTGAATCCGCCTTGTCTTGTGTCGCCGCTGAAGCGGACCCGCCAGACGGCAGATATCGCGCTGGGGGGGCGCATATACCAGACTGATGACCGCTTGAAGGAGGTGTTTGCCGGAGCGTGGGAAGGGCAGTTGCGCACCGATATCTATAACGACCTACCCGATGGGATCACGCCCGACAGCCCGCATATGGAGTTTTATTCAGCGGCACCAGGCGGCGAAGGATTTGACAGGTTTCAGGCAAGGGTCCGCGATTTTGTTGCGACACTGGTCGAACCGACGGTGATTGTCGCACATGGTTTAAGCGGTCAATTGCTGCGCGCAGAGTTATGCGGTCTCAGCCGAGCAGAGCTGGGAGGGCTGACCAACCGTCAGGGCTGTGTCTATGTGCTGGAAGATGGGATCGAGACGGTCCTGGAACTGGACGACGCGGTCTAGTCTGCCGGTTTGTCGAATGCGCAGTTTACCATGAAGGGCACCTGACATGAGCCAAAAAGAAACCGTTGCAGTTCTGGGCTGCGGATTGATCGGGGCAAGCTGGGCGGCGCTATTCTTGCGTGCGGGCCATGATGTGCGCGCTTGGGATCCGAATTCTGACGCGCTTGCTGGCTTTGAGGATCGGGTGGCTGGCCCTTTGGAACAGTTGGCCAGTATTGGCGGGCAAAAAGAGCAACAAGGCGCTTTGTCGATCTGCTCCGGCTTGGCCGCTTGCGTGCAAGGGGCGGCATTGGTTCAGGAAAACGCGCCCGAAGATCCAGAGCTTAAAAAGACATTGTATCAGCAGATCGAAGCGGTTGTTGGCGCAGATGTGATCATCGCCTCCAGCACGTCGGCGCACCCGTGGTCGGATCTTTCGGTCGGGATGAAGCTTCCTGAACGCTTGATCACGGCGCACCCGTTTAATCCGCCCCATCTTGTCCCACTGGTTGAGATTTACGGCCCCGATGACCGGATCGTTGCACGGGCCGAGACGTTCTATGGGGGCCTTGGGTCTGTCCCTGTTCGACTAAAGAAAGATGCGGTGGGCCATATTGCGAACCGGTTGGCATCGGCGCTGTGGCGCGAAGCGGTGCATATCGTTGCGGAAGGCATCGCGGATGTAGAGGCGGTGGACAAGGCGCTGGTCAATGGCCCGGGGCTGCGTTGGTCGGTTTTGGGGGCGCATATGGCCTATCATTTGGGGGGTGGTACAGGCGGCATGGCCGCGTATCTTGATCACCTTGGCCCAAGCCAGGAAAAACGCTGGGCGAGTTTGGGAAATCCTAGCCTGACACCAGATGTGCGTGAAAAGCTGGTGGAAGGCGTAACGGCAGAGGCCGCAGGACGCAGTATCACCCAATTGGAAGCAGAACGTGACGCCGCATTGATCGCCTTGGCCAAGCTGCGGCAAAAATCAGATTGATTTGCGCGCCCGCATCGCTGCGGTGATCGTACCATCATCAAGGTAGTCGAGTTCGCCGCCAATCGGGACACCTTGAGCAAGCGAGGTGAGGCGCACTTGGCCGTCCAGCTGATCGGCGATGTAATGCGCTGTGGTCTGCCCATCGATGGTGACGTTCAGGGCAAGAATGACCTCTGATATATTCTCGGTCGACACGCGATCAATCAGGCGCGGGATGCGCAGTTCCTGCGGGCCAATGGCATCGAGCGCCGAAAGCGTACCACCCAGCACATGATAACGGCCTTTGAACACACCCGAGCGTTCCATGGCCCAAAGATCGGCCACGTCCTCGACCACGCAAAGCTCACCGTTTGCACGTTTATCTGAGGTGCAGATGTCGCACACATCGGTCGTGCCCACATTTCCGCAGTTCAGGCATTCCCTTGCAGTGGCCGCGACTGTTTGCATCATGTCTGCCAAAGGGGTCAGCAGCAGCGCGCGTTTGCGGATCAGGTGCAGCACTGCACGGCGTGCAGATCTGGGGCCGAGGCCAGGAAGCCTCGACATCAGGTCAATCAGGGCGTCGATGTCGCGTGTGCTGCTCAAAGCTGTGGGCCTCGCAGGGTTGGTCCAAAAAAAATTCTATGCCTTCGGCGAGGATTTTAACCCATTTGGAAGGATCAAAAGGGCAGCTTCATGTCGGCGGGCAGGCCCATGCCTTCGGTCAGCTTGCTCATCTCTGATTGGGCCCGGTCTGAAGCTTTGGACTGCGCGTCCTTGATCGCTGCAAGGATCAGATCTTCGACGACTTCCTTTTCGTCCCCATTGAAAATGGAGGGGTCGATGTCGAGTGACTTAAGCTCGCCCTTGGCTGTGCAGGTCGCTTTGACAAGGCCCGCACCGGCTTCGCCTTCGACGATGATATTGTGCATGTCTTCTTGCATCTGCGCCATCTTGCCCTGCATTTCCTGCGCGGCTTTCATCATCTTTGCCATGTCACCCATGGCACCCAAACCTTTTAACATCTTGTCGTCTCCTGAATTTTCTATCTGACTTATATGCGAGCTATCGGGCGTCCGGACAAGGGGTCTGCCATGTCAGGCTAGCCATCCTCAAACGGATCCCATTCATCTTCGACCTCGGGCAAAGCCTCGGACACCGCAGCGGCGGCAATGTCTTCAGGGGTGCGGATCGACAGGATTTTGGCACCCGGAAACGTGGTCATGACCGCTTGCATCAACGGATGACTTTCGGCTTCGGATTTCAGGGCGTTTTCTTTGGAATCGCGAATTTCGGCGATCGTTTTCGCATCGCTTGTGCCGACAATGGATACGGCCCATCGGTTGCCTGTCCAAAGTTGCAGCCGTGTCCCGAGGCGCTGGGCAAGATCGCGCGGCGCTGCATCGGTGGGGGCAAATTCAATGCGGCCGGGCTGATAGGCCGAAAGGCGCAATGTGGTTTCGACCTCGACCAGCAACTTTACATCGCGGTTGATCCGTATCAATTCGACCACATGTTCAAAGCTGGGAAACCGGGCGAGCGCTTGATCGATCGCCGGGGCCGTTGCCGTCATCGTGGCACCCGATGACCCGCCGCTTTGGACATGGTGGCTGGCGGTGGCATGCGTGCTGGCACTGCCATTTTGCGGCGCAAGAGGCTGGGCTGCGGGCGGCGGCGTTGCATTGCCAAGTTTGCGCACAAGCTCTTCCGGGCTGGGCAGGTCGGCCACGTGCGTCAGGCGGATCACGGCCATTTCAGCGGCCATCATCGCATTGGGCGCGTTGGCCACTTCGTCGAGGGCCTTGAGCAGCATTTGCCACAAACGGGTCAGCACGCGCATGGGCAGAGTTTCGGCCATGGTCAGGCCGCGACTGCGTTCTTCGGGAGAAACGGTGGGGTCTTCGGCGGCATCCGGCGTGATTTTGACCACCGATACCCAATGGGTGATCTCGGCAAGATCGCGCAGCACGGCCATCGGGTCGGCACCGTCGGAATATTGGCTGCTCAGTTCGTTCAGTGCGCCTGCAGCATCGCCGCGCAGGATCATATCGAAAAGGTCCAACACCCGACCCCGGTCCGCAAGACCCAACATGGCACGGACCTCTTGCGCCGTCGTCTCGCCGGCACCGTGGCTGATGGCTTGATCCAGCAGGGATGTCGCGTCGCGGGCTGACCCTTCGGCCGCTCGCGTGATCAGCGCCAAGGCATCATCGGCAACTTGCGCGTCTTCTGACGCGGCGATCTTTTTCAGCAATGCGATCATCACTTCCGGCTCGATCCGGCGTAAATCGAACCGCTGACAGCGCGACAGCACCGTCACCGGAACCTTGCGGATTTCGGTCGTGGCGAAGATGAACTTGACGTGTTCCGGAGGTTCTTCGAGCGTTTTCAGCAGCGCATTGAAGGCCCCCGTGGACAGCATGTGCACTTCGTCGATGATGTAGACTTTGTACCGGGCAGAGGCCGCGCGGTAATGTACGGAATCGATGATTTCACGGATGTTGCCGACGCCGGTATTCGAGGCGGCGTCCATTTCCATCACGTCGACATGGCGGCCTTCCATGATCGCCACACAGTGTTCGCAAACTCCGCAAGGTTCTGTCGTGGGGCCGCCGTTGCCGTCAGGGCCGATGCAATTCATCCCTTTGGCGATAATTCTGGCTGTGGTGGTTTTACCGGTACCGCGGATCCCTGTCATGATGAAGGCTTGCGCGATGCGGTCTGCCTCGAACGCGTTTTTCAGCGTGCGCACCATGGCATCTTGACCGACCAGGTCAACAAAGGTCTCGGGCCGGTATTTGCGGGCAAGAACGCGGTAGGCGGAAGGTGCTGACATGAGGATCCTTCGGGGATTCGGTTTAGCCGCCAAGATACGACGGGGGCAGAGCAGCGTCCACCGTTGTTGGAATGGCCTTCCTGACGCCCTTTTCTTAAGCGTTGAAAGCAAGGCGGATCGGTGGCTAAGTATTGACGAACAAGATTGGTCACAACACAGGGGCATACCATGCGGCTGCGAGGGATACGGCGAAGCAAGAATGTCGAAGTGCGTGGCGGGCGTGGTGGCGGCGGCGCACGCAAAGGCGGTTTGGGGATCGTTGGCGTACTGGCGGTTTTGGCGATCGGCTATTTTACCGGCATCGATGTGTCGTCCTTGGTGGGCGGCAGCGGCACCCAGCAGGGCACGACGGTAACTGAAGGTGACGCAAAGGCCTCCCAGTTTTCAGCGCAGGTTCTGGCCACGACCGAAGATGTCTGGAGCAAAGTGTTTTCGGAGCAATTGGGCCGTTCTTATGTGCCACCGCAATTGGTGGTTTTTTCAAACGTGACGCAAAGCGCTTGCGGCGGAGCATCGGGTGCCTCGGGTCCGTTTTACTGCCCTGCGGATCAAAAAGCCTATCTGGACACGCAGTTTTTCGACATGCTGGCGCAGCGTATGGGGGCAGGGGGCGATTTTGCTGCTGCTTACGTGATTGCCCATGAGGTCGCGCATCATGTGCAGAACCAATTAGGCATCTTGGCCAAGGTAGACGCATTGCGCCGCCGGTCGACAACGGCCGAAGCGAATGCGCTGACTGTGCGGCTTGAGTTGATGGCGGATTGTTTGTCGGGGATTTGGGCTGCTAATGTCAAAGACTTGATGGAGCGCGGCGATCTGGACGAGGCGTTGAATGCGGCGCGCATGATTGGCGACGACTATTTGCAAAAACAGGCCGGTCGCGCGCCACAACCGCATACCTTTACGCATGGAACATCCGCACAGCGGTCGGGTTGGTTCCAGCGTGGCTATGACAGTGGAAATGTCGGGCAGTGCGACACATTTGCAGCGGATCGGCTTTGAGTTGTTTTGCGCCTCGATCGTCAGCCCAATATAGTATCAGGGCACTGTGCGCGTGTGCGTATCAACTACGCTAGGGTGAGAGGCTGATAACGACCCAAGTGGGGCTCGTTACGGCTGCTTCCTTCCGGATCTGACCGGGTTGGCGAGGCACCTGCCCGCACCAACCTCTCAACGCCCATATAGTATACGGAATTTCAAAGCGCAAGGATCACAGGGTAATCTGAATGCGGTCAAACCCGGTATTTGTACGGGCGATAATTTTCGGAGCCAGCACCCTGATGTCTTCGAAGTACTGGGCCGCATTGGGGCTACACTCGAATTCCGCCCGAACCGGCGCTTGGCACCGCAGTTTCCACGGGGTCGCTGTCATCCACGCGGCCAAATCGTCTGAGAGCAGAGCCTGCCTGATCAGTTCGGCCGGGTTGCGCTTGCTGTAGAGTAAAGGTTCGGGCAGATGAATGTTGTCGTATCCCCCGCCTCCCGCCGCCCTGAAATGGTTTGTCGCAAGGATGAAGGGCTGATCAGGGTCGATTGGGGCTTGCTCGAACGTCAGTGAGGTAATCCGCCGCCCGACAGGCTGAGATGGATCGATAAGATAGTCCAACCCGTAGATCGTATCGAATATGAAGCTTGGTTGGTTGTGATCGAATAACGCCTGATGCGGGTTGTCTGGCGAAAGCTGGTTGTAAATACGGGCAGATTGTTCGAGCCACTTTCTCAGATCAGCGCCCGTCACACGCACTGCGCAAATGCGATTGTTTGCTGGGGTGAAGCTTGTCAGGTGCCGCCTAAGAACCGGGCCTTTGGGGATGTGAATATAGTTCAGGGGGCCACGCATCCCGCCAACGGCCCGTGCGGTCGCTGTCGCCAGAAGGGGAAGATCGCCTTCGGGACGCCCGATCAGCGCACGCGCGACGACCATTGCTTTTGCACGCGCCGTCAGGGCCATTGTCTTGCTGGGGCGTAGCAGCCCGAAATAGCTGTGCAAGTCGTGCATGGTGTGGCCGATTTCCGTGGCGAGGAAGGAGCGTGCGGCTTGATGCGCCGGATTGACCCGCCTGATAATTTCAGGATCGGGCACCTTGGCTGCTGACTGTGGCCAAAGCTGGCTGTGGTGGTGGCTGATGTACCAACTGCCGTCATCGTTTTGGACAAGGTCAAGATCAACCAGCCCAAGGTCTGATCCGGCACTTCCTGGCATAATGGTCGGGCAAGATGGTGCCAAAAGTTTCCCGGTTGAATCCGATTGGGCAAACCGCTGGTGTGTATGGCCCGCGACCACCACATCAATGCCTGGCACCTTCCCCAGAAGGCGCGCGCCGTTCTCTGCTGTTGTGTTGAGCGTCCCTGGATTTCCAAGCCCCATATGCGCCAGGGCTATGATCAGATCGGCTCCTTGTTGGCGCAAAAGGCGGGCTGCTTTGCCAAGTGCTGATATGGGATCCCGGACGGTTGATCCTTTCGGCAAATCTATCCGGTTCCAAACGGCTGTTTCCAGCGGAAGCGCTGAAACAATCCCTATTTTGAGTGCTTTGGACCCCTTTGATGTTTCGATGACCCGCGTGAGAATGGATTTGCTTTCCAGCCCGAAAGGATATGTGCAATCAAGGTTCGTCGAAATCACGGGTGCGTCCAAGGTCTTGATGAACTGCGCCAGATAGGACGTTTGGAAGTCAAGGTCGTGGTTGCCCATGCCGATGGCATCATACCCCATCGCGTTGAAGCTCGCGGCAAGGGGATGATCTGAAGTAACTGCTTGAGTGCTTTGCCAATCCGCCAAAGGGGTGCCTTGCAGGAAGTCGCCGTTGTCGACCAGAATACAGGCTCGTCCTTGTTGTTGCGCTTGGGTGCGTGCTTTGGAAACCAGCGTGCTTATACCGGCTAGACCCCAACCGGGCCCCTGAACATCGGCGGCATAATCAAACCCTGACACGTTCATATGAACATCGGTCGTCGCAAGAATTCGCAGTTTTGCAGTCACGTTTGTCATCGTTTCAGGCCGTACCGAAAGGCGTTGCCGGGACGTGACAGAAGTATCTGATCGCGTAGAGAGCCACGCTATCCTCCATTTAACCCAAGGTTGAATTAATTTATATCGATCAGAGATACGTTGAAATTATGGCGCTAGTGCGTTCGGGGTGGGCTTGGCTTTGGCTAAGATGGTCACTACTCAGAGAACAACTTTGATGTGAGGGACGTGATGAAACACGCTGAAACGGTCACTTTCGGGGGCTCGGCGCTTGACCGTGCTGGTGAGGGACGCGGCGACAGGAACGCTGTCGAAGCGTTGAAAGCGGAAGATTCTGCGCGGGCTATTTTGTTCTGGCGTGGGAAGGTCTTGATTGACCCTGCAAGGCCCGCGTCGCTCGTACGTCTGCCCCTGGATCATCCGGCCCTTGATGATGCATCTGGCTCACCGATCCTTTTGGGGCGTGAAGACGGGGCTGCCCGCTTTGCCTATGATCTTTCGAACTGGATGCCGGAAGATGTTGATCCGCATCAGCTGGGCCAGTTTCTTGATCCCAGTGAACAACGTCACACCCTGCTGCCACAGGAGTATGTTTTTGTTGAGCTGCGCCGGGTCATGACGTGGTTGAACCCGCGCGATGCCGAACTGGCAGCGACGGGCAAGGCCATCTTGTCGTGGCATGAAAGCCATGGCTATTGTGCGCGCTGCGGGTTTGAGACGGTCATTAATGACGCCGGCTGGCAGCGCAATTGCCCCGCCTGCCGCGCCTCGCATTTTCCACGCACGGACCCGGTTGTCATTATGCTGATCACGCATGGGAACTCGGTGTTGATGGGGCGGTCGCCGGGCTGGCCCGCGGGGATGTATTCGCTGCTTGCCGGTTTTGTCGAACCGGGCGAAACACTGGAGGCCGCCGTGCGGCGTGAAGTGTTTGAGGAATCCGGTGTGACGGTCGGTCAGGTCAACTATTTGGCGAGCCAGCCGTGGCCATTTCCCGCATCGCTTATGTTTGGCTGTGCCGGTGTTGCAACAAGTCGCGAAATTACGATTGATCCAAAAGAGATCGAAGACGCACTTTGGGTGACCAGAGAAGAGATGATGGACATATTTACAGGCCAACACACAACAATTCTACCGGCTCGTAAGGGCGCTATTGCACATTTCTTGTTGGAAAATTGGCTTGCAGATACGCTTGATTGAAGTGATCCTCGTTAAAAATGGACGGGCAAGCGCATGAAGTTTTCCACCAAAGAAGATATTGAAGTACCAATTGATGTCGTCTTTGGCATGCTGTGCGAATTTGATACTTTCGAAAGGGCTGCAATGCGGCGCGGTGCTGAAGTGCAGCGTGTCGATAAGCTGACCGATCCGGCGACCGGTATGAAGTGGGAAGCCGCGTTTGATATGCGTGGTAAACGCCGCGACGTTAAAATTGAAATGGTATCTTTTGAAAAGCCGACTGAAATGCGGCTAAATACCGTTTCACCCGGTCTGACGGGAGAGATGGCTTTTGAGTTGATGGCCCTGTCGCGCAGCCGGACGCGTCTTGTTGTAACCCTCGAGATCAAGCCAAAGACGCTGTCGGCCCGCTTGCTGGTACAGTCGTTGAAGCTGGCAAAAACATCGCTGATAAAAAAGTATAAGCTGCGTGTGGCTAAGTATGCGAAAGATGTGGAAGAGCGCTATCAGAAGTCGAAATAGCGAGGTTAGTCGCAAGATTGCAGCCCGCCGAGCGTAGCTATTGCGCAGGCCTATTATGACCCATGTCGGTCTGGATGAGACGGATAAACCCCCAAGACCTCAAGCATGTTGGTGAAGTATCCAAGTTCCTCCATGGCGCGTTTCACCCCGGCGTCGTCCGGGTGGCCTTCGATATCGGCGTAAAACTGCGTCGCGGTGAATGATCCGCCGACCATGTAGCTTTCCAGTTTTGTCATGTTCACACCATTGGTCGCAAAGCCACCCATCGCTTTGTACAAGGCGGCTGGGATATTGCGCACTTCGAACACGAATGTGGTCATCATATTCTGGGTTCTGCGCGACAAATCGATGTCGGGTGCCATCAGCAAAAAGCGTGTCGTGTTATGTTCCAGATCTTCGATGTTTTGGGCAAGCACAGTCAGTCCGTGGATATCGGCGGCCACGTCACTTGCCAACACGCCCACGTGGCGTTCGTTCGAGATGGCGAGTTCTTGCGCCGCACCAGCGCTGTCCGTGGCTGCTTCTGACGTTATCCCGTGGGCGTCCAGCCAACTGCGCGCTTGCGGGATCAGCACCATGTGGGCGCGCACATGTTTGATGTCTTCCAACGGGACACCGGGCTTGGCCATCAGGCTGATCCGGACGCGAACGAAGGCCTCGGCAATGATGTGGAGCCCACTTTTGGGCAGCAAGCGATGGATATCTGCAACCCTGCCGTAGGTCGTGTTTTCAACCGGAAGCATGGCAAGATCCGCACGACCTTCGCGAACGGCATAAAACACATCTTCGAACGTCATGCAGGGAACGGGTGTCATGTCAGGGCGCGCTTGCAGACAAGCCTCGTGGCTGTAAGCGCCCAAAGCACCCTGAAAAGCGATACGCGGCGCAGTTTTATGGCTCATTTTTGGCGACCTTTATCAAACTTTTACCAAAGGGGGCGTTTCGTCGCGGTAACTACACCTTGCCCCGCCGGAGGGAAAGCAATAGATACGCGTCCAACACGATGCCCGAATACCAAAGATGGATCTTCACGCATGTTCGATACAATGACTATCACTAAAGTAGCTGCAGGCCTGTTTGGCGCTTGGCTTGTTCTCTTGCTTGGCAAATTTGTAAGCGAGGAAGTTTACCACGATGAAGTGCACGGTGAGCCGGGCTATGTAATCGAAGTTGCTTCGGCTGAAGAGGATGCTCCCGAAGAGGAAGCTGTTGATTTCTCTGTTGTATTGGCCTCGGCTGATGTCAGTGAAGGCGAGAAAGTTTTCCGCAAGTGCAGTGCATGCCACAAGGTGGCTCAGGGTGAAAATGCAGTTGGGCCTTATCTTTATGGCGTCGTAGGTCGCGAAATTGACAGCGCCGAAGGGTTCAATGCTTATTCAGGCAGCCTTGAGGCAAGTGCAGATGTTTGGACACCCGAAAATCTGAACGCCTTTCTTGAGAATCCATCGGGTTGGGCACCTGGCACGACAATGGGTTTTGCAGGCTTGAAAAAGGTTGAAGATCGCGCGGACGTCATCGCGTATCTCGACAGCCTGGACGAGTAATCGTTCAATCATCGATTTTATGAAGGCCGCCCGATTGTTGGGCGGCCTTTTTCATTTCGGGGGATAGATTTCAGTCAGATAACATATTCGCAACTTGTATCTTGGCGTTCAGCCCCGTTAGCTTACATGACATAGTAGAAACGCCATCCACTGCTGTTTTTTGTAAAGGACGAGCCTGATGCCCCGGACAAATGCCCGCGTTGTAACCCGCTCCCGCAACACGTCGTCTCAAGTATTGTGGACGACGCTTTTGGTTTTTGGGGCTGCACTGATCGGTGTCGCGGCTCAAGCCCAAGACGAGAAAATGATCCGCAGTCACGGGTATTCCTTCTACGGTGATCTGAAATACCCGGCAGATTATGCTCATTTCGATTACGTGAACCCCGATGCCCCCAAAGGCGGGGAGATTTCGATTTCTACCTTGGGCACGTTCGATTCGATGAATCCCTATTCGCGCAAAGGCCGCGGTGGCGCGTTAAGCTCGATCATGTACGAAAGCCTTCTGGGCGACGGAACCGGTGGGGAGAGTGCACCAGCCGACGTGTATGGCGAATCTTACTGCCTGTTGTGTGAAAGCCTTGAGTACCCAGAAAGCAAGGATTGGGTCATTTTCCACATGCGCAAGGATGCCAAGTTTTCCACGGGTGATCCGGTCACGGCTGATGACATTGCATTCAGTCACAACCTGCTGCTGGATCAGGGTTTGCAGTCCTACGCCGACGCCGTGCGCAAGCGCATTCCAAAGGTGGAAGTGATTGACGATTACACCATCAAATTCTACTTTACGCCGGGCATTTCGCGCCGCAGTCTGATTGATCAGGTTGGCGGTGTGCCTGCGTGGTCCAAGAAATGGTACGATGAAACCGGTGCCCGACTGGACGAATCGCGTTTGATGACGTCGCCGGGGTCTGGCCCCTACATGATCGACGAGGTCGATGTGAACCGTCGCATCGTCTACAAGCGCAACCCCGATTACTGGGGCAAAGACCTGCCGTTCAACGTAGGCCGCAATAATTTTGACACCATCCGGGTGGAATATTTCGGCGATGAGAACTCCGCTTTCGAAGCGTTCAAAGCGGGCGAATACACCTTCCGCGTGGAGGGGAACTCTAAGCAATGGGCGTCAGCCTATGACTTCCCCAAGGTCGACGCCGGTTATGTTGTGAAAGAAGACATTCCCGATGGTTCTCCCCCCACACCATCTGGAATCGTGTTCAATCTGGGCCGCGAGGTTTTGCAAGACAAACGAGTTCGCGAGGCCGTCGCCCTGGGCTTTAATTTTGAATGGACCAACGAATCCCTGCAATACGGGCTGTTCAAACCGCGAGCGTCCTTCACCCAAGACACGCCGCTGATGGCCATGGGGGCACCTGAAGGGATGGAGCTTGCTATGCTTGAATCCCTTGGTGATCTGGTCCCGCCGGAGATGCTGACTGAACCAGCCGTCATGCCACATATTTCTGATCCGACACGGCTTTTGGACCGTACCAACCTGCGTCGCGCCATGAGATTGCTGGACGAAGCCGGTTGGGCTGTCGGGGATGATGGCATGCGCTATGATGCGAACGGCAACCCGCTGCGTCTGACGTTTCTTTTGAATTCCTCTGGCTCTGCGACCCTATCGGCGGTGATAGAAAATTTCATTTCGAACCTTGGCAATATGGGTATCCAAGCCGTTCTGGAGAAAGTTGACAGCTCGCAATACACTGCGCGGGAACGGGATCGTGACTATGATTTGGTGTTTGACGGCTACCGTCCGTTTTTGGGCACAGGGACAGGTCTAGCGCAGCTTTATGGGTCCGAGGCCGCCAGCTTTTCGCTGTTCAATCCCGCCGGTCTGGCCAGCCCCATGGTCGACGCGATCATCGAAGCATCGCTGAGCGCGCAAAACAAGGAAGAGGAAGACGCCAGCATGATGGCGCTTGATCGGGCTTTGCGCTTTGAGTTCTTCATGATCCCCGCATGGTATAATGACTCTTTTTGGACGGCGTATTACGACCAGTACGAACACCCGGACGAACAACCCGCCTACGCTTTGGGATACCTCGATTTCTGGTGGTACAATGCCGACAAAGCGGCCGCCTTGCGCGCCGCTGGTGCCTTGAGGTAAACGCCAGCCATGGGCGCATACATCCTTCGACGGCTTTTGCTGATTATTCCGACTTTGATCGGGATTATGCTGATCAACTTTGCGCTGGTGCAATTCGTGCCCGGCGGCCCGGTTGAGCAAGCCATCGCTCGTATCCAAGGCGGTGGTGACGTGTTCGAAGGGTTCTCGGGCAGTGGCAATGATGCAGGCAATGCCGATACGGGCGCGGCGAGCGAAAACTATGTCGGTGCCCGTGGCCTGCCGCCCGAGTTCATCGCCGAGCTTGAGCGCGAATTTGGCTTTGACAAGCCGCCGATTGAGCGTTTCTTCAACATGATGTGGAACTACATGCGCTTCGATTTCGGAGAGAGCTATTTCCGCTCCATCAGCGTGATCGAGTTGATCAAGGAAAAGCTGCCGGTGTCGATCACGCTGGGGCTTTGGTCGACGGTTATTGCCTATCTGGTGTCGATCCCGCTTGGCATACGCAAGGCAGTCAAGGATGGCACCGCCTTTGATACATGGACTTCGGGCGCGATCATTGCGGCCTATGCGATCCCTGGTTTCTTGTTCGCTATCTTGTTGCTGGTCCTGTTTGCAGGCGGATCATATTGGCAGATTTTCCCGCTACGGGGCCTGACCTCGGATAACTTTGACCAACTCAGCCCGCTGGCCAAGGTTGGTGACTACTTCTGGCACATCACTTTGCCGGTGCTGGCCTCGACCATATCGGCCTTTGCGACACTGACCTTGCTGACGAAAAACAGCTTCCTCGACGAGATCAAAAAACAATACGTGATGACCGCGCGGGCCAAGGGCCTGTCTGAGCGTAAAGTGCTTTATGGCCACGTTTTCCGGAACGCGATGCTGATCGTGATCGCAGGTTTTCCGGCGGTGTTCATCGGTGTGTTCTTTGGTGGTTCGCTGATCATTGAGACGATTTTCAGCCTTGATGGCTTGGGCCGTTTGGGGTTCGAAGCCGCTGTAGCGCGTGACTATCCTATCGTCTTCGGCACCTTGTTTATCTTTGGCCTGATCGGTTTGGTCGTCGGTATCCTGTCAGATTTGATGTATGTTTTCGTCGATCCCCGCATCGACTTTGAAAAGCGCGAGGGGTGATCTGATGGCACTTTCCCCCCTCAACCAGCGCCGCTGGCGCAACTTTACCCGCAACCGCCGCGCATATTGGAGCCTGTGGATTTTCGCGATCCTGTTTGGCATCTCGCTGTTTGCCGAGTTTGTTGCGAATGACAAACCGATCTTGGTGAATTATCGCGGCGAATACTTTATGCCGATCTTCAAATTCTACCCGGAGACAGAGTTTGGTGGCGACTTCCAGACCGAAGCCGTCTACCGCGATCCCGAGGTGAAATGCCTGATCGCGACCGGCGGAATGGACGCGTGTTTCGACGAGCCTGAAGCGCTGATCGAGGATGCGCAGGACGGGGTCGTTGAGGGGGAAAGCATTGAAAAAGGCTGGTCGATCTGGCCGGTCATCCCCTATTCGTTCAACACAGCCGTGGACCGCCCCGGTGCGGCCCCCTTGCCGCCCAATCCGCAAAACTGGCTAGGTACCGACGGCACCAAGCGCGACGTGATGGCGCGTGTTATCCACGGCTTCCGGTTGTCGATTATCTTCACCCTGATCGTGACAGGCGCAGCCTCGCTGATCGGGATAATCGCGGGTGCTGTGCAGGGCTTTTTCGGCGGATGGACTGACCTAATCTTTCAGCGCGTAATCGAGATTTGGTCATCCACCCCGTCGCTGTACGTGATCATCATCATGTTCGCCATTCTGGGCCGAAGTTTCTGGCTGCTGGTCTTCCTGCTTGTCCTGTTCAGTTGGACATCACTGGTGGGCGTGGTGCGGGCGGAATTCCTGCGGGCGCGCAACCTTGAATATGTGCGCGCGGCACGTGCACTTGGGGTGGGCAACATAACGATCATGTTCCGCCACATGCTGCCCAATGCGATGGTCGCGATGCTGACGATGCTGCCATTTATCATCACGGGTACGATCAGCACGCTTGCGATCCTCGATTTTCTGGGCTTTGGTTTGCCGTCCTCGGCCCCGTCACTGGGCGAATTAACCCTTCAGGCCAAGCAAAACCTGCAAGCACCCTGGCTGGCCTTTACGGCATTTTTTACTTTTGCGATCATGCTGTCCTTGCTGATCTTTATCTTTGAAGGCATCCGCGACGCATTCGACCCCAGAAAGACATTTTCATGACTGGCGCTGCTTCTTATCCTTCCCCGTTCCGCATTTTTGCGACGATTGTCTACATCTGCTCTGTGGTTGCGGCGATTGCGGTAACGCTCCGCTTATGTGTCCTGATTTTCACCGCACCGGGCGACACGGTAGGCTTTTTGTTCAGGGTGCTTGAGACATGGTTTCTGCCAAGCACGATCGTTGTTGTCTTGGGATGCTGGAGTCTGGCTTTGATGAGGTGGCCGAATGTTTGGCTGCGCCTGTTATGTGCGCCGATGGCGGCGTGGGGCGTGTATGCATTGACGTCGTTCGTACGATGACACAGCGTTCCTCTGCTTTGCTTGAGGTCAAAGACCTGAGCGTATCTTTCCGTCAGGAGGGTGCTCTGACCCATGCCGTAAAAGGGATCAGTTTCACGCTGAACCGCGGAGAGACCGTGGCACTTGTCGGCGAATCAGGGTCTGGCAAATCCGTATCGGCGCTGAGCACAGTTTCACTTCTGGGCGATAGCGCCGAGGTGTCGGGATCAGTGCTATATGATGGCCAGCAAATGATCCGGGCTGATGATAAATTGCTGCGCAAGGTGCGCGGCAATGACATCAGTTTCATCTTTCAAGAGCCGATGACGTCGCTTAACCCGCTGCATACAATCGAAAAACAGCTGGGAGAATCGCTGGCGCTGCATCAAGGGGTTGTAGGCTCAAGCGCCCGGATGCGTGTCCTTGAACTGCTGGAAAAAGTGGGTATCAACGACGCAGAAAGCCGTCTTGGGGCCTATCCCCACCAGCTGTCAGGCGGACAACGCCAGCGTGTGATGATTGCGATGGCGCTGGCAAACAAGCCTGACGTGTTGATCGCGGATGAACCGACTACAGCGCTGGATGTGACCATTCAGGCGCAAATTCTGGATCTTTTGAAAGATCTGAAAGACAGCGAAGGCATGGGGCTTTTGTTCATTACCCACGATCTTGGCATTGTGCGGCGCATTGCCGATCGCGTCTGCGTCATGCAACAGGGCGAGATTGTTGAGCAGGGTCCGACGTCCGAGATTTTTGACAATCCGCAACACCCCTACACGCAGAAACTGCTGGGAGCAGAGCCATCGGGACGGCCGGATCCGGTTCCCGAGAATGCGAAGGTGATCGCGAGTACCGATCATCTGAAGGTTTGGTTTCCTATTCAACAAGGTTTTCTGCGCAAGACTGTGGATTATGTGAAAGCGGTCAACGACGCCAGCTTGACAGTCCGGGCAGGGGAGACCCTTGGAATTGTTGGTGAATCCGGATCAGGCAAGACGACCATGGCGTTGGCGATCATGCGGCTGATCGCATCCGAAGGTGGTATTACCTTTATGGGGCAGGACGTGCGCAGTTGGTCGACGCGGGAATTGCGGCGGCTGCGTAAAGACATGCAGATCGTGTTTCAGGATCCGTTTGGCAGCCTTAGTCCGCGTATGACCTGTATGCAAATCATCGCTGAGGGGCTGACGATCCACAATGTCGATCCTGACCGCAACCCGCGTGAACTGGTCCGCGATGTGATGATAGAGGTGGGCCTCGATCCCGAGACGATGGACCGCTACCCACATGAGTTTTCAGGGGGGCAGCGGCAGCGCATTGCGATTGCGCGGGCAATGGTGCTCCGCCCGAAACTGCTTGTGCTCGACGAGCCGACCTCGGCTTTGGACATGACAGTACAGGTGCAGATCGTCGAACTGCTGCGTAACCTTCAGCGCAAATATGGGCTGGCCTATCTGTTTATCAGCCACGATTTAAAGGTCGTGAGAGCAATGTCGCATAAGGTAATGGTGATGAAGCGTGGCGATGTGGTGGAATACGGTGATGTAGATACACTGTATGACAATCCGACGTCTGACTATACCCGTGCTTTGTTGCAAGCGACGACCTAACGCCGCCCTAATTATTTACGGCATTTTTTTCGTGAATGTCTTGCCGCAAGGTAGCGCTCTGGTGCTGCGTCAGGTGTCGCAATAACCCCACCTAAGCATATTGGGATGGTTGGTGTTTTGACCGTAGAGTTGATGGCCCTCAGCCCGGTCCGATCATAAAGCAACTGACGTTGCGGGCAACCAATCTGCGGCAGGCAAGGTCTGCCGTTTCGCGGGTCATGCCCAGAAAGTTTGCATCAAATCCCTGAGGGCGCTGGACCACTTTTCGCAGCGTCCCATCGAGGGTAGAGATTTCGGAGAGCGCCGTTTTGACGAGCACCGTTTCAGCTGCATTGCGGCTTGGGAAGCGGCCGATGTTTACCCCCCAATGCCGTCCGCCTGACGTCGAAACACGGGTAACGACCTCTTGCTGCGCTGGCTTCTTGTCGGCTTTGGCGGGGCTGATTGTTTCGATCAGGCCTTTCGGCCGCACAGTTGGGCGTATGGAGACCGACACAAGGCTGGCGGTTTGCACCATTTCCTTTGGTGCTGCCTTTACGGCCTCTTGGATCGCAGCTGTGATATCGGAAGGCAGCAGCGCCGATGTGGCTTGCGGTGCCTCAGCCGTGGCGACCACGACTTGTTCTGAAGTGGCAGGGCGCAACTGGGGTCGCTTGGAAGTTGTGACGGCACCGATCAAGCGGATCGTTTTGCCGGCACCACCCGGAGTTGAGGCTGAGTTGTCGGCCACAACTGTGTCTTCCACATAGGCAAAGACAGGTTTGGCAGGTTTGTTCAAAGGTGCCTTGGATGGCGCGCGGCGGAAGCCCAAGTCCATCAGTTCTGTAACTTTTGCATTTCGTGCTGTGGTCGAGGTTCCGCCAAAAACTGTGACGATGACACGTTCACTGCCGCGCTCGGCTGATGCGGTAAGGTTGAATCCTGCGGCACGTGTATAACCGGTTTTGATCCCATCGGCCCCTTTGTAGGCAGCCAAAAAACGACGATTGGTGTGGCTTACTTTTCGCACACCGGCGTTCGCGGTGATCCGGGAAAACAGGTTATAGTATTCGGGGAAATCATATAGCAAATGACGCCCCATCGTTGTCATGTCTCGTGCCGTGGACATATGGCCGGTTTCCGTCAGACCATGGGCGTTTTTAAAGGTGGTGCTGGTCATGCCGAGCGCTTTTGCAGTCCGGTTCATTCTGCGTGCGAACTTTGCCTCTGATCCTTCGATCGCCTCGCCGATTGCGGTTGCGGCATCATTCGCGGATTTTACGGCAGCGGCACGTATCAGATAACGCAGGGCAATCGTTTGCCCCGGTTTCAGGCCAAGCTTGCTGGGTGGTTCCGATGCGGCGAATTTGCTGATTTTAACCTGAGTATCCAGCGATATCTCGCCCCGCTTAATTGCATCGAATGCGATATAAAGCGTCATCATTTTCGTCAGGGATGCTGGATGCAACCGGGTATCTGCGTTTCGCGAATGAAGAACCTCGCCTGTTCTGGCGTCAATAACAAAGGCTGCATAGGGCGCTGCCATGGCACTGAGGGGAAGCACCACCAGGATCCAAATAGCCGCAAGAATGAATAGCCCATAACGGGCCGGCTGCACGCGCCGCGCTCTCATGATAACTGCCTTTGCTCTGCCTTGGACCGTCGATTTTTCGACTGGCCTCTGATTATTAAAATCAGAGTAACACAGGTCGTTTTTTCGATAAAGCCTTTCAAAACAAGGATTGCAGTAAAAGATGAAAATTCCATGAGGCACATCTAGGGGGTAACGAATCTAGCGCCACTACAGGGGCTATTGTGGCAAGAATGTGGCGGGAATGGGGCGGAATCAAAGCGAATCCCGGCGGCTGTTTTTTCCTAAATGATTTGCTCTAAGATTCGGGCTAACTCGGACAGATTATCTATCTGCCTGTAGCGCGGCGCATGATCCGGCGTGTCGGCGTGCTCGATTGCCCAAGTCTGCCCGTGTGGCACATGCACGCCCCAGCCGCCTGCATCGACCATCGGGACAACATCCGATTTCACGGAGTTGCCCACCATCATCCCGTGCACAGCACCATCTCCATATGCGTCAAATATCCGGTGATAGACTTCTGGAGTTTTGTCGGACACGATCTCGATGACTTCGAACAGGTCCCGCAAACCGGATTCGGCAAGTTTGCGTTCTTGATCCAGCAGATCGCCCTTGGTGATCAGAACCAATTTGTAATGACTCCTGAGCACTTCTAGCGTGTCTTTCGCATGAGGCAGCAATTCAACAGGGTGCGCCAGCATTTCGCGCCCGGCGTCCAGGATTTCAGAGATCACCTCTGCGGGTACCTTGCCGTTCGTCACCTCAATGGCGGTTTCAATCATGGAAAGGGTAAAGCCTTTAATACCAAAGCCATAGTGCGGGATATTGCGCCGCTCAGCGTTCAGCAAACGCTCCATCAATGTGCTGGGATCAGTATGGTCTCGCAGCAGGTCCGCGAACCGATCCTGTGTCAGAACAAAGAATCTTTCATTGTGCCAAAGCGTATCATCGGCATCGAAACCGATCGTGGTCAGTGGTTTGGCCATCTTTGGCAGACCCTCTTTTTTAATTTTCTATTCAGTCTATATAGACCCTCATACGAATCACTTGAAACCTCTTCACGAAACAGGAGCAGCAATGCGCCTCGATGTTACTCTGATGGCTGACAAGGATCGCGACGACGAAGATGTCGATCTGTTGACAAAGGTCAAACCAAAAACAAAGCGGCCGCCGCTTTATAAAGTGATGCTGCTGAACGACGATTTCACGCCAATGGAATTTGTGGTGCATGTGCTCGAACGGTTCTTCGGGCTGAACCATGCACAAGCGTTCGAGATCATGTTGACCGTTCACAAAAAAGGCCTCGCCGTTGTCGGCGTGTTCAGCCACGAGATTGCAGAGACGAAGGTTGCCCAGGTCATGGATTTTGCGCGCAGGCATCAGCACCCGCTGCAATGCACCATGGAAAAAGAAGAGTAGTAGGTGATTGATTCACGTTTGCAGATCGCGCTGGAAGGCGACGGATTGGAATTGCCGGCGGAGGGGACGATTGCAGTTTTCCAGCCGCCCCTCGACAGCGACTTGCCAGGTCTTGATAAAGAGCGGGTCCAGATCATCCAAGATTTCAAACCTGATTATGATGCGTGGGTCGCCCGCGGCTACGACGTCGTGCGCACCATCAAAGACCGCTATGCGGCTTGCATCGTTTGCCTGCCACGCGCGAAAGCCGAAGCGCGCGCGCTGATCGCTGACGCATGCGAAGTGTGTGACGGTGTTGTCGTGGTTGATGGCCAGAAAACAGATGGCGCGGATAGCATCCTGCGCGAGATGCGCCAGCGCGTAACTATTCAAGGGCCGATTTCCAAGGCACATGGCAAGATGTTCTGGATATCAGAGCCTGCGGCGGATTTCTTTGTCGATTGGAAGCAGGGACCGGCGCAGACCGAGGGTGGGTTCTGGACGGCTCCGGGAGTGTTTTCAGCGGATGGCGTTGATCTGGCGTCGGCGCTTTTGGTCGATGCATTACCAGAAAAACTGGGTGCCGAGGTGGCTGATCTGGGTGCGGGATGGGGCTTTTTGTCTGCGCATGTGCTGACGCATAAAAGCGTTGAAAAGTTATATGTCGTCGAGGCGGGAAATATGGCGCTGGAATGTGCGCGCCGAAATGTCACCGACGACCGTGCGGAGTTTCTGTGGGAGGATGCAACCACGTGGCAGCCTCCGCACCGTTTGGACGCCGTCGTGATGAACCCCCCGTTTCACACAGGCCGCGCGGCTGAGCCCCAGATCGGGCAGGCTTTCGTTGCGGCTGCTGCGCGGATACTATCGGGCCAAGGCAAGCTTTGGATGGTTGCAAACCGTCATTTGCCTTACGAGGCCGAACTGAAGACACGGTTCGCCCATGTCGAGGAGATCGGCGGAGATGCGCGGTTCAAGCTGTTTCATGCGGCGCGTCCTTTGCGTAAACGTCGTTAGAGCGCTATCTGGCGTTATAAGGAACAATTTATGTCTTTTTCGATCAAGGGTAAAAATGTCATCGTTACAGGTGCTGCAAACGGCATCGGTCTTGCGATCGCGCGTCAGTTTGCTGACAAGGGTGCCAATGTCATGTGCGCCGATACCGATGAAAAAGCGCTGGCAGAGGAATTGGGTGATACCAAGGACGAAGGCAGTATACGCATTTTCGCGGGCGATCTGCGCCAGCGTCTGACCATTGCCAATCTCGTTTCCGCGACGATTGATGCCTTTGACGAGGTGGATGTCTTGGTGAATGCCTCGCGGCATTTCCTGCCGACAGATGCGTTGGATGTTGATGACACCAGCGTAGAGACGCTTTGGCAGGAAAACGTGATGACGGCGATGCAACTGACCCAACAGGTGTCAAAGCGCATGATCAAGCAGGCCGAAGATCAGCCTGAGGGCGCAGTGGGGAGCATCATTAACCTGAGCTCGATCACCTCGCGCCACACACGGCCCGAATTGATGGCGTATTCGATGGCTGCGGCCGCATTAGAGCAGATGACGCGGTCGATGGCGCTGACTTTGGCACCGCACCGTATTCGGGTGAACGCGGTGGCATTCGGATCGGTTATGAGCGGGTCATTGAAGGCGTCTGTGGCAGAAAACCGCGAATGGCGCGATGATATCCGCAGCCACACCCCCCTTGGCCGGATCGCATCGCCCTCAGAATTGACCGACACGATCCAGTATTTGGCGGCGGATAGTTCCAGCTTTATGACGGGCGAAGTGATCGTAGTGGATGGGGGCCGGTCGTTGCTGGATGCTGTGGACGCTCCGGCGCATTGACGTATTGCTTTGCATTGACCTTCCGGTTTTGAATCAGTCAAAATGGGGCAACCCTGCGCAACTGGCGCGAAGATAAGGCAAAGATTGAATGACAGAGAGTTTCGATGCTGAAAAGGCACGCGCGGCGACGTGGTTTCGCGAATTACGTGATCAGATTGTAGATGCCTTCGAAGGCTTGGAAAACAGCCATGATGCTGGGCCTTTGGCAGATGCCGTACCGGGCAGGTTCGAGGTGACCGAGACAGTGCGCAGCAGCGATGATGGTTCGGATGCCGGCGGCGGATTGATGAGCGTGATGCGTGGCGGCCGGGTGTTCGAGAAAGTCGGTGTCAATATCTCGACCGTCTACGGCACCTTGGGTGAACGCGCGCAAATAGCGATGGCCGCCCGTAAGGGCATCCCTGGGATGAAGGACGATCCACGGTTTTGGGCTGCCGGGATCAGTCTTGTAGCGCATATGCAAAACCCCCACGCGCCTGCGGTTCATATGAATACCCGTATGTTCTGGACGCCCCATGCATGGTGGTTCGGTGGTGGGTCTGATTTGAACCCTTGCATCGAATACGTCGAGGACACGGCGCATTTCCATGATCAGCAAAAAGCCCATCTCGACCCGCATGGAGAGTTGCTTTACCCAAAGCTGAAGGAATGGGCGGACGAGTATTTCTATATCCCCCACCGCAGCCGGGCGCGCGGCGTCGGCGGCATTTTTATGGATGATCACTGTACAGGCGACTGGGAAGCCGATTTTGCGCTGACCAAAGATATCGGCCGTGCGTTCTTGCCCGCCTATGTGCCACTTGTCGAAAAGCGCAAAACGCAGGATTGGACAGAGGCGGATAAAGACGCGCAGCTTGTCCACCGCGGTCTTTATGCGGAGTATAATCTTGTTTACGATCGCGGAACCAAATTCGGGCTTGAGACCGGGCATGATGCAAATGCTGTGCTGATGAGCCTGCCGCCCCTCGCTAAATGGGTTTGACGGCAAAAGCGCGAAAGAGGGGGCCAGCCCCCGTCCTGCGGACTCCCCCGGGATTAATATCCATTTGGAAGATATGAAAAAGGCCTCCCCGTCGCGTGTGACGGGGAGGCCTTTTTTTAGTGTTTAGATAGGAGCCAAGGCTATTATTGCTTTGGCAACATTACACCGTTGACCACGTGGATCACGCCATTGGACTGCTTTACGTCAGCAATGTCTACAAAAGCAGCGTTGCCGTTTTCATCAAGCAATTTGACTTTTTCTTCGTCAATCGATGCTTGCAGGACACAACCGCCGAGCGTGTCTACAGCAACTGTGCCGCCTTCAGCTTCGATCATGCCGACAATCGCATCAGCCATCACTTCTCCGGCGACGACGTGGCAGGTCAGGATTTGTACCAGCATCTCTTTGTTTTCGGGCAGGAGCAGTGTTTCGACTGTGCCTGGCTCAAGACGGTCAAACGCTTCGTTGGTTGGCGCGAATACAGTGAACGGACCTTCACCAGACAATGTTTCAGCCAGACCTGCGGCCTGTACTGCTGCAACCAAAGTGGTGTGATCAGCAGAGTTTGCGGCGTTTTCAACAATGTTCATTTCCATGGACATTTCGGCACCGCCGACCATGGGATTCATTTTATGTGCATCAGCAAAAGCAGCGCCTGTTGTAAGGGCGAGGGCTGCTGTTGCTGTCATCATCTTTTTGGTGAAAGTCATGGTATACTCCTGATTTTCTTTTACGAGATCGTTGTTCGATCATGTAAAGGTAACGCGGCGATGTGCCGGATAGTTTCAGGAGTGATGCCTGTTACACGGGAATGTTATCCAGTCGCATGCCAATCGAAAAAATGCGGGCCCGCTTGGGAAAGCAACTCTTGCGCCAGATCGACCCCCATTTGCCCCCCATCGCTGACAGGTCCGGTCCGCTCACCCGAGATCACTTCGGAGCCATCGGGGCGCAGAACTTCGCCGCGCAGGTGCAAGGTGTCTCCGTCTATCAACGCAAGACCGGCGATGGGCGTTTCGCAAGACCCGTCCAGCGTCAGAAGAAAAGCACGCTCTGCGGTCAGGCGGTGCCCTGTGGGCGCGTCATGAATGGCCGCGAGCAGCACTTCGGTATCCGCATCGCCCGCGCGCCTTTCGATGCCAATCGCCCCTTGGGCAACGGCAGGCAGCATATCTGTGTCTGCAATCGGAGTGGCGGGTACGTTCTCCCTCCCCCGACGGTTCAGGCCGGCCATCGCGAGGAAGGTGCATTCGGCAACGCCATCAGAGAGTTTTCTCAGGCGGGTCTGAACATTGCCCCGAAATTCGACGACCTGCAGGTCCGGACGTTTGTGCAGCAACTGCGCACGGCGGCGCAGGCTTGATGTGCCGACAACCGCCCCGTCGGACAGTTGAGCAAGGGCAGACAGCATCGGAGCTACGAACGCATCACGAGGGTCTTCGCGCGGCAAGAAGGTATCCAGGAGCAATCCGCCGGGTTGGATCGTGGGCATGTCTTTCATAGAATGGACGGCGATGTCGATCTTGCCTGCCAGCAAGTCCTCTTCGATCTCGCGGGTGAACAGGCCCTTGCCGCCGATGTCTTTAAGCGGGCGATCCTGAATGAGGTCACCGGTAACCTTGATTACGACAATCTCGAACGCCGTTTGGGGCAGTTCAAACGCGGCGGAGAGACGGGCACGTGTCTCATACGCCTGCGCCATCGCGAGGGGTGAACCGCGCGTACCGATACGCAGGGGATTTTCGGGTGTTGGCAAGTTCGGGATCATGAAGTTCTCTTTAGGTATGTCAATTTTATCTGACAATGCGGCGCCTGCGTCTTGACTTCCACCCCTTACATCTTGACGAAAGACAAAAGATTTCCTGAGGAGCGTACCCATGGCGCAGAACACCCCCCCAACGAAAACCATTTTGCGCGCCTTGGCGGGTGAAACATTGCCAACGCCGCCGATCTGGATGATGCGCCAAGCCGGGCGCTATCTGCCCGAATACAAAGCGACACGCGCTGAGGCAGGGGATTTCCTGTCGCTGTGCTACAATCCTGATCTGGCGACAGAGGTCACGCTTCAGCCGATCCGCCGCTACGGGTTTGATGCTGCGATTTTGTTTGCTGATATTTTGCTGGTGCCCCAAGCTTTGGGGGCTGATCTGTGGTTTGTCACGGGCGAGGGCCCGCGTTTGTCTACGGTGACGACGCAAAGTGATTTTGACAAGCTCAAGCCCGTTGGCGATATCCACGAGACGCTGAACCCGATCTATCAGACGGTGCGCAACCTTGCCGGTGCCTTGCCGTCTGAGACCACGCTCATCGGCTTTGCCGGGGCACCTTGGACTGTGGCAACCTATATGATAGCGGGCCAGGGTACCAAAGACCAAGGGCCGGCGCATCAGTTGCGGATCAATGACAATCCGTTGTTTGAAAAGCTGCTGGATTTGATCACCAAGGCGACGATTGAATACATGTCGGCGCAGATTGAGGCGGGTGCAGAAGTCATGAAGATTTTTGACAGCTGGGCCGGGTCATTGTCAGGCGAGGCGTTCCAAAAGTACGCCTTGGAACCGACGCGCGAGATTACGCAAGAGTTGAAGAAGCGCCATCCGGGTATTCCGATCATTGGTTTCCCACGTGAGGCGGGCGATAAATACATTGGCTTTGCCAAGGCGACCGGCGTTGATTGTGTTGCATTGGATAATTCGGTGTCGGCAGACTGGGCGGCGGCAAATGTGCAGGTTGATGGCTGTGTCCAAGGCAACCTTGCGTCAAGCCATATGGTTACCGGCGGGCAGCCTTTGGTTGACGAGACCCGCGCGATTGTGAAGGCCCTTTCGAAGGGGCCGCATATTTTCAACTTGGGCCATGGCATCACGCCAGACGCCAATCCTGACAACGTTCAGCTGATGATTGATAGCGTTCGCGAACACGCCTGAAGACGATTGATAGGTTTTGGCCCTTGACGGGGGCCGAGGCCTGTCATAATCCGCACAACGATGGCGTTATAGCTCAGTTGGTTAGAGCGAACGACTCATAATCGTTAGGTCCCTGGTTCAAATCCAGGTAACGCCACCATCCTCCACTCTGAAATCGTGAATACGCGGGCTGGTTCGGCTTGCGGTCGACAAACAACAGGCTTGCTGTGCGTTATAATGCAGATCCAATCCTTTTGATTTGGTGATGTGATAGTGTAGGCTGCTAACTTGCATGAAAGTGCAAGATCCGAAGGGCTAAGGCGTCATATGCATCGCTACTTCATTCCTGATTTTGTGATCAGTCCAGAATAATGGATGACAATTATTGTTAGATAGCCTAACAATAATTGCAGACAGATGAAGCTTGGCTTTGACGGGCTCATCAATGGGGGTGCGAGGGGGAGAATAAGAAGCCAAAGTTTATAGAGGTGTCAGCAGATATCGCGCTGATCGTCAGGTTTTGGCGATCTGCGGCGCGAAATACGGCTATCAGCCTCGCAAAAACTTTTGGACGAGATTTCTTTGACGACAAGCACAGGCTTGTGTGTTTTTGTGACGATCGAACAAACTGGAACCGGACGTGATAAGTTCGGTCCAAAGGACCAACTAAAGGGAGAGACCAAATGATTTTTAGAAGAACCCTCATGGGGGCCGCTGCTGCTGCGATTGCTGTTGGCATGGGCGCAACAAGCGCAATGGCCCAAGAAGTCACCTTGCGCCTGCACCAGTTCTTGCCACCTCAGGCCAATGTGCCCGTACAGGTTCTGGATGTCTGGGCTGACAAAGTGGAGGCAGATAGCGGCGACCGCATCAAGGTCGAGCGTTACCCCTCCATGCAGCTTGGCGGCAAACCTCCAGAGCTGATCGACCAGGCCATTGACGGCGTCGCCGACATCGTCTGGACCGTTGTGGGCTATACACCGGGTCGCTATCCATCGACCGAAGTGTTCGAACTGCCCTTTATGGTGACTGATGCGCGTGCGGCCAGCTCTGCTTATTGGCAGATGTTTGAAAAGCACATGAAAGACACTGAATTCAAAGACGTTCATATCTTGGGCACATGGGTGCATGGACCCGGTCTGCTGCACACCAACAAAGAAGTGCGCACGCCTGCCGATATGCAGGGTCTTAAAATCCGCGGTGGGTCGCGTCTGGTGAACCAACTTTTGGAAACCACCGGAGCAACACCGGTTGGTATGCCGGTACCGGCGATCCCAGAAGGTCTCTCCAAAGGTGTCATCGACGGGACAACCATCCCTTGGGAAGTGACAACAGCGCTGAAAGTGCCTGAACTGGTGTCTAACCACACCGAGTTTACAGGTGCCGCACTTTATACGCTGACCTTTGTTCTGGCGATGAACAAAGACAAGTATGAAAGCCTGCCGGATGATCTGCAGAAGGTGATCGACGAAAATTCCGGTCTGGAATTCTCGATCTTTGCAGGGGGCACGCAAGCGGACGCCGATGGCCCCGCGCGCCAGATCGCCGTTGATCTAGGCAACAACATCGTGACGCTGACAGAAGAGGAAACTCAGGTTTGGCGGGATGCTTCGCAGCCGATCTATGACAGCTGGGTTGCTGACATGCAGACCAAAGGCATCGATGGTCAGGCGCTGATTGATGAAGCTAAGTCGCTGATGGACGCTTACGCAAAGTAAGCCTCCTTTGATAAACAACCTGCTGCGTGTCTGGCGCGGCAGGTCTTTCGCCTTGAAGATTTCCCGAAAAAAGAGACATCAAATGCATCGGCTGATTCAGTTTCTTGCCCGGTTTACAGCAGTGATCGGGGGTCTTGTTTTGACAGCGCTGATCCTGATGACAACCGTTTCAATTATCGGGCGCACAACGAACAAAGTGCTCCATAGCGACTTTTTCCAAACGCAGTTGAACGGTTTGTCACAGACGCTTCTTGATCTGGGCATTGGCGAGGTCAACGGTAACTACGAACTGCTTGAAGCCGGAGTTGCTTTTGCCATCTTCTCGTTCCTGCCGATCTGCCAGTTTTACGGATCACACGCGACCGTTGACATTTTCACCTCGTTTCTTTCGAAGCGTGCCAACCGCTGGGTTGTCGCCTTTTGGGAAGTCATTTTGACAGCTGTTATCCTGCTGATCATCTGGCGACTATTCGAGGGTATGCAGCGCTATATCGGCAATGGCGAGACGACGTTGTTTTTGCAATTCCCTGTCTGGTGGGCCTATGCGGCCAGCTTTGCTGCAGGAACCATCTCTTGCTTCGTTGCCATCTATTGTGCCGTCATTCGCGTGGTCGAAGCGGTGACAGGTGCAAACATTCTACCCAGCGAACAAGGGGCGCATTGACGTGACCAATCTAGAAATGGGCTTTTGGTCCTTCCCCGTGCTTTTGCTGATGATCTTTTTGCGCGCCCCGATTGGCCTTGCCATGTTGTTGTGCGGCTTTGGGGGATGGTACCTGGCGATGGGCGGCAATCCCACACCCCTGCTGGCCAAGCTGAAATCGGAAACCTACACGACGTTTTCCAGCTACTCCCTTACGATCATTCCGATGTTCCTTCTGATGGGGCAGTTTGCGACCTTGTCGGGCATGTCCACAGCGCTTTTCAAAGCCGCTGAAAGTTTCCTCGGCCACCGCCGCGGAGGGGTCGCGATGGCGGCTGTAGGGGCCTGTGCAGGCTTTGGCTCGATTTGTGGCAGTTCGCTTGCGACGGCCGCGACCATGTCAAAAGTCGCCCTGCCAGAGCTGAAACGCTATGGCTATTCGGGTGGTTTTTCGACAGCCACGCTGGCTGCGGGCGGTACACTTGGCATCCTGATCCCACCGTCTGTGATTTTGGTGATTTATGCGATCCTGACCGAGCAAAACATCGCCAAGCTGTTTTTGGCGGCTTTCATCCCCGGCATTCTCGCGGCACTTGGCTATATCGTCACAATTTCAATCTATGTCCGTCTGAACCCCAATTCCGCAGGCACGCGCCCTGCCGTGCCCATGGCAGAGCGCTTCAAGGCGCTGGCTGATACATGGCCGGTGCTGGTGATCTTTTTCATCGTGGTTGGCGGCATCTATCTGGGGTGGTTTACGCCCACCGAAGGATCGGCCATAGGGGCGGCAGGCACCGGGCTTGCGGCACTTCTGGCGGGCAGCCTGAACTGGTCGGTACTGCGTGAAAGTCTTTTGGGGACGGCAAAAACCACTGGCATGATCTTTTTCATCGTACTGGGGGCGGGATTTTATAACGGCTTTCTGGCGCTTTCTGGTGTGCCGCAGTTCATGGCCGATTGGGTCGTGGGCCAAGGCTATAGCCCTTGGTTAATCCTCACCATCATCTTGGTGTTCTATCTGATCTTCGGCTGCCTGATGGACAGCTTGTCGATGATCCTGCTGACCGTGCCTATCTTCTTTCCGGTGATCTCAGCCATGGATTTCGGGATGAGCACAGAGCATCTGGCTATCTGGTTCGGTATTCTCGTGCTGATCGTGGTCGAGGTGGGGCTGATCACGCCTCCGGTCGGGATGAATTTGTTTATCATCAATTCGATGGACCGCGAAACACCGATGACGGAAACCTATAAGGCAGTGATGTATTTCGTCGGCTCAGACATCGTGCGCGTGGTCATTTTGGTGATGTTCCCGGCGATCACCTTGTTTCTTCTACCAAGCTAGGCTTGGCCCTTGTCTTGCGTCATGCGCGCAAGGCTTCATCAACTTACGCGCCCGTCCTCCCTACGAAGCGGGCAGAGGGCTTTATGACCGACCATCTGAATTTTCTGCCACATAACGTAACGCGCACAGATCGTGCGGATGGGTCGATTCTGCTGGAGTCAGGGTACGCACTTGGTCCTGTTGCGCGCTGCACGGGCGACTGGCTGCATCAATGGGCCGAAAAAACACCGGATCATGTATTCTTGGCCGAGCGTTCTGGCGAGGGCTGGCGCAAGCTGACCTATGTTGAAGTCCTCGAAAGGGTGAGGAGCATTGCAAGCCATCTGATCTCGCGCGATCTAGGGCCGGACAAGCCGATCCTGATCGTATCAGGCAACAGCATCGATCACGCGCTATTGTCTTTGGCGGCGCAATATACAGGCGTGCCGACCGTCCCTGTGGCCGAGCAATATTCCCTTATCCCCGCCGCCCTGCCGCGTTTGGATTATGTGGTAAAGCTGGTGCGACCCGGCATGGTCTATGCGGATGACGCCACGCGATATGCTGGCGCGTTATCGCTGGAAAGTCTCGCGGATGTGGAAAAGCTGTCGTCGGTCCCCGGCACCAGTGGGGCCACCAACTTCAACGACTTCCTGAACCCAACCGGTGCGGATGTCGATGCCGCCTTTGCCAAGATCACGCCGGACACGCTTGCGAAGATCCTGATGACGTCCGGATCAACCTCGGATCCCAAAGGCGTGTTGACCACGCAAATGATGATGACAACCAACCAAGCGCAACTGGCCCAGGCGCTGCCCTTCGTCACCATCCGCCCGCCGTTGTTGGTGGATTGGTTGCCGTGGAACCACGTCTTTGGTGGCTCGCATAACTTTAACCTTATGCTGGCAAATGGCGGCAGTCTTTACATCGACGATGGCAAGCCAGCACCGGGGCTGTTTGACAAAACCCTCGCCAATCTGCGCGAGGTTTCTGCGACGATCAGTTTCAACGTACCCGTGGGTTTTGCCCAGCTTGTCACCGCGTTGAACGAGGACAAACAACTGTGCGAACGCTACTTTGCCGAGCTGGACATGATCTTTTACGCAGGTGCCTCCTTGCCGCAGGCGACATGGGCCGAACTTGAGCGTTTGGCGATGGAGACCCGTGGCAAGCTTCCCCTGATCAACTCGTCCTGGGGGTTGACGGAATCCGCACCAGCCGCGCTTTTGCAGCATGAACCGGCCAAGGGTGCCGGGATCGTGGGCGTGCCCTTGCCCGGCGTAACGGTCAAGCTGATCCCCGATGCCGACGGGCGCTGTGGTGTGCGGATTGCGGGCGATACGGTTACCAAGGGCTATCACAATAATCCCGCCAAAAGCGCAGAGGCCTTTGACGAAGAGGGGTTCTTCATAAGCGGCGATGCGATGCGCCTGATTGATGACACGGACCCGTCGCGCGGTTTGATGTTTGACGGGCGGATGTCCGAGGATTTCAAACTCATGACGGGCACTTGGGTGCGCGCTGCACAGCTGCGCCTTGATCTGTTGGCGGCTTTTGCACCTTACGTCAGTGATCTTGTTCTGACGGGGCAGGGGCGCGAGCAGGTTGGGATGTTGATCGTCCCCAACCGCGCCACCATGACCGCCAAGGGCTGGGAGGCGACAGATGACAACGGTGCGATGATCTGCGCGCCCCTGATGGCCGAGATAGGGGCGCGTCTGACAGAGCTTGCTACCAAAACCTCCGGCAGTGCCAACCGTGTTGCGGCAGCGCTGATCATGACTGATCCCCCTTCCATGGGCGACGGAGAGGCGACGGCCAAGGGCAACCTGAACTTCCCCAAGATTCTTATGCGCCGCGCGGGTCTGGTTGCGCGTATTTACGACATTGATGATGCGGCTCGGATCTCAGCAGCCTGATGCATTAAAATGCGTCATTATGCCGCGATCCTTGCGATATTCGGGGATTGATGCAGAATAAAGCATCGATGTTTGGGAGGACTGCGATGATCACGGCCAATGCCAATGCTGTAACCTATTTTGTGGACCGCCATCTGGGCGAAGGGCGCGGCGAAAAGGTTGCTTATCGCGAAGTCGGCAGCGGACGCTGCCTCAGCTACGGTGATTTGGCGCAGGGCGCGACGCAGGTTGCAGGGGCTTTTGGCAGGGCCGGCATCCGCGCCGAGGAACGCGCAGCGATGCTGATGCTCGATCAGATCGAATTTCCGCAAATCTTCTGGGGGGCGCTGAAATGTGGCGTGATCCCGGTGCCGCTGAATACGCTTTTGGCAACCTCGGTCTATGATATCATCCTGCGCGATTGCCGGGCGAGTGTCCTTTTTGTATCGGCCCCCCTGTGGGAGGCCGTCAAAGGCGCTGTCGCTGACAACCCTTATCTGCGCCATGTCGTGGTGATTGGCGGCGCGGTCGACGGTACCACGCAATACGACGACTTTCTGGGCGATGCCGCCTTCGCGGAAACTTTGCCCGTCAGCCCGGATGAAGTTGCCTTCTGGCTCTATTCCTCTGGCTCGACCGGGCAGCCCAAGGGCGTGGCCCATGTGCATTCTGCCTTGCGAGCGACCTCGGATACTTACGGTAAACAGGTGCTTGAGATTGCGGAGGATGATCTTGTTTTGTCGGCGGCGAAGTTCTTTTTCGCCTACGGTTTGGGGAATGCGATGACCTTTCCGCTGTCGGTCGGGGCGACCACACTGTTGTTTGCGGGCCGCCCAACGCCCGATGATATGGTGTCGGTCATCAATGCCGAACAACCAACGGTTTTTTGCGGTGTACCTACGCTTTTTGCCGCGATGGTTGCATTTATGGACAAAAACGGTCCGGTCAAAGCGCCCTTGCGCACCTGCATTTCTGCTGGCGAAGCGCTGCCTGAAGAGATTGGTCTGCGGTGGGAGAAACACACCGGTACGGCCATTCTTGACGGTGTCGGATCAACCGAGATGCTGCATATTTTCCTAAGCAACCGGAAAGATGATCTGGTCTATGGCACCGCTGGCGTCGCCGTACCGGGCTATACATTGCGTCTGGTGGATGAGGAAGGCTTCGATGTGATGCCTGGCGGCGTTGGCGAATTGCTGGTCAGTGGGGCGTCGGCGGCTAATTGCTATTGGAACCAACGCGATAAATCCCGGACAACTTTTGAAGGGGTCTGGACGCGCACCGGCGATAAGTACGAACTGCGCCAAGACATGCGGCTGGTTTATTGCGGGCGCACCGATGACATGTTCAAGGTTTCCGGCATCTGGTTGTCCCCCTTCGAGGTTGAGGGTGCGTTGATAAGCCATCCGCGCGTGCTGGAAGCCGCTGTGGTTGCCGCAGAAGACGCCGATGGGTTGGAAAAACCCAAGGCGTTTATCGTGCTGAAAGACGGTGTGGCGGATGATGCATTGCTGGCTGAATTGAAGGACCACGTGAAAGATAAGGTCGGAAAATGGAAATATCCCCGCTGGATTGAGGTGGTTGCAGAGCTGCCTAAAACAGCGACAGGGAAGATACAGCGATTCAAATTGCGGGAGGGATGTTGATGGGTGTGACTTGGTCAAATGACGCAGGGCTGACGCTACGGGCGGGTGGCAAAACGCTGGAATATGCGGCTTGGGGCCCTGAGCCCTCCGAGGCACCAACCTTGGTGTTGCTTCATGAAGGGCTGGGGTCCGTGGCGCTTTGGCGCGATTTTCCACAGGCCTTGGTTGATGCCACAGGCTTTGGCGTGCTGGCCTATTCGCGGGCGGGCTACGGGACGTCTGACCCGGTGGATCTGCCACGCCCGCTGGATTACATGACACGCGAGGCGACGGGATCTTTGGGCGAAGTGCTGGACGCGGCGGGCATCGAGCAGGCGGTGCTGCTGGGCCATTCTGACGGTGCGACAATCGCCACGATTTATGCGGGATCGGTGTCTGACATGCGCATCCGCTCGTTGATCTTGATGGCCCCGCATTTCTTTACCGAACCCATGGGGCTGGCCGCGATCAAAGCAGCGGGCGAGGACTATGCCACGGGCGATCTAAAGGCCAAGCTTTCGAAATATCACGCAAATGTCGATGTGGCCTTTCACGGCTGGTATGGCGTCTGGACTGATCCCGGTTTTGAGGCGTGGAATGTGGCAGATGCGATCGACCACCTGCGCATCCCGGTGCTGGCGATCCAGGGGCGCGATGATGCATATGGCACGCTGGCCCAGATCGAAGAGATCGAAACGCGGATTTACTCACCCGTTGAAGTTGCGATTTTGGACAGTTGCGGACATGCACCGCATCTTGATCAGCGCCACGCGACCTTGGAGGCAATCCGCGAGTTTTGCGCCCGCCTTGACCGGATGGAACGTGAAACCGTAGAAATGGCCTGATTTGTCGACGGCTGTCCCCCTGCCGCCCCACGCCTATGTTCCGGGGCAAAATACGCGCCATCCCGAGGATTGGTTTGATGCGATCAAGGCGAGCGTCACGCAAGATGTCCCTGTCGTGGCGCTGGACCAAACCGCCGCCTGGCAAGCGGGGCGTGCCTATTTTGAGGCGGGCTATTTCTGGGAATGCCATGAGGTGCTCGAAGCCGTGTGGATGCGCTGTCCTGACCCCTCGCCAGAACGCGCGGCGACCCAAGCGCTGATCCAATTGGCGAATGCGCGGCTCAAGTTAAAGATGGGAAAGCCCCGCGCAACTTTGCGTCTTTGCGACATTGTTCAGCGTCTATTGGGTGACTGCGATGGACGCGAGACGATTCTCGGGATGGATATGCACGAAATTGCACGCAAAGCGGAGAAGACACGAAAAGATGCGATATAAAGCATTAATTCGCCTAAATTAGCAGTGATGAGCGGATATATGTGGCAATATCATGCCATATTTGAATTATGAAGCTTAAGGGCCGCTTTGGCCGTATTGCCGCCAAGGCCGAGCCTGCCCAAGGAGACTGCCCGTGACCAAAATCATCGACTTTCAGACTGATCCGTCGAAGTACCGCCACTGGAAAATCGAATATGATGGCCCTGTTGCGAACCTGTATATGGATGTGGACGAAAAGGGCGGATTGTTTGAGGGCTATGAGCTGAAGCTCAATTCCTATGATCTGGGCGTTGACATTGAACTGGCCGATATCGTCCAGCGGATGCGGTTTGAACACCCCGATGTCAAAGTGGTCGTCATGCAATCGGCCAAGGACAAGGTGTTCTGTGCGGGTGCGAACATCCGGATGCTGGGCGGTGCTGCGCACAGCCACAAGGTAAACTTTTGTAAGTTTACCAATGAGACCCGCAATACATTCGAAGCGGCGTTGGCCGACAGCGGTCAGAACTACATCTGCGCCGTGAAAGGAGCTTGCGCTGGCGGTGGCTATGAATTGGCTCTGGCGTGTAACTACATCATGCTGACCGATGACAGCACGTCCTCGGTTTCCTTGCCCGAGGTGCCGTTGCTGGCGGTTTTGCCCGGTACGGGCGGGCTGACCCGCGTTACCGACAAGCGCAAGGTGCGTCGGGACCGCGCTGACGTGTTCTGCTCGATCGAGGAAGGCGTCAAAGGTAAGCGTGCCAAGGACTGGCGCTTGGTCGATGAGGTAATCCTGAATTCAAAATTCGACGAAACCGTTGTGGAGCGGGCCAAGGAAATGGCAGCAAACTCCGCGAAGGCGGACGTCGCTGCGGGCATTCAGCTGACCCCAATCACCCGTAGATTTTCCGAGGATGGCATCAGCTATTCCACTGTCGAGGTCGTCCTGCACCGTGACGTCAAACGGGCCACAGTTACCATAAAAGGTCCCGATGCCGCGGCCCCTGTCGACATGGACGCGCTGACAGCCGAGGGTGATCAGGCTTGGATCTTGCGCTGTGCGCGCGAGTTGGACGATGCGATTTTGCACCTGCGGAACAACGAGAAGGAACTGGGCCTTATCGAATTCCAGACCCAAGGTGATCCTGAAATGCTGGTTGCTCACGAGGCGCTTTTGCTGGCCAACAAAGATCACTGGCTGGCCAATGAAATCCTGCAATATTGGAAGCGCCTGCTGAAACGGATCGACATGACCTCGCGCAGTTTAGTGGCGATTGTCGAACATGGATCATGCTTTGCCGGGCCTTTGGCAGAGCTGCTGTGGTCTGTCGATCGCAGCTACATGATGCTTGAGGAGTTTGACGGCGATAATCGTTCGCTGGCGACGGTGACCCTGACCGACGGGAATTTCGGCACCTATAAAATGGGCAATGACCTGACCCGGCTTGAGACGAGGTTCCTTGGTACGCCCGAGGATATCGCCAAGCTTGAGGCGCTGAAAGGTGAGCCGCTTGAGGCGAATGCCGCAGACGAGGCTGGCTTGGTTACGTATGTCTATGACGACATTGACTGGGAGGACGAGGTGCGCCTGTTCATGGAAGAACGTGCCAGCTTTAGCCCGGACGCGATGACCGGGATGGAGGCGAACCTGCGTTTCGCCGGACCTGAAACCATGGAAACCCGCATTTTCGGTCGCCTCACTGCTTGGCAAAACTGGATTTTCCAGCGGCCCAATGCAGTTGGCCCTGATGGTGCTTTGCAACGCTACGGCACAGGCGTGCGCGGTGAATACAATATGGAACGTGTGTAACGGGCCCGGATTTTTCAAAAAATCCGTCCCAAAATCTTCAAAGATTTTGCCCCCACGAGGAGAAACAAATGCTCGACTTAATCAATGTAAGCTACGATACGCAGATCCCGAATAACGTGAACCTGAGCCAAGACAAAAAGGTGCTCAAGGCGCTGGAAAAATGGCACCCGGGGTATATCAACTGGTGGAACGACCTGATCCCTCAGAACTTTCAGGACTCGATGGTTTATCTGCGCACGGCAGTGTCCGTTGACCCCAAAGGCTGGGCGAAATTCGACTACGTCAAGATGCCTGAATACCGCTGGGGTGTTCTGCTGGCACCTGCTGTAGAAGATCGTAAAATCCCGATGGGCGAGCATTACGGCGAACCTGCATGGCAAGAAGTGCCCGGCGAATACCGCAACATGCTCAAGCGTCTGATTGTGATTCAGGGCGACACTGAGCCGGGATCGGTTGAGCAGCAGCGCTTCTTGGGGCTGACAGCGCCGTCGCTTTACGACATGCGCAACCTGTTTCAGGTCAATGTGGAAGAAGGCCGCCACCTTTGGGCGATGGTTTATCTGCTGCAAAAGTATTTCGGTCGTGATGGCCGCGAGGAAGCGGATGATCTCTTGGTCCGCTCCTCCGGCTCTGAAGACAGCCCGCGCATGCTGGGTGCCTTTAACGAGGAAACGCCGGATTGGCTGTCTTTCTTCATGTTCACCTATTTCACTGACCGTGATGGCAAGATGCAGCTTGAAAGCCTTGCGCAATCCGGATTTGATCCGCTATCGCGCACCTGCCGTTTCATGCTGACCGAAGAAGCACACCATATGTTTGTCGGTGAAACAGGTGTGGGCCGCACCATTCAGGCGACGCTTGAAGCAATGAGCAAGCATGGCATTACAGACCCGTATGACATCAACAAGATCCGTGATCTTGGCGTGATCGACCTGCCGACGATCCAGAAAAAGCTGAACCTGCACTATACGCTGTCGCTTGACCTGTTCGGTCAGGAAGTGTCGACCAATGCTGCCAATGCGTTCAACTATGGCATCAAGGGTCGCTACATGGAGCAGCGGATCGACGATGATCACAAGCTGCAAAACGACACCTATGCTGTGACCTCGATCAAGGAAGGCAAGATCGTCACCGAAGACGTGCCAGCCCTGACCGCGATCAACATGCGTTTGCGCGATGACTATGTGCGTGATGCTGCGGGTGGCGTGGGCCGCTGGAACAAGCAGATCCAGAAATCTGGTGTGGATTTTGAATTCAAGATGCCGCACGAAGGCTTTCACCGTCAGATTGGTGTGTTCAGCGCCGTGGCAGTTGATCCCGATGGCAACATCATCTCGGCTGACGAATGGCACAAGCGCCGTGACGAATGGCTGCCAACCAAAGCGGATGGTGATTACATTCAATCCTTGATGAAGCCGTGCTACGAGCCGGGTAAATACGCCACGTGGATCGCACCTCCGAAGGTCGGGATTGATAACAAGCCCGGTGACTTCGAATATGTGAAGTTGCACATGGCTTGATGCTTCAGGCGGACCGATACTCCGCCTGACAGAGAGAAAAACCGTGGGTGGGCTTTGGCCCGCCCATATTCACTTACCCCGCAGGAGCATATGCAATGAACCAGCCCGTTAAACAGCACCTCATTGATCCAGAGATTTGCATTCGCTGCTACACCTGCGAAATGACCTGCCCTGTCGGTGCCATTGAACATGACGACAACAATGTCGTGGTGAATTTCGACACCTGCAATTTCTGTATGGATTGCATTCCTGTTTGTCCGACGGGCTCGATCGACGAATGGCGCGTTGTGGGCACGCCTTACACCCTCGAACAGCAATACGAGATGGAAGAGCTGCCCGACCAAGAGGATATCGAGATCGCGCCCCCGTCTTCGGAGGATGAAGTGGACCCCATCGCGGCCCTTTTGGCCGAGGCGCACAAGGGGGCGGGCGGCAAGGCCAAGGCCCCCGCAAGTGCCAGCAAACCAGCCGTGAACATGTACAATCTTGGCAAGCCCGCCAAGATGAAGGTGCAGGGCAATTACCGTCTGACCGATGATCCCGACCACGATGTGCGCCACATCATCCTTGACCCCGGCGCGCTGCCTTTTCCGGTTCTCGAGGGCCAATCCGTGGGCATCATCCCCCCCGGCACGGATGCGGAAGGCAAGGCGCATCTGCCGCGGCTCTATTCGATCTCCAGCCCGCGCGACGGGGAGCGTCCCGGCTATCACAACATTTCGCTCACGGTGAAACGCGAGGCGCAGGGCTTGGCGTCAAATTTCCTGTGTGATCTGGAAACCGGGGCCGAGGTCGAGGTGACGGGCCCCTTTGGTGCCACCTTCCTGATGCCCGGTGACCCGCAGGCGCATCTGTTGTTGATCTGCACCGGTACCGGGTCTGCCCCGATGCGCGCCTTTACCATGCAGCGTCAGCGCAGCGGTGCGACAGGCGGAATGACGATGTTTTTTGGTGCGCGGGCGCCCAAAAGTCTGCCCTATTTCGGTCCGCTCAAGAAGGTACCCAAGAGCCTGCTGAAGCAGCATCTGGTGTTCAGCCGCGAAGCAGGCATGGATAAGGAATATGTTCAGGACCGTATCCTGACGGAGCAGGATTCCGTTGCGGAATTGCTGGCGGACGCACGTACCTATATCTACATCTGCGGCTTGCGCGGCATGGAAGAAGGTGTTGAAAAGGCGATGACTTCAATCGCCGAAAGCATGGGGCAGCAATGGACAGCCTTGCGGGACACCATGCGCGAAGACGGCCGTTACCATGTGGAAACCTACTGAATGACTGATACGCCCTTTGTGCATGAAATTCGCGTGAGCTGGGGCGATTGCGACCCCGCACAGATCGCCTATACCGCCCGCCTGCCTTGGTTCGCGCTGGATGCGATCAATGCGTGGTGGGAAGAACATTTCGACGGCGAAGGTTGGTTCCAGATGGAGATCGACCGCAACATGGGCACACCTTTCGTCAACCTGTCGATGGATTTTTCAAGCCCCGTGACCCCGCGGCACCGCTTGATGTGTGAAACCTATCCGACCCGGCTGGGGACGAAATCAATCACCTTTGGAATGAAGGCCTATCAAAACGGGGTGTTGTGCTTCACGGGCAGCTTCACTTGCGTTTTCACTCAAGCCGATGTGTTCAAAAGCATGCCTGCGCCAGACCGTATCCGTCAGGTGGTCGAACCTCTCATTCGTGTGAATTGATGCATTTTTTTGCAGAAATTTGTTGATCCTTTCTGGGACTTTAGTAAATTTGCATTATTATACATCAAGGGGCAGCCATGTCAGATACGTCCCATAGCGCGAACCTTGGGCAAGACCTGATCCGGCGGCTTGCTGCGCGGATCCGTGAGGCGCGCAAAGCACGTGGCCTCCCGCGCCGGGTGTTGTCGGAAATGTCAGGCGTATCCCCCCGTTATCTGGCGCAGCTTGAGGCCGGAGAGGGCAATATCTCTGTCATTTTGTTGCAACGGGTTGCGGTTGCGCTGGACCTCAAAATCGAAACCCTGCTGAGTGAAACCGCTCCTTTTGACCGTGATGTTGAGCGGGTTGCGTATCTGTTCAGCAAGGCAAATCCAGACATTCAACAGCAGGTGAGGTCGCTTCTTACAAAGCAAAGCCCGACTGCGCTGCGGTCAGGGCGCATCTGTCTGATTGGGTTGCGCGGTGCCGGAAAGTCGACCCTGGGCCGGCTTGCGGGCGAGGCGTTGAATCTTCCCTTTGTCGAGTTGAACAAAGAGATAGAAGCGGCAAGCGACATGCCCGTTGCAGAGGTGATGGCGCTGTATGGTCAGGAAGGCTACCGCGAACTTGAGGCGCAAGCGTTGGAGCGGGTCAGCGCCACCCATGATAAGATGATCCTGGCCGTGGCCGGTGGGATCGTCGCAGAGCAAACGACCTATGCGACATTGTTGCAGCGGTTTCACACGATCTGGGTCTATACCAGCCCGTCGGAATACATGCAGCGTGTCCGCGCACAAGGCGACGTGCGCCCGATGGAGGGGAATCCGGCGGCGATGACGCAGTTGAAAAACCTGCTGGATACGCGCACCCCGCTGTATGAACGCGCAGATGCGCAGATCAATACGTCGAACCGGCCAGTGAAGGCGTCCTTGAAGGACCTGCTCAAGATCATCGACAAGCGGCATTTTCTGGAAACACCCGACGGGTGACGCGGTCGCTTACCTCGCATGTTGTCTTGTGTGATCTGGGCAGTGCAAGTCTGGACTTGATAGTGGTGCTTTGCGCCGCAGGTTGCAAAGTGACCCTTATGGAGCCTGACCCAAACGATGCTGAACGCGTCGGGCAGATCGTGGGTCGGCGATTGCCTGATCTTGATATTCCCGTTTTGGCGAAGATTGACGACAGCTGTGATATCTTCCTGTGTCGGTCTGAGGTGCCGGGTGCTGCCTCGGATGGGGCTTTGATCGTTTTGCTAGATGGGCCAAATGCGCTGATCCGCGTGGCTGATCCTGGCCGAAGTGTGGCGATGGACTTGCTTGATCCGCGTTTTGTCGAGATCGCTTTCGGAAGCGCCTCGGATCAGGTGCAGGCGCGCGCGCTGCGGTTTGTCACTAGCCTGAATGTCCCGTTTTCGGTCAGCGCTCGTGGGGATGTATTTGCAGGCACTGTTTTGCAAGACACAGCCTTTGCGTTGGTGGACAGGCTTTTATTGGTGGGTGTCACACCGTGGGAACTGGACGAGGCTTTGGTTGATGCAGGGTTCACCCTAGGGCTGCTGAAAGCGCAGGACGCGATCGGGCTTGAGGTTGCATTTGCACGGCGCAGAGCTGCTGGAACTGATCTGCTGGTGGCTGACCGTATGGTCCGTGAGGGTCGGTTGGGGCGGTCCGTTGGTGTGGGATGGTACAGATACCCCGGCGGTGGCGGCGCAGTGATTGACCCCCTGATGGAGGACATGGTGGTCGAGGAGGCGCGATTTGCGCGGATTGATCCGATCCGCCTGACCCTTGCAGAGGCGGCAGACGCATTGATCCTTGGGGTCGTCAATGCAGCGGCAGAGTTGCTGAGTGACGGCTTGACGCTTGAGGCATTAGATCAGCTGGCATTGCACAAACTGGGACTGCCAGACCTGACACAGCGCGCGCAGGCCATCGGTTTAGATAAGATGACGCAAAGGCTTCATAGCCTACAAACCATCCACTCTGCCTTGTGGGCCCCGTCACCAGCCTTGCACCGGTTTTTCTAGTCAGAAAGAAAAAAGGGCTGCGCGATGCGCAGCCCTTTCCCTGAACTCATACCGGATGACTTACATGGTCCAAGCCATACGTGCCGGGTGATATTCGAACCCGATGTGGTGGTTCGCCCCAACCAGACCCTCTTTGGTGTGGTTGTAAAGCGAACGCCAGTAAGGCTGGATCGTCACGCCTTCACTCTGGATCAGCGCCTCGCCTTCTTCCATGATTGCCCGGCGTTTTTCAACGTCAGCCACCGATAGGGCTTTGGTCAGCAAGGCATCGAATTCCGCGTTGGACCAGCCAAATTCGTTCCATGCTTCACCCGAACGATAGGCCAGCGCCCAGATTTGCACACCCAAGGGGCGCGCGTTCCAGTTGGTCGAGGAAAATGGATACTTGGTCCAGTCGTTCCAAAAGGTGGTGCCGGGCAAGATCGTCCGCTTCACTTTGATACCTGCGTCACGCAACTGCGCTGCAACCGCATCGGTGGTATCCTTGCGCCACGCATCATCAATCGAGAACAGTTCATGCTCGTAATCGCCCATCCCCGCCTCGTCCATCAGCGCCTTGGCGGCAGCTGGATCGACGATGCGTGGGGGGAGTTCTGCATATTCCGGGTGCATCGGGCCAATGTGGTGGTTTTCTGCCACCAAACCGCGCCCAGCATATCCAAGTTCCAGCAAAATGGCGTTATCGACCGCCATCGCGATGGCTTGGCGCACGCGGACGTCCGAATAGGGTCTCTTGCCATCAACTTCGGCCAGCTGGTTGGGGCGGATAACAATCGTTGCGGCAGTTGCGATCTCGTTCTGGTTCCAACCGTCCAATGTGCCAAACACATCGATGAATTCGCCCTCGATGGAATAGGTGGCATCGATTTCTTCAGCTTCTGCTGCGGCAACAAAGGCGGATGGGTCGGTGCCATAGTCGATATACTCAAGCCGGTCGATGTACGGGCCACCGTAGACTTCGGTACCCCACCACGTGTGCTCTGTATTCTTGACCAGCACGCCTTTGACACCAACCTGAAGAGACTCGGGCAGATAGGCACCCGTGCCAACTGGGTTATCCAGCATTGTTTCAGCGTTAAAACCTTCTGGGACAATTGCAGCGGGATAGTCAGCCATGCCGGGAATTAAGGTGATGTCGGGGCGCGGCAACATCAGCTTTACGGTATGATCATCCGTCGCAACAATAGACCCTTCGATTGCCCTGCCTGAGGCTTCGTCAATCAATGTCGCAAACCGACCCGCCATGGAGTTGCCCTCGACGGACTGATCACACCAACCTTCGATGTTGCGCACAACATCAGCGGCAGTGAAGGGCGTGCCATTGTTCCACATCACACCCTTTCGGACATTCAGCGTATACTCTGTGGCGTCATCGTTAATTTCCCAGCTTTCCAGCAAGGCAGGGGTGAATGTGCCATCATTTTCCCAGATCGCAAGATACTCCAGCCACCCACGCGAGAAATTCGCGATTTGCGACCAGTCATAGGTGCGCGGATCCTTCAGGGCGCGCACTTCCATCTGCATGCGCACGGTGCCGCCCTCTTTGTGGGCGGCGGCATAGGCCGGGGCAGGCATGCCGATCATGGCATAGGCTGTTGCGGTCGTGGCACCAAAGGCACTTGCAAGCGCCAGAAACTCGCGGCGGTTGACAGGATCTCTTTTGGCGGCTTCCGCAGAATTCAAAATCGATTTCGGCAGCGGTTTACCGGTACGGGTCAAAAAACGCATGGTCTTCCTCTCTGTTGATGTGGAACCCCGTCATTTTAAGGCCCACTTTAGATCCTCAGCGCCAAAGCCCCGAGATGTGGTGATGCAGTTGCCCTGCTTTCATTACTTGGCTTGCCACCAAGCTTGGACAGGTAAGTGTCGACCTTGATGTGCCATGCGTCAAGGGCAAGGCTGTCCAAAAGGAAAGGGGACCGGGCTGAATTGGGCGATGCGCCCCGCATTCTCGCTCGTCCCAAGCTACAAAATCGAAGTTAAGGCTTCTCGTCCTGAAATCAGGTCTGCGATGCTGGTGGCGTTCGAGATCAGAAGGTCGGACGCTGTGGCGGTCCTGACAGACATCTCGGTCAGTCCCATTGCGTGGCGCGCGTTGCTGGTGATTGCAGGCAGCCAGCGGTCAAAGGGTGGATCAAGATGTGCGCCAAGCACAGCAAGATGAAGGGCTGCCATGGGATCATGCTGACCTGTCGGGCAAAAAGCATCTGCCACGTTGTCAGAGGCAAGCACGATCGGCACGCCAGCCTTTTCAAGTTCGCGCAGCCGTGTAATGCCCCGTCGGTCCGGTGTGCCATCGGTGCGCCCTTGGAGGTACAGGTTGGTGGTGGGCAGCGCGCAGATTGAAATGCCAGCCTTCAGCAATTTGTCGATCAGGCGGGCAAGTGGATCACCCGACAGGTTCATCAGATTGCACGCGTGACCGCACAGAACGGGACCCTCGTATTTCAGACGCAGGATCGCATCCGCAATAAGGCCAAGGCCGTCCGTGTCATGCAGCGTCTCATCCACGTGAAAGTCTAGCGGAAGGCTGTGGTGGATTGCCTGCTTGATGACGTCGTCTATTCCCTTGGCCCGATCTTTGTGCGCAAGGACAAACCCACCCAACACACCGCCTTGGGAACGCGAAACTTGCGTTGCAACCTGCGCGCAAAAAACACTGTCAGCCAGCTTGTCAATTCCCATGAGGGCGCTGCGTTGCACTATCATATCGCTGTCTTTGGCCAGATCACCCAAGACGTGCCACGCAATTGGGGGCTGGGTACCTTCCCCCCAATCGATATGGCTGCGTGTCGCACCGCAGCCTGACGCGACAGCTTCCCGAAAGCCCTTACCGATGCGGTTTTGTAGATCGGTTTCGGTCCAGTTCTTGTGGTCTTTCGCCTGCGCCTCAATAGCTTGGGGCAGATCGCCGCCAATAGGGTCTAACCGGTTGATGCTGTGACACTTGTCGAGATGGCAATGCGCTTCGGTCAGTTGCGGGATGACCAGTCTGGCCTGTGGCGAAGGTTCGCAAGAGATCAATCGGTTGGGAGCATCGGGGACAATTTGAAGATCACCGTGCAGGCATTGATTGTGCAACGTGCCACCAAGGTTGTCCCCCGCAAGCGAGAGTGGAACCGCGATTTTTTCAAGGATCATAGAAGCTGTACCCCGGGGCCAAGAGGTGAAAACAAAGCGTCAGAGCGTCGAATGATATTGGCAGTTGCCACCGCCACAGGCCTCAACTGCGCCTCGCGGTTTCCAGCAGGGCGGTGAGAGTTTTGAGATCACCGATCTCATTTGCAAGGATCAGGACGAGGCGGGCGTTCAGTGCGTGACTTTGCGCCTCGGTTAGCCCCTCGTGGGTATTCATCAGCGCGTTGTAGAAAGCGTCGGAATCCGGGCCGAGGTTGTCTTCCAAAATCATGTGGTAGCTCCTAATGCGCGGTCTTGGGCAGCCTTTATTGCGATTGGATCAGCTGTATTGAATACAGCGCAAACATGTCCGTCGGGGCGCAGTAGGTAGATTTTATCTGTGCCATAGCGCGTTTCAGCATGGCCACCTACCGAGATAAAGCAGGGATAGTCGGCCTGCTGATTGATCCCGATGCGGTTGATGCCTTCGATGGCAGGCAATGGCGTGGGACTCGCGGTCACAAGGGTGAACTGGCCTTGCGCCTCGGCGATAAGCCAAGTTGTAACATTGGAGCCTTCAAGTGGCGCATCGATGATTGGAAAGCCGGGCAAGATGGGCGCGTCACCTGGGGTTTGCAAAGGCGAGGTCGCCAGATTGCAGGGTTGTGACAGGCGGCCGGAATTGATCATTTTGCGGGCAAATGAGTGATCTGCAGCAAGTTTAAGGACCTCGTTACGGAAAAGTGCCTCTATTGGGGATTTGGGGGTCATGAAATTGGTCGCCCGCGCCGAGTTCAGGATGTTTTCCGCAGACCCGTGGACACGTTCGGTGTTGTAGCTTTCAATCAAAGATGCAGGTGCGTCTTGTTTCAGGATGGCTGCCAGTTTCCATCCAAGATTATCTACATCCTGAATGCCACCATTGCCGCCGCGTGCCCCAAAGGGACTGACGACATGGGCGCTGTCGCCGACAAAGATCACACGGTTATGCACAAAACGGTCCAGCTTGGCGCAGCGGAATTTATAGACGCTCATCCAGTCAAGGCGGAAGGGCGTGTCACCAACGATCGCCTTGATCCGGGGGATGACCTTTTCCTCCGTGGCTTCTTCTTTCGGGTCGGTGTCGGGGCCAAGTTGCAGATCAATGCGGTAGATGTTGTCGGGCTGTTTATGCAGCAGCGCGGATTGTCCGTTGTGAAAGGGCGGGTTGAACCAGAACCAGCGCTCGGGCGTGTCGTGGTTGCCGAACGGAGAGGTCTCCATTTCGACGTCGACGATGAGAAAGTGTTCCTCGAAGGTTTGGCCCTCGAACGGCAGATCCATGCGCTTGCGTGTCGCAGATCCGGCACCGTCGCATGCGATATAATAGTTGGTTTCGATGGTGTAGTTGCCATCGGGGGTGCTGATGGAGAGCGCGACGTGATCGCCGTGGTCGGTGTGATTGGTAACTTTGTTGAGGAACCGCAGGTCGATCAGATCGGGAAAGTCTTGGGCGCGTTCGGCAAGATACTGTTCGACATAGTATTGCTGCAGGTTGATGAACGCGGGGTATTTGTGGCCCGGTTCTGGCAGCAAATCAAAGGCATAGACCTGTTTGTCACCGTGGAAATTTCGCCCGACTTTCCAGGTCACGCCCTTGGCCAGCATGCGTTCGCCTATGCCCAGACGGTCGAAGATTTCGAGCGTCCGTTTGGCCCAGCAGATCGCACGAGAGCCGACAGAGACGACGTTATTGTCGTCCAGCACAACCGACGCGACTCCCTGTTGTGCCAGATCAATCGCCATCGCCAGTCCTATGGGGCCCGCGCCTACGATCACGATCGCATGACGCTGTTCCGGCTCGGTCAGCCCAAGGGGCGGTGTGTAGGGGAAAGGGGCGTAATCGTAAGCCATGATCGGTCTCAGCTTTGCAACTGCTCCCACATCTCGACGTCGCGCTTGTCTGTCCAGATGCGCGGGTGGCTGATGCCGCGGGCTTCGTCATAGGCGCGGGCGACGTTGAAGGGCAGGCAATGCTCATAGATCGCATAGTCCGCGAACTTCGGGTCACATTCGGCGCGCACGGCGTCCCAAGCGTCTTTCAATGTGCCGTTGCGGGCGGCCACGCGGGCGGCGGGGCGGTAGGTGCTCTCAACAAAATCGCGGGTGTTTTCAATCGCCTTGTTGACCATATCGGTGCCCACCAGCGCATCGCCGCGACCCGGCGCAATGGCTGCCACATCATATGCTTTGATTGCGTCCAGCGTGGCACCCCATTCGGAGAAATACCCGTCGCCGCAATAGCAGGCGGAGTGGTATTCGACGATATCACCGGTGAACATCACATTTTCATCGGGGACATGGATGACAATATCACCCGCGGTATGGGCACGGCCCAAATGCTTCAGGTCGACGCGGCGGTTGCCGAGGTACACGGTCATGCGGTCGTTAAAGGTGGTGGTGGGGTAGGTCAGGCCGGGAATGGATTCGTGACCTTCAAACAGACGGGGGAAGCGCTGGAATTCACTGTCCCAATCTTCTTGACCGCGTTCATTCACCATGCCGCGCGCCATTTCGGACATGATAATCTGGTCGGCGTTGAAAGCGGAGGCACCGAGGACGCGCACAGCGTGGTAGTGGGTCAGGACGACATGTGTGATGGGTTTGTCAGTGACCTCGCGCACTTTCTCGATGACCTTGTTTGCGAGGCGCGGGGTGGCTTGTGCCTCGATGATCATCACACTGTCATCGCCGATGATCACGCCAGAGTTTGGGTCGCCTTCGGCGGTAAAGGCCCAGAGGTCTTTGCCGACTTCGGTGAAGGAGATTTTCTTTTCGGTCATGTCCCCTTGGGAAGCGAATTTCTTGGACATTGATTTTCCTTTTCAGACGTCGGTGCACGGGGCGGTCTTGGATGCCTCCGGCGGGAGTTTATTTGGCAAAATGAAGCGGGGTCAGGAGCGCGCTTTGGCGGGGAGGATTGTACCCGCGCAAGCGCCAAAGCCGATGCGGTAGTCCGGTCCTTGGGCGTGACCGGTAAGGATCATGGTATCGCCGTCCTCGATAAAGCTGCGGGTGGTGCCGTCTGACAGGGTGATGGGTTCCTCGCCGCCCCAGCTAAGTTCCAGCAGGCTGCCACGTTCGCTTTTTTCGGGGCCTGAAATCGTGCCGGAGCCGAGTAAATCGCCAGAGTTCATCGCACAGCCTGATGAAGCGTGATGCGCCAGTTGCTGGGGTGCGGAGTAGTACATCGTGTTGTAGTTGGTGCGCGAGATCACCTCTTGTTCGCCACCTTCGGGCTGGATGATCACCGACAGGTCGATGTTATAAAGCATCGGTTTGGGTTCTTGCAGATAGGGCAAGAGTTCCTTTTCACGCGGCGGCGTCGAGGTGCGGAACGGCTCAAGCGCTGCGGTTGTCACGATCCAGGGGGAGATGGATGTGGCGAAGGCTTTGGCCTGAAAGGGCCCAAGCGGCTGGTATTCCCAGGCTTGGATATCGCGCGCGGACCAGTCGTTCAGCAGAACGTAGCCAAAGATCATCTCGTCGGCTTCGGCCACGCTGAGCGTATCGCCCATATCGGTCGAGGTGCCGACGATGGCACCCATCTCCAGTTCGATATCAAGTCGTTTGCAGGGTCCGAAGGTCGGTGCATCCGCATCCGGTGCCTTGGTCTGGCCGTTGGGGCGCCGGATATCCGTGCCGGAGACAACCACAGTCGAGGCGCGCCCGTTGTACCCGATGGGGATGTGCAGCCAATTGGGCGGCAGCGCATTTTCGGCACCTCGGAACATGGTGCCAACATTGGTGGCGTGGTGACGGCCCGCGTAGAAATCGGTGTATTCCGAGACAACCAGTGGCATGTGCAGGCGGATCTCGGAAGTCGGCACCAGATGGGGCGCGACTTTCGCTTGATCGGGGCTGTCGGCAGAAAGCAATTCGATCAGTCGGGCGCGCAGGCTGGCCCATGTTTCGGGGCCCAGATCCATCACGTCGTTCCAGTAGGGAACATCGAAAACGGGCTCGAAATGCAACAACACCAGATCTTCCGCCTCTAGGGCGGCCATATCCACAACCATATCCCCGATCGCCACACCACAGCGGGGCTCTAGGGAATTCGTCGAAAAGACGCCGTAAGGCAAGTTGTTGAGCGGAAAATCAGTGTCGGCTGTGTTGGCGCTTTCCACCCATGAAGTCAGACGTGTCATTTGTATTCCTTGATGTGATGTATGCTGTTATCGACGTAGGGCGATGCGGGCAGATGCAACTATTTCTTGCCGGGCGTGCCGTCGAACTTCTTTTCCAGAGTTTCCCAGCAATCGATGTAATCATCCTGCAACGGGGCCTCTTTCGCGGCGAATTCGGTCAGGTGCTGGGGGAAGCGGGTTTCGAACATGAACGACATCGTATTGTCGAGCTTGCTGGCCTGTAGATCAGCATTGGAAGCTCCCTCAAAGGCATTTTTATCAGGGCCATGCGGCAGCATCATGTTGTGCAGTGACATCCCGCCGGGGATGAAACCCTTGGGTTTTGCATCGTACTGGCCGTAGATATTGCCCATCAACTCGGACATGACGTTCTTGTGGTACCATGGGGGGCGGAATGTGTTTTCGGCGACCATCCAGCGTTCGCGGAACAGTACAAAGTCAATGTTTGCGGTGCCCTCTACGCCCGAGGGGGCTGTCAGCACGGTAAAGATTGACGGATCGGGGTGGTCGAACAGTACCGCGCCAACGGGGCAATAGGTGCGCAGGTCGTATTTGACGGGCGCGTAGTTGCCGTGCCAAGCGACCACGTCCAAAGGCGAATGGCCAATCTTGGTCTCGTGGAATTGTCCGCACCATTTGATTGTCACGGTTGAGGGGGCATCGCGATCCTCGAACGCGGCGACGGGCGTTTTAAAGTCGCGGCGGTTGGCCATGCAGTTGGCCCCGATAGGGCCGCGGCTGGGCAGTTCGAACTTCTGACCGTAATTTTCGCAGACAAAGCCGCGTGCGGGCCCCTCAAGCACCTCAACCCGGTAGACAAGGCCGCGCGGGATGATCGCGATTTCCTTTGGCTCAAGGTCGATCACGCCAAGTTCGGTGCAAAACCGCAGGCGGCCTTCTTGGGGGACGATCAACAACTCGCTGTCAGCAGAATAGAAGTAGGCATCCACCATGCTTTGAGTGACCAGATAGATGTGGGTTGCCATGCCGACTTGGGTGTTCACATCGCCCGCGCTGGTCATCGTGCGCATGCCGGTCAGCCATGTCAGCTTTTCCGTCGAGTGTGGGACGGGGTCCCAGCGGTATTGGCCAAGGCTGGTGACATCGGCAGGAATATGCGGCGCTGATTTCCAGTAGGGCAGATCGATTTTTTCGTATCGGTGCGAGTGCTTGACCGACGGGCGGATACGGTAACACCATGTGCGTTCATTCTGGTGGCTTGGGGCCGTGAAGGCGGTGCCGGACAGTTGTTCGCCGTAAAGACCATAGTTGCATTTCTGCGGGCTGTTCATGCCCTGAGGCAGCGCGCCGGGCAGGGCTTCGGTTTCAAAATCATTGCCAAAGCCGGGCATGTAACCTTCGGTCGTGCCCATAGGGCTCGCGGCAGTGGTCAGGTCGGACGGGGTCACTTGGTGGTTCATCAAAGCCTCCCTTGCAAAATATGTTACGTTTGTAATAGTTGTTTTTGTAACTAACAAGCGATTGCATTCATGTCAGACGAGAATTTCGATCTTACCCTTTTTCTGCCCTATCTGCTGAACCAGGCAGCCGAGGCAAGCAGTCTTGAGTTTCAGAAAATCTACAAGGAACGCTATGGGATGCTGCGGACAGAGTGGCGCGTCCTATTCCATTTGGGGCTTTATGGCCGGATGACCGCCAGCGAGATCGGCCAGCGCGCCAATATGCATAAAACCAAGATCAGCCGTGCTGTCCAAAAGCTGACAGAGCGGCGGTTTGTCACCCGCGCACGCGATGATGCAGATCGGCGGGTCGAACATTTGGCGCTTACGGCGCAAGGTCAAGCGGCCTACGCTGACTTGCACAGCGTCGCACAGCACTATGATGCCGGACTAACCGCTGAATTAACCCCGTCAGAACGGGAAACGCTGCAACAGATGCTGTTGAAACTGTCCAGCATGCGACCTGACACCTTTACTTAGGCGCGGGCTCGGTCCACCGATTGAGCATGAATGATCAAGCGCGCGGCCTTTTGATTACCCTGATCGGCGTCCTATGCGTGGTGCCGGATTCGCTGTTTGTCCGGCTGATCGATGCGCCGGCACTGACGGTGGCGTTCTGGCGTCTGTCGCTCGCGGGCGGGCTTATCAGCGTCTGGATTTTGGCCCGCAGAGGAACCGCACCGTTCCGCGATGTTTTGCGGCAAGGGCGCTACGGCGTGGTTTACATGATCGGGACGGGTGCCAGCGGCGTTTTGTTTGTTCTCGCGGTCAGTCTGACCTCGGTTGCAAATGTCGTGTTTATCATCGCGTCCTTGCCGATCTTTGCTTCGATCTACAGCCGCATCTTTCTTGCCGAACCTATCAGCAAGCGGATGTTGATCACCATTGCTGTGGTCATGGTCGGGATCGCGATCATTGCCTACGGGTCGGGCGAGACGGCACATGCCAGCCTTGCGGGGGATCTGCTGGCGCTGGCGGTATCCGCGTTGTTTGCTGCCGGATTGACGGCAGCGCGTCACGCCCGCGCGGTGTCCATGGTGCCGGGGGTGGGCATGGCCTATCTGATTGTCGCGGCGTTGATCGCGCCTTTTGCGCACCCGTTTTCCATGCCGATAGATCAAGCGCCGCTGGTTTTGAGCCACGGTGTGGTGATCATGTCGAGTTCGGTTTTCCTGGCGCTTGGCCCCCGCTACATCACCTCTGCTGAGGTCGGGTTATTGGTTTTGCTCGAATCCGTTCCCGCACCTTTGCTGGTGTGGTGGATGATCGGAGAAAACCCTGGCAGCTATGCCCTTTTAGGCGGCGTTATCGTGATTGTGGCACTGTTCGTGTCAAACATGATTGTCTTGCTGCGTCGCAAAAGAATCAGAAATTAACTTCCACGCCCGGCAGTTTGAGGGCTTTCATCAGATCACGCAGTTCCTGACGGGCTGCCACATTCGAGATGTTCAACTGTTTGACGCCAATGTCCTTGAGGTCCAGCAAAGTCAGCCCGCGCGGGAACAGTTCGCGAAAGATCACACGTTCGTTGAAACCAGGTGCAATGCGAAAACCGATGCGTTTGCTCAGGTTAACGATTGCACGCTCCATCTTGTCTTTGTTCACCATGCGCTGCGCACCCATGCGATTGCGCACGACGACCCAATCGATAGGATCAAGCCCGGCTTGCGCACGCAACTGGCGCGCATTCCAGACCATCTCGGAATAGACGGAGGGACCGGTGATCTTATCGCCAGTTGCATCTGTGTGGGCCAAAAGATCAAAGTCGATAAAACTGTCATTCAGCGGCGTGATCAATGTGTCTGCCAGCGAATGTGCCACCTGGCTTAGACGGGTGTGCGATCCGGGGCAGTCGATCAGGATAAAATCGCTGACAGGCTCAAGATCAGCCACGGCAGCACTTAGTCTGTGGTCGAAAATGTTCTCGCCCGGCTTGAGCGCATCGGCTTCGACCTCGGGCAGTTCGTGCATCGTAGAGGAGGGCAATTCGAGCTCAGCTGACGCAAGGAACGCTTTGCGGTTGTCGGTGAAGCGCCCCAAGGTCCGTTGGCGCAGATCCAGATCCAGCATGCTGGTCTTGTGGCCCATGCGTGACAGGGCGGTTGCCACATGCATCGAAACGGTAGACTTTCCGGCCCCGCCTTTTTCATTTCCGACGACGATAATATGCGCCATTCCCAATTGTCCCTTATCTTCCCGCAATTGTCTGCGCGATCACTTTGGCAATAACCATATGATAGCTATGACTCATTTAAAAGCACTTGCGCGCTGATATCGGGGTTTATCTTGTTGCCTTTGCCATGACGCCACAGGTTTTGGAAAACCATTGAGGACGGTCTGGCCGGACCCTTCAAAAAGAAAGTGGCGCACCCCCGATTGGGACGCGCCACTTTCAAATTGTAAATCGTAGGTGGGTTTAGAAGCCTAGACCTGCGTACTTGTTCTTGAACTTCGATACGCGGCCACCGGTGTCCATAAGACGCGAGGTGCCGCCGTTCCATGCGGGGTGCACGGACGGGTCAATATCAAGCGACAGTTGGTCGCCTTCTTTGCCGTAGGTCGATTTCATTTCCAGGATCGTGCCGTCGGTCAATTTGACGTTGATCATGTGGTATTCGGGATGTGTATCGGCTTTCATGACAGCTCTCCTTACGCGTTCGCGCCAGATTTTGGCTTGTAATGGGCGTTCTCGACAATGCGTGCCGATTTGCCGCGACGGCTGCGCAAATAGTACAGCTTGGCACGACGTACACGGCCGCGACGGATCACGGTGATGCTTTCGATGTTGGTGGAGTGCAGCGGGAACACACGTTCCACACCCTCACCAAAGGAGATCTTGCGCACGGTGAACGACCCGGCAATGCCTTTGCCGTTGTTGCGTGCAATGCAGACGCCTTCGTAGTTCTGGACGCGGGTACGGGTACCTTCGGTCACTTTAAAGCCCACGCGGATGGTGTCTCCGGCGCGGAAGTCTGGGATCTCTTTGCCCAGTTCGGCGATTTGTTCCGCCTCGATTTCAGCAATCAGGTTCATCTGATCAACTCCTATGAATGCTCGTGGTTAGTCCACGAAGTTTTGTGCAATCCCAGAGCTTCGGTCTGTCTGTCAGGCCTGCCGCAGCGGCCCATCGAAGGTAGCATCAGCTTTGCTTTGAGTTTCTGCGAATGCAGAAAAGACTGGAGCCGCTCAAAGCGATTCCAGACCTCGGGTGCGTATAGGCGGGATAGGGTTATGGATCAAGAGGCGAAGCACCGCTTTTAGCCCGTGAAATAAGGTGCCAGATTTGCGCGCACGCGGTCCAGGACCGTGTCGCCATCCATATTTGGTACGAATGTCTGTCCTGTGATGGCCTCGTAGGCATCGATGTAAACCTGAGAGGTTGCGGCGATCAGATCGGCAGGAATTTCTGGGATGTCATCCTTGTAGGGATCACAGCGCGCATCGACCCACGAGCGGATGACGTCCTTGTCAAAGGACGGTGGGCGGGTGCCCTGTTCAAGAGCGCTTTGGTAGCCATCCGCCAGCCAAAACCGCGAACTGTCGGGGGTGTGGATTTCATCGGCCAGCATCAAGGTGCCATCCGCATCGGTGCCGAATTCATATTTCGTATCGACCAAAATCAAACCGTTCTTGGCCGCCATTTCCTGACCGCGGGCAAACAGACGCAGGGCGATTTCGCTGATCTGGTCCCATTGTGCTTGGGTGAGCAGCCCTTGGTCGACAATCTGGGTTGCGGTCAGGGGCGCGTCATGACCGCCGTCAAATTCCTTGGACGTGGGTGTGATGATCGCGTCGGGCAGGGCCTCGTTGTCGCGCAACCCGTCGGGGAAGGTATGGCCGTACATCTGGCGCGCGCCCTTTTTATAGAGCGTCAGCACCGATGTCCCGGTGGAGCCTGCCAGATACCCTCGTACAACGATTTCAATCGGTAAAATGGTCAAATGCTTGCCGATCACCACATTGGGATCAGGGTATTCCAACACATGATTTGGGCAGATATCGCTGGTGTGATCGAACCAGAACCGCGCGGTTTGCGTCAGCACTTGGCCCTTGAACGGGATCGAGGTCAGGATGCGGTCGAAGGCCGAAATCCGATCGGACGAGATTAAAATCCGTCGGTCATCGGGCAGATCATAGCAATCGCGCACCTTGCCGAAATAGGGATTGGGCAGCGCGTCGATGCGGGCGTGGTCAAGGGTACGGCTAAGGTCTGTCATGGTTTGCCTTTTGGTTTTGGCGTGTATTTTGCCCACATATCAGGGCGGCGCTGCTCTGTCAGCCGTTCGGCCTCGGCCAAGCGCCATTTGGCAACCTTGCCGTGGTTGCCGGACATAAGGACAGGCGGAATTTCGTGGCCCTTCCACTCGGCAGGCCTTGTATATTGCGGATGCTCCAACAGGCCCGAGGAATGACTTTCCTCGACAGTGCTTTCGGCATTGCCCAAGACACCGGGCAACAAGCGCACGGTGGCGTCGATCATCGCTTGCGCAGCAAGCTCGCCTCCGGTCATGACGAAATCGCCAAGAGACACTTCGGTGATGCCATAGTGTTGGATGACGCGCTCGTCGACGCCCTCGAACCGGCCACAAACCATTGTCACGCCTGCGCAGGTGGCCAAATCTTGCGCCATCGCCTGATCAAACGGCCGTCCACGCGGCGACATGTAAAGGATCGGCCAGCGCCCAGCGGCCCCTTTCATCGCATCTTCGATCGCGGGGCCGACGACATCCGCGCGCATCACCATGCCCGCACCGCCACCGGCTGGGGTGTCATCGACATTGCGGTGTTTGCCTATGCCATAGCTGCGCAGATCGTGGGTCCGCAGCTGCCACGTGCCTTCCTGCAAAGCGCGCCCCGTCAAGCTGGCACCCAGCACACCGGGGAAAAGTTCGGGGAAGAGTGTCAATATCTCGGCCCGCCACACCCCGGCATAATCGGGCGTGTCCTGCATTAACGCGCGCGGCTTCAACGTCGCACGGACCGATTGACGACCATGAGATCGGTTTGGTGAAGTCATGTGATATTGGCCTTTGCCAGTATGGCTTTTTTTGTGGCGATACGTTTTTCGGGGTCTTTGACAGTTCTGTTCACGTCGAGCAAGTCCAGCAGTGTCGCCATGTCGGGGCGAATATTTTCGGCTGGGGCCGCTTGCAACGTGTCGCGGACAGTCTGGGAGATTTCGCAAAGGTCCAACAAGGGCTCAACCGGGCCAAGTCGGCGATGCTTGCTGTCTTCCAATGCACAGTGATGGACGGGGCAAGGTACACGGCTGGCGATCTCGTTGACCATATAGGTCAGATCGCCCGCCCCGTGAAACTTCTCAAGGAAAGCTTGCAGATCAAGCGTCATGGATGATGATTTGACATGCTGCCAATAGGCCGACACAAGCCAATCGGCCTGATTGCGGGTGGAAAGGTAAATCTCGATACCGGCTTGCGGGAATTTTTCACGCGCAATCGTCCAAAAGCTATAAAGGATGACCGGCATCGCACTGTAATCCATAAGATCGCCGCGGCCGGGCAGATGACCGCCTAGTTCTTCGGATGTGATGATCAGCGTGCGGCGTGGCATGGAGGGCAGTGCGTCAAGCAAGTTGTGAAACCGGTTTTCTGCCTTCATCAGCGTCAGCGGGTCGCGCCATGTGGAATACCCGCGTGTCGCGCTGATCAATTCGCGCATCTGTGGCGGCAGGCGCATCGCAACCTGTGTCTTGAGCGCTGCGCGGTTGGCGCGCAGGGTTGTCGTGATGCTGGTCGTCCCTGTCTTGTGGAACCCTGTGTGCAGAATAATCCGGCGTGGCATCAGGTCAGGCCTTGTTCAATTTCATGCGGGCGTCGTTGTCGTTCAGGTCCGATCCAATGACCTCAAGGAGGGCTGTTACCAGTGCAGGCGTAGGGGTTTTGTTAACGTCTGGGGCGGATAAGAGCTTATCCCGATTTGAGGCAGAATAGCCTGCAATGTCCAGCAAGACGCCCCATAGACCCGGACGGATCTTGGCGCTGTCTTCGGTTCGTGCAGTCACTACTTTGGAAGATTGCAGCGCGTCAGAGCATTCTTTGATCACCTGCCCAAGCCGGGCTGAGGGGGAGAAGGCTTTATTGCAGGCGTCAGCGGGTCGCTTTATCCGGGAGGTGCGCAGATGCTGCGTATGACAGCTTGCCAGCCATATTTGCTGTTTGCGGGTCAAGAAAGTGCCGCCTGCAAAAGCACCGTGCCGGATTTATGGAACCGGGAATGGATGATCACATCCATAGGGCCACCTTGGCCTCGGCAGGCCAGCGTTTTATGTCGCGCTCAATCTGCCTTGGCATCGGGGAGTATCCCCTCTGGCGGGTCCGCGATAATGCGCCCTGTGGCCAAATCAACTGTCGGCACCGCCGCTTTGCTAAAGGGCAAAAACACGGTGGCAGAAGTGCCTGCAAGCTGGGTTTCCAGCAGGTCGTCAGCCCCGTGGTTCTGAACCGTTTTGACCTTGCCAATCAGCGTGCCGCCGGTATCAAAAACCTGCAACCCGATCAGATCGGCATGATAGAATTCATCGTCGGGCAAGGAGGGCAGTTGATCGCGCTGTGCAAAAAGCAACGTGCCACTTAAAGCGTCGGCCTCTTCCTTGGTGGTCACATCGGTGATCCGCGCGACAAATCCGTTTTTGATGGGGCGCACGAGGGCAAGAGTGAAGCTGCGTTTACCATCTTCGGATTTTAGCGGGCTGTATTGCTCGATATCCTCGGGTACAGCGCAGAAACTTTTGATGCGCAGTTCGCCGCGCACACCGTAAGAGCCAGAGATGGCCCCGACGGAAATTTTATCGCTCATTGCAGCAACTCCGAATTTACGCAGATCGTGCCAGTCCATTGACCTTCACCGGCTTTGCATTCGCTTTGCATCAGCATGCGTTCAAACCAGATACCAATGGCAACGCCGATGCCAAGGACAAGGATAATACGCAAAAGGCGAAACATTTTCAGCTTTCAATCAGGGACTGCGCAAAGGCGCGGTTGGTGGATGTTGGTCGGAAAGTACAATGCAATGCCCGCATTGGCAAAGGAATGCTGAGGGGCGAAAACATGTGGAATGCCCCGGCGCGATGATCGCGCCGGGAGGTTGCAGAATTACTCTGCGGCTGCTTCATCGTTAGCAGGTGCTTCGGCTGGTGCTGCAGCAGCTTCAGCTGCGGCGGCTGCCTTGGCGGCTTTTTCTTCAACGCGCGCGGTGGCTTTTTTGCCTGGTGCGCCCTTCTTGGGGTTGTTGCGCTCTGTCTTTGGCGTGACACCTGCGGCTTCGAGCATGCGTGCAACGCGGTCGGTTGGCTGGGCACCCTTGCTGATCCAATACTGAACGCGCTCAACGTCCATTGTTACGCGGTCTTCGCTGTCTTTGGCCAGCAATGGGTTGTAAGTTCCCAGCTTTTCAATGAAGCGGCCATCGCGTGGCATGCGGCTGTCTGCTGCAACGATGCGGTAGAAGGGGCGCTTTTTGGAACCGCCACGGGCGAGACGAATTTTCATGGACATGATGTATTTCCTTTAGGTTTTAGACGTGGTGGGGTCGAACCCGCACCCTACGATTGGTGGCTTTTATGGTGCTGAATGACTTCAGCGATGATGAAGTTCAAAAACTTCTTGGCGAATTCGGGATCAAGGTCAGCCTTGTTCGCCAAATCTTCGAGCCGTTCGATCTGGGCCGCTTCGCGGGTGGGATCGGACGGGGGAAGGTCGTGTTCGGCTTTGAGTTTCCCCACAGCCTGGGTGTGTTTGAAACGCTCGCCCAAGGTGTAGACAAGGATAGCGTCGAGCCGGTCGATAGAGGCGCGGTGGCCCGAGAGGATCTCGGCTGCGCGCTGTGCAGTGTCGGTCATACGGCCTCCTTGGGATGGCGGTAGATGTGGCAAGGGGTTTCCAAGAGGGTTCCCTCGCGCTCAAAGCGCGCGCCCAGGCGGTTTGCCAGCGCGATTGAGCGGGTGTTTTCGGGGGCGATATAGCTGATTACGCCGTCGAGGTTTTGGTGCAGTGCGGCATGGGTGCGGGCGGCAAGGGCTGCCTCGAAAGCCAGACCCTGACCCTCGAAATCCTGTTCGCGAGGGCCGCACAAGATCAGACGATCGGTTTCGACCGAGAGGATATCAAGCTGCATTGCGGTCATTGAACAAACTGTGCTGGCGTGGGCTGTGCGCAGGCAGGATGCCTCCGGCGGGAGTTTATTTGGCAAAATGAAGTCCGGCTCATTTCTTTTTCCCGAAACCGGAGAGGCCGCCGGGTAGGCCCATGCCACCGCCCATGCCGGGCAGTTTGCCGCCCATAGCTTTGGCTGCGGCTTCCATGGCTTTGGGGTCCATTTGACCGGCCATAGCGGCCGGGTCCATGCCGCCCTTGCCGCCCATCATGCCCTTCATGGCTTGTTTGAGCATGCCGCCTTTGCCCATTTTTCCCATCTTTTTCATCATATCGCCCATCTGGCGGTGCATCTTCATCAGCTTGTTCAGCTCTGACACTTCCATGCCAGCGCCTTTGGCAATCCGCTTTTTGCGGCTGGCTTGCAAAAGAGCGGGGTTGGCGCGCTCTTTTTTGGTCATCGATTGGATCATGGCGATCTGGCGTTTGAGCACCTTGTCGTCAAAGCCCGCATCTTCGACCTGTTTGGCCATTTTACCCATGCCGGGCATCATGCCCATCATGCCTTGCATGCCGCCCATCTTGAGCATTTGTTCAAGCTGCATTTTCAGGTCGTTCATGTTGAACTGACCTTTGGCCATGCGCTTCATCATGCGTTCGGCTTGTTCGGCCTCGATGGTTTCTTGCGCTTTTTCAACGAGAGCGACAATGTCGCCCATGCCGAGGATGCGGCCTGCGATCCGTTCCGGCTCGAAGGTTTCAAGCGCGTCCATCTTTTCGCCGAGGCCGACGAATTTGATCGGTTTGCCTGTTACAGCGCGCATGGACAGCGCCGCACCACCGCGACCATCGCCATCCATGCGTGTCAGCACGACGCCGGAAATACCGATACGGTCATTGAAGTTTTCAGCGGTCAGCACTGCGTCCTGACCGGTCAAACCGTCTACCACAAGCAGCGTTTCGCGCGGGTTTGCAACGTCGCGGACAGCTTCAACCTGCTGCATCAGCTCTTCGTCGATCGACAAGCGACCGGCGGTATCCAGCATATAGACGTCATAGCCGCCCATTGCTGCTTGGGTCTTGGCGCGTTTGGCGATCTGGACCGGATTTTCACCTTTGACGATGGGCAGGGTGTCGACGCCGATTTGCACACCGAGGATTGCAAGCTGCTCCATCGCGGCGGGGCGGTTGACGTCAAGCGACGCCATCAGAACGCGCTTGCCATCGCGGTCTTTAAGACGTTTGGCCAGTTTCGCAGTCGTTGTGGTTTTACCAGAGCCTTGCAGACCGACCATCAGGATCGGGGCGGGCGCATTGTCGATTTTCAGCGCGCCGGGTTCGCCTTCGCCGCGCAGCACATCAATCAGGGCGTCATGGACGATTTTCACGACCTGCTGGCCGGGCGTGATCGATTTGGTGACGGCCTGACCTGTGGCCTTGTCCTGGACGGCTTTGACAAAGTCACGGGCGACGGGCAAGGACACGTCAGCCTCAAGCAAAGCGACCCGGACTTCGCGCAGGGCGGTTTTTACGTCATCGTCGGACAGTGCCCCCTGCTTGGTCAGGCGGTCAAAGACGCCAGACAGGCGTTCAGAGAGATTCTCAAACATGGGCCATGGCCCCCTTCGGTCGGTTGCGGTTCTCCCAAATGTAGGAAGTCCACGTTAAATACACAAACGCCCCCACGGGCGTAACACGCTGGTGGGGGTCGATCTTTGGCTGCGCCAGAGACCGGAAGACATGAAGCTTCCGGGAATTGAAAGCCGTTTAGGTGATGGGCGGGTCTGAGTCAACCCGCCCATCACCGCTGGTTCAAGCAGCTTTTGCTGGCTTTAGGGCATCAATCGCTTTGTGGGACTTGGCCACAGTCCCCTCGGGATCGGTCGCCAATGCGTCCGCCGAGATCACGGTGACATCTTCCATCCCCATAAAGCCCAGAACGGTTTTAAGGTAGGGTGTGTTGAAATCGACGGGCGCACCGGCTGGCACGCCACCTGATGCCATCGCAAGGATCACGCGCTTTCCTTTGACCAAGCCTTCTGGCCCGGCTTCGGTATAGCGGAAAGTCACGCCGACGCGGGCCACCAGATCGATCCACGCCTTCAACGACGCAGGGACACTAAAGTTGTACATCGGGGCACCGATCACGATGGTGTCGGCGGCCATCAGTTCGGCGACCAGCTTGTCGGATTCCTTCAATGCTTCGACGTGGTCGGGGGCGCGGTCAGCTTCGGGGGTGGCGCGGGCAATGGCCCAGGTGTGGCTGATCTGGGGCAGCGGCTCGAGCGCAAGATCGCGCACGGTGACGTCGCTGTCGCCCAACTGGGCAACAATGCGGTCGGTCAGGGCGCGTGTAACGGAATCTTCGGTATTGGAAGAAGAATCGATGCGGAGGATACTCATTGAAATACTCTTTATGTAAGGTTTTAGCTGGTTCACATTTGTCACTTGCTTGAGCGAACTCAACTTGCGAAATTGCAGTCGTAATGTTCAAAAATGCACAATTATTGAGGTGTGATGGAAAACTGGGACGAGATCAGAACCGCCTATCAGGTTGCGCGTATGGGTACGGTCAGCGGCGCGGCGGAGGTTTTGGGCGTGCATCATGCCACCGTGATCCGCCACATCGATGCGCTTGAGGCGCGGTTGTCGGTCAAGCTGTTCCAGCGCCATGCACGTGGGTATAAGGCGACCGAGGCTGGCGAGGATCTATTGCGGGTGGCTGATGCCACGCATGACCAGTTCAGCCAGCTGGCCAGCCGGATTAAAGGGCGCGGTGATTCAGTTTCGGGCGAACTGGTTGTCACTTCTTTGATCGAAATGACCGGCCAGATAACACCGGTGCTGGTCGAATTTCAGAAAAAAAACCCGGACGTGCGGATCAGGTATCTGACTGGCACGCGCCTTTTTCGTCTGGAATACGGAGAGGCCCATGTCGCCCTTCGCGCAGGCCAAGTGCCCGAACAGCCCGACAACGTTGTCCAATTGCTGACTGTGCTTCGCGTCGGGCTCTACGCTCATGCGTCTTACGTGGCCGAAAAAGGCGTGCCCGGCGGTGTCAAAGATTTTGGGGATCACCGGTTTGTCGTTAACGACGACATTCAAAGCAAAGCGCCGTTTATTCAATGGCTGAATGACAATGTGCCTGAACATGCGCAGACGTTTCGATGCCTTGACCAGACTGCGATTACCGAAGCTGTTCTGAACGGGGCGGGGATCGGCTTTTGCTTGATCGACGAAGCGCGCAACAATCCTGACCTGATCGAGATGCATCCGCGTTTACCTGAATGGGATTCGTCGCTTTGGTTGGTGACCCATGTTGATTTGCACCGGACGCCAAAGGTTCAGGCGTTGCTCAAATTTCTCAAAGAAAACATGAAGGGTGACAATTGATGGGTCCCGGAGCCCAAGGACATCTGGCGATGTTCACTTTTTCAGCTCTGGTTGCGGGATCGTTTTCGTTAGGGTCGATGTCTGCAAACATGATTTCACCAGCGGCACTGAATGCTGCCCGTTTCGTGATTGCTGCGATCGTCATTGCGGTTGCGGTCATTGCGACCACCGGCGTCAAACGTGAGGCGGCCGCGGCACCTTGGCGTTATTTCCTATTGGGCGGTCTGTTCGCGGTTTACTTTGTGTTGATGTTTGAAGGCCTCAAGACAGCAAAGCCTGTAAGTGCAGCAGCGGTTTTCACACTGACGCCTGTCATTGCAGCAGGCTTTGGCTGGCTTTTGTTGCGGCAAGCAACAACACCGCGGATGGCACTGGCATTGGCAATTGGGGCGAGTGGTGCGCTTTGGGTGATTTTCCGCGCCGACTTGGCGGCTTTGCGCAGTTTCGAGGTAGGGCGCGGCGAGGCCGTCTATTTCGTGGGCTGCGTCAGCCATGCGCTTTATACACCGATGGTCCGCAAGCTTAACAGGGGCGAACCAGCGGTCGTTTTCACCCTTGGCACGTTGTTGGCAGGGGGCGCATTGCTGTTTGTCTATGGATGGCGAGATCTGTTGGGCACTGATTGGCTGGCACTGCCTGCGATTGTATGGATCACGATATTCTACGTTGCTGTCGCAGCGTCCTCGGCAACGTTTGTCTTGCTGCAGTTTGCATCCCTCAGACTGCCATCGGCCAAGGTTATGGCGTACACCTATTTAACGCCCACCTGGGTCATCTTGTGGGAAGTTGCTTTGGGCAAGGGTGCACCACCGCCCTTGGTGCTTGGTGGGGTAGCGCTGACAATACTGGCGTTGTACCTGCTCTTGCGCGATGACGGGGCGCTTACCTGATCTGACAAATTAAAAGGCCCATTTGGGAACCATACCGCCGCGACCGAGTTGAAATCACAGAAAGTTCATAAAGGATCAGTTCAATGCGTAGCATTATTTATCTAGTGGGTTTGGTTGTGATTGTTCTTGCGATCTTGCGGTTCGCTTTTGGCGTAATCTGATTACAACTATGCTTGGTCCTTCCGTGTAATACCTCGTCGCGGAAGGACCAATTATCCCCTACTCTCTAACTTTCCTGAGCAGCGTCCGATGATCGTAACTTGATCTCCGCTGCTAAAAATCTCTCAAAATCATCCAGATTGACGGGGTCGAACTGACCAAAGCTTTGCATCCAGACAGATGGGGCCTTGAGTGCGGCAGGTTCAAGCTTGCACCATTTCAAGCGGCCGCGTTTTTCCTGTGCGATCAGGTTTGCGCGCTCAAGCACGCCAAGGTGTTTCGAGATGGCGGCCAAGGACATCGCAAAGGGTTCGGCAACGTCCGTCACAGCCATGTCATCTTCCAACAGCATCGCCAGAATGGCGCGTCGCGTGGGGTCTGCAAGGGCTGCAAAAATACTGTCGAGCGAAGCAGTCATAATGCCTATTCATTCCATATTCTGGGTGCCGATCATCTAGAATCCACTTTATCGGATCGCATCTTCAACCAAAAGGTTGAATAACGATAAGCCGCAAAACAAGGCGTCGTTTCAGCCTGATCTGATCATTTGTCACACCTCAATCTTTGCAAAGATGTTTGAAATCAATAGTTTGCCCCGAAGTTGTGATCTGTTGACACGGGCGTGCAGGAAAAGTAGCTATCCTGCAAGATATCCAGAGGGATTTTGGCGTGACCGATCCGGACCAGCAGCAGCGGCTAAAGCAGCTAGAGGCTAAGATCGAAGTGGCAAAAAAGGCGTTAGCGCCAAAGCCTAGGGTAGATGAACATTATTCACAGGCATCGCTTGCTTGGAGAATGGTTATAGAACTTTGCGCCGGTCTTGGGATCGGGTTTGGCATCGGATATTCGTTGGATCGGTTCTTTGGAACCATACCGATATTCATGGTGCTGTTTGTGATGCTGGGTCTTGCCGCGGGGGTGAAAACGATGCTCCGGTCCGCGCAGGAAATCCAGGAAAAGAAGATGGCCGAAGAGGTCGACGAAAATAAAGGGGCCTGAGATGGCAGGAGAAGCACGCAGCGAAGAAGCAGGACTGGTTTTCCACCCGATGGACCAGTTTATTGTCAAGCCGTTCTTCGGTGATGGCGCTGTTTCCTGGTACACAATCACAAACTCGACCGTTTGGATGGCGCTGGCAGTTTTGGCCGTGTTCGCTTTGCTGGTTTTGGGCACGTCGAAGCGCGCTGTTATCCCGACGCGGATGCAGTCGGTTGCTGAGTTGGCCTACGGCTTTATTTACAAAATGGTTGAAGACATCTGCGGCAAGGACGGGGTGAAGTATTTCCCCTACATCATGACGCTGTTCATGTTCATCGTGTTTGCGAATTTCCTTGGCCTGCTGCCAACCGCTTTCACCCCAACCGCGCATATCGCTGTAACGGCTGTCATGGCGTTTGCGGTGTTCTTCGGGGTAACGATATTGGGGTTTGTGAAAAATGGCCCGTCTTTCCTTGGTTTGTTTTGGGTCAACAGCGCTCCACTTGCGCTGCGTCCTGTACTGGCGCTTATCGAACTGATCTCTTATTTCGTCCGTCCGGTAAGCCATTCTATTCGTTTGGCCGGTAACATGATGGCGGGTCACGCGGTGATCAAGGTTTTCGCCGGTTTCGCAGCGATTACCGCCATCGCACCGTTCTCTGTTCTTGCGATCACGGCGATGTACGGCCTCGAAATGTTGGTGTCCTTCATTCAGGCTTACGTCTTTGCCATTCTGACATGCGTTTACCTGAAGGACGCATTGCATCCGCATCACTAACACCCACAGGGCCAAGGTTTTCCTTGCCCTACGACATCACCTCAATTCCATTGTAAGGAGAAATGACATGGAAGGCGAACTCGCACAAATGGGCCAGTATATTGGCGCAGGACTGACAGCATTCGGCATGGGTGGCGCAGCCATCGGTGTGGGCAACGTTGCAGGCAACTACCTTGCCGGCGCATTGCGCAATCCTTCGGCAGCTGCTGGCCAGACCGCTACACTTTTCATCGGCATCGCCTTTGCAGAAGCTTTGGGGATCTTCTCGTTCCTCGTTGCGCTGCTTTTGATGTTTGCCGTTTAAGCGTCATACTGACACTTCCTTATGCTTCGGGCAGCGCGCGTCAGTGCGCTGCCCAAGGGATTTGGATGTTTTGACAGGAGGCCGTGATGGCAACTGAACCAATTAATACGGAACTCGCTGGCACGTGCGTTAACGAATTCGGCAGTGCCATCGGCATGCCGCAGTTGTGTGGCGAATGGTTCGGCAACCAGATTTTCTGGCTGGTCGTGGCCTTGGTTGCGATCTATTTTATTCTTTCGCGTGTCGCATTGCCGCGTATTGGTTCGGTTTTGGCAGAACGCCAAGGCACGATCACGAATGACATTGCTGCCGCCGAAGACCTCAAGGTCAAGGCAACTCAAGCAGAGGCGGCTTACGACAAAGCGTTGGTCGACGCGCGTGCGGAAGCACAACGCATTGTTGCGGCTGCAAAAGCAGATATTCAGGCAGACCTCGACAAGGCGATTGCGAAAGCTGACGCCGAGATAGCTGCTAAATCCGCCGAATCCGAAAAAGCGATATCGGAAATACGCGCTGGTGCTCTGCAAAACGTCGAAGAAGTAGCGAAAGATACCGCTTTGGCAATTGTCGAGGCGATGGGCAGTACTGCTGACGCCAAATCTGTAGCTTCGGCGGTTGACGCCCAGATGAAAGGATAAGCCATGCGTCTGACGTTCTCAGTCTTAATTGCGGGGTTGGTCGCATCTCCGGCCTTCGCGGCAGGCGGTGCCTTCTTTTCGCTAGCCAACACCGATTTCATCGTTCTTCTTGGTTTCCTCGTATTTCTTGGTGTTTTGCTCTATTTCAAAGTGCCATCCTTGCTGTTTGGTATGTTGGACAAGCGTGCCGATGGCATCCAGTCTGAACTCGACGAGGCCCGCGCGCTGCGCGAAGAAGCACAGACGCTTTTGGCCAGCTACGAGCGCAAGCAGCAAGAGGTCAAAGACCAAGCTGACCGGATCGTGACCGCAGCAAAGGCAGAAGCAAACGAGGCTGCTGATCAGGCGCGTGCTGACTTGGACAAGTCAATCGTTCGCCGTCTTGCTGCCGCTGAAGAACAGATCGCATCGGCTAAAGCTGCTGCGATCAAGGAAGTTCGCGACCAAGCAATTGTTATTGCGATTGCCGCTGCAAAGGACGTCATCGCCAAGAAGATGACTGCCGCAGACGGGAATGCCCTGATCGACAGCGCAATCGCTGATGTAGACGCGAAACTGCATTAATCTTCACAAAGCTTTAAGAGGGCCTCGGATATGTTCCGGGGCCCTTTTTGTTTGTCGGGTGTTTGATGTTGGATCAGTCGTGCTTTGTCTCGTGCTGCAGCCTTTGATGCGCCACTTCTTCGTTGCGGCTGGCGCGTTGCTGGTCGCGAAGAGCCTTTTCAACATAGGTCAAATGGGCGTCGACGCTGGCACGTGCAGCGACTGGGTCGCGTGCCAATAACGCGTCATTGATGCTGCGATGCTGGTCAAGCAGCGCAGAACGGGTCGTGTGCTGTTTGAACATGACTTGCCGATTGTAGAAAACGCCCCCGCGCAAAAGATCGTACATTGATCGCATCATATGCAGCATAATCACGTTATGGCTCGCCTCGATGATTGCCATGTGAAACTGGGCATCCAACTGCGCTTCGTTTTGGCCATCGCGTTTTTGGTGGGCGGTTTCCATTTTCTCGAAGATCGCGCTGACGACTTCAAGATCGGTGTCAGATCCAATCCGGGCGGCGCGTTCTGCCGCCAAACCCTCCATGTCCCGCCGAAAGGACAGGTAGTCAAAGACGGCCTCGTCATGGCGCGCAAAAAGCTCGATCAAGGGTGGTGCGAACGCGCCGCCAAGCACATCGGCAACATAGACGCCGGCACCGGGCCTTGCGGTCAAAAGGCCAGTTTCCTCAAGCCGCGCGATCGCATCGCGCAGGGATGGGCGCGACACCTCTAGTCGCTTGGCCAAATCGCGTTCTGCGGGCAATCGCTCTCCGGGGCGAAGAATGCCGCGCAGAATCAACTCTTCTACCTGCCGAACGACGGCATGGGAAAGTTTTTCAGAAGATACTGGACGAAACGGCATGAGGCATTCCTTGAATTGGCCAGTTTATATGACCGCATTGCGACGGCGGCAATCGCTTTGTCGTGTATTCATATCTAGTTCATTTTTCTCGCCTAAGTCTGTGTGATGAAACATTTGTTGTTTGTTCTTGCTCTTTTCGTATCGCTGGCGGGCTGTAACACACCTGGGCCGCATTTCCGTGACCTGCCCGCGACGCGGATCAGTGTTGATGGATCGGTTTTTGATATCAGGGTTCGGGGCGAATTGGCGGAAGCGATGCGGATCAATCCTGAATATGCGCCGCGGTTCGGTCCTATCAAGGCACGTGCCGCGTTCGCGTTCGAGGCGGTAAGTGGGTGTAAGGTTGTGAAGGTCTTGGGGGATCAAGCGCTCGCGACGGGTGTGCTGGCCTGTGACAAGGACATGGCGACACGGCAAAACACGCTGCCTGCCAAATGCCGTTTTGCAAAGGTTGACCCGTCACGGCTGGACGACCCGCCGATACTCAATTTGATCTGCACCGGGTCGGGTTAACGCAATATCTTGGGGATAAGAGCCATCGAAGCCTCATTCCCTAGCGTGCGGCGATTGACACACGCCCGCACATAGCGCCAACTTGACCGCATCCTAGGAATCACACCTGCGGGGGACGCTTGCAGTTTTCCAAACTCAGACTGACCGGCTTTAAAAGTTTCGTTGACCCGACCGACCTGATCATCGCTGAGGGTCTGACCGGTGTCGTCGGACCGAACGGGTGTGGAAAATCCAACCTTCTGGAAGCGCTGCGGTGGGTGATGGGCGAAAACCGACCGACCGCCATGCGCGGCGGAGGGATGGAGGATGTGATTTTTGCAGGTGCGGCTACGCGTCCTGCCAGAAATTTTGCCGAAGTTGCCCTGCATATTGATAATTCGGAACGGCTTGCGCCTGCGGGCTTCAATGACGCCGACCAGATCGAAATCGTCCGTCGTATTACCCGCGATGTCGGCAGCGCCTATAAGGCCGCAGGAAAAGACGTGCGCGCCCGGGATGTACAGATGCTGTTCGCGGATGCCTCGACCGGTGCGCATTCTCCGGCACTGGTGCGGCAAGGGCAAATCTCTGAACTGATCAATGCCAAGCCTAAAAACCGCCGCCGTATTCTGGAAGAAGCGGCTGGTATCTCTGGGCTTTACGCAAGGCGGCACGAGGCTGAGTTGAAGTTGAACGGCGCGGAGGCGAACCTCGCGCGTGTGGATGACGTTATTGAACAATTAGCTGCGCAATTGGCGCAACTGGCCCGGCAAGCGCGACAGGCGGCAAGATACCGCGAGATTGGTAACGACCTGCGCAAGACGGAAGGAATGTTACTTTATCGGCGTTGGCGTGAAGCAGATGATGCACGCGCGGCCGCAGCCGAGGATTTACGTCATCGGGTTACGGACGCGGCCAAAGCCGAAGGTGCCGTGCGCCACGCGGCAAAGGGACGCCAGACCGCCGAAGACGGGCTTCCTGCATTGCGCGAAGAGGATGCAATAGCGGCGGCTGTCGTTCAGCGCCTTGGAGTGCAGCGCGACACTCTGACCGATCAAGAGGCGCGCGCGCAGGAAACCATTGATGCGCTGACCAAGCGGATAGCCCAGTTGGCCCGCGATATCGAGCGTGAGGCTGGGCTTAACCGGGATGCAGAAGACACGATAAGCCGGCTGGAATGGGAATCACAAGAACTTGGAAAGGCCGGAGCAGGGCATGTCGAGGCGCTGGAAGCTGCTTCCGAGGCGGCGCGGGAAGCGGCAGCGGTTCTTCAAAGCCATGAAGGTGCACTGTCGCAACTGACAGAAGATGTCGCGCGCTTGGCAGCCCGGCATGGATCGGCGGAACGCTTGTTGAGTGACAGCCGAAAGACGCTGAGCAAATCCGAAAGCGAAGCGGTCAAGGCACGCGATGCGGTTGCGCAAAGTCAGGCTGCCTTGAAAAAAGCGGCGACCGATTTCGACGCTGCCACCGTTGCAGAAGCCGCAGCGACGACGCAGGCGGACAGGGCCGAAGCGGCGTTGAATGACGCCGAAGAAGCACGTGCAACCACCCAAGCCCGAGAGGCTGATGCGCGGGCGGAACGTTCAGAGGCCGAGGGCGAGATGAATGCCTTGCGCGCAGAGGCGGGGGCGCTTGCCAAGCTCGTTGAACGAGACACTGCCGAAGGTGGGCAGATACTAGACCGCCTGCAGGTGGAACATGGCTTTGAAAAAGCGCTTGGTGCGGCATTGGCCGATGATCTGCGTGCCCCGCAAGTCGAGGCGGACGGGCCTTCTGGATGGGCCGCTTTACCTGCTTACGATTTCGTGCAGCCTTTGCCCGAGGGTGTCACGTCGCTCACGGCTCACGTCTCATTGCCTGATGTGCTTGCCAGACGGATGAGCCAGATCGGGTTGGTCGATGCAGATGACGGGCCGGGTTTGCAAGCTGCGCTAAAGCCGGGGCAAAGGCTCGTTTCGCCAGAGGGTGATCTATGGCGGTGGGACGGCTTTCGCGCTTGGGCGGAAGATGCGCCCTCAGCAGCGGCGCTCCGCTTGCAGCAGATCAACCGTTTGGAAGTCTTGAAGCAAGCGCTTGAGCAAGCCAATCAACGTGCCGATGCTGCGCGTGATGCGCATGACGCATTGCAGCGGACCTTGGCCGCACAAACCGAAGCCGACAAACGGGCGCGGGATGCACGCCGCGAGGCAGATCGCGCTGTGGCCGATGCCGGGCGTGCGTTAAGCCGTGCCGAGGCGGATCGCAATCTTGCAGAAGGACGGTTGGAAAGTCTGGGCCTGGCAGTTACGCGCCATGAGGAAGAAGCGATGGCAAGCCGCCAACAAGTTGCACAAGCAGAGCGCGCTTTGGCCGGTTTGGATGATGTGGCTGATGCCCGGGCAGGCGTTGAGACGCTGCGCATGACGGTTGAAGGCGCGCGCATCGCGATGATGTCGCGGCGTTCTGCCCATGACGAGCTTCGCCGCGAGGGGGATGCCCGTTTAAAACGCGCTCAGGAGGTGACGAAAGAGCTGAGCGGATGGCGTCTGCGTCTTGAAACGGCAGGTAAACGCAGTGCGGAATTGGTTGAACGCAAAGCCGCCTCTGAAGTGGAGTTGAAGGACGCAAGTGCCGCGCCATCGGAAATTGCCGCCAAGCGTGATGAACTAACGCGCGCAATTTCCACAGCAGAAGCGCGAAAGGCAGAAGCGCATGATCGCCTGTCTGTTGCAGAGGGGACGCTGCGCGACGCGACCTTGGCCGAGCGCGAGGCCGAGCGGCTTGCGTCGGAAGCCCGCGAAGGCCGGGCAAGATCTGAGGCGCGCGCAGATGCGGCCAAGGAAACCGTGGGATATGCGGCGGGACGTATCGCGGAAGACCAGCAAATGACACCTGCTCAGTTGCTGACCTCTCTGGATGTGGACCCAGACCAGATGCCGGGCGTCGAAGGGCTGGAGGCAGATGTAAATCGCCTGAAGCGGCAGCGCGAGGCTTTGGGGGCTGTGAACCTGCGCGCCGAGGAGGATGCAAAAGAGGTTCAGGGCGAGTATGATAACCTGACCACCGAAAAAACCGATCTGACCGAAGCGATCAGGACGCTGCGTAGTGGTATTTCAAGTCTGAACCGCGAGGGACGGGAGCGCCTGCTGACCGCGTTTGAACAGGTTAACAGCAATTTTTCCATGCTGTTCCGTCACCTATTCAATGGTGGAGAGGCTGATTTGGTCATGGTTGAATCGGATGATCCGCTGGAAGCGGGTCTTGAGATCATGTGCCAACCGCCGGGCAAGAAGCTGAGTACGCTTAGCCTGCTGTCCGGAGGGGAGCAGACCTTGACCGCGATGGCACTGATCTTTGCGGTGTTTTTGGCCAATCCCGCGCCGATCTGTGTACTTGATGAGGTAGATGCGCCATTGGATGATGCGAATGTGACGCGTTTTTGTGATCTGCTGGATGAAATGTGCCGCCAGACAGATACGCGCTTTTTGATCATTACGCACCATGCGGTCACGATGGCGCGGATGGACCGTTTGTTTGGTGTTACCATGGCCGAGCAGGGCGTGAGCCAGTTGGTATCAGTGGACCTGAAAAAGGCGGAAACGCTGGTGGCTTAGGGTCTTGCATGCAAGTGAAACTGAAGAGTTCGAAGCGTCAGGACCCCCAAGCTTCGAAATGGTGGCAACTTTGACCTACAGCCATTCGAGCGAATTTTAACTCTTTCTTAAGAGTTTAGGCTGCAAAATTATATTATTTAAAGCCAATTATATTTGATCAGTGATCGCCTTGGGGGTGTCATGAACGTTTTGATCGTTGAAAGCCAAGCGGATTTAGGGAGGTTGTGGCAGCGACATCTTGAGCGGCAAAAGATGGATGTGATCCTTGCTGTCAGTCAAGAAGAAGCGGTTGATATTCTTCACCATTACGCTGTGGACATTATTATCCTTGATTTGTTTTTGGACAAAGGCGCTGCATTATCTGTGGCGGATTATGCCCAGTATCGGCACCCAGATGCCCGCATAATCTTTGTCACCAACACGACATTTTTCTCAGACGGCTCGATCTTTGCCCATTGTGCAAATGCCAGTGCTTTTGTGCCAACAGCCACCCCGCCAGAAGATCTGGTCGCACTTGTCGAACATTGCGGGCCGAAAGCAGTTTAAGGCGGTGGCTGGTTTTAACCGCGGCCATGCGGGGCTGTGAAATCAAGGACAGGATTGATCGGGATGATCCTGTTGGGGTTAATTGTCTCGTGGCTATAGTGGTAATGGCGTACGATGTGATCCATGTGCACCGTTTCTGCAACATGCGGAACCTGATACAATTCCCGCGTATAGGCCCAAAGGTTCGGGTAATCCACGATCCGCTTTCGATTACATTTGAAGTGGAGGTGATACACCATGTCAAAGCGGATCAGCGTAGTGAAAAGTCGCCAATCTGCCTCTGTCATCGTGTCACCGATCAGATAGCGGTCATTTGAGAGGATTTCTTCGATCCACTCAAGACTGTCGAACAGGGGTTCGACGGCCTCGTCATAGGCGGATTGAGTTGTGGCAAACCCACATTTGTAGACACCATTGTTTACAGTGTCATACACCCGCGAATTTACCGTTTCGATCCTGTCGCGCTGTGGTTCGGGCCAATAGTCGTCAGTATTACCGGTGATGTCATTAAAGGCAGTGTTGAACATTCGAATGATTTCAGAGGATTCGTTGGAAACAATTGTCCCGTTCTTTTTGTCCCAAAGGATCGGCACGGTGACGCGCCCGCTGAACTTTGGGTCGGCGCGGGTATAAATGTCTCGGGCGAAAGTCGTGCCAAAAAGCGTATCGCCGGTGGCACCTTCAAAGTTGGTCTCAAAGGTCCAGCCTTCGCCCAGCATGTCCGGATGGACGACTGAAATCGTTATGTGGTCCTTCAATCCCTTGAGTGCGCGGAACACCAACGCGCGATGAGCCCAAGGGCACGCGTAGCTTACATTAAGATGATAGCGGCCAGTTTCGGCTTTGAAACCACCATCGCCCGAGGGGCCCGGGCTGCCATCTGCGGTGATCCAGTTGCGAAACTTTGCAGCGGACCGTTCGAATTTTCCACCCGAAGATTTTGTGTCGTACCATTGGTCTTGCCAAACGCCGTCTACCAAAACACCCATTGATCGTTCCTTTACCTATTTGTCGATAGACTAACGGACTGTCGATTTATGACTACAGGTATGACTGCACAGGAAGTCTGCGTAGATGCACGGGGGGGTACTTTTCATTTAGCAGCTTGATTTTGCAGAATATCGGGTCATTCTAAATTTCAGATCGGGGGATTCATGGAAGTTTCATTGTCTAAAGACATCCAAGCCGGACTTGACGCGGCGCGCATGGACAGTTTGCGAAAGTCTTCCAAACTGCGGATTGAGGTGGATAACACCCATCACAAGGTTCTGCGGTACTGGGGCGAGGGGTTTTCCCTTGATGCGGCGTCGGCACCGCAACTAAGGGGCTTGGTTGACCTATATGATGGGTCGGTTCACCTGTTTCAGTGCTTGATCGTTGCGGGGCAAGAAGAAAGCGGCGAGATGCAGTATGAGTTCAAGCGTGCCACAAAGGTGTGTGAAAAGCCTGCGTTGGACTTCGAAAGGTCGGTTGATGCGCCTGTTGCCCTTATTGCCGTTGACGCACCAACCTGAAACCTATTGCAAATCTTTGAACGCATCGCGCAAACGGTTGCAGGCTTCTTCGACCCGCGCACGGGGCGTGGCGATGTTGAAGCGCATAAAGCTGTCGCCACCTTTGCCAAAGCTCGGACCATGGTTGGCTGCGATTTCAGCGTTTTGCTCGACCCGTTTCGTAAACTCTGATCGCGGCATGCCGGTATCCTCAAAGTCCACCCAAGCCAGATAGGTTGATTGGAGCGGCATTGATTTGAGGCCGGGGATCGCATTGACGGCCTCGTCAAATATTTTGCGGTTGCCGTCGAGATAGGCCACCAACTCATCAACCCATGCAGCACCTTCCGGGGAATAAGCTGCGGTGGCCATGACCAAGCCAAAGGAATTTGGTGATACGCCCATCGCGTTCATACGGGCCGCAAAAACCTTGCGCAGGTCTGGGTCGGGAATGATCACATTGCCTATGTGGCTGCCTGCGATGTTAAAGGTCTTGGTGGTTGCGGTCATCATTACAAGGCGGTCTTGGACACCGTCGATCAGGGCCATCGCAGTGTGCTTGTTTCCGGGCATGACCAAATCATGGTGAATTTCATCTGAGACCAACACCAGATCATGGCGCTTTGCAAAACTCGCAACCTCGGCCAGTTCTGCCTGCGTCCAGACCCGCCCGCTGGGGTTATGGGGCGAACAGAACACCAGCATCTTCTCGTTTCCAGTCATCTGCGCATCGTAGGCGTCGAAATCAAGCTCGTAGTGGCCTTGATTGTTCACCATCTCGCATTCGACAACCTCGCGCCCGGCAGCCGAGATCACCCTGGCAAAGGCGTGATAAACCGGGGTAAACAACACGACGCCTTCGCCGGGTTTGGTAAAGGCATCGACGCACATCGCAGTGCCGTTCACCAGACCGTGGGTGGTAAAGATCCACTCGGGCTGCACGTGCCAGCCATGGCGGTTGTCCATCCACCACTGGATCGCCCTTAGATATTTACTGGCATCCCCGAAATAGCCATAGACGCCGTGATCAAGCATGTCTTGCAACGCTTTTTGCACCACGGCAGGCGGGCGGAAATCCATATCGGCAACCCACATCGCTATCCCGGTGTCGCGGGGCACACCGTAGATGGGCTCCATCGTGTCCCATTTTGAACAATGGGTGCCGCGCCGGTCGATGATTTCGTCAAAGCTCATGGAGGCCTCCTGCCTTATTTTGCGGATAAGCTAAACCTAATCGCCCGGACCGCAAGCCCCGAGGTTGCAGCGGCGCGGGTGTTGTCCTAAATCAAACAAAAGAGACGAAATATTATCTTGCACCCCGACCCCAGGCTGAAAAAGCTATGCGCGCCCGTCACCGATATGACGGACGAGTTGCGCGCGCTAGCTGATGACATGCTGACCACAATGTATGATGCACCGGGCATTGGCCTTGCTGCACCCCAGATCGGTGTGCTCAGCCGCCTTGTCGTGATGGATTGCATCAAGGAGGACGGCGAAAAACCGCGCCCTCTGATCATGTTCAACCCCGAGGTCATCGCGACGTCGGAGGAGCAAGGCACCTACGAGGAGGGCTGTCTGTCGATCCCTGAGCAATATGCGGATGTCACCCGCCCTGCGGAGGTTGACGTGCGTTGGATTGACCGCGAAGGGAACGAACAGACGGAAACCTTTAGCAAGCTGTGGGCGACCTGCGTGCAGCACGAGATCGACCATCTGGATGGCAAGCTGTTCATCGATTACCTCAAGCCTCTGCGGCGCCAGATGATTACCCGCAAGATGACCAAGCTCAAACGCGAATTGGCGCGCGGATGAGCCTTTTGGATATCGTAATCTGGCCCGATGCGCGGCTGACACGGGTTTGCGCACCCGTCCCGATCATCACGCCCGAGATCGTCCGGCTGATGGCTGATATGTTTGACACGATGTATGATGCGCCAGGGCGCGGGCTTGCCGCCCCTCAGGTCGGACGGTCAGAACGGATCTTTGTGTTCGATGCCGGCTGGAAAGAGGGTAATCCGACACCGATCGCCTGCGTGAACCCGGAAATCATCGCCTTGTCCGAAGATCGGTTGACTGGGGAGGAAGGCTGTTTGTCGATCCCCGATACGCCCATGGATATTGAACGCGCCGCACAAGTGACCTTGCGCTGGACCGACGTTGAGGGCACGCACGAGCGGACGTTCAGCGGATCAGAAGCCGTTATCGTGCAGCATGAATATGACCACCTTGACGGGATCGTGATTTATGATCGTGTCGAAAAGGATGATGCCCAGTGACCGTGCGCAAAATCATCCCTTGGCCAAATGCCTGTCTGCGTACTCCGGCTGCCAAAGTATCAGAGATCACAGATGAAATCCGCACCCTGTGGGATGATATGATCGACACGATGGACGCGATGCCCGGCGTTGGCCTTGCTGCTACCCAGATCGGCGTGATGCTGCAGGTCGCTGTCGTTGATGCGTCGCAAGCGCGCAACAAACGGATCAGGCTTGCCAATCCAGAGATCCTAGATGCGTCTGCGATCCTGAATGAACATGACGAAGCCAGCCCGAACCTTCCTGGTGTTTCCGCTACGGTCAAACGCCCGCGTGGTGTCACAGTACGCTACATGGACGAAACCGGCGTTGTGACGCGCCGCGATTTTGTCGGGCTTGAGGCTACCAGCGTGCAGCACCAGATCGACCATCTGGCGGGCAAGATGTACTTCGACACCCTAAGCAAGACCCGTCGCGACATGCTGCTGCGCAAGGCGCGGAAATTTAAAGGATAAGCCAATGCGCGTGATCTTTATGGGAACGCCTGAGTTTTCAGTGCCGGTGCTGGATGCGCTGGTCTTGGCGGGTCACGAGGTAGTTTGCGTCTATTGCCAACCGCCACGTCCTGCGGGCCGTGGAAAAAAGGACCGCCCGAGCCCCGTGCAGACCCGCGCCGAGGCGTTGGGTTTGCCCGTGCGGTTTCCTGTGTCTTTGAAAGGGCCAGAGGCACAGCAGGATTTTGCCGCGTTGCAGGCTGACATCGCGGTCGTCGTTGCCTATGGATTGATCCTGCCGCAAGCGGTTCTGGACGCGCCTGCGCAAGGCTTTTTGAACATCCACGCAAGCTTGTTGCCGCGCTGGCGCGGCGCTGCACCCATCCACCGCGCGATCATGGCGGGGGATGCGGAAACCGGCATTTGCATCATGCAGATGGAGGCTGGGCTGGACACAGGTCCTGTTTTGCTGCGCGAAGCGACACCCATCCGCACGGCTGAAACCACGATTGTGCTGCATGACCGCCTGAGCGAAATGGGCGCGCGGCTTATCGTTGAGGCGTTGGCGAAGCTTTCAGATCTGACCCCTGAGCGCCAGCCCGAGGAGGGCGTCACCTATGCTGCCAAGATCGACAAGGCCGAGGCGCAGATTGATTGGAAACAGCCCGCCGCACAGGTCGACCGTCTGATCCGGGGGCTCTCGCCTTTTCCGGGGGCTTGGTTCGAGATCGGGGAAACCCGTGTCAAAGTGCTGGGATCAACACGCGCAGAGGGCGACGGCACGCCGGGCGAAGTGCTTGACCATGACCTGCGCGTGGCTTGTGGCACAGGGGCCGTTCAACTGACCCGCTTGCAACGGGCGGGCAAAGCAGCGCAGGATGCGTCAGTGTTTCAGCAAGGTGCGCAGATCGCACCCGGTACAGTTTTAGGTAAAGGATAGCCCCATGTTTCCATCCATGATCGGCACCGTGGTGATCGCAGGGATCGTCGGCTATCTGGCTGAAAAATCAGGCTTTACCCGCAACGGTATCCTTGCCTCGATCATCATTTGTGTGGGCGGGGCATTTCTATTTTACTTCGTGCGGCTGATGTTTGGCCTTGGCTTCAACTCTCCGGGTTTGAACGCGATTGCGTCTTCCATTGGCGCGTTGATTATCGTGCCGTTCCACTGGCGCAAGAAATAGCTCAGGCGCGTGGCGGGCGGCCTTTATAGACGGGCAGATGCCAGCCAAAATAAAGCGACCCTGCACGCAGAACCCAAGTGACACATGATCCGGCAAAAAGGGCGATAGCTTCTTCGCCGGCCAGATAGCGTGTCAGAACTGCGGTCGCGGCCCCGGCAAAGGCGGCAGTGACGTAAAGTTCGCCTTGTTTTAGAACCAGTGGCACTTCGTTCACCACCACGTCTCGCATCAACCCGCCCATGCAGCCTGTGATCATGCCGATCAGCACCACGATTGTCGGGGATTGGTCCAAAGCCATGGCAACCCCTGCGCCCGCCGCCACCGCAACGGCGAGGGCAAAACTATCGAGCCAAATCAGCGTGCGATAGCGGCTCTCCAGCAGATGCGCGGTGAAAAAGACGACGAAGGCAGCGAAGACACCAACACCCAGATACGCGGGGTTGTCGATCCAGAAGATGGGGTTTCGGTCCAGCAGCAGGTCGCGCAACGTACCACCCCCCAAGGCCGTCAGGCAGGCCACAAAGGCAAAGCCCACCAGATCAAGCTGGGCCCGACTGGCGACCAATGCTCCGGTAATGGCAAACACCAGCACCGAGGCATAGTCGAGAACGCTGATCAGGCTCATTTGCCCTTGAACGGGGCCATGCCCGCCCGCGCCAACTCATCCGCGCGCTCATTTTCGGGGTGGCCAGCGTGGCCTTTGACCCATTCCCAAGTGACCTTATGGCGGGCGTTGGCCGCGTCCAGTCGCTGCCACAGCTCGGCATTTTTCACAGGTTTTTTCGCGGCGTTCTTCCAGCCGTTTTTCTTCCAGCCAAAGATCCAGCCGGTAATGCCGTTTTTTACATAGTTACTGTCAGTAACGATGGTAATCTCGGTCGTCCGTTCCAGTGCTTCAAGCGCGCTGATCGCGGCCATAAGCTCCATCCGGTTGTTGGTCGTGTCAGGTTCGCCGCCCTTAAGCTCGCGTTCCTTGACGACGGTGTCGCCATCCATCGCACGCATCAAAGCACCCCAGCCGCCGGGGCCGGGATTGCCTGAACAGGCCCCATCAGTATATGCAATCAGCTTCGCCATGCGCGCAGGCATACCCAGTCTGCCTCGGTGCCGTCCAGCCCCTTATCGCGGCCTTTTTTGCGATCCGTGACGTTTAATCCGGCATGGGTCAGCAGCGTCACCAGTTCGTCTTCGGTGAAGTAGGTATAGAGCCGCCCGATGCGGTCGCGCTTTTCGCCCGTGCCAAGTTTCACACCGATGTGAAATATCCCGCCGGGGTGTAGCGCGCGGGCGATGTTGGATAGGTGTCTTGGCATGTCGGCCCGGGGGGCGTGGAGCAGGCTGAAGTTGGCCCAGATGCCATCGTAACAATCAACCTCTTTCAGATCGTCGAAACTTCCGATCTTGGTGGTGATGTTTGCGTTTTGGGCGGCAAGGGCAACCATTTCGGCCACGGGATCCATCGCGGTAACATTCAAGCCCGCCCTTGCCATCTCAGCTGCCGCGATACCGGGGCCGCAGCCAAGGTCCAAGACCTCTCCGCCTGGTTTGACCGATGTGATGAAGGCGGCCAGCAAGGGATCGCCAGCCAGATTTGATGTGACCGATGCGTATTCATTGGCTTGCGCGGGATAGACGCTCAGCGTTTCGTGGTCGCTCAAAGGAACACGCCGGTGGCGAGAGAGGCGAGCACGATTGCCGTCAGCAAAACGCGCAGCTTCATCCACCATTCGGGGGCAAGACCCCATCGCCAAAACGCAAAGTCCAGAATCAATAAACCGCCAAAGCCGAACATCAGGTTTAGCCCTGCGCCAACGGGCCCGCCGCCGGTCATGAAGAAAGCCCACAGCGCCGGAATAACGGAGAGCGCATAGCCCGTCGCCGCCTGCGCGCCTGTTGCTTTGGTGGCAAAGCCCCAGAGTATGCCGGACATGAAGGACAAGATCACGGCACCATAGAAAAGCTGTATGTATGGCCCGACAAAGCGGCCGCCCAGATTGGCAGCAGCCCAAGTGGCGAGAGGCTGGTTCAAAACCGTTAAAGCCCCCCAAACAAATGGTATCAGTCCGGCAAGGCCTAAAAGAAGCGGGGCGCGGGGGATGCCGATCATGCGGGAACGCGCAGGATGCGAGGGACTTTGAACTCGACGTTCTCAACCGCTGTCTCGACCATTTCTTCGGTCACATCATAGCGTGATTTGAAGGCGTCGATAACCTCGTTGATCAGTACCTCTGGGGCAGATGCACCAGCCGTGATGCCAATGCTGTTGATCCCATCCAAAGCCCGCCAGTCGATGTCATCCGCACGCTGGACCAGTTGCGCGTACGAGCAACCAGCGCGGGATCCAACCTCGACCAGACGTTTCGAATTAGACGAATTGGGCGCGCCGACAACCAGCATCGCGTCGCACTTGGGGGCCATGGCCTTGACCGCTTCTTGACGGTTCGTGGTGGCATAACAGATGTCTTCCTTGTGCGGACCCACGATAGCCGGGAAACGCGCGTTCAAGGCAGCAACGATATCGGCGGTGTCGTCAATACTCAGCGTTGTCTGGGTAACATACGCGAGCTTTTGCGGATCGCGGACAGTTACAGTTTTGACGTCTTCGGGGGTTTCTACCAACAACACTTCGCCGTCGGGCAACTGCCCCATCGTCCCAACAGTTTCGGGGTGACCTTCGTGGCCAATCATGATCATCTGAAGGCCTGCATCTGCGTGGCGTTGCGCTTCGATATGGACTTTGCTGACCAGCGGGCCGGTGGCGTCGACATAGACCATATTGCGGGCCTGTGCCGCATTCGGAACTGATTTTGGCACACCGTGCGCCGAGAAAATCACGGGGCGATCATCCGGGCATTCAGACAATTCCTCGACAAAGACAGCACCCTTGTCGCGCAGGCCATCCACCACGAATCTGTTATGAACGATTTCATGGCGCACATAGACGGGCGCGCCCCATTTTTCGAGAGCCATTTCGACGATCTTGATGGCGCGGTCCACACCGGCGCAGAAGCCACGTGGCGCGGCCAGGTAGAGGGTCAGGGGCTTTTTCTGCATGGCATGCTCCTTTGGTTGCTCAATAGGTAATTGCTCAAGCAGAGATCGTCCAGACCGATGGTCATGCAGTTTGTTCTGGATGTTGGCGGGTTTTTTCCATGATGTGCCTGACGATGGCCCGGAGCGCATGGAATACAGTCGAGGCAGCCGGTTTATCTGGAAAACGGAATGAACCGAATCGCCCGCTTAAACTGATGTGCAGTGAAGCGGGCTTTTTCTTGACTAGTCGTCGTTGCTGTCCCGGGGAGGGCGGCCAATGACATCGCGCAAGTCTTCAAGTTCGATAAAGTTGTCAACCTGCCTGCGCAGATCGTCGGATATCATGGGGGGCTGGCTGCGAATGGTGCTAACAACCGAGACGCGCACGCCTTGACGCTGCAAGCTTTCGACCAATGGCCGGAAATCGCCGTCTCCCGAGAATATGACAATGTGGTCTAGATGGGGGGCAAGCTCCATCGCATCCACGGCCAATTCGATGTCCATGTTGCCCTTAACTTTACGACGACCCATGCTGTCAGTGTATTCTTTGGCGGGCTTTGTCACCATCGTGAAGCCGTTGTAGTTCAGCCAGTCTACCAAGGGCCGGATCGGAGAATACTCTTCGTTCTCAAGTAACGCGGTGTAGTAGAAAGCGCGCAAAAGCTTTCCGCGGCGCATAAACTCTGTACGCAAAAGCTTGTAGTCGATGTCGAAACCTAGGCTTTTGGCGGCTGCGTAAAGATTTGATCCATCAATGAACAACGCTAGCCGCTCGTCTTTATAAAACATGAAATGCCCTTGTTATATTAACTTTTTGAAAAGTGGTTTCAAAAATGTTCAACTTGAGTTAGCTTGTTTTCTTGCTGGAAACAATCTTATTAGAGGTCGCATTCTAAGTATCTTTAGTGAGGCAACAAGTGTCAAATGACCACGATCCGTTGGATATTGCACAGACTGAGCAAAAAAACGCTTGGATCGCTTTGGGGAGCAATCAGTCATCACATGCCGGGGGCCCCAGAGAGACGGTTCAGCAAGCCATTCAAATGATGGAAAACATCGGACTTCAGGTTCGGGCTGTCAGTCGTTTTTTTACAAATCCGGCTTTCCCTGCCGGGTCCGGTCCGGACTATGTCAACGCTGTTGTTTACGTTACGTCGGATTGGTCATGTCTCAAAATACTCGAAGTGCTGCACAAGCTAGAGGCCGGGCTTGGCCGCAAGCGCGATATCCGATGGGATGCCAGAACTGTTGACTTGGATTTGTTGGCGGTAGGCGACGTGGTCTGCCCAAATGTGCAGGTGCAGAATCACTGGCGCAGTCTGCCGCTTGCACAACAGATGAGCCAAACCCCCGATGATCTGATCCTGCCCCATCCGCGTTTGCAGGATCGGGCGTTTGTCCTTGTACCGATGGCTGAAATTGCACCTGATTGGTTTCATCCGGTGCTGAAAAAAACGGTTTTGCAAATGTTGAGTGACCTGCCGCAGCACGATAAAGATCAGGTGGTACCGTCCGATTAAGCGCTTGTAAATCCCGTCAAGGGCTTTTAAACAGTCGGCTTCTTGCAGCACTTATGATTGGAGCATTTATATGGCCCGCGTCACCGTTGAAGATTGTGTGGACAAAGTTCCAAACCGTTTCGAGCTGGTAATGCTCGCGGCGCATCGTGCCCGTGAAATCGCCGCAGGATCACCAGTTACTGTCGACCGCGATAATGACAAAAACCCTGTCGTTTCCTTGCGTGAGATCGCAGACGAGACTCAGTCCGCTGATGATCTGCGCGAGCGTTTGATCGAAAGCAACCAGAACCAGATTGAAATCGATGAGCCTGAAGAAGATGCGATGGCGCTGTTGATGGGTGCTGAAAAGGACAAGCCGGAAGAAGACAGCATGTCTGAAGAAATGCTGCTTCGGCAACTGATGGCGGCACAAGGGCAGGGCTAAGGCCCGCGCCCTGCGGGGCAATAAGGCAGGACATGCATGAACAACGCCGACATTACGGCTGACGATCTTGTCGCGCTTGTTCGCGCCTACAACCCTAAAACTAATGAAAAACACGTCCGGATGGCCTATGATTTTGGCCAGACGATGCACGAGGGTCAGTTTCGCCACTCGGGCGAGCCTTATTTCACGCATCCGGTTTCTGTTGCGGCCATTCTGACCGAACAGCAGCTGGACGATGCGACAATCATCACAGCTTTGCTTCATGACACGATAGAGGACACGAAAGCGTCTTACGCCGAAGTCGAAAAGCGCTTTGGTCGCGATGTGGCAGAGCTGGTTGACGGTGTGACGAAGCTTACCAATTTGCAGCTAAGTTCAACCGAGACAAAGCAAGCCGAGAATTTTCGCAAGCTTTTCATGGCGATGTCCAAGGACCTGAGGGTGATCTTGGTCAAGCTGGCGGACCGATTGCACAATATGCGCACGATCAAGTCGATGCGCGCTGACAAGCAAATCCAGAAAGCGCGCGAAACGATGGATATCTATGCCCCGCTTGCGGGCAGGATGGGCATGCAATGGATGCGCGAAGAGCTTGAGGATCTGGCATTTCGCGTTCTGAACCCTGAAGGCCGGCAATCGATTATCCGACGTTTCATCACGCTCCAACGTGAAACGGGTGACGTGATCCAGCGCATTACAGGCGACATGCGCGTGGAGCTGGAAAAGGCGGGCATTGAGGCTGAAGTGTTCGGGCGCGCCAAGAAACCTTATTCGATCTGGCGTAAGATGCAGGAAAAAGATCAATCTTTCTCGCGGCTGTCTGACATCTATGGCTTTCGGGTTATCACGACTTCGGACGATGAGTGTTACCGTGCCCTTGGCGTGATCCACCGACGTTGGCGGGCGGTGCCGGGACGTTTCAAGGATTACATCAGCCAGCCCAAAACCAACGGCTACCGCTCAATCCATGCCACAGTGTCGGGGCGCGACGGCAAACGGGTCGAAGTCCAGATTAGAACGCGCCAGATGCATGATGTGGCTGAAACCGGTGTTGCGGCGCATTGGTCGTACCGTGATGGGGTGCGCTCGAAGAACCCGTTTGCTGTCGATCCCGTCAAGTGGATTGCACAATTGACGGAACAGCTGGATTCCGAGGAGGATCACGAAGATTTCCTCGAAGCCGTCAAGCTTGAAATGTATGCTGATCAGGTGTTTTGTTTTACGCCTAAAGGCGAGGTGGTAAAGCTTCCTCGCGGTGCCACCCCGATTGATTTCGCCTATGCCATCCACACCCGGATCGGATCCGCTTGCGTCGGTGCCAAGATTGACGGGATGCGTGTGCCCTTGTGGACACGCGTCAAGAACGGACAATCGATTGAGATCATAACCGCGCAAGGTCAGACCCCGCAGGTCACGTGGTTGGATATTGCGACGACCGGCAAGGCCAAAACCGCGATCCGCCGGTCCCTGCGCGAAGTCGACCGTGCGCGCTTTGTCAGTCTTGGCCGCGAATTGGCACGCTCTGCTTTCGAGCAGATTGGCAAGGCCGCGACCGAAAAGGTGTTGCGTACGGCGGCGCGGAATCTGCGCTTGAAAAGTGCGGAAGACCTTATGGAAAAACTGGGGTCGGCAGACCTGACGGGCCGCGAAGCCGTTCAAGCTGTCTATCCCGAGTTGAAGCCGAAACCCGGCGAGCAGGTCGACCGCAAGCGGGCGGTTGTGGGCCTTCAGTCGGGGCAGTCCTATGACAGGGCACCTTGCTGCCAGCCGCTGCCCGGGGAACGCATTGTCGGCATTACTTTTCGTGGCAAGGGTGTGACGATCCATTCAATTGATTGTGAACGGCTTTCTGCCTACGAAGACCAGCCGGAACGCTGGCTGGACCTGCGTTGGCATGAAGGTCAGCACCCGGCTATCTATGGTGCGACACTGGATCTGACCATTGGCAATGGTGCTGGTGTCTTGGGGCGGATCTGTACCTTGATCGGTCAGTCCTCGGCCAATATCTCGGATTTGGAATTTCTTGACCGCAAGCCTGACTTTTACCGTTTGCTGATCTATGTGGAGTTACGAGATATAGCGCATCTTCATTCCTTGATGCCAACCATAGAAGCGGAACGCGAAGTAGCCGAGATCAGCAGGCACAGAAACATGAAGTTGCAAAGAGCACCCGATTAAAACGCCTAAGGGCGCTCAATTCCCCTCCCGGACCCAAGGAAAAGCAGTTGATTTTTAAACGTCGCGATCCAAAGCCAACATTGCGTGCCATGGCCGAGTTCATGTGGCCGCGTGGTGGTTGGACGCGGGCGTTTCACTATGTCAAACACCGGATGCGCCGTTTGCCCGACACGCCCGAACGTATCGCGAGGGGGATCTGGGCGGGCGTGTTTACCACTTTCACGCCGTTTTACGGTTTGCATTTTATTGTGGCCGCGCTGGTGTCCCGGCTGATGCAGGGTAATCTGCTGGCGGCTTTGATGGGGACGTTTTTTGGCAATCCCCTCACCTATGTGCCGATTGGCCTATCCTCGTTGTCTATGGGGCATTGGATTTTAGGCTCTGCGATGCTGGATGGAGAGCATCGTTCCTTTGGTGGCAAATTTGTGGATGCCGGCTCTGATCTTTTTGCGAATTTCGTGGCGATTTTTACCAGCGATGACATGGATTGGGCGGGTCTTGCTGTCTTCTGGAGTCAAGTGTTTTACCCCTATCTGATTGGCGGCATTTTGCCCGGTATCATCTGCGCCACGATTGCATATTATCTGTCTGTACCCTTGCTGCGCGCCTATCAAAAACGGCGCAAAGGGGTCATCAAGGCAAAATTTGAAGCGCTCAAGAAAAAGGCTGCGGCCAAGGCCGAAGCAAAACGCATCGCAGAGCGCACGGCGCAGAAGGGGAAAGATCATGGTAGCGCAAGGTAAGCTTCGACTTGGGGTCAATATCGATCATGTCGCCACAGTCAGAAACGCACGCGGGGGGGCCTATCCTGATCCTTTGCGGGCAGCACGCGCAGCCCAAGAGGCTGGTGCCGATGGGATCACCGCGCATCTGCGTGAGGATCGCCGTCACATCACCGACGCTGATATCGAAGGGTTGCAAGAAATCCTGACAGTGCCGCTTAACTTTGAGATGGCCGCCACAGATGAAATGCAAGCGATTGCGTTGCGCCATCGGCCCCATGCCGTTTGCATCGTGCCGGAAAAGCGCGAGGAACGGACCACGGAAGGCGGGCTTGAGGTCGCGCGCGAAGAAAACCGGCTTGCGCATTTCATCGCTCCGCTGCGCGAGGCAGGTTGCCGGGTCAGTATTTTCATCGCCGCCGACAAACGCCAGATCGAGGCTGCCAACCGGATCGGAGCCGAGGTGATCGAGTTGCATACGGGTGCATATTGCGATGCGTTCAGCGAAGGCAATTGGGAGCAGGCGCAAAAAGAGCTGCAAAAGCTCGAGGAAATGGCGAAGTTTGGGCGTGAACTGGGATTGGAAATCCATGCAGGTCACGGCTTGACCTATGATACGGTTTCACCTGTTGCGGCGTTTCCAGAGGTGCAGGAACTTAACATCGGGCATTTCCTGATCGGCGAAGCGATTTTCTTGGGTCTTGGGCCTGCGATACACGAGATGCGCCGTTTGATGGATGATGCGCGCGATAGCTAGGGTGCGGCTTGCGGTGTTGATTCTAGGCGGCCTTCTGGCGCTTGTATCAGTGTGGCAGTTGGAAAAAGCACGAAGTGGTGTCGAAATAACCGCTCTCTTTGTGGGCCAGACACCTGTGACCCGCTACGCCTTGCCAAACGCGGATGGGCCCGTGGTGGTGATCGCACATGGCTTCGCAGGATCCCGCCAGATGATGCAGGCCTATGCGCTTCCCCTCGCGCAGGCCGGATACCGTGCCTATGCATTTGATTTTTTAGGCCACGGGCGCAACCCCGTTCCGATGTCTGGCGATTTGACCAAGATTGAAGGGACGACGCAGGTGCTGGTCAATCAGACGGTTGAAGTCGCACAGGCTTTTGCAGAGCCTCGCCAACCTGTCGCCCTTTTGGGTCACTCAATGGCGACCGACATTATTATCTGCGCCGCGCAACAGCTTGACGTGGGGCCAGTCGTGGCAATCTCTGCGTTTTCGGGGGCAGTCACGGTGGCCAAGCCTGATGATCTGCTCGTGATTTCCGGCCAATGGGAGGCGCGTCTGCGCGAGGCTGCGTTGGAATATGTGCAGATGATTGATCCCGCAGCGCAAGAAGGCATGGTCGTTGAAACAGACAGCGTTCGCCGGATGGCTTTTGTGGCACCTTACACCGAACATGTCAGTGTTTTACAAAGTCGCGACGCCCGCAGGCAAGCGCTTGCCTGGCTGAATGAAAGCTACCAGCGTACGAATACTGCTGCGGTGCCACCCACAGGTTGGTGGTTGGTTGGACTGTTGGCTGCAGTGGTCGCACTTGCCTATCCGTTGGCACAAGTGTTGCCTGCCACGGTCAAATCCGTCAGCCGTCTAAGTTTTCGCAAAGCACTGCTGGCAACGGTTATTCCTGCGACTGTGGTCCCTTTGGTTGCAACGACCATCAACCCGAATTGGTTGCCAGTGCTGGTTGCGGACTATCTGGCGCTGCATCTTGCACTTTATGGCATGCTGCAACTGCTGTTGCTGCGGCTCTTTGGTTTGCGGTTTGGGTCAGTTTCGATATTGGGAATAGCCGCTTTGGTGCTTTGGGGTATCGGGGCATTTGGCTTGGCGTTGGATAGATACGGTGCAAATTTTGTGCCAAATGCGGATCGGCTTTGGGTGATATTGGCGCTTTGTTTGGGAACAGTGCCGTTTATGCTGGGTGATGCGATGGCAACACAGGGCGGGTTCAGGCCAATGTGGCAACGGCTTGGCCTGCGGTTTTTCTTCTTTGCCTCGCTGGGTGGCGCTATCGCGCTTGATTTCAGTGGCCTGTTCTTTTTGCTGCTGATCGGTCCGGTGATTGTGCTATTCTATATCGTTTTTGGTCTGATGGGGCGCTGGACGGCGCAAAGGGCGGGAGCGGTTTCGTCTGGTTTGGGGCTGGGACTAATACTGGCATGGGCGCTTGGGGTTAGCTTTCCCTTTGTGGCCATATCGGGGTAAGAGATACCTCAACACAAAAAGCGAGGCCGCGCATGATCCTGGGTATCGGTACTGATCTGGCAAATATCGAACGCATCCAAGGGACGTTGGACCGTTTTGGTGACCGCTTTCGAAACCGTGTTTTCACCGAGGTTGAGCAGAACAAGGCCGAACGTCGGCGGGATGTGGCCGGAACCTATGCCAAACGCTGGGCCGCCAAAGAGGCGTGTTCAAAGGCGCTTGGGACAGGTCTGCGGATGGGTATTGCGTGGCGGGATATGGCTGTCAGCAACCTGCGTACGGGCCAGCCGGTCATGCAGGTCACGGGATGGGCGGCAGAACGTCTTGCGCAAATGACCCCGGCAGGGCACGAAGCGATTATTCACGTAACATTGACCGACGATCACCCTTGGGCGCAGGCGTTTGTCGTGATCGAGGCGCGCCCGTTGATGCCGCAACAAGAATAACATTGTTTCAGGGCCGCAGTTGCGCGCTTGACTGGTGTTGCTCGGCTTGACTTGGGCCTATCCTGCCCGCATGTAACCACAAACGTATCATCAGGAGCGCCACGATGGCTGCGAAGGAAAAAACCGGCAACGCTTTTGTCGAAACGATCAAGACCATTGTCTATGCGTTGGTGATTGCAGGCATCTTCCGGACCCTATTTTTTCAGCCGTTCTGGATCCCGTCCGGTTCGATGAAAGAGACTCTTTTGATTGGCGATTTCCTATTCGTGAACAAGATGGCTTATGGCTACTCCTACGCGTCTTGCCCCAGCGTGATCATCCCGCGCATTGGCGTAAATATCGATGCAAAAGATATCTGCGGTGTTTTTGATGGCGACAACGAACGACTGTTTGGATCAGAGCCAGAACGCGGGGATGTTGCAGTGTTTCGTCACCCTGTTTCGGGTCGCGACTATATCAAGCGATTGATCGGCTTGCCCGGGGATACAATTCAGATCACCCAAGGGGTCGTCAGTATCAACGGCGTGCCGGTTGAGCTGCGTGGTGATGGGGTATTTGAGGAAGCGATGGAGCGGCAGGGGCCGCAAGGCATGCGCCCCCGTTGCGAAAATGGTGCCATCGGCGAGGGTGGCACTTGTATGAAATCCCGCCAGATCGAAACGCTGCCTAACGGCGTTGAGCACGCGATTCTGAACATCGGTAATCAGGCATCCGACAATACTGGTGTCTACACTGTCCCGGTGGGGCATTACTTTTTTATGGGTGACAACCGTGACAACTCGGCTGACAGCCGTCTGGCCCAGCAGGCCGGTGGCGTTGGTTTTGTCCCGTTTGAGAACCTGATCGGTCGCGCTGACCGTATTGTGTTCAGTTCTGGTGGCAGGTCGATGCTGTTTTTCTGGACATGGCGCAGCGACCGCTTTTTCAAAGCAATCAAGTGAAACTGAGCGCAGATCTTCGGGCCTTTGAAGGCCGGATCGGGCATAGATTCGCCACGCCCGATTTGCTAATTCGCGCCGTCACGCATGCGTCGATGTCATCTGCCAACCGCGACGATAACCAGCGGCTCGAATTTCTGGGCGACCGCGTTTTGGGCCTTGTGATGGCCGAGGCGTTGCTGTCGCTTGATACAAAAGCGACCGAGGGGCAGTTGGCCCCTAGGTTTAACGCATTGGTGCGCAAGGAAACCTGCGCAGATGTTGCCCGTGACATCGATATCGGTGCCGTGCTCAAGCTGGGACGGTCTGAGATGTTATCAGGCGGACGGCGCAAACAAGCCTTGCTGGGGGACGCGATTGAAGCGATCATCGCAGCCGTTTATCTCGACAGTGGTTTTGACGCCGCGCGGGAACTGATTTTGCGGTTGTGGGGCGAGCGTGTACAAAGCGTCAAGCAAGACGCCCGCGACGCGAAAACCGCATTGCAGGAATGGGCGCAGGCCCGCGGCTATCCGCCGCCGGCCTATGTGGAAACGGACCGTAAGGGACCTGATCATGCACCGCTGTTTACGATTACTGTAGAGGTCGAAAGCGGCGCGAATGCAGGCGCAACCGCACCCTCGAAACGTCAGGCCGAACAGGCCGCCGCCAAAACACTCTTGGCACAATTGGAGAAGAACTCATGACCACCCGCGCTGGCTTTATCGCCCTGATCGGTGAGCCCAATGCGGGCAAATCCACGCTGCTCAACCGGATGGTTGGCGCAAAAGTGTCCATTGTGACCCATAAGGTTCAAACGACACGCGCCCGCATTCGCGGCGTTGCGATGGAAGGCGAAAGCCAGTTGGTGTTTGTCGATACACCCGGTCTGTTTCAGCCGCGCCGCCGGTTGGACCGGGCCATGGTTGCGGCCGCTTGGGGTGGGGCTGCGGATGCCGATCTGGTGGTTCTGCTGATCGAGGCCAACCGTGGTGTCACCGAAGGAGTGGAGCGCATTCTGGAAGGGCTTGCCAACATCGGGGAAGGCCGCAAGGTTGCGCTGGCGATCAACAAGATCGACCGCGTCGAAGCACCCGTGCTGCTTGGCCTGAGCAAAGATATCAACGATCGCTACCCATTTGCGGAAACATTCATGATCTCTGCCGAACGCGGGCATGGCGTTGACGTGCTGCGCAAGTGGTTGGCGGGTGAAGTTCCCGAAGGGCCATGGCTTTATCCTGAAGACCAGATTGCGGATTTACCGATGCGCATGATCGCCGCGGAAATGACCCGCGAAAAGCTGACCTTGCGGCTGCACCAGGAACTGCCTTACCAAATGACGGTCGAGACGGAGAATTGGGAAGAGCGCAAGGACGGGAGCGCGCGGATTGACCAACTGATCTATGTGATCCGCGACGGTCACAAGGGCATCGTGCTGGGCAGTAAGGGCGAGACGATCAAGTCTGTCAGCAAGGCTGCCCGTGAGGAGCTGGAAGAATTTCTGGGTCGCAAGGTCCATCTGTTCTTGCAGGTCAAAGTGCGACCAAACTGGCTGGAAGAAGCCGAGCGCTATACCGAAATGGGGCTGGAATTCAAGGACGGCAATGTCTGAGTGCTTGGCGGACCGGCCCTTCGGGGAGGATTTTTTTCCATTTGGAATTAAGGCGTTGGTATGGCGCGGCTGACGGCGCGGTTCTGGGTCGACGCCTATCTGGCGCGGCTGAGAGTGTATGACATACCAGCATTTGTGGTGGCGCACGGAGATGACACGGGCGGAGCCGTTCTTGTCAAGCTTGCAACACTTGATGGCAATGCCGTCTTGTTTCAAAAAAGCTTTGATCTGCTGAGTGGGGAGCGCGCTTGGGTCGAGATGGCCAGCGGTTCCGAGCGCGATATTGATGCGTCGGTCAGCAAGCAACGCGGGTTTGACCCGGATCTTTGGGTGATCGAGGTAGAGGACCGGCAGGGACGGCACTTGCTGCACGACGAGGGCCTTAGCTGATGGAGTGGCGCGATCAGGGAATATTGCTGAGCGCGCGGCGACATGGTGAAACCTCGGCGATTATCGAGGTTTTCACCCCGACCCAAGGGCGGCATGCCGGCATTGTGCGCGGTGGTACCAGCCGCAAGATTGCACCCATTCTACAGCCCGGCGCACAGTTGGACGTCGCTTGGCGGGCGCGACTTGAGGATCATATCGGGGCTTTTTCAGTCGAACCGGTACGCAGCCGGGCCGTGTCCGCGATGCAGGACAGATTAAGCCTCGCCGGGTTGAACACCGTAACAGCGCTTTTGTCTTTTTGCCTGCCTGAACGCGAACCGCATCCGCCACTTTATCACCGAACCCAAGCCTTGCTGGACCTGCTGGATCAGGGTGATTTGTGGCCCTTGGCCTATCTGCAATGGGAACTGAGCCTGCTTGAAGAGTTGGGATATGGTCTGGATCTGACAGTTTGTGCTGTCACTGGTGCGACTGAAGGGTTGATGTTTGTTTCACCAAAATCGGGCAGGGCTGTGACTCGCGAGGGAGCGGGGGAATGGGTGGATAAGATGCTGCCTTTGCCACAGGTTTTGCGCGGCGAGGGGGATGCGAGCAATGCACAGATTGCGGCAGGGTTCAGGACCACCGGCTATTTTCTTGAGCATCGTCTTGCCCGCGATCTAGGTGGAAAGCCGTTGCCGGAGGCGCGTGCAAGGTTTGTGGACGCCTTTAGTCGGAAGCCGTAAACACCATTTTCAGCCCGTCGGTGTTGGACAAAATCATTGTATCCGCAAGGACTTCGGAAATTGTGGCCTGACCGAGTGCGTTGAAGAACCGGGTTTCATCGGTCAAGGCAGGACATGCCATTTTCGTTGATATCAGGGCCTCTGCCTTGAACCATGGGTACGGGACAGACATGTTCGCTGTATAGCTGTTGCACGGCCCTTGCCCAACAATTCTGTCTTTCTGAGAAAAGGTAATTGTGGCGGTCTGGTCAAATGGCTGGCCATCCAGTTCGGTCAACCGCCAAGTTTTGTCTGACGCGCCATAGCTTCGCAGCGTTTCGTCCCTGTCGCATGCGACGACCGTCGCAAGGATCATTGCGAATGCAGCAATCTTAACCATTTTATTTCCAAAAATTGGATGCCGACCCGGTTGTCACCAGATCGGGCAAGCCATTTTCAACCAAGCAGGCGCCGCGCGATGACTTGCGCTTGAATTTCAGCGGCACCCTCAAAGATGTTCAGGATGCGGGCGTCACAAAGGACGCGGCTGATTTTGTACTCCAAGGCAAAGCCGTTCCCACCGTGGATTTGCAGACCGTTATCGGCAGCGGCCCAAGCGACGCGCGCGCCCAGCAGTTTTGCCATGCCTGCTTCGACATCACAGCGTCTGCCTTCATCTTTTTCGAAAGCTGAGAAATATGTTAATTGGCGCGCAACCATGATTTCGACGGCCATCATTGCTAGTTTTGACGACACACGAGGGAAATTGATCAGGGATTTGCCAAACTGCTTACGATCAATCGCATATTGCATCGAGATATCCAGCGCCGATTGCGCCACACCAATCGCGCGGGCCGCAGTTTGAATGCGGGCCGACTCAAACGTTTCCATCAACTGTTTGAAACCTTTGCCTTCCTCGCCGCCCAGCAGGTTGTCGCCATCGACTTTGAAGCCGTCAAAGGCCAGTTCGTATTCCTTCATGCCACGATATCCAAGCACCTCAATCTCACCACCTGTCATGCCATCGGTCGGGAAAGGGTTGGCATCGTCGCCAGGAGTTTTTTCGGCAAGAAACATCGACAGACCTTTGTAATCGGTCGTGTTGGGATCTGTGCGCGCCAGCAGGGTCATTACATGAGTGCGCGATGCGTGTGTGATCCAGGTTTTGTTGCCGGTGATCGTATAGTTTTCGCCTTCTTTCACTGCGCGTGTCCGCAAGGAACCAAGGTCTGAACCCGTATTCGGTTCGGTAAAGACAGCAGTGGGCAGTGTTTCGGCGCTTGAAATGCGTGGAAGCCATTTCGCTTTCTGCGCGTCCGTGCCCCCTGCGATGATCAGCTCGGCTGCGATTTCCGATCGCGTAGCAAGCGAGCCCACGCCGATATAACCACGCGACAATTCTTCGGAGACAACGCACATCGACGCTTTTGACAAACCAAAACCGCCGAACTCTTCGGGAATCGTCAATCCGAACACGCCCATTTCCGCCAGTTCCGTGATGACCTCCATCGGGATCAGTTCGTCCTTGAGGTGCCATTCGTGCGCAAACGGCTCTACCTTGTCGATTGCGTACCGACGGAACTGCTCGCGAATCATCTCTAGCTCTTCATCGAGCCCAGAGCGGCCAACCGTAATGTTTGCGGAGTGCTCTTGCATCAACTCTACCAACCGGGTGCGGGCAGCTTGGGTATTACCATGTTGAGTGAGCGTCTGTATCGCCGGATCCATGAGGCCGCGCTGGTCTTCTTGACCCAATCCCATATCCTGCAAGCGCAGAATTTCAGCTTGGTTCATCTGAATACCGCCATAGATCTGCCAAAGGTATTCACCAAACGCAATCTGATGGATCAATTGTTCCGTTTCACCGAAGAGGCCGTCACCATTGAGTTTTTCAGCCCAAAGCTGCATCTGGTTCAGCGATTGCGCATAGGTCGCCAGCCAGGCCAAGCCATGTGCAGCTGTCTGGTTTGCCTCGACCAACGCGTTCGAGACGCGCCCGTCTTCCGAAACCATATGGCGCACAGACACCTTGGCTTTTTCCAGGATCCTATCGACAGGTCCAAGCGCCGAGGCGGTCAAACCAAGAAGATCCCCAAGTACGATTTGCGACCCCATCGTCAGGTCTTGTCCATCATGCGCCATTTTCTACGGTCCTTTACTAACTTGTGTGGGGCATATCTCTTTCGCACTTGCAGCACAATAAAGATACGTTTGCGTGCGTCAATTTGGTTTAAAATTACGCGGCTGATTTGCCGTGCGCTTGCCACAGCAACTGATATGAAGTCGGAATGGACATAATATTCGCATTTTTGACACCGCAGCAGATGCTCTTTGCTTTTGGAGTCGCCCTTGTGGCGGGCTTTATCAAGGGGGTTGTGGGATTCGCGATGCCGCTTGTTTTGATTTCGGGTTTGACCATCTTCTTGCCGCCGGAACTTGCCCTGGCTGGTCTGATCTTTCCAACACTCGTGACAAACCTGTTCCAAGCCTTGCGGCAGGGCGTGAAAGCGGCCTGGGCGTCGACACTATTCTTTAAAGTCTTCCTGATTTCAGGCGGCATAATGCTTGTGATGTCCGCCCAGACGGTACGATTTTTGCCAACCCAGACAATGCTGCTGGTCATCGGCGTGCTGATAACGCTTTTCGCGCTTTGGCAGTTGGCTGGCCGGTCGTTCAGTCTGAAGCAACGTTCCACCAAGGTTGAAGTGCTTGTTGGGGGTTTTGCAGGGGCCGTTGGTGGTGTTTCTGGGGTATGGGGGCCGCCCACTGTGGCTTACCTCACAGCGCTTGGTACACCGAAGAAAGACCAGATGCGCGTGCAAGGCGTTATTTATGGGCTAGGCGCGGTAGCTTTGCTTTTTGCTCACTTCGGGTCAGGCGTTTTACGCGCCGAGACTGTTCCGTTTTCGGTGGTCATGATTCTGCCAGCTCTGGCGGGAATGTGGCTTGGCAGTCAAATCTCGGACAGGATTGATCAGGCGTCGTTTCGAAAAGCGACGCTTGTCGTTCTTTTGGTTGCAGGCGCAAATCTGGTGCGCCGTGGGCTGATGGGGTGACCCCTCAGCTTTGACGGGCGACGGTCACACCCGAGACGTCTTCAATGAACGTCACAATACGCGATTTCACAGCATCGTCTTTAATGGATGCCAGTGCACTTACGATTTCTACGCTGGGATCGCTTTTGGGTGCATCGTTTGTGTTGTCATGCAGGCCTTCGAAGAAGAAGGACGGCGTCACATCAAGAATCTGCGATAATTCAAAAAGCCGACTGGCTGCCACCCGGTTCGAACCAATCTCGTATTTTTGGATCTGCTGAAACGACAGGTTCAGTTTCTTGGCAACGTCGGTCTGTGAAAGCCGGCGCAAAGTTCTGATTTGCTTTAATTTTTTGCCGACGTGAATGTCTACTGGATGGGACATAATCGTATTACCTCTGGTTGTTGTGATAATAGTGATCCCCAAACGCCTTATCCGATCAATTAGGTAGATTTTTTCAATTTGGAGTTACAAAATATCCATAGATGTATTAATATAATGACATTAATGGATGATTTATTTACCATTAAGACTTAACAGATGGGCATGAACAACATGAACAAGCATAGTGAGGCAGTCGCCGATCAGCTGGTAGAGGGGAAATTTCCGCCGCTCTTATATGAGATGTTGAGGTCATTTGTGGTCTTGGCGGACACACTGAACCTAAGCCATGCCGTCAGAGAACTTGGGAGCACGCGCCAAACCATCCGGCGTCATGTTTCCCATTTGGAAGACATAAAGGGCAGCGATCTTTTTGAAGTGAAGGACCGCCGATACACCCTAAGTCCTTTAGGTGAAGAGGTATTACCAGAGGCGAAGGATCTTCTAGCCAATTAACGGCTTGGCTTGGTGGGCAAGCAGAACAGATAAATGGACTTCAGTTTCTCAAGCACCGATTTTCAAATGGCACTTACTTCTTTCAGCAGCAGCATCAGATTGATATGGCGTTTTCGTCGAAAGGACAGATGCTTCAGAAGGTCCTTCAAGGCTGGGCAGCCGCGGGTGGACAATTGCAACACGAGGCGCTGCGCGATGTTAGAACATTCTGTAACATTTTCCGTCGTGAATCGGGTGCAATGGTGTTTGCGGAGGTGGGTGATGAGAGTTCATTTATGTCTTGGTTTGGCAGGGATGTCGCCGAATCTACGATTGGTCGCGCACTTCAGCAGCTTCCCGGCGGGAACGATTTTGGACGATTAGTTGATTTCGCGTATCTGGAAATCGAACGAAGCCAAGCGATTCGTTTAGATCATGTACACACCATGATTCCAAAAAATAATGGAAAGACATTGGTTCCGATAAGCTATGAGAGGTTAATGCTCGGAGCTAGGTTCCCTGACCAAAGTCCCGCTATCATTTCGGTCGTTAGAAGAACGTATGATATTAATATCAAAGGTCTAGATGAAAAAATAATTAAATCAATGCCGGAAGATGCTGTGATGCAGTGACGCAAGTGAACAATTAACCAAGAAATGACGGCGTGGGAAATTCGCGCTACAATGGAACCCTAAATTGTAAAAGAGTGGGGCTCCCTATGGCTATTATCGGATTTAATCCTGAAGATCGGTTCAAAGCGGCTGGTGCGGAAATATTAGACCGTTTCGGAATAACATTGAGCACTGGAACTGACTTTGACGAATATCGCGAGTACGTGGCGCGCGTAAGACCTGACCACCAGGTCGGCGAACCGTTTGATCATACGGTTCATGATATGAAAGATGGTAAGGCGTCCTGGATTATTGGGCGTGACCACTCTGGCGAAATAATACATCTCCAAGCCTTAAGGTTGCTGCCGACCGAAAGTAACTCGGTTGCAGAGTACTTTAGGCAAAGTTTTCACGAATTTTCACCATCAGAGTTGGATATCGACTTTAAACGTTCGCGATACCGTCCAGGGCCTGGGGCGAAACGCATAAAGGGTCGCGTGGTATATTCTGGGGAAACCTGGATTGGAGGGACCCCTGGTCAGTTTCGTGGAACCGGCATTTCAAACGTTCTGGGACGCTTTGCACTTTTGACAGCGATGAATGAGTTCTCGGCTGACTATGTCGTCGGATTTATGGCCCGCCCGGTGGCATATAAGGGATTCTGTTTGCGGATGGGGTTCATGCATGCCGAACCCATGGCTCTGCGCTGGTATATAAAAGAAAACCCCGATGCCCTCGAAGGAGTCATGGTATACATGAGTGCAGAAGATATTCGCTTTATCCTCGATCTTCCAGCAAATGAAATCGAGGCAATGGCTGCCTGATACAAAAAGAGCCGCAGTTTCCTGCGGCTCTTTCGTTTCAAACAAACACGTCTCAGCCGATTGCGGCGGCTTTCACGTCGTCATCGATATATGGCATATATTGTTCAAAGTTCTCCGAGAACATTTTGACCAGTCGTGCCGCCTGACGATCGTATGAGTCGGGATTGTCCCACGTGCGGCGGGGATCAAGCAAGATATCGGCAACGCCGGTAACTGCTACTGGCACCTGAAAGCCGAAATTCGCATCCTTGCGGTATTCCACATCTGCCATCGCACCTTCCAGCGCTGCTGTCAGCAGGGCCCGCGTCGCTTTGATCGGCATACGACTGCCTGTTCCGTAGGCACCCCCTGTCCAGCCGGTATTCACCAGCCAGCAGGTCGCGCCGTGGGTCGCGATCTTTTCACGCAGCAGATTGCCGTAAACCTCTGGACGGCGGGGCATAAAGGGTGCGCCAAAGCAGGTCGAAAAAGTTGGCTCTGGCTCTGTTACGCCTCGCTCGGTCCCGGCAACCTTCGAGGTGAAGCCAGAGAGGAAGTGGTACATTGCCTGCGCCGGGGTCAGCCGCGCAATCGGAGGCAAGACGCCGAAAGCGTCACAGGTCAGCATGATGATGTTCTTGGGATGGCCGCCCGTCGCCTTTGCAGACGCGTTGGAAATATAGTGCAGCGGGTAGGCGCAACGCATGTTTGCGGTCAGCGAATCGTCTTCGAAATCAAGCTCTTTGGTCTCTTCGTCAAAAACCATGTTCTCGATGACAGTCCCGAATTTTTCGGTTGTGGCGTAAATCTCGGGCTCGGCTTCACGGCTTAGGTTGATGGTCTTGGCATAACAGCCACCTTCAAAGTTGAACGTTCCGTTATCTGACCAGCCATGCTCATCATCACCGATCAACGTGCGTTCGGGATCGGCGGAAAGTGTGGTCTTGCCTGTTCCCGAAAGTCCAAAGAATATAGCCGTATCAACGGGGTTGCCTGTTGCGTGATTGGCAGAGCAGTGCATCGGCATAACGCCTTTTCCCGGCAGCAGATAATTCAACAGGGTGAAGACAGATTTTTTGTTCTCGCCCGCGTACTCGGTGCCACCGATCAATATCAGCTTTTTGTCAAAGTTCATGGCAATCACGGTTTCGGAGCGGCAGTTGTGCTTTGCCGGATCGGCCGAAAAGCTGGGGCAGTTAATGACAGTGAAGTCAGCAATAAAATCATTCAAAGCATCGCGTTCAGGGCGACGCAGCATGTGGCGGATGAACAAGCCATGCCATGCCAATTCTGTCACCATCCGGACATTTATTGCGTGTTTTGGATCAGCGCCGCCAACAAGGTCTTGGACGAAATAGTCGCGCCCCTGCATGTGGGTTAACATGTCTTTATGAAGCGCATCGAAACCTTCTGGAGACATGGCTGCGTTGTTTTCCCACCAGATCGAGTCTGCAACGCTATCCGTTTTGACGATATGTTTGTCTTTTGGCGACCGTCCTGTGAACTTTCCGGTGGTGACAAGAAACGTGCCACCCTTGCCCAAGGTGCCTTCTTCGCGCTTGAGTGCCGCTTCGACCAATGCAGGCTCGATCAGGTTGTAATAGACATTCCCTAGACCGCTAATGCCTTGATCTTCGAGGCGGAATTGCGAATTTACGCGGCCTAGTGTCATGTGGAATCTCCCGTAGATGCGTCAGGGTCTGACGCTAGTTTTTGCACAAGATGCTCGGCCCGATTGACCGTATCCGCCTCTTAGCACGTCAATTTATGGTATGAACAGGCGGCTTTGACGCAGTTAGCGCCATCATGTCGTTCTTTGTCGGTTGAGCCGGAGACCTGTGGTGGTAGGTGGTGAAGCATTTTGCATTTATGACACAATAAGTGCGGCAATTTAGTCATTCCTAATCAAATTGTGGCGGAAATACGGCTGGCTACATAGATGATTCGCACTTTAGGATTGATTCGTCAGTGCAAATTGGTGATCAGTAAAAGAAAAAAACGTTAATTGAGCAGTATAAGGAAACAGGCGATGTCCAAAATTGCATTGGTGGATGACGACAGGAATATCCTGACGTCAGTTTCGATGACTCTTGAAGCAGAAGGTTTTGAAGTCGAAACTTACAACGACGGTCAGGCGGCGTTGGATGCTTTCAACAAGAAACTTCCTGACATGGCTGTGCTTGATATCAAGATGCCCCGAATGGACGGGATGGATCTGTTGCAGCGTTTGCGTCAGAAAACGTCAATGCCGGTGATCTTCCTGACGTCAAAGGACGACGAGATCGACGAAGTACTTGGTTTGCGCATGGGCGCAGACGACTATGTCAAAAAACCCTTTAGTCAAAGACTGTTAGTCGAACGTATCCGCGCGCTCTTGCGTCGCCAGGAGGCAGTTGAAACCAACGAGGTGGGTGATACCGAAGAGACCAAAGTGATTGAGCGCGGCGATTTGCGGATGGATCCTTTGCGCCATGCAGTCAGTTGGAAGGGCAATGATGTCTCTCTGACTGTCACCGAATTCCTGTTATTGCAGGCCTTGGCACAGCGCCCCGGCTTTGTGAAATCCCGTGATCAACTCATGGACGTGGCCTATGACGATCAGGTTTATGTCGATGACCGCACCATCGATAGCCACATCAAGCGGCTCCGTAAAAAGATGCGTACGGCAGATGATGAGTTCTCGGCGATTGAGACGCTTTACGGCATCGGCTACAGATATAACGAAGATTGATCTGAAGCATGGCGATAGCCGAGAGGAATTTTGTGCGAGACACAGCCCCACAGGCTCGGGACGGTGATGTTGTGTTGGGCGATGATTGGGTCGCCCCGGACAAGAACACCACCGAAGAATTGCGCGATCATCGCGCGCGCCGGGGCTGGTTCTCGCTGCGCGGGTCGCCTTTGACGCGTAAGATCATTACGTTCAATCTGATCGCCCTAAATATCCTGGTCGCAGGTATTCTTTACCTCAACTCATCCCGTGACAGCCTTGCCGTGCAGCGCGGGGCATCGCTTGTCTCGGAGGCTGAGTTGATCGCCGATGTGTTTGAGGCGCAATTGCCGGCGAACGCCACAATCGAGCTTGCTGCAAATGATCCCGTCGATGTTGCAGCCAGCCTTGACCGCCTTGATCTGCGCAGCGGAATTGAAGTGTTTGTTTTTGACCCTGACGGGGCGCTGTTGTCGCGGTCGGAAGGCCGGACGCCCCAAATGCCAGGCGAGCAGGACCGCAAAACACTTCTTTCAGACGGGCTCAATTGGCTTTGGGCAAAGCTTTCGCAACCTTTTAATCAAGGCGCGAATGCAGAAATTCTACCAATCGAAGACCAATTGACCCCTTTGGTTGCTGAATCGATGGTTGCAGGTACCAAGATCCAGAACAATCTCGATGCGATGGGTGGGACGCTCTTTGCCGTAACGACCCCGATCGTGCAGAACGGTGCGCCCATAGGTGTGGTGGCGGTCACCTCTGCCGCTGGTGAGATCGACAATCTTGTGCGGGGAGAGCGTGAGCGTGTGCTTCAGATGTTCGTGATCGCGACGCTTGTTTCCATCGGCCTTAGCCTTGTGCTGGCGTCGACGATTGCAAACCCTCTCGCCGATCTTGCAGCCGCTGCCGAGCTTGGCCGCGACAAAGATGCGCGCAAAATGAACCCGGGTCGCATTCGTATTCCCGATCTGACGGCACGGCCAGACGAGATTGGCAGGCTTTCGGGCGCTCTGCGGGGAATGGTTTCGGCGCTTTATAATCGTATTGACGGAAATGAACAATTTGCAGCCGACGTGGCCCATGAAATCAAGAACCCTCTGGCGTCGCTACGCTCTGCCGTTGGCACGTTGCGACTGATCAAGCGCGAAGATCAGCGTGATAAACTGTTGGATGTCATTGATCATGACGTTCGGCGTCTGGACCGGTTGGTGAGCGATATCTCAAACGCTTCGCGTCTCGACAGCGAATTGGTCAAGGAAGAAGAAGAGCCGTTCGACCTTTTGTCGATGCTTAACAATCTTGGAGAGTATCTGGGGGAAGATGCCCGAAAGAAGGGCATTGATTTTATTACGGACCTTCCAAGCAGTCCTATCATCGTGCACGGGCTAGAGGCGCGTTTGGCGCAGGTTTTCGTGAATCTCATCACCAACGCTTCCTCCTTTTGCGAAGATGGTGATGCCATCCGGGTTTGGGCGCGAAAACGCGAAAATCGTGTACTTGTCGTTGTCGAAGATACGGGCCCAGGCATTCCTGATCAGGCACTCTCGAAAATCTTCAAGCGGTTTTACTCTCAACGGCCCGACGAACATTTTGGCAATAATTCCGGGCTTGGGCTGGCGATCTCAAAGCAGATTGTCGAAGCGCATGGTGGTGTGATCTGGGCCGAGAATATCCGCCCAACTGAGGCAGACATCACGTCAGAACCGCTTGGTGCGCGTTTTGTTGTAGGTCTTCCAATCTAGTTAATGTCCCATTTGATCGTGCCCGAGCAGATCGTTCATGCCACAACAGTTTCTGTGGTAGGGCGTGGGCTAATTATTTTTGGTCCGTCAGGCAGTGGAAAGTCTGCGTTGGCCTTGCAACTGATTGCCTTGGGGGCAACGCTCGTTGCCGATGATCGCACTATTTTAACCAAGGTTTCGACGGGGCTGCTTGCCAATTGTCCATCGTCGATCAAAGGGCTTATCGAAGCGCGCGGTATGGGGCTTTTGGAACTGCCTTTTGAAAAGGACATTCCGATCCACCTCGCAGTAGATTTGGAGCAAGAGGAGAGCGAAAGACTGCCACAGGGCCACACCGCGGTGTTTTTGAAGCAACCTGTTGCGTGTTTTCACAAATGTGATGGGCCGCATTTCGCAGCAGCCCTGATACTCTACCTCAAGCATATGCAGCGAATCGATAATGACTGATCCCATCAAAAAAATACGACGCGTCGTTCTGGTGACTGGCCCTGCGGGGGCAGGGCGGTCTTCTGCGCTCAATGTGCTTGAAGACGCCGGGTTTGAAGCAATTGACAATATTCCCCTGCGCATGTTGCTGGCGTTGCTGGACGCGCCCGATCAAATTCGTCCGATGGCCTTGGGTATAGACCCAAGAAACCGTGATTTTTCGACGGACATGGTGAATGACCTGATCGTCCAAATGCGTGGTCGGCCTGAAACCGAAGTTGAATTGCTGTATCTTGACTGTGCGACCGACGTTTTGTTGCGTCGATTTTCCGAGACCCGCAGGCGTCATCCTTTGGCTTTCACGGATGCACCGTCCGAAGGCATACGACTGGAAAAACGTCTGCTTATGCCCATTCGTGCCCAAGCAGATGTCTTGATTGATACGACTGAATTAAACGTTCACCAACTGCGCGAAGAGGTGGAGCATTGGTTTGCCACGGGTGGGTCGCACCATCTTACCGTGTCTGTTCAGTCATTTTCTTACAAACGCGGTCTGCCACGCAGCGTTGATATGGTTTTTGATTGTCGGTTCTTGCGAAACCCGTTTTGGGAGCCCCAGTTGCGCGGCATGAACGGGACAGATCTAGACGTACAAAGCTATGTAAAGCACGATCCTCTCTATGAAACATTCGCAAAGCAGGTTCTTGATCTCAGTCTTTTGATCTTGCCGGCCTCGAAGTCAGAAGGAAAATCGCACATTTCTATTGCCTTTGGCTGTACAGGCGGGCAACACCGCTCAGTAACTTTGGCTCAAGCGCATGCTTTCAGCCTTGCAGAGGCGGGCTGGCAAGTGTCAATTAGGCACCGCGAGCTAGATGAGAAAAAGCGGGAAGCGACAGCGCATTGATAGGGATTGTTATCGTAGCACATGGAGGGTTGGCCAAAGAATATTTGGCCGCGATCGAACATGTTGTCGGATCCCAGAAAGGTGTGCAGGCGATTTCGATTGAGGCAGATCACGACCGCACTGCCAAGGAACAAGAGATCTGCAAGGCAGCCGATGCAGTCGATACCGGAAATGGCGTCGTGGTTGTAACGGACCTGTTTGGCGGATCCCCTTCGAACCTAAGCTTGCTTGCCTGCCGTCCTGAAAACCGTCGAATAATTTACGGTGCGAATTTACCGATGCTGATAAAGCTCGCCAAATCGCGAGACTTGGACGTTCCCGAAGCTGTGCGTGCTGCATTGGCTGCGGGCAAGAAATATATTGACAGTCAGAATGTCAGTGCAGAATAGCAAGGCCTCGAAATGACCCAAATTTCACTCAAGATCGTTAACGAAAAGGGCCTTCATGCGCGTGCGTCTGCCAAGCTGGTAGAGGTCGTAGAAGCTTTTGATGCGCGTGCCGAAGTCAGCAAAGACGGGATGTCTGCGTCTGGTGACAGTATCATGGGGTTGCTGATGCTTGCGGCGTCCAAGGGGACAACAATCGATATCCAGACATCTGGGCCTGACGAGGATGCCTTGGCTGAGGCTTTAACCGCACTGGTGGCTGACAAGTTTGGCGAAGGCCACTAAGCCGTTCGCGAGACAAGCATCACGGTGAAGCTAGTGTCAGGAATAATTTGTTTTGATTGATGAATCGCAATCCAAGCAACCACCTGTCGTCGGTCAGGGTGACGCGGAAACGGTCAGTTTTACCAAGTATGACAGACAAAGCCTGTCTTATGCGTCAACATTTGATGACCCGATCAAGTCGCGGATCATAAGCCTGATCGAGCTCTTTACAGGTCGGATTTCCATTCTTCGGATGATCCGCAAGTTCGAGGAAAATGGTGCTCCGAAAGGGCAGGGCTTCTGGCGTGCAGCGCTGGATACGATGGGCATTGATCTGACCACGCCTCAGGACCAGCTTGATCGTATTCCCAAGTCTGGACCCGTTATTGTTGTGGCAAACCATCCTCATGGGATGGTGGATGGCATGATTTTTGCCGATCTCATTGGTCGTGTGCGGCCTGACTACAGGATACTGACCCGCTCTTTGCTCACGTCGATTGACGAAGTTGCTGGCAGCTACATGATTTCGGTGCCTTTCCCTCACGACCCCGACGCGCAACGCAAAGGCGTTGAGATGCGTACAAAGGCAATGGGCTTCCTCAAGGAAGGGGGAGTTGTCGCGCTTTTCCCGTCCGGTGTTGTTGCCTCGTCCGAGACATTTTTTGGCCCGGCCATTGAGGCTGAATGGAATCTGTTCACTGCAAAAATGATCCGTCGCTCCGGCGCTCAGGTCGTGCCGGTGAAATTCCCAGGCTCCAATAGCCGCGCGTATCAAATTGCGAACAAGATATCGCCAATGCTTCGGCAGGGTCTTTTGCTGCATGAAATCGTACACGCTTGCAACAAACCTCAGAGGCCGATTGTCGGCAAACCTTTGACTGAAGATCAGCTCTCAAAGTTCAAGGATGACCCACGCGGTTTCATGGCATGGCTCCGCAATCATACGCTTGGCCTTAAAGGCTGATCATCTTTCCGAATTTCACAAAATATTGGGGGTTTGGGCGCGTGGCCCCCGGCTTGTCGGCCTGTGCTTAACGGGTCGGAACAGGCACGTCGCCTCTGTAGTCATAGAACCCACGTTGAGTCTTGCGACCCAACCAACCTGCTTCAACGTATTTTGTCAGCAGGGGGCAGGGGCGGTATTTTGTATCAGCCAACCCGTCATGCAACACGTTCATGATCGCAAGGCAGGTGTCCAAGCCGATAAAATCGGCCAACTCCAACGGTCCCATAGGGTGGTTTGCACCTAGCTTAAGCGAGCTGTCGATCGATTCAACCGATCCTACACCCTCGTAGAGCGTATAAACCGCTTCGTTTATCATCGGCATCAAAATTCGATTTACGATAAATGCAGGAAAGTCTTCGGCAGAAGCTGCGGTTTTACCAAGTTTTGCGACGACCGCCTGACAGGCTGCAAACGTTTCTTTATCTGTCGCAATGCCACGGATCAGTTCGACCAGCTGCATCACCGGAACGGGGTTCATAAAGTGGAATCCCATGAATTTTTCGGGTCTGTCCGTGCGGCTGGCAAGGCGCGTAATCGATATGGAGGACGTGTTAGACGTCAGAATTGTCGTGGGCTTCAGATGCGGGATCAAGTCCTCAAAGATCGCCTGCTTGACCGTCTCACGCTCGGTTGCTGCCTCGATGATCAGGTCGCTTTGTCCCAAGTCGCTTAGCGTTTGGGTGGTCGTGATGCGTGCAAGGGTCGCGTCGCGGTCTGCTTCGGCTACTTTGCCGCGTCCAACCTGGCGATCAAGGTTGCCAGTAATGGTATCGACAGCACCTTTCAAAGCTTCAGCGCTGACGTCCGTCATAAGAACGTCATAGCCCGCCAATGCCATGACATGCGCAATCCCATTTCCCATCTGGCCTGCACCAACGATGCCAATTGTCTGGATATCCATGCGCTGTCCTTTGCTGTTTGGGCGCAGCATAGGGCGCACAGGGTGGTACCTGCAAGGGCCGGATTTCACGACAAGTTTTGGCAAATTCAATCTTTAAGCTATTCGCAAAACTTTTGATCCATTTGTGTCTGTGGGTGAGATAAAAAAGGTGGGTGTAATGACCTATGATGTGATGGGACCGGGGGCCCTCGACTATTTGCCGTGCCGGTATGGTACGTCAAAACTTCTGTTTCGAGGGCCAAGGAGAAAGCTGGATGAACCATCTCTTGCGTTTCTTGGGGGGACGGAAACCTATGGCCGCTTTATTCCAAAACCCTTTTCTGCAGTTGTCGAAGATAAGTTACGCCTGCCTTGTGTCAATTTCGGCTGCCTTAATGCCGGGCTGGATGTGTTCGTCTACGACCCTTTCGTTTCCGCGGCTGCTGCCAGGGCAAAGATCACGGTTCTTCAGATTATGGGGGCGCAGAATATGGCCAATCGGTACTATTCCGTTCATCCGCGTCGAAACGACCGCTTTGTTGCTCCAACCGCTTTGTTGAAGTCCATTTTTCGTGAGATCGATTTTTCAGAGTTTCACTTCAACAAGCACATGTTGACGACCCTCAAGAAAGTTTCTTTTGACCGGTTCAAGGTCATTCATGACGAGTTACAACTTGCTTGGGTTGCAAGAATGCGGCTGCTGATGGGGCAGATTGGCGGAGATATTGTTCTGCTGTGGTTTGCTGAGCATCCGCCACCGCAGGACAGTCTGTGTCGCCGCAGCCTTGGGTCGGACCCGCTTTTCATTACGCATGATATGATCGATCAAGTCGCAGTTTATGCGTCCAAAGTGGTGAAAGTCGTCCCTTCACGCATTGCAAAACAAGAGGGGACAGTCGGGATGCAGTTTTCGCCCCTTGAGGCCCATATCGCTGCAGAATTGCCTGGGGTGCGGGCGCATGCAGAAGTGGCAACAGCTTTGGCTAAAGCGATCGGCGACATGCAATAACGCAATAAGGCCCACCATTTCTGATGGGCCTTATAAATTCAACCAGATTGCGATTTAAAGTTTTTCGATCAATTCCGGCACAGCTTCAAACAAGTCGGCGACCAGCCCGTAGTCGGCTACTTGAAAAATCGGCGCTTCTTCGTCTTTGTTGATTGCGACGATGATTTTGCTGTCTTTCATACCGGCCAAATGCTGGATCGCGCCCGAGATACCTACGGCAACATACAGGTCTGGGGCAACAACCTTGCCTGTTTGACCAACCTGCCAATCGTTAGGTGCATATCCCGAATCGACCGCAGCGCGCGATGCGCCAACGGCAGCACCCAGCTTGTCAGCCAGCTTTTCAATCAGCTTGAAGTCATCTTCCGATCCGACGCCACGTCCACCAGACACAACCACACCAGCGGATGTGAGCTCGGGGCGGTCGCTGGCAGCGACGTGATCTTCGACCCAAGACGACAGACCGGGGTCAGCCACAGCCGAGATCGTCTCGACCGAGGCTGAGCCGCCCAATTCTGCCGCATCAAAGGTTGATGTGCGAAAGGTAATCACTTTTTTCGCATCGGAGGATTTGACAGTCTGAACCGCATTGCCTGCATAAATCGGACGCTCGAATGTATCCGCATCTACAACGCCTGACGCATCAGAGATGATCATCACGTCCAGCAACGCCGCGACGCGGGGCATCACATTTTTTGCGTCGGTAGTGGCCGGGGCTACGATGTGGTCGTAGTCGCCAGCCATCGACACGATCAGCGCTGCAGTGGATTCAGCCAGGCGGTGACCCAATGTGGCGTCTTCAGCAACCAATACTTTAGACACGCCATTGATTTTGGATGCTTCTTCGCCCGCTGCGGCGGCAGAACTGCCGGCGCACAGTACCGTCACATCGCCAAGTTGCTTGGCGGCAGTGACGGCCTTTGCGGTTGCGTCCATGGCCAATGCACCATCAGTAACTTCTGCAAGGAGTAGAACAGCCATTACACGGCCCCCGCTTCTTTGAGTTTCGCCACAAGTGCATCAACGGAATCAACTTTGATACCTGCTGCACGCTCCGCCGGCTCTACCGTTTTCACGATCTCCAACCGGTTGCCAACTTCGACGCCGTAGTCGGAAGGGGTCTTTTCATCCATTGGCTTTTTCTTGGCTTTCATGATGTTTGGCAACGACGCATAGCGCGGTTCGTTCAAACGAAGATCGACTGTTACGACTGTCGGCATGGAAACCTTGATCGTTTGCAAACCACCATCGACTTCGCGTGTTACAACAGCGCTTTCACCGTCGATTTCCACTTTCGACGCGAATGTCGCCTGTGACCACCCCAAAAGGGCAGCCAACATCTGACCTGTCGCGTTCATGTCATTGTCGATCGCCTGCTTGCCGCACAACACAAGTCCGGGCTGCTCTTCATCCACAATCGCCTTGAGGATTTTCGCAACGGTCAGTGGTTCGATGTCGTTGTGAACATCGTCGGTTGCGACGACCAAGATCGCGCGGTCTGCACCCATGGCCAAAGCCGTGCGCAAAGTTTCCTGGCATTGCTTCACGCCGATGGAGACAACCACGACTTCATCAACCTGACCGGCTTCCTTCAGGCGGATCGCCTGCTCGACCGAAATCTCGTCGAAGGGGTTCATCGACATTTTTACGTTGGCAAGATCAACACCCGTGCCGTCCGCTTTTACGCGTACTTTCACGTTGTAGTCGATCACGCGCTTTACAGGTACCAAAACCTTCATGAGCGTTATCTCTCCTCAGTTTACGGCTCGAACCAGAGGCCCAGCCATTTCAACTCTTCGCTTGTGTAACGAAGCATTTGGTTTCAAAACAGTAAAAAAGCGGCATTTCAGATGCTTTGGACGCGGCGTTTTAATCCGTTTTACTTATCTATTCGCCCCCGGCACCCACAAAACATCATCTTTACCGCCGTTGTTGGCCATACGTGCCGAGACAAAGAACCAATCGCTAAGACGGTTAAGATAGCGTATCGCCGCTTCGTTTACGTCCTCTTGCTCGGCCAGCAGAACGGTCAACCGCTCTGCACGGCGCGCGACCGTGCGGCAGACATGCAGATGGGCTGCCAATTCGGTGCCACCGGGCAGGATAAAACTGCGCAGGGCTTCAAGCTCGGTGTTCATCACGTCGATTTCGCGCTCAAGACGGTCTACCTGTTCAGGAACCATCCGCAGCGGCTGGTATTCGGCCTGCGCATCAGCGCTCATGTCAGGGCGGCAAAGATCGGCACCCACGTCGAACAGGTCATTCTGGATGCGTGACAAAGCGGTGTCTGTTTCGCCCGTCGCAACCAGCCGCGCCACACCGACAAAGCAGTTAAGCTCATCCGCAGTCCCATATGCCTCGACGCGCGCATTGTGCTTTGGCACGCGCGCACCGTTCCCTAGGGCCGTGTCGCCTTTGTCACCCGTACGGGTATAAATCTTGTTGAGAACGACCATCAGCCAGCATCCTTACGAAAATAAACATAGATTACGATCAGGACGACCGCGATAAACTGCGCAATGTTCCGCAAGCGCATCAGCCTGTTTGAATTGCGTTTGTTAAACTCACCACCACCGGCAAATCCGCCCAGACCCATGATAAGAACAATGACGACCGCAATGACGGCGATGACAACAAGAACGAAAAGTGGATCAGTCGGCATGGAGTATCCTTTGTGTTAGCCAAAGATGTAGCGGGGCGAACGGCCAGCGCAACCCGAATTTACCTTGCCAGCACCCAGTCTAACGCGCGGGTTGGTAAAATGCGGCGTAAAAACCCCGAGATGTAGGTGGGAGTCGTGACATAATAACGCGGGCGCGGGCGCGGCGCTTCCAACGCGTGTATCAGTTTTTTCACAACGGCCTCTGGTGGAAGCTCGAACGTATCGGGACCGCGGCTTTCATACAGACGCTTGCGCAATCCGGTTTCGTATTGGGTCTTGCGTGGGGACGCTTCCCAATCAATCCAACGCTCGAAATGGGGGATTGAATTGGCTCGAATTTTTGAAGTCACAGGGCCCGGCTCGATCAAGATAACGTGGATTGACGTATCGCGCATTTCAATCCTCAGGGTATCCGTTAGCCCTTCGAGCGCAAATTTCGTTGCGTTGTAGGCTCCGCGCCAAGGCATCGTGACCAATCCCAGAACCGAGGAGCATTGTACGATCCGCCCGTGTCCTTGGGCGCGCATTACGGGCAGTACCGCGCGGGTCAGTTCGTGCCAGCCGAAAAAGTTGCTTTCGAATATTGCGCGCAACGCATCCGTGGGCAGATCTTCTACAGCGCCCGGTGTGCCATGTGCACCGTTGTTATAAAGCGCGTCCAATGAGCCACCTGTTGCCGCAAGCACTTGGGCCAGCGCCGCATGAATGGATGGCGTATCAGAATAGTCCAGAAGCGGGCTGTCGAATCCTTCTGCGATCAGACGGTCGCAATCGGCCTGTTGGCGACATGCTGCGAAAACACGCCATCCGCGTGCGCGCAAGCCATGGGCGGCGGCGTATCCGATGCCTGACGAGCATCCCGTCATCAAAACAGTCTTTGCAGTCATAAAAAAAGCCCCCTAGTCGGAGGCCTTTCATCGCGTGTTAAAAGCCTGATAGCAACGTGGCTTAACCGTTGGTCAGTAGAAAATCTGCCATCCATCCCACCGGACCGCCGTCAATCGGGCGCATCTGTACCCATCCATCGCCATTGTCGGTGATGATTTCAACAGCATCACCGCGAACCAACCGGCTTACAATACCGTAATCTGTGCCCGGACCGCCGCGCACATTCACTCGGTTGCCTGAAACAGAACGAATATCGGCACCCGCATTGTCATTTACAGCGACTGATCCTGTATCATTTGGGGTGATCAGGCTTGGAATGATTGCTGGTGTGCTTTCGCTTGATGTGGTGGTGCCCGGGTTTACGGGTACCAAAGTCACGGCGTTCTCCAGCGGTCTCAGTGCGGCTTCTACGGCTTTGTCCACCGTTGTCAGGCTGGCCGATGTGCCGCTGACGTCTTCGGTTTTGGCCGTGTCGTCAAAGCCCAACGGGGTTGTGTCTACGGGAGCGACTTTTGCTTCTCTTTGATCAACAATTTGAACAGCCGGCACTTTTTCCTCGGCAGCAGCGATTTCAGCGACAGGGACAGTCGGGGTCACAGGGACGGTTGGCGCTTTAAAATCGGCACCACCGCTCATTTCATAAAAGGCCCAGCCCAAAAAGCCGAAGGTCAAAAGTATAAACCGTTTCATGCCATCTTCCCCAGTGTAGCAGCACGTTAGAAGCCAGGCAGACGGCTTCCTCCAAAAAAACTCTCATAGCAAGTTTAACACGAATTGCGCCTGTCTGTGATCAGAATCTTTTGAGCGTTGCACGACGGTGACAGTTCGGGTTTGCCCAAGTTCCGCATGGTGCAAACAGCCGCTTGCTGCATCACGTCTGCTTGGCTAAACAGCGCTCATGGCAGATATAACCGACCCAACTGAGATCGATCCCCGCAATACGTCAGAACCGCTGCGCATTGCGTTGGGCGATCGCTATCTGACATATGCCTTGTCGACGATCATGCATCGCGCGCTGCCCGATGCCCGCGATGGGCTGAAACCCGTTCATCGCCGTATCCTATATGCGATGCGCGAACTGCGCCTTAGCTCGACTGGGGGGTTCCGCAAATCCGCCAAAATCTCAGGCGACGTGATGGGGAACTATCACCCGCACGGTGACGCCGCGATTTACGATGCGATGGCGCGTTTGGCGCAGGATTTCAACGTGCGCTATCCCTTGGTCGATGGGCAGGGCAACTTTGGTAATATTGACGGCGATAACCCCGCCGCCAGCCGTTATACCGAAGCACGTATGACCGCCGTCGCCGAGGCGATGCTGGAAGGGTTGAACGAAAACGCCGTTGATTTTCGGGAAAATTATGACGGCACGCTGACCGAACCCGTGGTGCTGCCGGCCCAATTTCCGAACCTGTTGGCGAATGGATCGTCGGGCATTGCTGTGGGCATGGCGACGAATATCCCGCCGCACAATATCTCGGAATTGGTGGATGCGTGTATTCATCTGGTCAAGTTCCCGAACGCGAGCGATGACAAGCTGCTTGATTTCGTACCTGGCCCTGATTTCCCAACCGGCGGCATCATTGTTGAGCCAGCCGAAAATATTGCGAACGCGTACCGTACCGGCAAAGGCGGCTTCCGCCTGCGTTGCCGCTATGAAGTCGAGGATCTGGGGCGCGGTGTTTGGCAGATTGTCATCACTGAAATTCCTTATCAGGTCCAGAAATCCAAGCTGATCGAGAAGATCGCAGAGCTGATCCACCTGAAGAAAATACCGATCCTCGCGGACGTGCGTGACGAATCGGCTGAAGACATCCGCTTGATCCTTGAGCCGCGTTCCAAAAACGTGGACCCCGAGGTGTTGATGGGCATGCTTTACCGCAGTTCGGATCTTGAGGTTCGGTTTTCGTTGAACATGAACGTGCTGATCGACGGTCTGACGCCAAAGGTCTGTTCGATGAAGGAGGTGCTGCGTGCCTTTCTTGATCACCGCCGTGAAGTGTTGCAACGACGTTCCGCCCATAGACTTGAGAAAATCGACCACCGTTTAGAGGTGCTTGAAGGCTTTATCATCGCCTTCCTGAACCTTGACCGCGTGATCGACATTATCCGCTATGACGAGGACCCCAAGGCCGCCTTGATGACCGAGGATTGGGTCAAGAAACACAAGCGCGCAACCGACGAATCCGACTATGTCCCGCCCGCGCCGGCGACCGAGAACTCTCTGACCGACGTGCAGGCTGACGCGATTTTGAACATGCGCTTGCGGTCATTGCGGCGCCTCGAAGAGATCGAGCTTTTGCGCGAACAATCCGAGTTGATGGAAGAACGCGCTGGCTTGGAAGATCTGCTCGACTCCGAGGTCGTGCAGTGGGACAGCATCGTTGACCAGTTGCGCGCGACGAAAAAGCAGTTTGGCAAAGACTGGAAACTTGACGGTGTCAATGTTGGCACGCGCCGCTCGACCTTTGCCGAAGCTGGTGAGGTTGAAGATGTCCCGCTTGAGGCGATGATCGACCGCGAACCGATCACTGTGGTCTGCTCCGAGATGGGGTGGATCCGGGCGATGACAGGCCATATCGACCTGAACCGCGAGTTGAAGTTCAAAGACGGTGACGGTCCGCGTTTCATTTTCCACGCGGAGACAACCGACCGTTTGCTGGTGTTCGGCTCTAACGGTCGGTTCTACACGCTGTCCGGTGCCACGCTACCTGGTGGCAGAGGCATGGGCGAACCGCTTCGATTGATGGTCGATTTACCTAATGACGTGCAAATCGTTGATATCTTTATACATAAGGCAGGGCGCAAACTGCTTGTGGCGTCGTCTGCCGGCGATGGATTTGTGGTGCCCGAAGACGAGGTGTTGGCGCAAACCCGAAGCGGCAAGCAGGTTCTGAATGTGCGCGGCGGTGTCAAAGCGATGATCTGTGCACCGATCAAAGGCGATGCTGTTGCCATCGTGGGCGAGAACCGCAAAGTGTTGGTCTTCGGCATCGACGAGCTGCCGGAAATGGGCCGCGGCAAAGGTGTCCGCATGCAGAAATACAAAGACGGTGGCATGTCGGACGCAACGACATTCGAACTGGCTGCTGGATTAAGCTGGCTTGATCCGGCGGGACGTACGCGCACGGAAACTGACCTTACCGAATGGACCGGAAAACGGGCGGGGGCAGGCCGCATGGCACCGCGCGGCTTCCCGCGCAACAACCGTTTCGGCTGAACGGCGCGCGAGATGAAAGACGCCCTGCTTACTTTTCCGACGACTGATCCGAGCGGTTTACCGGTTGAGTTTGTCGGCAAGCGGGGTGCGTTGTTCTGGCTGGCGCTCAAGACTGGTTTCTTGACGATTATCACGCTTGGGTTTTATCGTTTTTGGATGAAAACCCGACTGCGGCGCTGGTTTTGGTCGGCAATTCGTCCCGGCGGTCATCCGATGGAATATGTGGGTGATCCTTGGGAAAAGCTGCTCGGTTTTTTCATCGCCGTGGTCATTTTGACGTTTTACATCGGCATAATCAATCTTGTGCTGATGTTCGTCAGCTTTTCGGTTTTTTCCAGCGCATCCATTGGTTATCTGGCCAGCTTCGCGGGAATTATTCCCGTTTGGTTCTACGCGAGGTATCGTGCACGGCGCTACGTTCTGGCCCGCACGCGTTGGCGCGGCGTCCGATTTGGTTTGGAAAAGGGCGCTTGGGGCTATGCAGGCCGGGCGATGCTGCATTGGACGCTGACTATCTTGACGATTGGCCTACTGTGGCCTCGAATGACGTTCTTTCTTGAGAAATACATCACAGACCGAACCTATTTCGGGTCAGCGCGGCTGCATCAGGGCGGGCACTGGACCATGCTTTACCGGGCTGCCATCCCGTTTATTTTGTCGCTTTTGATTTTGGGTGCGGGTGCTGCATGGATGTTTTGGTGGGACCCCCTCGTGGTGTCCTCTGACATCACGATCGAGGGGATCACACGGTCTTTCGATGAGATGATGGACGGTGGCGCACCAGCCTTTCCAGTTGTCGGCATAGAGCGTTTGGTGGTGTTCCCGTTTGGGCTGGCAGGGCTGCTTTACGGTGCCATACATTACCGCTTTGTATCCAAACGTCTGATGGCGAACCAAAAAACATCTCAAGGAATCACTTTGTCTTCGCAACTGAGCGGGCCGCGTGTCGTCAGCATCTATGTCTTTGGCAGTTTTATCGCCTATCTGTTTTTGGTGTTGGGCATCTTCTGCTTGGGTCTTCTGGCGGTGGTGAACCTTGGGCCAAGTGTGGTGATGGGAATCGAAACGGATCAGTATGGCGCAAGGTTTGATCTTCCGCGCGCTATCTGGCTGGTGCTGCTTGCAGGCATTTACCTGACCGTTTTTCTAATGTGGAACGTGCTTTACAGCACGTTTGTCACGTTCCCTTTGATGCGCCACATGGCAAAAACGCTGTCTTTGCCGGAACGCTACGGCTTGCAGGTTGTCAGTCAGCGGGACCGTGACACCTTCGCCGAAGCCGAAGGATTCGCTGAGGCGCTTGATTTGGGGGCCGCGATATGAGCATCGGGTTTGATGGCTTCGGTTCGGCCTATTTTGATGGGGATCGGCCCGTCAGCGAAGAGGTCAGCCTTCATATTGCGAACCAAAACCTGCAGATTGGACTTGATGACGGCGATACGCTGTTCTGGCCGCTCAAGGACATTCGCGTATTGCCCGACATGGCCGGAAAACAGGGCTTTGTGCTTCGTCTGACCACAGATCGGCTTGCACGGTTGTTCGTGACCGACGGCAGTTTGATTGCGCAATTGCCAAACGCCACGCGTCACGCGCCCCCTAAAGGTCGTGGGAAACTAGCGCTTTGGGCGCTGGCGGCGGTGGCCGCAGTGGCGGTGCAGATACTGGTTTTGGTTCCCTTGCTGGCAGATCGCCTAGCGGTGTTCATCCCCCCCAGCGGAGAGCGCGCATTGGGCGAGGCGACGTTTGAACAGATCCGTCAAGCGCTTGTTGAAACCGGGGTTGACCCGCTGGCCGTGTGCGAAAACCCCGATGGTGTTGGCGCGCTTTCGCAAATGACCGCAGCACTAAGCGCTGGCGACGATGCCCCGAAAGATCTCAGCGTCTTTGTTCTTGATCATGAAATGGTCAACGCCTTTGCGCTGCCGGGCGGGTATGTCGTCCTTTTTCGTGGGCTGATTGACCAGGCTGAGACCCCCGACGAAGTTGCGGCTGTACTGGCCCACGAGATCGGCCATGTCGTCAGCCGCGATCCGACCCGGCATGCTTTGCGTTCTGCCGGGTCAATCGGCGTCTTAGGGTTGTTGTTCGGGGATTTCGCGGGCGGTACGGTGGTATTGTTTTTGACCGAACGCTTGATCAGCGCGAAGTACAGCCAGCAGGCTGAAACAGATGCGGATACATTTGCTTACGCCAGACTTGAGGGGGCCAATGTGTCGCCAGCCGCGCTCGGCTCGATGTTCGAGCGCTTGCGCGAAAAACATGGTGACGGCAACCAGCTTGTGTCCCATTTCCTGAGCCATCCCAGCCTGTCAGAGCGCATTGAAAATGCCCGTACCGCTGCAGATCCGTCCCGCGATTTCACGCCTGTTCTTAATGATGCACAGTGGTCGGCGCTGAAAGCGATTTGCGACTAAACGGGTTCAGCCGTCAGCCATACACCCCCATTTGGACGCCATGGCAGGAAGAATGCTCAGAATGTTGCGCCGGGCCATTTTCCGGGCGTCTTTATCTGATCAATCGCCAGACAGGCCAGACATCTGAGGATTCCAGCGCGTCAAAAGATTGCACCCAAAGAGGGCTTGAGGTATCGCGTTGATCAACTTTGCGCCGATGGAGGCTTCAGATGTTTCGTGTTCTTGCCATTATGATGATTGTTGCTTCGATAGCCGCCTGCAATGGCGCGTCAGATCTGAACAAGCCTGCAGTGCCGCTGGGTGACTTCAACCTCTACCACAACATCGTTATTGCGCCCAAAGTGCAAAAGCTGGTGATCAGCCGCGTCGTGAGCGAAGAGGTCCTGACCACCGCTGTCAGAGATGCGATTGCTGAACGGTTTGATCGCTATGAAGGTACGCGTAATTATCATTTCGGCGTGAGCGTCGAAGGCTATGTTCTGGCCCCTCCCGGTATTCCGTTGGTGTTGGCCCCCAAATCGGTCATGATTCTCAATCTTACCGTTTGGGATGATGCCGCAGGCAAGAAGCTGACAGACAAGCCGCATCAGGTCACTGTATTCGAATCATTTGATCAAGGCCCGATTGTCGGATCCGGCTATACCAAGACAGCTGAAGAGCAGCTTAAGAACCTCAGCCAGAACGCGGCCAAGTCGATTGAGGGCTATCTGGTAAAGCAAAACAAAGAGCTGGGCTGGTTCAATCGGCCCGCCGATGCCGTGATCAAACGCGAGGCAACCCCAACCGCCAGCTCAGTTGTGGTTGAATAACGCACACTAACATGGCTGTGCCGTGCAAGAAGGGCGAACAGACGCTTGATTTTATGTGCCAGACCCAATACATCGCCCGCCAGATAGGTTTGGGTCCGGAAACGGTCCCTCATTAATATAAAGGGCTGCACCATGGCTAAGGCAAAGTTTGAACGTAATAAACCACACGTTAACATCGGCACAATCGGTCACGTTGACCACGGTAAGACGACGTTGACAGCTGCGATCACCAAGTATTTCGGTGATTTCAAAGCATATGACCAGATTGACGGCGCGCCCGAAGAAAAAGCACGCGGCATCACCATCTCGACCGCACACGTCGAGTATGAAACCGAAGCACGTCACTACGCCCACGTCGACTGCCCCGGCCACGCCGACTACGTCAAGAACATGATCACCGGTGCGGCGCAGATGGACGGCGCGATCCTGGTTGTGAACGCGGCTGACGGCCCAATGCCACAGACCCGCGAGCACATCCTGCT
>JAGXHA010000102.1 GCA_024636475.1 Roseobacter sp. | reverse complement strand
GCGCAGGGTCTCATTGGCCTGCCACACGGCGTCGGCCATGTTTGGGAAAGCGTCTCGCGCTGCTTCGGCATGGGTTTCGATCTCGTCCATCAAACGGGTCGCGGTCTCGCCCCCGTCCATCATCTTGCGCGCCACCAGATCCATCGCCTGAATACCGTTGGTCCCTTCGTAGATCGCCGTCACACGGACATCGCGGCAATATTGCGCGGCACCCGTTTCCTCGATCACGCCCATGCCGCCATGCACCTGAACGCCCATTTCAGACACCGCCATTCCGGTATCGGTGCCAAAGGCCTTGGCAATTGGCGTCAGGAACGCCGCGCGAGATTTCCACTCTGCCTCGCCGGTGGCGTTCGTCATATCGATGGCCACAGCACAGCTTAGCGCGATGGCGCGGGCCGCGAATGTTTCCGCCTTCATTGTCATGAGCATCCGGCGCACGTCAGCGTGGTCAACGATTGTGCCAGTGCCGTCTGGCCTGATGTTCTTGCCCTGCTTGCGGTCAAGCGCATAGGACAGCGCGTGCTGATATGCACCTTCAGCCACACCGACACCCTGCTCTCCGACACCTACACGCGCGTTGTTCATCATGGTAAACATCGCCGCCATGCCACCTTGTTCAGGGCCCACCAACCATCCGGTGGCCTTGTCATATTGCATCACGCAAGTAGGCGAGCCATGCAGGCCCATCTTATGCTCAAGGCTGACGACCTGAAGCGTGTTTCTGGCACCCAGACTGCCGTCTTCCTTGGGCAGAAACTTTGGCACCAGAAACAGACTGATTCCCTTGGTGCCTGCGGGCGCATCTGGCAAGCGCGCGAGCACCAGATGGCAGACGTTGTCTGCGAAATCATTGTCACCCCAGCTGATATAGATTTTCTGGCCTGAAATGCTGAAAGTGCCGTCGCCGTTATCTTCCGCCTTTGAGGACAATGCGCCCACGTCCGAGCCTGCCTGCGGCTCTGTCAGGTTCATCGTGCCGGTCCATTCGCCGCTGACCAGCTTGGGCAGGTAGATTTCCTTGATCGCATCACTGGCGTGGTGTTCGAGCGCTTCAATTTGGCCCTGGCTCATCAGGGGTGCCAATTGCAGGGACAAACATGCGCTGCTCATCATTTCATTCACGACGCTGGCCATGGTCAGCGGCAAGCCCATCCCGCCATATTCCGGGTCGGCGCTGATGCCGATCCATCCCCCGTCCGCAATGGCTTTGAACCCTTCGGCATAGCCCGGAGACGTGCGCACCACACCGTTTTCCAGCTTAGCTGGATGCTGGTCACCCGGGCGCTGCAAGGGGGCAAGAACATCGCTACAAAGCTTGCCCGCCTCTTCGATGATGGCGCGTGTCACATCATCTGTTGCATCTGCAAATTTGTCTGTGGCACGAACGGTTTCCAGCCCAACGACATGGTCGAGCAGGAAATTATAATCGTTGACAGGGGCACGGTAAGGCATGGCTTTCCTCCTTGGGCAGATGCGTCTGCTTGGCAAACAGCGCAGTGACCTGATAAGCCCATCCGATACGTGGGCGCGTTTTGAATGAAGATGATCCGCTTGACGCGCCACCGCAACCCGAAACACAGCGTCACGAAGGCTTTGACGATCCCAATGACAGAAAATTTGCGCTCTGACAGCGGTGGCATCGCCCGCGCCGCAGCCCTGCTGAAGGCGGGCGGGCTGGTCGCCTTGCCAACCGAGACAGTCTACGGATTGGGTGCCGATGCGCGCAATGGAACGGCAGTTGCCGGCATTTACGCGGCCAAGGGCCGGCCTAGCTTCAACCCGCTGATCGTGCATGTGGAAAACGGCGAGCATGCCCGCCGATATGGTCTGTGGTCAGATCAGGCCGAGGTGCTTGCCGCTGCGTTCTGGCCCGGTCCCTTGACGCTGGTTTTACCGTTACGACCCGATCATGACCTTTCGTCACTTGTGACAGCAGGTCTGAACAGCGTTGCCCTTCGGGTTCCAGCGCACCGCACAGCGCAGGCCGTTTTGCAGGCGTTCGGCGGGCCGATTGCCGCCCCTTCCGCCAATCCCTCTGGCCGGATCAGCGCCACGACGGCAGGCCATGTGCTGGCAGGGCTTGCAGACCGCATCGACGCGGTTCTGGATGATGGCCCCTGCACCGTTGGGCTGGAAAGCACCATCATCGGCCTGAACCACGCCCGCCCGACTTTGCTGCGCGCGGGCGGTTTGCCGATTGAAGCGATTGAGGCCGCGCTTGGCGAGGCGCTGGCCATTGCTGACGGGGCCAAGATCATCGCACCTGGCCAGATGGACTCTCATTATGCGCCTGCCGCACAGGTGCGACTGAATGCAAAGAATGCGCGAGCTGGCGAAGTCTTCTTGGGCTTTGGGTCGATTCCCGGCGATTTGAACTTGTCACCAAGCGGTGATCTGACCGAAGCGGCCGCGTCCTTGTTTGACCATCTGCATGCGCTGGATGCGATGGCGAAACCCATTGCCGTGGCCCCGATTCCGGATCACGGGCTGGGCCGCGCGATCAATGACCGCTTGCGCCGGGCCGCTGCGCCGCGCTGATCACGCACGCCCCGCTGTCGAGCTAAGCCCCAGCGGATCGATCCCAAGCGACGAAAGTGCCGCAGCCCATTTGGCGGCGTCCTCCAGATCAAACACGATTTCAAGCGTCGCATCGCAGGTCAGCCATCCATTTTGCGCGATTTCGTCCTCAAGCTGGTCGGCACCCCAACCTGCGTAGCCCAGCATCAGCAGCGCTTTTTCTGGTCCCTTACCAAGGGCGATATCTTCGAGAATGTCCAATGTCGCGGTCATGGCAAACCCGTCTGCGACATCCAGCGTCTGCAAAACGGATCGATATTCAGCGCTGTGCAAAACGAAACCACGCCCGGTCTCGACGGGACCGCCAATATGAACCCCCAATTCGGACATATCATCGAACTCAACCTTGCTCAGCCGGTCCAGCACATCAGCCAGTTTCAGCTTGGGGGCGGGCCGGTTAATGACAAGGCCCATCGCACCATCAGCGCCATGCGTGCAGATATAGATGACAGAATGGTCGAAACGCAGATCACCCATACCGGGCATCGCCACGAGCAGTTGACCGGTAAGATCCATTTCCATTTCTGTTTGCCCCTGTTGCCGCCTGACCAGCATGACGCGGCACCGGAGCGCTTTCAACCCCGCCTCGCTGTAACGTTTAATAATGCAATAGTGACTTGGCACAGTTGCGCGTTTGGCGCATGAAAGGGCATGAAAAGAAAACTCGCGTCCCTTCTTGTTGCGGCCTTGATGGCCCCCTTGCCCGCCTCCGCAACGGAAGTAATCCAAGGCGAAATTCTCCAAGGTTGGATTCTGCCCGACGGAAACCGTATTGCGGCAATCCGCATGACACTGAAACCGGGATGGAAGACCTATTGGCGCGCGCCGGGTGATATGGGTATTCCGCCACATTTTGACTGGAGCGCGTCGAAAAACCTGTCCGCAGTCGCGGTCGAATGGCCCGCCCCGACAGTTTTCCGCGAAAAAAACCTGACAACGATCGGTTATAAGGATCAGGTGATATTACCACTGGTGATCAGCGTACCCGAAAAAGGTGCGCCGGTGATGCTTGAGACGACGATCGACATGGGTGTGTGCAGTGATATTTGCGTCCCGGCAGAACTGCACCTCAAAGGTCTGATCGATACAAGTGCAACCCGCGCGACCCCGGCAATTGCAGCCTCACTTGCCCAACGCCCTTTTTCTGCAAAAGAAGGCGGCGTGGCCAAAGCAACCTGCAAACTGGCGTTCAAGGAAGGTAATCTAGAGCTGGAAACCACCATCACCCTGCCCCATGCAGGCGGTCAGGAATTGGTCGTCATCGAAGCGGGCCAACCCGGCATCTGGGTCAGTGAGGCTGATACAACCCGTCAGGGCGATAAACTGGTATCCAGGGTCGATATGGCGCATTCAAGCGGTGGCCCTGTGGCGCTGAACCGCTCCCAAATCCGCATGACCGTTTTGGGCAGCAAGCATGCTGTTGATATTGTGGGCTGCACAGCCAGCTGATCAAGCAGCCTGTTTGCGCTGCGACAGGGCAATCACGATTGCGCCGACAAGGTAGCCTCCAATCGACAGCACTGCAGCGCCCCCGATGAACAACAACAAAGCAGCCGGCAACGGTGACATCCCCGGCAACAGCGTAACCAAAAGCGGATGCAGCGCCCCCTGCCATCCCGCCCAGCCCAACGTCAGCGCTGCCCAGCCGATCATACCCGCCCAAAGCGCCATCAGGCCAAACCGCAACCCGCGTGCGCGCGACCTAAGCCCGCGCCGCATGGCCTGAACCTGGCGGGCAATATCATGTTGTGCAGCGATCAGTGCCGGCACCACCAGAAGCACTAGCAACATGCCAAAGCCCAAGCCATACACCAGCGTGATGACGGTCGGTTTCAGAAATTGCGCTTGCTGGCTTTGCTCGTAAAGCAGCGGGCCCATCCCCAAAACCGTTGTTAATGTCGTCAGCATGACCGGCCGCAACCTGTCAGCAGCCCCGTCAATGATCGCAGGGATCACGCCGCGCGTCTCTCCATATTCGTCAATCGTGCCCACCAGGACGATGGAATCGTTGATGATAATTCCGGTCATCCCCAAAAGGCCAACGACCGTGAACATGCTAAGCGGCACATCCCACAAGGCGTGGCCATAGATCACGCCGACCAGTCCGAAGGGGATCACAGCCATCACCACCATAGGGCGGGTCCAACTGCCAAACACCCAGGCCAGCACCAGATAAATCCCCGTCAGCACCAAGATCAGGCCCGTCAACGCCTCTGACAAGAAGGTATCTTCTTGTTCGCTTAGCCCCGAGATGCGGAATTCGACCTGACGTTCTGACGCGATCTTTGGCAGGATTTCGTTTTGCAGCGCCGTGGTAATCTCGGTCGCGCGAACGGGATCATCTTCCGAGATATCCCCCGTGACCGAAATCAGCCTGATGCCGTTCTCGCGCCGCACCGTGCTGAACCCTGTGCGCCTCTCGACGCTGACGATGTCGGCAAGTGGCACATATTGCCCGCCCGGCGTGCGCATCTGGGTCCGGTCCAGAAAATCTGCTGTCAGCTCGCCCTGGGGCAGTTCGACCCGGATTGTGGCGGAACGCGGACCATCAGGATAGGTCGCCGCCTCGATCCCGCCCAAACGGTTGCGCAGCGCACGGCCCAGCGCGTCGATGGTAAAACCCAGCGCTTGGCCCTGTGGCGTCAGATCAAGGATGAGTTCTTCCTTGTCATAGGCCAGATTGTCCTGGACCGCGCTGACCTCGGGAAATTGGCGGAGTGCATCTTGCATGTCTTCGGATGCGGTTTTCAACACTGCCGTATCAGCCCCGTAAAATTGCACATCCAGCGCGTCACCACCTGGGCCAGAGCGCCAGCCACGAAAGCTGACTGTCTCTGCCAGCGGATGGTTCACAACCGCATCCTGCAATTCTGCCACAAACGCAAAGCTGGAATAAGGACGCAGATCGGCATCGATCAGTTCAATTGAAATGCCCCCCAGAAGATCCGCATCCTTGCTGTCAGATCCCTCAAGACCGCGCCCCGCGTTGGCCCCTATCTGGGCAATCACATAGTCGATCGGGTTGGTCCCATAGCGCTCGGCATAGTCGGCACCCAAGGCTTCTGTGGCGCGTTGCATTTCGCGCATCATCTCAAGCGTATCCTCGCGGCGGGCACCTTCGAGCATGGCAAAGTTGCCAGTCACGGACCCTTGCTCAGGCGCATTGAAGAACCGCCACTGCACATCACCCTGAATGAACAGCGCCACTTGCGACGCCAGCACCGCGACAACCCCAGCCAGCACAACATAGCGCGCCTTGACCACCCCAGCCATGAAGGGGCGAAACAGGTTCTCGCGGACCCAAACGAACCCTTTGTTCACCACACGGCTTGGCAGATCGTACCAATGTTTTTTCGCCCCAGCAGCCATTGCGTGTGCCATGTGGTTGGGCAAGATCAAGAAACATTCCACCAACGACGCCGCTAGAACTGCAATAACAGTCAAAGGGATATCCGCGATAAGACCGCCAAAGCGACCGCCGACGGCGAGTAACCCAAAAAATGCAATGATCGTGGTCATCGTAGCAGCAAAGACCGGCTTTGCCATGCGCCGTGCCGCATTTTCCGCCGCCAGCATCGGGCTTTCACCAAGTTCCTTGTGACGGTAATCCGCGTGCTCCCCCACCACGATTGCATCATCAACGACAATGCCAAGCGTAATGATCAAGCCAAACAGCGAGATCATGTTGATCGTGATCCCGCCCGCATACATCAGCGCAATCGCCGCCGCCATCGAGACCGGAATACCGGCGGCCACCCAAAAGGCCGTGCGCGCATTAAGAAACAGGAACAGCAAGCCAACCACCAAAGCCAGCCCCATCAGCCCATTGTCAATCAACAGGTCAAGACGCCCGGTGATCGCAGCGGCCCGTGTGCGGATCAGCTCAATCGCCACGCCTTGGGGCAGCATCACGGCCATATCCGCTGCGACACCCTCGACGCTGCTTTGGATTCCGATGGCATCCCCCCCGTCCGAGCGATCAACCCGTACGGAAATTGCCGGATTCTCTCCTACAAAATACCCAACCTCGCGGTCAGTGCCTTTTTCGATCACACGGGCCACATCCCCCACAGTCAGCGACGACCCATCCGGGTTTGAGCGCAGCACAATGCCGGAAATCGCCTCGGCGCTGCGCTTGGCTGTTCCGGTGCGCACCCGTGCGTTCGCCCCCGTCACGTCACCAGCGGGGTCGGCATCGACCTCGGCAGCGATAGCAGTCGCGATCTCAGCCATCGAAATATCATAGCTGATCAACTTGGTTGACGGCACTTCGATCATCGTTTGCGGCGAGGCGACGCCCTGGATCGTGCTGCGCGTCACACCAACCGCAAACAAACGGGTGACAAATTCATCCGCAAACCGTCCCAGCTGTTCAGGGCTGACAGGCCCAGTAATCACCACATCAGTGACCCTGTCTCGCCAGGCCCCACGGCGCACAACGGGGTCTTCCGCGTCCTGCGGCAAGGTAGAAACCGCATCGACTGCCGTTTGCACATCTGTCGCAGCGCGCGCCATGTCCCAGCCCGGCTCAAACTCCAACGAGATCGTTCCCCTGCCCTCGCGCGATGCAGCCGACGACCCTTCAACGCCTTCGACTGTCAACAATGCAGGCTCCAAAACCTGAACGATGGCGCTGTCGACATCTTCCGCACCGGCACCCGACCAGACGGTCGAGACGGTGACACTGTCGATGATCACATCAGGGAAAAACTGCGCACGCATGTTGGGGGCCGCGACAGCACCACACACCAACAGCATCACCAGCAATATGTTTGCCGCCGTCTTGTGACGGACAAAATACGACAAGATGCCCCCCTTCGTGCGTGATACGCTGCGGGCCATCGGTTATCCCCCCATCCGGCTTTCGATGCGTTCAATCATCTGCGCGGGCACTTGCGTCTCTGACAGTTGCGCCAGAACACGGGCCTTGGCTGCGTCGGGCATCCGGGTGTTGGCTTCGACCAAGGCAACCAGTTTGGCGCGACGTTCCTCTGTCAACTCGACCATTCCAGGCACAGCCGCCGCAACACCGGGACGCAGGGGTTTGACTGCGATGCCCGCGCCCAGCAAGGGCGAACGCGCCTCAACCACCTCTCGTCCGACAATATTGCCGCGCACCAACACTTCATCGCCAACGCGCCGCAAAATCTCAACGGTTTCGGCCTCAAGGCGGTTGTCGGCGTCCAGCACCAATACACGCCCCTGCGCATCAAGTGCGGAGCTTGGCAGACGGACCACATTCATAAGTTCTGGTTCACGGATGCGCACAGTGACAAAATCCCCCGGCTTGAAACCCGCTGCCTGCGTGAGCGAGGCAAAAATCAACCGTCCACTTGCGCCCTCGCCTGCGGCGGCACTGGCACGGGTGATCTGGCCCACTGCTTCCAGATCCAGCCCTGCGACATCCAGCGTCGCCACAACATCAGCCTTGATCAATGCGCCGTTGTCATCAATCAGTCGGGCATATTGCGCCGTCGACACACGAAACGAGACCTCCAGATCATTTGTATCAATCAAATCGGCCAATCGCTCGTTGGCCGCAACCAACCGTCCCTCAACGACTGACGGATCGCTAAGCGTGCCATCAAAGGGGGCGGCTATCGTGGTTTCCTCCAAACGTCGCTCTGCGTCAGCAAGGGCGATGTTCAGACGCGACAGCAGGCTGGCGGCCTGATCAATGCGCGCCTCTGCCTGGGTCACGATCTGACGACGTGCCAACACGGCTTGCCGCGCGCTTGATGCCGCAAGCTCAGCAGTTTCAGTGGCGGTCGCCGTACCGACACCGCGGTCGGCCAGATCACTTTGACGTTGGAATGCGCCCTCACGCAAAGCTGCCTGTTCTTGCGCTGCCAACTGTTCGTCGCGCGCCAACTCCAAAGCGCGGGCCGCATCACGCCCTTCGGTCTGTGCATCCAGAATAGCGCTCTTGGCGCGTGCCACTTCGGCCATCGCATCTGCGCGGTCCAGACGGATCAGAACTTGGCCCGCTGTCACCTCGCCACCATCTTCAAAGCCAGAGGCAAGTTCGATCACACGCCCTGCAACAGCGGCGCGCAGTTCAAGCTGGCGGCGACTTTGAATGGCGCCAAAGCTCTCCAGGATAGGTACTTCTGTTCCAGAAATCGCTTCGACAACATTGACTGAAAAAATACGCTCGCGCGGCGTTCGCGCTTCGGGCTCATCCGCCATACGCTGCTGAACAGCGCCGCCGATCATATCCGCAGCAAAGATCAAAAGCCCCAAAGCGGTAGCAGCCAAAAACAGGCCAATCATACTTTGCCTCAGAAAACGCATCTTAATCCGATCTTCATTTGCCCAATGGAAAGTTTAGCTCTTGTGACGCAAGAACCAAATCACAGTTATGATACGCGGGCCTGATAAATTTCCATCGCAAGAATATCGAAGAAAGTCGTTTTTTATTTGCGGCGCTTATGTTCGTCCAATCGGGGCATGATTTCTACGAAATTGCAGGGTTTATGCCGATAATCCAGCTGCTTGATCAGAATTTCATCCCAGGCGTCTTTGCACGCGCCGGGGGATCCGGGCAGCGCAAAAAGATATGTGCCTAAAGCGACGCCCGCCGTGGCACGGCTTTGCACGGCCGAGGTGCCGATTTTTTGCATCGATACGATCGTGAAAATAGTGCCAAACGCGTCTATCTCTTTCTCATAGACATCACGGTGCGCCTCGACAGTGACATCGCGACCGGTCAACCCAGTGCCGCCTGTGCTGATGATCACATCCACATTTGCGTCGGCACACCAAGCGCGCAATTGCTCTGAAATTTGCGCGCGCTCATCTTGGACAATCATCCGATATGCCAATATGTGTCCCGCCTGTGCGATGCGGTCCACCAACACATCACCCGATCGGTCATCTGCCAGCCCTCGGGTGTCCGAGACCGTCAGAACCGCGATGCGGACGGGGATAAAGTCAATCGTCTCGTCGATACGGCTCATGCCCGCTCCAATACTGCCAATCGTGCGGCCAAAGCCACAAAAATTCCACTGCTGATCAAACGTAGGGCCTGACCGCCCCGCGCAAGCTTGCGGCCCAAACCGCTGGCAAAGATACCCACCAAGGCGTTGATGATAAAGCCGCCCAGCGACAAAACCGCTCCGAAAATCAGGAACTGAAGCAAGACGGGACCTGCCTCTGGCACAACAAATTGCGGCACGAAGGCCAGAACGAACAAGATCACCTTGGGGTTTGTCAAACTCACGACCAATGCACCCCGAAATGCCGAGGGCGGCACTGCGCGGCTTTGCTGCGCACCGGCACCGCGCAACGTCTGGAACGCAAGCCACAACAGATACGCGACACCCACCCAGCGGATCACATCAAACGCCCAAGGCAAGGCAGCAACCAGCGCGCCAAGACCCATGCCCGCCAGTGTCACATGCACCATGCCGCCCAGCGAGATACCCGCACTTGCCGCAACCGAGGCCTTTGGCCCAAAGCGAAGCCCTTGGCCCAGACAAAACATCATATCTGCCCCCGGTGTCAGGTTCAGCGCCAAAGCGGCGGGCACGAATGCCATAAGCGTCAGCGGATCAACCACCGCTCAGCTTTGCTTTCAACTCAAGCAGATCGGCCCAAGCTTCGCGTTTGAATTCAGGACTGCGCAGCAGGTAAGCCGGGTGAAACATCGGCAGCGCCGGCAAGCCCAAAGCCTGCGTCCACTGCCCGCGCAACCGGGTGATCCCGCGCTTTCCCAGCAACGCTTGGGCTGACCAATTTCCAACAATCACAAGCACGTCAGGTTTGGCCAGTTCAATGTGGCGCGCCAGAAATGGCTTCATCATCGCGATCTCATCAGGCTTGGGGTCGCGGTTTTGCGGTGGCCGCCAAGGCAAGACATTAGTGATATAAACGGGTGCATCCGAATGGCTGCGCCCCATGTCGATTGCGGCCAACATCTTGTCCAGCAACTGACCTGCGCGGCCAACAAAAGGTTTGCCCTCGCGGTCCTCGTCACGGCCAGGGGCCTCGCCTACGATCATCACCCGCGCGCCGGGCGTCCCATCCGAGAAGACCAGATTGCGCGCACCACGCTTTAATTCACAATGCTCAAACGCCTCCAGCGCAGCGCGCAACTCGTCCAGCGTCTGCGCGCCCCTCGCTGCGCGCTCGGCCTCCGCGATTGGGTCAACATCGGCAAAGGTTTGAAATGCCGGCCCCCCTGCAGGCTTGGTCGGTTTCGGCTTTTCAACGACCGATGGCACCTCATAGCGATTGACCGGCATATCGCAGATCGACTCGGTTACACCCAGTTCGATCTGCCAATGCAAAAGCGCCAAAGCCTGATGATATTCCGCTGATTCCATAGCCCCAACTTACGCGCTGACGCAGCTAATAAAAATGGCATCTTCCAAATGGTCTTAAATCCATTCCATCCTTGCCACCTGAAGCGCCCTCCGACGCCTTGCCCGCGCCCGCCTCGCCCCCTATAACGCCTAAAATAATGTGGGGTCGTCCTTATGAGTTTCGCACACCGGCATCTTCTTGGCATCGAACCGCTGTCCCAAGATGACATCACGACGCTGCTGGATTTGGCTGATACTTACGCCGATCTGAACCGCCAACCCCAAAAGCATAGCGATGCGCTTAAGGGTTTGACCCAGATCAACATGTTCTTTGAGAACTCCACCCGTACCCAAGCCAGCTTTGAGATCGCGGGCAAGCGCCTTGGCGCGGATGTCATGAACATGGCGATGCAGGCGTCTTCGATCAAAAAGGGTGAAACGCTGATTGATACGGCAATGACGCTGAACGCGATGCATCCTGATCTGCTTGTGGTGCGACACCCGCAATCCGGTGCCGTGGATCTGTTGGCGCAAAAAGTGAATTGCGCCGTATTGAACGCCGGCGATGGTCGTCACGAACACCCCACCCAGGCGTTGCTGGATGCCCTGACCATCCGCCGGGCCAAGGGCAGGCTGCACCGCCTGTCCATTGCGATCTGCGGCGATATCGCGCACAGCCGGGTGGCACGTTCCAATATCATGCTTTTGGGCAAGATGGAGAACCGCATTCGCCTGATCGGACCACCTACTTTGATGCCCTCCCAGATTGATGAATTCGGGGTCGAGGTGTTCGACGACATGAAAAAAGGGCTGGAAGACGTCGACGTCGTCATGATGCTTCGCTTGCAAAAAGAACGCATGGATGGCGGCTTTATCCCCAGCGAACGCGAATATTATCATAGATTTGGTCTGGATGCCGAAAAACTGGGCCATGCCAAGCCGGATGCCATTGTCATGCATCCCGGCCCGATGAACCGCGGAGTCGAGATCGACGGAACCTTGGCTGACGACATCAACCGCAGCGTCATTCAGGATCAGGTAGAGATGGGCGTCGCCGTGCGTATGGCGGCAATGGACCTGCTGGCGCGCAACCTTGCCGACAGCCGCAAGGGGGCCGCATGACGCCGCAAGGGAGGCCGCGCTGTGAATGAAGATTTCTGGACAAATGTGCTGGAAGACGGCGAACAATTGCTGTGGACCGGCAAACCCAAGCCCCGTTTGTCGCTGCGCAATTTCCAGTTGCTCGGCCCGTTTATCGGTGCTTTTGGCACCGTGATCGCAGGCGGGCTTTTGTTATCCTTCAACGATTTGCCGGTGTCCCAATCGGTCATCCTTGCCGTGATTATCGCGCTTGTCGTGCTATCGTTGGTAAGGGGCCTGAACCGCTGGACGGAATTGACCCGTACAAGATATGCGCTGACCAACCACCGCGCCCTGTTTTTCCGGCTGCAGAAAGGTGAAACCCGTGTCAAAGCGTTCCCGCGCAGCGCCGAGACCAAGCCGGATATCAAGCCGACCAACCCGCCATCAGTGTTCTTTATCCGTCAAGAACGGGGCGACAACCCCACACTCGCGGCCCATCTGGGATTTGAATATATCGACGAAAGTGACAGCTTAACCGCATTGATGGCCACCAGCTACAAAGGCACAGAAACATGACAACCCTCAACATCCCTCAGGGAGAGTTTGGTCAAATCAGGCTTTTTGCCGTAAATCGTCCGATTGATGCCATGGCACGCGAGTTGGGCAGTTCAGACAAAACCCACGTGATTGCCGACCTTCTTGGATTTGATGCCGCCCCGAACACAGCCGAGTTATTTGCCGTGTCCGACCTGACCGGCGTCGGCCTGCCCCGCTATCTGAGCGATGGCTATACGGTGACCGATGCGCAGATCGCCCGCGACCGTGTGCGACTGGACGCGCTTGATGGCTATATTTTACTGCTGTTCTCTTCCGCCTTCGGTGGGGCCAAGACCACGCTTGAGATTGGCCCAGACCTGACCCTGATCGGTACCTATGGCGAAGAACAATCCGCGATGACTGCCCCGCCCCTTACGGCCGAAGCAGCCCAACCCTATTCCGGCGTGCCGAACATGACGCCAAGTACGCCGCCGCGTGGCCGTGCCGGGGGGGCCATGATCCTTTTGGCAATGCTTGTCGCGGCAGGCCTTATTTTATGGTGGCTCCTATGAAAGAACCCAAACCTGATCCCAAGATGTCGGGTCGCATCGCTATGATTGCCCTGCTTGTCGCCTTTGGCGTGGTCGCAATGATGTTCTGGATTGGCGGCTGACCTTTAAGTGAAAGATAACAACGCAATGCTGCATTTTATTAATGCCAAACTGATCGACCCCGAAGCCCGGACCGTGACCCATGGCACATTAAGGGTCGAGGGCGACAGGATCACTGCGATCCTGCCAGCCGATGCGCCGATCCCCGGTGAAAGTGCGATCGTCGATTGCCGTGGCAAATATCTGGCCCCCGGCATCGTGGATCTGGGCGTTAAGGTTTGCGAACCGGGCGAGCGTCACAAAGAAAGCTTTCGCTCGGCTGGCATGGCGGCGGCGGCGGGCGGGGTTACCACCATGATCACCCGCCCCGACACGACCCCGGCCATCGATAGCCCTGAGGTGCTGGAATTTGTCACGCGCCGCGCGAACGAGATCTCTCCCGTTCATGTTGTCGCCATGGCTGCCCTGACCAAGGGCCGTGCTGGCCGCGAGATGACCGAGATCGGGTTCTTGATGGATGCCGGTGCGATTGCCTTCACCGATTGTGATAGCGTGATCAGCGACACCAAGGTGTTTTCGCGTGCGTTGACCTATGCGCGCAGCCTTGGGGCGCTGGTCATTGCCCACCCCCAAGAACCGATCCTCAGCAAAGGTGCCGCGGCCACATCGGGAAAATTCGCATCCCTTCGGGGCTTGCCTGCCGTCTCGCCGATGGCAGAACGCATGGGCCTCGACCGAGATATTGCGCTGATCGAGATGACTGGCGCGCGCTACCATGCCGACCAGATCACCACGGCCCGTGCCTTGCCAGCGTTGGCGCGCGCCAAGAAAAACGGTCTTGATATTACCGCTGGTGTGGGCATTCACCATCTGACGCTGAATGCGCTGGACGTGGCCGATTACCGGACCTTCTTCAAGCTGAAGCCCCCTTTGCGCGACGAGGACGACCGCATTGCCGTGGTCGAGGCTGTGGCCTCGGGGCTGATCGACATCATTTGTTCCATGCACACGCCCCAAGACGAGGAATCCAAACGCCTGCCCTTTGAGGAAGCCGCATCAGGTGCTGTCGGCCTTGAGACACTGTTGCCCGCTGCCCTGCGTCTTGTGCATTCAGAAATGATGGATATCGCGACCCTTTGGCGGGCACTGTCATTCAATCCGGCCCAGCGGCTTGGCCTGCCCAGTGGGCGCCTCGGCCCAGGAACGCCCGCAGATCTCGTGCTGTTTGATGATGGAGCACCGTTTGTCATGGACCGCGAGACCCTGAAATCGAAATCGCGCAACACGCCCTTTGACGGAATGCGCATGCAAGGTAAGGTCTTGGAAACTTATGTTTCCGGAAAATGCGTTTATAAGGCCCCTGCTCATGCCCATCATTGACTCCTCTTTTGTCATCCTCGCCCTTTGGGCCGTGCTTGGCTATCTTATCGGTTCCATCGCATTTGGCTTGATATTGGCGCGCGTAATGAAACTCGGCGATCTGCGTTCGATCGGGTCCGGCAACATCGGCGCGACCAATGTTTTGCGAACCGGCAACAAGAAGGCTGCCGCTTTGACGCTGATCTTTGACGGCGGCAAAGGGGCAGTGGCGGTTTTGCTGGCGCGCTATTTTGCTGGCGAAGATGCGGCACAAATAGCCGCTGTCGCGGCAATGGTTGGCCATTGCTATCCTGTGTGGCTGAATTTCAAGGGTGGCAAAGGCGTTGCGACGTTCCTGGGCATACTTTTGGCGCTGGCATGGCCTGTCGGACTGGCGTGTTGCGCGGCTTGGCTGGTTGGGGCGTTTGCCTCACGCATGTCGTCAATGGGCGCGATTGTTGCGGCATCAGCATCAACGTTCTTATTGGTCTTTATGGGGTACGGCACGGCGTTTGCGCTTGGCATCATCCTGACATTGCTGATCTTTTGGCGTCACCGCGAAAACATAAAGCGGATCAAAGCGGGTGAAGAACCCAAGATCGGCGCAAAAAAGGCCTGAACCGTTTGAAAGCTTTTCTGGCGTCTTTTCATGCATTGCCCTTGGGCACCCACAAGGGTGTGTCGCACGGCAAACGCTATGTGGTTTCCAAAAGCGCTTTCAATGATGGAAAAAGTTGGAAACTGGTCGCCGAGGAACTGGGCGGGAAGGACTACATTAGCCTTAATCTTTATGATCTCACAAGCGGCGCGCGGCTTTACCCTTGCGAGATGTCCACAGACAAAGTGATCGATTTTGTCTGTGGACTGATGTTAGAGATCTGAATTTAGTAAGAATAGTCGTTATAGATCCGGCTTAGGTCGCCACCCCATTTGCCATGATAATCGTCCAACAACTCGTCAGCAGGTGTTTTGCCTGTTTCGATGCTTTCCTTCAGCGCGTTCAGGAAATGCGTCTCGTCGGGAACCATGCCACCGGCACCACTGCGTGCCCGTGCCTTCAGGCCATGCTCGGACAAGGCCACTGCCTCACGCGCGAGATCATGCATTTTCACGCCGTTGAATTCTGCCTGCAAGCCATCGACCGATGCCGCGACGCGCAGACCTTCGCGGGTTTCAGCATCCCAGCCTTTGACCAAATCCCATGCGCCATCCAGCGCATTTTGATCATACATCAGCCCCACCCAGAAGGCAGGCAAGGCGCACAATCTGCGCCATGGGCCACCATCGGCACCACGCATTTCTATGTATTTCTTGATCCGCGCCTCGGGAAAGGCGGTGGTCAGGTGATCGGCCCAATCGCTTAACGTTGGCTTTTCGCCGGGCAGTGCGGGCAGCTTACCTTTCAGGAAGTCACGGAAGGACTGACCCAAAGCATCAATATACTCACCATCGCGGTAGACAAAATACATCGGGACATCGAGCGCGTATTCGACCCAACGTTCAAAGCCCATGCCGTCTTCGAACGCCCAAGGCAGCATGCCCGTGCGCGCGGAATCCAGATCGCGCCAAACACGGCTGCGCCATGATTTATGGCCATTCAGCTTGCCCTCAAAGAACGGCGAGTTGGCGAAAAGCGCGGTTGCTACAGGCTGCAAGGCCAATGCCACGCGCAGTTTTTGCACCATGTCCGCTTCTGATCCGAAATCAAGGTTCACCTGCACGGTACAGGTCCGGCGCATCATGACCCGACCCATCGTACCGACCTTGGTCATGTATTCGTTCATCAACTTGTAGCGGCCCTTGGGCATCAGATCCATTTGCTCGTGGGACCATTCTGGTGCCGCACCCAAGCCGATGAAGCCCGCACCGATGCGGTCGGCCACATCGCGCACTTCACGCAGATGCACGTTTACCTCGTCGCAAGTCTCGTGGATCGTCTCGACCGGAGCGCCCGATAATTCAAGCTGGCCACCGGGCTCAAGCGATACATTCGCCCCGTCTTTGACCAGTCCGATCAGCTTGCCGCCTTCTTCGACCGGATCCCAGCCATGGCCGTCGCGCAGGCCTTCGAGCATCGCGTAGATAGAACACGCGCCCTCATAGGGCAGCGGCAAGAGCGTTTCTTTGTTGTAGCCGAACTTTTCATGCTCGGTCCCAATGCGCCAATCCTCTTTGGGTTTGCAGCCATCAGCCAGATATTGCGCCAATTGGTCGTGATGTTCGATCGGGCCGCCGCCGGATTGAGGGATGGACATGGAAGGTGGCTCCGGAATGATTTCACTTAGATTTAGGGATGTAGCGATTTGCTGGGGGTGTCAATGCAGCAGGACACTTGTCGGCCGGATCGGCCGTCGTTCCCAGATCACGACCGAGAGTGTTTTATCATCGGCCAGTTCAGCCAGCATCCGCTCGGTTCTCAGGCCCGGCAGAGCGGCAAAAGCATCAAAAAGCGCCTCTGATCCATCGGCATCCACAGGGATCAGCACGGCATCTTGTCCGGGTTGCTCAAGCTTCCAGTGCGCAGGATACGCGCCACGATCAAGGCTTAACCGCTCCATCTCGCGCAGGGCAATGACGCCGCCTGTTAAAGGCCCGAAATAGGCGATCTGGCCTTCATCAACCCGAACGGCACCCGCCCCCATCCCGCTTTTCCTAAATCGGCCGCGCTGCACGCCCAGCCCCAAGAAAGCACCGCCCCCCACCAACAAAGCATAGCCCGGGACCGCCAACAAAAGCCCCGGCCCCACGACCAGCCAAAGCCCGAAAACTGCCACGCCCAGCCCGGTAAACACCTCGCGCCAGCGCCAAAGGGCGGCCTTCGCCTCGGGTCGCAAAAAACTCACGTCCAATCCCCAAGCGCTTGCTGCCAGATGGTCATTGCCGCCACAGCAGCCGTATCGGCCCGAAGTATGCGCGGCCCCAGCGTCACAGGTTGCGTATAGTCCAACCCTCTGAGCCGCGTGCGTTCGCGGTCGGAAAAACCACCCTCGGGCCCGATCAATATCCCCCAAGGCCCCGCTTCAGCCTGTCCCAGACCGGCCGTTTCGCCCACCAAAGCCTCGTCACAAAACATCAAAGACCGCTCGGCGTCCCACTGATCCAAAAGCCGGTCGAGCTTTATCATTTCGCCAACTTCGGGCACGAATGTGCCGCCGCATTGCTCTGCCGCCTCGATGGCATGGGCTTGCAGGCGGTCCCGTTGAACACGGCCCGCATTGGTAAATTCGGTCTGAACAGGAAGGATGCGTCGCGCGCCCATCTCCGTCGCTTTTTCAACGATGAAATCCGTGCGCGCCTTTTTGATCGGCGCAAAGACCAACCAAAGATCAGGTGGCATCTGGAGGGCACGTGTGGCCTCGACACAGACCAGAACGCCTCCGCGCTTGCCCGCCTCGGCCACTTGCGCACGCCATTCGCCATCAATGCCGTTAAACAGCAAGATCTGTGCACCGACGGCTTGCCGCATCACCCCGAAAAGATAATGCGCCTGCGCCTTGTCCAAAGGAACAGATTGCCCCTGCCCCAATGGATGCTCTACATAAAGTCTGATTTTAGCGTTCATAGGCATTGATATATGCAAGACATCCCCCCTGCACCAGATGGCAGTGAAAATGATCGTGTCGCAGATGCGACGCCTGACAATTGGGTAGATCTATATGCACCTTCGTTTAGCCGCCCCTATTTGCGGTTAAGCCGTGCAGACCGGGCGATAGGGACATGGCTGTTATTGCTACCGTGCTGGTGGGGTTTGGCGCTGGCCATGCTGTTTGACCAGCAGGCGCGCTGGTTTGATCTGTGGATATTTGTCGGTTGCGGGCTTGGTGCGTGGCTCATGCGCGGGGCCGGATGCACGTGGAATGACATTACCGATCGCGACTTTGACGGTCAGGTTGCGCGCACACGGTCAAGGCCGATCCCGTCTGGGCAGGTGAGTGTCAAAGGTGCCGTGCTTTGGATGGTCATCCAAGCGCTGATCGCATTTTGTATCTTGCTGACGTTCAACTGGGCTGCGATCTTGCTTGGCATCCTGGCTTTGCTACCTGTCGCGGTTTATCCTTTTGCCAAGCGGATCACCTGGTGGCCGCAGGTATTTCTGGGCATCGCGTTCAACTGGGGGGCGTTGCTGGCATGGACTGCCCATACTGGGACATTGGGCGCACCGGCCGTACTTCTCTATGCGGCTGGTATCGCCTGGACGCTGTTTTACGATACGATTTATGCGCATCAAGATACCGAAGACGACGCTTTGATCGGCATTAAATCCACCGCGCGGCTGTTTGGTGAAAACACCTCCCGATGGCTGCGGCGCTTTTTGATCGCAACGGTTGGGCTGATGGGGCTTGCCGTTATTTTTTCTCTCCTTGGCAATGCATCTTTTCTTGCGATGGTTCTTGGGATTGCAGGACCTTGGGCGATGGGGTGGCACATGGCATGGCAATTGCGTAGCCTCGACATCGACAATAACGAGAAGCTGTTGAAACTGTTTCGCCTCAACCGCGATACCGGCATAATTCCGCTCTTATTTTTTGCAGCAGCGCTGATGGCATGATTGCGCTGCCCTGCCCTCGCGCGTATCACTTAGACCAATATTAACGGTTCCAGAAACGAGCTTATGCGCCTGTCTGCCATCCTGATCATTGTGCTGACATTTACAGCAGCCGCCATGTTGTCGCTTGTTGCAGCAAACTTCTCGGTCACCTTAATCGAAGAAAATTCAGAAATAGGTGTACGTGACGCGTTAGATGAAAAAGGGATGACTTGGGCCGAAGTAGAGGCAGACGGCCTTCAGGTCTCGCTTTCGGGGACGGCCCCGAACGAAGTTATCCGCTTTAACGCGTTAAGCACCGCAGGCACAATTGTTGATGCTGCGCGGGTGATTGACCTGATGGCGGTCGAATCCCAAGCCGCAATTGCAGCACCACGGTTTTCAGCAGAAATTCTGCGCAACGATTCGGGCCTCTCGATCAGTGGCTTGATCCCAACCACAACGGACCGCGATGTAGCGATCGATCGGTTCTATGCGATAGCCGGCAAAGATAACGTGGCCGATTTTCTGGAATCAGCGAATTACGCATCGCCCGAGGGTTGGGAAGACGCGTTCAGCTTTGCAATTTTGGCGATGGAGCAATTACCACGCGCCAAAGTTTCAGTGGCCGCCGGACGCGTTGCGATCACTGCAATCTCTGACAGTTCGGAAGAAAAGGCGCGGCTGGAAACGCAGTTGCGTCGCGCAACACCTCCCGGCATTGTCGTCACTCTCGATATCTCGGCACCCCGTCCTGTGATCACCCCTTTCACCCTGCGCTTTAAAATCGGAGAGGCCTCGACCGGCTTTGACGCTTGCAGCGCAGATACAGACGCAGCAAGCGCCCAGATTCTGAAAGCGGCCACCGACGCAGGGGCACCAGAAGGCCAACGCTGTACGGTAGGTCTTGGTGTTCCGACTCCGCGTTGGGCCGATGCCGTCGAAACCGCGATCAAGGCACTTGCCAAGATCGGTGGCGGGTCGGTCAGTTTTGCCGATGCCGACATCCACCTGGTGGCCATCGCTGGCACGGATCAAGCCTTGTTTGATCGGATTATCGGCGAACTTGAAACGTCACTGCCAGATGTTTTCGCGCTGAATGCCGACTTGCCCGTTGCGGCCGACCCGAACGCAGGTCCGCCAGAATTCGTAGCCACCCTGTCACCCAAAGGCGACGTGCAGCTGCGCGGACGCCTCAGCGATCAGGCACTGCGCGAACTTGCCGACAGTTATGCCAAGGCCAGTTTCGGCTCTGACAAAGTATACACGGCCGCACGTATCGTAGACGACCTGCCAAGCGATTGGCCCACACGTGTGCTCTCCGGGCTTGATGCACTTTCGAAGCTGTCTGATGGAACGGTGGTTGTCACACCGGATACAGTCAGTGTCACGGGCAATACCGGAAACCCTGATGCTGGTACACAGATTGCGACATTGCTGGCAGGCAAGCTGGGAGAAGGCCAAGAGTACGACGTGGCCGTGGTTTATCAAAAGCAACTTGACCCCGTATTGGGGCTGCCCACCCCAGAAGAATGCGAGGCCCAGATCGGGGCCGTTGTCGCAGACGGTAAAATCAACTTTGAGCCCGGCAGTGCAACAATCGATTCTTCTGCATTGAACACCATGGACAAGATTGCCACGATTCTGGAAAAATGTGGTGACATCGCACTTGAGGTCCAAGGCTATACCGATAGCCAGGGCCGCGAGACAATGAACCTTGCGCTCAGCCAATCGCGCGCCGAATCCGTGCTCAATGAACTGCGCGCACGCAGGGTGCTTACCTCATCCTTTGTCGCCAAAGGTTTTGGCGAAGAAAGCCCCGTCGCGTCAAACGAGACCGAGGACGGGCGCGAAGCCAATCGCCGGATCGAGTTTCGACTGATCCGCCCAGATGCAGGCGAAACAACGCTGGAAACCACCGACGAGACGAGCGATACAGAAGCAGGGACATCCACGACCACGCAGGAAGGCAACTGACATGAGCAGAACCGAATTTGTTATCGCCACGGCGATTATCCTGTTCGTTGCCTTTTGCATGGGTTGGTTTGCCAACTGGCTGTTGCATCGTTTTACACGGGTTGCAGCGGGGGATGTTGCACAGCTTGACCGGATGAGTCAGGAGTTGCACGAAGCCGAAGAAACCCGGGACCAGGCGATTACCTATCTTCAGCAGCGCGAGGCCGAGTTGACCAACCAACTGAGCCAGACAGAGGCAGAGTTGCGCGCGGCCATGGACGGACTGCGTGATGCACGCCACGAGGCGGAAGAAATGCGCGTCTACATTGAGCGCCAGCAAGCAGGTTGATTACCAGCGGGTTAAAGCGTCTTCGTCCTCGTCTTTGGATTCAACCCATTCCGAACCGGTCGCTGTAATCTCTCGCTTCCAGAACGGAGCGCGTGATTTCAGGTAGTCCATCAAGAACTCTGCCGCCTCAAATGCGTCTTTGCGGTGGCGTGCAGCCGTTGCAACCATCATGATCATTTCACCTGGAACCAGCCTCCCATAGCGGTGAATGACCAGCGCATCGCCGAGCGAGAACCGTTCGACTGCCTGTTCGGCCATGCCGCGCAAAGCAGCCTCTGTCATACCGGGATAATGTTCGATTTCCATGGCTTGCAATGGATCATCAGGCAGGTCGCGCACAATACCTGTGAACGTGACGATTGCGCCCATGTCTTTGTGACCGCTGGCAAATTCGGTCGCCACGGCCCCGAGGTCAAATGCTTCTTCCTGAACGGAAATCCGCACTTCAGCCTCCAGTCATCGGGGGGAAGAACGCGACCTCTCGTACCCCCGCCAAAGGCGCATCAAAATCAGCAAGCTCTTGATCCACAGCAACCCGCAGACTGCTGAGGTCGGAGAACGCCAGATCATAACGATCTTCGCGTGCGCGCAATTCAGCAACCAGATCAGCCACGGTAGCGGCTTGGGTGATGACATGTTCGCGGGGCACACCAATGCGTTCACGGACCCAGGCGAAGTATAAAACTTCCATTACTGTCCCTCTCTCAGGTGCGGCAACGCCTTGCGCAGATAGTCAATTCCTGTGATGGCCGTCAGCCCCGCTGCGATCCAAAGCAAGGCCAGCCCCACACGCCCTGCCCATATCATTCCCTCAAGCTTCCAGTTGAGGCCCAAAAGGTCCTCCTCCTGTCCGGTCAGGATCGCCTCGATCATGGCATTGTCCATGCCGATGATCGAAATACCAAAATAGTGTTCGAACACACCTTGGCTGAACAATACCGCAATCGCGACCATCTGGGCTGTGGTTTTCCACTTGGCAAGCGTCGTCACCTTCAGCGTACCAGACACATCTCCCAGATATTCGCGCAATCCTGATACGAATACTTCGCGAAACAAGATAACTGTGGCAGGCAACACCAACCAGGGCGACCAGCTTGAGAACGCGACGATGACCATCAACGCAATCACAACCATCGCCTTGTCTGCAATCGGATCCAGCATCGCACCCAGCTTGGTTTCCTGCTTCCATGCGCGGGCAAGATAGCCGTCAAACCAGTCGGTGATCGCAGCGGCGATAAACAAAAGCATCGCAAATCCGTCGGCATAAGGCCGCGTGAAATACAAAAACATAACAGCGATACCGGGCGCCGCAATCAGGCGCAACACCGTCAGGATATTCGGGATATTCCAATTCATTCCATCACCCTACAGGGAGACAGAGATGGGGGAAAGCGCCAAGATATCCACTTTCTGAAAGTTAAGAGCCCAACTTAAGGCACCTGTCCATCGCTTGGGTAAAACGCGGGCTACCTGCTTAACCGCGCTCGTGGAAAAACGCATAAATCCGCTCTGCCAGGGCACCTGAAACGCCCTCAACCGCAAGCAGATCGCTTAGGTTCGCGCGCCCCACCGCCTTGGCCGATCCGAAATGCGCCAGCAATGCCCGCTTGCGTGCAGCACCGACACCCGGCACCTCGTCCAGCGGCGTCGCCCCAACGGCCTTGGCACGCTTGGCACGGTGTGTGCCGATGGCAAAGCGGTGTGCTTCGTCGCGCAACCGTTGGATGAAATACAAGACCGGATCATTATGCCGCAGCGCCATCGGGCGTTTTCCGACGCGGTAGAACTCTTCCTTGCCCGCATCCCGGTCGATCCCTTTGGCCACGCCAACCATTGGAATATCCTCGACCCCGTATTCGCGCATGATCGAGGCCACGGCACTTACCTGACCAGCCCCCCCGTCGATAAGCAACAACTCTGGCCACATACCCAGTTTACGGTCAGGATCTTCCTTAAGAAGACGTTTAAAGCGCCGCGTCAGAACCTCTTTCATCATGCCAAAGTCGTCGCCGGGGGTCAGTTCTTCACCACGGATGTTGAATTTGCGATACTGATTTTTCATCATCCCGTCTGGCCCGGCAACAATCATACCACCGACCGCGTTAGTGCCTTGGATATGCGAGTTGTCATAGACTTCGATGCGCTGCGGGGGGCCGTCCAAGTCAAACGCGTCAGCAAGACCTTTCAGAAGGTTGGTCTGGGTTGCCGTCTCGGCCAGTTTGCGCGCCAGCGACTCGCGTGCATTGCGCAACGCGCCATCGACCAGCTCAGCCTTTTCACCGCGTTTAGGGACCAGCAGTTCGACCTTGCGACCCAGCTTGCCGGACAAGGCATCGGCCATAAGATCAGGGTTTTCAATTTCGTTTGATAAGATCAGCTGCCGCGGCGGTTCGCGCGTATCATAGAACTGGCCGATAAAGGCCTCCAGAACCTCGGCAGCATCCACATCAGGGCCTACGCGCGGGTAGTAATCACGGTTGCCCCAGTTTTGATTTGCGCGGATGAAAAACACCTGCACGCAAGCTTGCCCCTGATCAAGGTGCAACGCGATGATGTCGGCCTCGGACACGCCTTGCGGGTTGATGCCTTGCGCGGTCTGGACTTGCGTCAATGCCTTGATCCGGTCACGCAAAGCCGCTGCGCGCTCGAACTCCATATCTTCCGAGGCTTGCGCCATATCGGACGCAAGCCGGGCCTGAATGTCGGTGGATTTCCCGTTCAGGAACTTCTGCGCGTCCTGCACCGTCTTTTGATACTCTTCAGGACTTATCTTTCCAACACACGGGGCCGAGCAGCGCTTGATCTGGTGTTGCAGACAGGGCCGCGTGCGGCTTTCAAACATCGCGTTCGAACAATCCCGCAGAAGAAAGACCCGTTGCAGCTGGTTCAAGGTGCGGTTTACGGCACCTGCGCTGGCAAAAGGCCCGTAGTAATTGCCCTTTTCCTTTTTAGCGCCCCTATGCTTTTTAATTTGCGGATAGTCTTGATCGGCGGTCACCAGAATATTCGGAAAGCTTTTGTCATCGCGCAGCAGCACGTTGAATTTTGGCTTGAGCTGCTTGATCAGGTTCTGTTCCAACAGCAACGCTTCAGTTTCTGTTTTGGTGGTCAGAAACATCATTGATGCCGTGTTGGAAATCATCCGCGCAATACGACCGGAATGCCCTGAAGGCCGCGCGTAATTGCTGACCCGCGCACGCAGATTGCGGGCCTTTCCCACATACAGAACGCGGCTTTCGCTATCCAGCATCCGGTAGACCCCCGGAGACCCATCAATGGTCTTCAGATACCCTTGGATTACCTCATAGCCCGTCTTTGGTGTTTCAGTCATCGATTCGCAATTCTTTACGCCAGCTGCTGCAATGCTTGGGCATCAGGAACAAGAGAAAACATACCCCCGACTTCTGTGGATAACCTTGCATATAACTTTCTGTGAAAGTGAATTTTTCCTTGTTTTCAGCATGCTTCCGTCAGACGCCTGTTTTTTAAGCATATTATCAAACCATTGATAATACTGAAAACTTTTACCGTTGCCCCTCAAACCACTGAAAACACAATCTAATTTGTAACGGATTTGTTATTGATTTCGCAAAGGTGCAAAACTTTTCGGTCGCCCCTACTCCAAGCCCTGTGCATCAGGCGTCTGCCATCCCAAATGCTGCCCCCCATCTGTACACAGAAGTTGCCCGGTAACAGACGGAGAATCGATGAAATAGCCAAGGGCTGCGGTGATGTCTTGCGGGTTTGACCCACGTCTTAGAATGATCCGCGACCTTTGCTTGGCAAAGTGCTCCGCGCTTTGATTGGCCCCTTTCAAAGTGGGTCCGGGACCAATTGCATTTACGCGGATCGCCGGGGCCAAAGCCTGAGCCGTTGTTTGCGTCATTGCCCAAAGCCCCATTTTGGCGATGGTATATGTCATAAATTCGGGTGTCAGTTTGCGGACACGCTGATCCAGCATGTTCACAATCAATCCAACGGCCTTCGGTTCGCCCCGATCATCCGTATCAGGCACCAGCCCTTGCGCAGCCATGGCCTGGGTCAGCACGAAGGGCGCGCGCAGATTGCTGCCAATATGCCGGTCCCAGCTTTCAGCAGTTGCGCTGGTGATGCTGTCGTACTCGAAGATCGACGCGTTGTTCACCAAACACGTGATCGGTCCGCCCAAAGCTTCTGCTGCGCGCGGAAATAGATTTTCCGTTTCCGCCCCGTCCAAAAGGTCAGCCTGCACGGCTACCCCCCGTTGACCTTTTGCATGCAAAGCCGAAACGACCTCGTCAGCGCCTTGGGACGACGTGTGATAGTGCACCGCGACATCATAGCCCCGGTCACCAAGATAAATTGCCATGGCACGGCCCAACCGTGCACCGGCCCCAGTTACCAATGCATATTTCATGGGCTGGCCTTTCTCAGATCAAAATAACTGTCAGATACACGGCATATAGCCCGCAAAGCACTATTCCCCAGATGCGAGTGATGTCGCGACCCAAATAGACGAACGGAATGATCAGCAACGACGCGGCCAGCATGACCCAGAAATCAAACCGGATGAACTGAGGATCTACCTCAATTGGGCCGACCAGACTTGCCACACCGATAATACCCAGCAGGTTGAACATGTTGGAGCCAATGACATTACCCAGCGCCACATCCGCCTGACGGCGCAGCGCAGCCATCACTGTCGTAGCAAGCTCTGGCAGGGAGGTGCCAATGGCGACCAGTGTAAGCCCGATTACCGTGTCACTAATTCCGTATGCTCGCGCGATGACCGAAGCATTGTCGACCAACAGGCTCGCGCCAAGTGGCAGGCCGATCAGGCCCAAGATCAAAAACACGCCGATGCGCCAGCCTGGCATATCCGGGTCTGACCCTTCCAGTTCTTCCAGATCGGTTTCCACCCGCCCCTTAATGTCTGCCCGATGCTTTCGCGTGTCATTAAACGCGTCGAACAACACGTAGGCAAGACTCGCGAGCAAGACAATTCCGGCCCAAAAATCGAACACGCCTCTGAAAGCCAACACCACAAACAAGACCGATGCGGCGATCATCATATTGTATGTCTTGCGCGTGTTGTGTTCAGAAGTGTGCATCGTCGCCAACAAGGCGGGCACACCGAGGACCAGCAGAATATTGGCCGTGTTTGAACCCACCACGTTGCCAAGCGCGATACCCGGAACATCGTCCAGCACCGCCTTGATGGATATGAGCAATTCGGGGGCAGATGTCCCAAACGCGACAATCGTAAGACTGACAATCAGCGCAGGGACACCCAGACGCAAAGACAGGTTCACAGCACCCTTAACAAGTGCATCACCTGCCAAAAGCAGGATCACCAGCCCCAGTATACTCAAGAGCCATGGCATGATCATTGGCGTCCTCCCTTACAGCCACATGGGCCCTTTCCGATGCGGTATCGCCCGCAGGACTTACATTTTGTCTGTCTCAGGCTTTTACTGCCCAACCAGTGCATCTTGCCAAACCAGGCAAGCAAGCCCATGGCGACCAAAAATAGCAGAACAACCTTAAGAACCATGGATTATAGACCGAACTGCGCGTAAGCGGCACGCTCTTCAATGCTGTCAAAAGCATCGCCAAGGATCTGGGCACCAAAGCGCGACAGCAGCCCTTTTTTACTGCCATAGCGGGTAAACTTCACCTTGTCGCCAAAGCGTTCTTTGAGCATCGGGCGCATATGACCGATGCCGTCGATCAATCCCAGTTCGGTGGCGCGCTTGGCCAGCCAAATCTCGCCTGTGAAAAGATCCGTATCGGGGGGCAACTTATCTCCACGCCGTTCTTTGACGTGATCGATAAAGTTAGTGTGGATATCATTCAGCAACGTCTTCAAACGCTCGACATCTTCCTGCTTTTCTGGCCGGAACGGGTCAAGCATGGATTTCGACTGGCCTGCCGTATAGACGCGCCGCTCTATCCCATGGCGACTGATAAGCTCATTGACGCCAAAACTCGCCGAGATGACACCGATGGATCCCACGACCGAACTTGGGTCTGCATAAATCTCATCCGCCGCCGCAGCGAGCCAATAGCCGCCAGACGCGGCCACATCTTCCACAAACGCGAGGACGGGAATGTTCTTTTCCTCGGACAGGCGGCGGATGCGCGCACCGATCAGTGATGACTGCACCGGGCTGCCTCCCGGCGAGCTTATCTCGAGGGCGACAGCAACTGGCTTGCCTCGACTAAATGCCTTCTCAATCGCAGGTCCGATGCTTTCGTCGTTCAGGCCGCTAGGCCCACGACCGCCGATCACACCTGCCAACCGAACGACGGCAACGCTGGGGTGCGCAAACAAAAAGGGAATGTATTTTTTCATATCCCTTCATGTAGAGTGCGACCCGCCGCCAAACAAGGCGATCTGCGGATACTTATTGCCGAATCCGCCACCCCGTGCGGAAAATCCACCAGATCACCGCAAGACAAAGCGCTGTGAAACCTGCAATCGCAAAAAGACTTGTCACAATCGGCACGTCAGCTGCACCAAAAAAGGACCACCTAAAGCCTGAGATCAGGTAAACAACAGGGTTGAAATGCGAGATGACTTGCCAGACCGGCGGCAACATCGAGATCGAATAAAACGACCCGCCCAAAAACACCAAAGGCGTGATGATCAGCAACGGAACAAGCTGCAATTGCTCAAAATTACCGGCCCAGATGCCAAGGATAAAGCCAAACAAAGCAAAGCTTACGCAGGTCAGCACCAAGAACAAGACCATCCAGAAGGGATGTACGATGGTAATATCGACAAAGAAGAACGCTGTGATCAGAATGATCACCCCGATGAACAAGGCCTTGGTTGCCGCAGCTCCGACATAGCCCAACACGATCTCGATAAAACTGATGGGGGCGGAAAGCAGTTCGAACACGGTGCCGATAAACTTGGGAAAGTAGATGCCAAAAGACGCGTTCGAGATCGACTGCGTGATCACGCTGAGCATGATCAGGCCGGGCACGATAAACGCTCCATAGCTGATACCTTCAACCTCTTGGATGCGGCTGCCGATGGCAGCGCCAAACACCACGAAATACAGCGAGGTCGACAACACGGGCGACACAAAACTTTGCGTCATCGTCCGGAAAAAGCGCGCCATCTCGAATTTATAGATGGATGTGACTGCGATCCAGTTCATGCCGCGTCCTCCTTTACCAAGCCCACGAAAATCTCTTCCAGACTGCTTTGCGATGTCTCAAGATCACTCAGCACCAAACCAGCCGTCGCGACATCAGACAGCAGTTTTGTAATGCCCGTACGTTCGGCGCGTGTGTCATATGTATAGATCAATTTGGTGCGATCTGCTGACAATGTCACCGCGTCTGACACCAGAATATCGGGCAAGGCATCAACTGGCTTGGTCAGTTGCACGACCAGTTGCTTTTTGCCCATGCGCGCCATCAACTTGTCCTTGTCTTCAACCAACAACAACTCGCCATGGGCAATGACACCGATCCGGTCCGCGATCGCTTCGGCTTCTTCGATGTAATGCGTGGTCAGGATGATCGTCACGCCATCCGCCTTGAGGCCTGCCACGATTTCCCACATATCCCGGCGCAATTCCACGTCGACACCCGCAGTCGGCTCATCAAGGAAAAGCACCCGCGGTTCGTGCGCAAGCGCCTTTGCAATCAGCACACGCCGCTTCATCCCGCCCGAAAGTGCACGGATCTGGCTGTCTTTTTTATCCCAAAGCGAAAGCTGTCTCAGGATTTTTTCCAACGCTGCGTCATCTTTGGGTTTCCCGAACAATCCGCGCGAAAACCGCACCGTGCTGATGACCTTCTCGAAGGGCTCAAGATTGATTTCCTGAGGCACCAGCCCGATCATCGCACGCGCTGCACGGTAGTCGGTCAGCGTATCATGCCCACCCACCTTGACGGACCCGCTGGTAGAGGTCGTAATGCCACAGACTGTTGAAATTAGTGTGGTTTTACCTGCACCATTGGGGCCGAGCAGGGCAAGAATCTCGCCCTTCTTGATGTTTAATGAAACACCCTTGAGCGCCTCGAACCCGTCACTATAGGCTTTGCGCAAGTTGTGAATTTCTACAATATCTGGCATCAAAGCCTCCGGTCTGTTTGGCCGGAAACTAGACTGATTGGGACTAAGTTAACAGGGGCGCGATGCTAAGACTTTGCGCGCCCAAACCAGCCTTTTTTCTTAGGCGCATCTTCTGCGACATCAGCGGTATCTTCGGCATCGTCGGCAGCTGGCCCTTCAAGGCTTTCTTGCAGGTTATTGAAAAACTGATCGGCCATCTTCTTCGCAAACCCGTCGATGATCCGGCTGCCAAGCTGCGCCAACTTGCCCCCGACTTTCGCCTCGACGTCATAGCTCAATTCAGTGCCACCATCCTTGGCCACCAGCGTCACGTCAGCCCCGCCTTTTGCAAAACCGGCGGCCCCACCTTTGCCTTCACCACTAATCTTGATCGACTTGTCAGGCACCATATCCGTCATCGTGACCTGACCTTTGAAGGTCGCCTTTACCGGTCCGACTTTCTGGACGACCGTCGCTTCAAACCCTTCTTCGGCTGATCCTGTCACTTCGGTTGCACCCGGGACGCATTTGATCAGCATGTCGGGATCCAGCAACGCTGCATAAACCTCCGCTGGGCTGGCAGCGATCTGGCGGGTTTCTGACATTTGCATCCGTGTGTCCTCCTAAAGGAAATATTCGCGCCAACCTAGCGCAGATCCATCGGCCACGCCAAGATGAAACAAGCTGGACAGGATGCGCGTAGATGATAGGTCTGCAATATGAATGCAAATGCACAAAACCAACCCGGTATCGCCATCGCCTTTGTTTTCGCTGGCGTGTTTGCGATTTCGATTAACGATATGTTGATCAAGCAGCTTTCGGGCGGCTATCCCCTGCACGAGATCGTCTTTGCCCGCGCCTTCATTGGCATTCTGTTCGGCCTCGGTTTGGTCCAGCTAGAGGGCGGATGGCGCATTTTGAAGACATCCCAATGGCATTGGCATCTCCTGCGCGGGATCTTGGTGGTGATCGCCAATATGACCTTTTTCCTTGCGCTTGCAGCCCTGCCCTTGGCTGATGCAACGGCGCTGTTTTTCGTGGCCCCCTTGTTCATCACACTGCTGTCGATCCCACTCTTGGGCGAAAAAGTAGGGGCCATGCGGCTTGGTGCTGTGGCCATAGGCTTTCTTGGAGTTGTTATCATGCAACGCCCTTGGGCCGATGTGCAAACTCTGCAAGCATCACGGCTGGTGCTGCTGCTTCCGGTTGTTGCGGCGCTGACCTATGCGTTGAACCAATTGATGACGCGTAAACTGGGGGTGAACAGCAAAGCTTCGGCGCTGGCGATCTATATTCAGGGAACATTTCTGGTTGTATCCATAGGGTTTTTCCTGATCGCAGGTGATGGTCGCTTTGCGTCTGCCGACAGTGCACCGTCTATGCAGTTTCTGCTGCGGGCATGGGTCTGGCCCGCTCAGGAAGATGTCTGGGTGTTCCTGGGTCTTGGGCTGAATGCGGCCGTCATCGGTTATTGCCTAAGCCAGGCCTACCGGATCGCAGACGTCGCAACAGTCGCGCCCTTTGAATACATCGGCCTGCCGCTGGCTGTCTTTTGGGGCTTGCTGATTTTTGGCGACCTGCCGGTGTGGGAGGTCTGGGTCGGCATCGCACTGATCATTGGATCGGGGCTGTTCGTGTTTTTGCGCGAACGCCAAAAAGCCCGCAATTTGCTGAAAACACGCCCCATCCGAACAGGTTAACCAGACACGCGCACCACCACCTTGCCCGTCGCCTTGCGGGTCCGCAGCAGGTCCAGCGCCTCGTTGGCCTGATCCAGTGGCAGGACGTGGCTCACATGAGGTTTCAGCTTGCCCGCCACATACCAGTCGATCAGCACCTTAAAGCTGTCGGTCAGGACCTTGGGTTTGAATTTCTTGTAGCCCCCCCAGAACAACCCCAGCACATCCAGATTCTTGACCAACAGGATGTTTGCGGGGATCTGCGGCACCTCGCCCGAGGCAAAGCCAAGCGGTAGAATGCGCGCTTCGGGGTTGCAGGCCCGCATCGCGGCTTTGAACTGATCCCCGCCGATGGGATCATAGACCACATCTGCTCCGCCCAGCGATTTCACGATCTCGCGAAGATCATCCACGTCAGAATCGATCAGATGGTCTGCCCCGGAAGCGCGACAGATATCAAGCTTGGCCTGGCCGCGTGCGCAGGCGATCACCTCGGCCCCCATCAGTTTGCCCACCTGAACCGCCGTCAGCCCAATACCGCCTGAGGCTCCCAGGACCAGCAAGCGTTCACCGGGCTGCAAACGCGCCTTATAGTCAAGCGCCACATGGCTGGTGCCGTAGGCGATCAGGAAAGCGGCCGCATCGACTGCATCCATCACATCGGGGATGGGCACGCAAATATCGGCAGGCACCGCCGCGTATTCGGCAAGACCGTGAAACCCGCTATAGGCCGCAATCCGTTGGCCGATCACCAAGTTTTCCACCCCATCCCCAAGGGCCGTGATCGTCCCCGACAACTCCATTCCCAACGTGAATGGCAGCGCAGGTTTTTCCTGATAGGTCCCTTTGATCAGCAAAGTGTCGCCAAAATTCAGCCCGCAGGCTTCGACTTTAACCAAAACTTCGCCCGCGGCAGGGATTGGAATTTCAAGATCTTGCAGTGTCAGGGGCTGATCATAGGCGGAGACTTGCATGGCGCGCATGGAACGGATCCTTGTGTAAACCTGAATGCAAAAGGGCCAGAGGATCAGCGATTATGCAAGCCTATCCTCTGGCCTTTGCTTAAACGCTACAGGGGTGTGCCGATTACGGAACGATTGCCAGCTT
>JAGXHA010000101.1 GCA_024636475.1 Roseobacter sp. | reverse complement strand
GTTAAACTGCGCAAGGGCCGATTTGCCGAAGGACCTTGCTGAAAACTTAGAGAGGGACGGTGTGGAGCAGCCATGCTCCGCGTTCTTCGGCTTTTGGCAGCCTCTCTCAAACAACGCATTCCCCCCTCTTGTTAAGACTAACGAAGACAAATTAAGACTAACGAAGACAAAATGAAAAAGTTTCAGAGAAATACCAAATAGGCGGTTCCAAGGCAGGGATTGATGCCTGGTTGCGTTCGACATTTTCGCAGGGGAAGCCCAATGGCTTTCAACCCCGCAGCAGAGGATCGCGATATTGGCGCGCATTCGGTGATCAGCAAATGGACCTTTTTGTCAGCCGCCTGAAACAGGTTTTGCCGGTATCTTCAGAGGTTCGCTTGCTGCACCAATGGCCAGTTGTCGTTCGAAATGATGACACGCGACCGCGCGCACATCCGAGACGGGTTGCGTCGCCGGTTGGGTTGCGCTGCAAATATCGCTCGCGAGGGGACAGCGCGGGTGATAGTAGCACCCGCTGGGCGGTGATAGCGGTGAGGGCACCTCCCCTTCGATGGTGTCAAATCGAACAAGTTCATCGGCATCCAGCACCAGTTTTGGCACACTGCCGAAAAGTGCCGCCGTATACGGATGCGCAGGTTCGCCAAATACCTGCGCCACCGGCCCCAACTCAACAATCCGCCCCAGATACATGACCGCGACCCGGTCACTGACATGCTGCACAACGGACAGATCATGGCTGATGAAGACACAGGTAAGATCCAGCCCGTTCGTAAGCTCCAGAAAAAGGTTAATGATCTGCGCCTGTATAGAGACATCCAGAGACGCCACCGGTTCGTCGCAAATCAACACATCCGGTTGCATCGCAAGCGCGCGGGCGATGGCGATGCGCTGGCGCTGACCACCTGAAAACTGATGTGGATAGCGGTCAACCCAAACCGGATCGAGGCCGACACGCTGAAACCAGCCCGCAACATAGCTTCGCGCCGACGACTTGGTGGTCAATCCGTGCGCAATCGGACCTTCGGCAACGGTTTCACCGACCTTCATGCGCGGATCAAGGCTTGCGAAAGGGTCTTGAAAAACGGTCTGCACGCGCGTCGTGACTTTCTTTCCGTTTTCCATCACCGGTGCGCCGTCGATCGTCACCGAACCGGTTGTTGGCGGCAAAATCCCTGCGATGACGCGACCAAGCGTCGACTTGCCACAACCGGATTCACCAACCAGTCCCAACGTCTCGCCCCTGCGTATCGAAAGCGTGACATCAGAAACGGCGCGGACTGCGCGCGTCTCCACATGGGCACCAAGCCTTTTGGCGATCTTCTCACCGGTGTTCAGTGTTCGGCCAAAGATGCGGCTGACATTGCTGATTTCCAGAAATGCGCTCATGCCGACACCTCGGCATTTCTGCCAACCGGATTAAAGCAGCGCCAGCCGCGCTGGTCCTTTACGGTCATCTGGGGGTCTTCATTGCAGGCATCAGCGCTGTTGGCACAGCGCGGCGCAAAGGGACATCCGGGCGGCAATGACAGAAGCGAAGGCGTAGTGCCGGGGATCTGCGTCAACGGTGTCCCTGGCTTGGCCGTGGCAGGCAGCGAGGCGATCAAACCAGCCGTATAGGGATGACGTGGATCACGCAGCAGCGTGGCGGTTGGTCCCTGTTCCACGATGCGGCCTGCGTACATCACCGCCAGTTTGCTGGCGAGACTGGACACCACGGCAAGGTCGTGACTGATCCAGATCATTGCGGTCCCGGTTTCGGCGGCAAGATCGCGCATCTGGTAAAGGATCTGGGCTTGAATGGATACATCCAGCGCGGTCGTGGGTTCATCCGCCACTATGACCGACGGGCGATGTAGAAGTGCAATGGCAATCGCCACCCTCTGCCGCATGCCGCCCGAAAATTCATGCGGATACGCACGCAGGCGCGCGGCTGCCGATGGAATACCGACCTGCGTCAACATCTCAGCCGAACGGGCCTTGGCGGCACGGTCGCTTAGCCGTTCATGGGCATCTATCGCCATCTTCATCTGCTGCCCAATCGTCAGCATCGGGTTCAATGTCGCAATCGGATCCTGAAATATCATGGATATCTCGCGGCCACGGCGCGAACGAAGGGCTGCACCGGACAGTGTGGTCAACTCAGTTCCGTTAAGCCTGACCGACCCTTCCACAATGCGACCCGGCGCATCAACCAAACCCAGCAGCGAAAAGCCCGTCACGGTTTTGCCCGACCCACTTTCACCGACAAGGCCCATGATCTCTCCCTTGGCCAGCTCAAAGGACACGCCATCCACTGCCTTGACAACACCTGCACGGGTAAAAAAGTGGGTTTTCAGGTTATCGACGAACAAAACCGGTTCGGTCATCTGCGCAGCCTCGGATTGAATTGATCGCGCACCTGATCACCGACAATGTTGATCGCCACGATAAGGATGATCAACGCAACGCCGGGGTATACCGAGATCCAGTAGCGACCGCTCATCATATATGGAAAGCCGTTGGAAATCAGCATGCCCAACGACGGCTCTGTCACCGGCAGCCCAAGACCCAGAAAACTCAGCGTTGCCTCAAGAGAAATGGAGTTCGCGATTTGCACCGTCGCCACAACGATAAGCGGCGGGGTGCAGTTCGGCAAAAGATGTCGCATGACCACCAGCCGACCGCTCAGCGGTATCGCCAGCGCGGCCTCGATGTAATCCTTGCCCCGTTCGGCTTTTGCAGCGCCGTAGGCTGTGCGCGCGAAATAGGCATATTGCGCGGCGACAAGCGCGCCGATCAATTGCGTCTTGCCCTGCCCCAACAGTGCTACAATGACCAACGCCAGAAGGATCGCCGGGAACGACAATTGCAGGTCGACCAAGCGCATGATCAAACTTTCAATGCGCCCCCCGAGGTATGCAGCGAGGATCCCGAGGGTCGTCCCGATGGTGAGTGATACGAACCCGGCGGCAAGGCCGATCTGGATGGATATCCGCAAACCATAGAAGATGGCCGACAACAAATCGCGGCCCTGAGGATCGGTGCCCAAGACATGTGTATACCCGCCAGACCCGACAAAACCGGGCGGTCTGCGCGCATCTATCAATGACAGATTTGCCAGATCATATGGGTTCTGTGGCGATATCAGGGCTGCAAAAAGTGCCAGCAGGATCATCAGAACGACAACCACCAAGGCCAGAACAGCGATCTTGTTTTCCCGGTATTCGGCCCAGAAGCGGGTCAGTGGCGTGCTTTTGCCAATCACGCCACAGCCCCCTGCCGTACGCGCGGATCAATCAGCGCAAAAAGCAGATCGATCACGAAGTTGATGGAGACGAACAGGAATGCCACAAGGATCAGATAGGCGACCATCACCGGTCGGTCGAGAACCCCAATGCTGTCGATGATCAGCTTGCCCACGCCGGGCCAGGAAAAGATCGTTTCCGTCACGACGGCAAAGGCCAGCGTCGATCCCAATTCAAGGCCGAACACCGTAATGATCGGAATGGAGATCAGCTTGAGCAGATGGCGGCGCAGTATCGTGCTTTCTGACAGACCTGCCGCACGGGCAAATTTGATGGTATCGGTCAGCATGATTTCGCGCGTCCCCGCGCGCGCCAGACGGATCATCATCGCCAGTTTGAACAGCGCCAGATTTATGGCAGGCAGCACGATATGCGACAAGCCGTTGAGAGTGGGAAATGACCACGCGACGCCCCATATCTCAACCGTTTCCCCGCGCCCGCCCGCAGGCAGCCAACCAAGATTGACCGCAAAGAAAAGGATTAGGATCAGCCCGACCCAAAATGACGGCACTGAAAACCCCAGGACCGACACCGCCATGATGGTTTTGGACACCCAGCTGTCTGGTCGGTAGCCCGCATAGATGCCAAGGCTGACCCCAAGGAAGGTGGCCGAGATAACCGATATCAATACCAGCTCAAGCGTTGCCGGCAGCCGCCCGCCAATCAGTTCCAGCACCGGCATGTTATAGACAAACGAACGGCCCAGATCCCCCTGCAGCAGATTCGTGATAAAGTAGTAGTATTGCTCATAAAGCGGACGGTCGAGCCCGAGCCTGCGGATCGCTTCGGCACGTATTTCCTGCGTCGCATCCGGCGGAATGACGATGTCGATCGGATTGCCGATGGCATAAACGCCGAAAAAGACGATGACAGACATCACGGCCATGACAAGGACGGCCTGGATAAAGCGCTGGATGATGAAGCCGAGCATCAAAGCTCCTCTGAAGCGATGCAAAGGCCGGGCGGAATTTCAGCCGCCCGGCACAAGTGTCATTGAGGTTGTTCAGGACGCAGGCGTGATGAAGAACGCAAGCGTGTCTTCGTCAAACCGGGGTGCAAATTCCAACATCCCGGCCTTGGCTGCCCAAACTGTCTGAAGCTGCACCAAAGAGATGTAGACTTTGTCTGCCATCGTCTTTTCCATTGCCTCTTCGTAAGTCGCGCGGCGCTCGTCCTCGTCCATCATCGTGGCCCCTGACTGAAGCAATCTGTCCACATCAGCGTTTGCATATTCGATGCGGTTGAACGCGCCCAGTTTCACGTCAGGATCATTGGAATGTGCCAGACTGCCCAAGGTATACGATGCTTCACCTGTCAGGGTGCCCCATCCATTCATGAACATCGAATATTCAAGCCGTGCCTGTGCGGGGAAGTAGACAGTCTTTGAGATCGCATTCACGTTGGTTTTGATGCCCACCTGCGTCAGCATCTGACCCAGACCCTGACAGATCGCCGCGTCACCCGGCAACCGGTCAGCGGTACAGTAAAGGTCCACTTCAAACCCGTCCGCATATCCTGCCTCGGTCAAAAGTTCCTTGGCCTTGGCCGGATTGTATTCCGGCATCGGGATCTTTTCACTTGAGCCGAAGAAGCCCGGAGGCATCATCTGATTGGCGGGTTTGCCCAGACCTTCCAGCACGATGTCCACCATGGTTTCGCGGTCGATGGCCATATCGATGGCTTCGCGTACTTTCATGTCACGAAAGGGATTTTCCGCAAGATCGGAGCCGTCGATGGCGCGTACCATCGGCGTATCTTCGCGCTGATCCAGTTGCAGGTTCATCACGTAAACGCTGTCTCCTGTCACTGCATCAACACTACTGTCGCGTTCAAGCGCCAGATAATCGACCGAGGAGACGTAGTTGATCACATCGACCTGCCCTGCTTTCAGAGCCGCCAAACGCGAGCTGTCATTGGGGATTTCCTTGCGGATCACCGTTTCCCATGCGCCCTCACCGCGCCAATAGTCATCGTTCCGCTCAAGCACCAGATCGCCTTTGGGTTCCCAGCTGACATATTTGTAAGGTCCGGTGCCGATGGTGGCTGCACCTGAGTTGAACCCTTCGGCAGCAGTTTCAGGCGTGGAATAATCGGCAGCGGCCTCGGATGATACGATGAACAAGCGGATAAAATCGTTGGGCAGCGTTGCGGCCTGACCGTCAGTGTGGATGTGCACTGTCAGGGGGTCGATGACCTCAACTTCGGTCACGCGCCGCACGTAAATCGCCGTGGTGGTCGGACCGGTGACCACCGGAATACGCTCAATCGAGAATTTCACATCCTCGGCGTCGAAATCCGACCCATCATGGAATTTCACGCCTTCGCGCAATTTGAACTCCCATGTGTCTTCATCAACCGGCGCCCATTCTATCGCCAGGCCCGGTTCAATCTGCAGATCGGTGCCGGACCACACCAGCGTGTCAAAGATATGCTTGGCCGCTTCAGCATGCGAGCCGAGCGCGGAGAAATGCGGATCCATTGATTCAGGTCCGCCGCGCACCCCCATCGTCAACGTCTGAGCCGATGCGGCGCCCGCCGCAGTCATGCTCAGCGCGAACGCCAGAGGTACAAGGAATTTCTGGTTTTTCATGACTTTCCCTTCCTGTTGTCGGCAAGGCAGCAAACCCGGCCATTTGGTTTTTTGATCTTGTTGCGTCCCATTTGGAACTTGCTTTTGCAGAATGTGCGTAGATAATGGAGCAGTCAAGTTCATTCTGGAACTCAGATACTAAGCGATAGGGATAGTGGAGTTATGTCGGGGCCCCAAACCGCGTGTGATCAAGAATTCGGCAAACTGGAGCGCGCAGAAAGCCCGGACATGCTGGATGCGAAGCTATGGGATAATCCGTGCCCTTTCACGTTTCGGCTTAACTATCTGGCACTGCTCTACAATACGCCGCTTTATAGCTGGATACAGGATACCTACGGCCTTAAACGGCCCGAATATGTTGTCCTGTATTCGTTGGCGCTGGCCGATGGCGGCAGCGCGCGGGATGTCTCGCATACCTCCGGCTTTCCAAAGAACACCCTCAGTCGCGCAATCAAGCGGCTTGAGTTGATGGGGTTGATCGAGGCGCGCGCAAAGGCACCCGGAGGCGGGCGAAGACAGGCGCTGCGGCTGTCGGAAAAGGGATGGTCACTGTTTCACCGGACCCTCCCTGCTTTTGAGGCGCAAGAAAAGCGTATGCTTAAAACATTATCAGATGGGGAGCGGCAGATGCTGTTTGAATTGATGTCAAAGGTTGTGATCGGGGCGCAGGAATGGGCGGGTGAACTGCCGCCCGAGGCCACGATTAAAGCCAAAGGCGCAGGAAAAGGAACATCACTATGACCGTGGCAGACATGAACTGGCGTGACATAGAAGCGGCTGCGGCGCGCGATCCGCGCTGTATCCTGCCCATCGGATCAACCGAGCAGCATGCCCAGTTGTCGCTTTGCGTTGACATGATCCTTGCAGAAAAAGTTGCGACGCAGGCGGCAGCACCGCTGAAGATCCCTGTCTTTCCCGTCATGCCATACGGACTTGCCCCATATTTCAATGAATACCCTGGCACGATCTGCCTGCGGGTCGAAACCCTGATGGCGGTCGTGCGCGATGTGGTGGCGTCGCTTAGGCGTTCGGGATTCCGGCGCATTCTTATCGTAAATGGCCATGGCGGTAACAACCCTGTCGGCGCTTTGGCACAGGAATTGATGGCGGAACACGGTGATCTTTCCATCAAGTTTCACAATTGGTGGAATGCGCCCAAAACCCTCGCAAAGGTGCAGGAGACCGATCCCGCCGCTTCGCATGCCTCCTGGATGGAGAATTTTCCCTGGACCCGGCTCGAAGGCCGCCCGGTGCCCGCCGAGCAGAAGCCTTACGTCGAT
>JAGXHA010000100.1 GCA_024636475.1 Roseobacter sp. | reverse complement strand
GGATCAGCTACCGCAGCGCCAAGGCGGCGGTGAACCAGATCGTGCATACCTCAGCCATTGAATTGGCGCGGTCGCACAAGCAAAGCATCTGTGTGGCGCTGCACCCCGGCACGGTGAAAACGCCGTTCACCGAGAAGTATCTGGGCCGTCATCCGGCAGTTGACGCATCCGATGCCGCGCAGAACCTGCTGGGTGTCATTGACGGTTTGACCCCTGAACAGACCGGGAAGTTCTTTGACTGGGCTGGAAAGCCCGTCCAATGGTAGCGCGTCTGGTTCTGGTTCTGGGTGACCAGCTGTCCGAGGGGCTGAGTGCCCTGCGTGAGGCGGATAAAGCGTCGGACACCGTTGTGATGGCCGAGGTCATGGACGAGGCAGGCTACGTCAAGCATCACCCCAAAAAGATCGCGCTGATCTTTGCCGCGATGCGCAAATTTGCCCGCGCGCTTGAGGACGACGGCTGGACCGTTGCCTATAGCCAGTTGGATGATACGGAGAATGCAGGCTCGATCGTGGGCGAATTGCTGCGCCGCGCCGAACAGACAGGTGCGTCAGAGGTTCTTGCCACGGAACCCGGCGAATGGCGGCTGATTGAAAAGCTGAAATACGCGCCGCTTAAGATCGAGGTTTTGCAAGACGACCGTTTTTTGGCGTCTCATGCCGAGTTTGAAGGCTGGGCCGACGGGCGCAAGGCCCTGCGGATGGAGTATTTCTACCGCGACATGCGCCGCAAGACTGGCCTTTTGATGGAGGGCGACAAACCTGCGGGCGACAAGTGGAATTTTGACCACGATAACCGGAAAGCCGCGCCGGGGGATGTGACCGTGGGTGGGCCACTGCAATTCGAACCCGATGCCACGACCCGCGAGGTGTTGGATCTTGTGGGCGCACGTTTTGGCGATCACTTTGGCGATCTTGAGCCGTTCAGCTTTGCCACAACCCGCGCTGAGGCGCTCGAGGCTTTGACATATTTCATCAAACACGCCTTGCCGCGATTTGGCGATTATCAGGATGCGATGCTGAATGATCACCCGTTTTTGTATCATGCTGTGATCTCGCCCTACCTTAATATCGGGCTGCTTGGGCCTTTGGAGGTCTGCGAGGCGGCAGCCAAGGCCTATGCCAAGGGAGATGCCCCGATCAATGCGGCCGAAGGTTTCATCCGGCAGATCATCGGCTGGCGTGAATATGTGCGTGGCATCTATTTTCTTGAGGGGCCTGATTATACCAAGCGCAACATCTTGAAACAGTCCCGTGATCTGCCCGCTTTCTATTGGGGCGGCGAGACCAAGATGAATTGCGTCGGCAAGGCAGTGAAACAGACGCAAGAGCAGGCCTATGCACACCATATTCAGCGGTTGATGGTGACCGGAAACTTCGCATTGTTGGCGGGGATTGACCCGCATCAGGTGCATGAATGGTATCTGGCGGTCTATGCGGATGCGTTTGAGTGGGTCGAGGCCCCGAATGTCGTCGGCATGAGCCAGTTTGCCGATGGCGGGGTTATTGCGTCAAAGCCCTATGTGTCGTCGGGATCTTACATCAATCGCATGTCCGATCATTGCAAGACTTGCCATTATTCAGTGACTGCGAAGACAGGGGAAAATGCCTGTCCGTTCAATCTGCTGTATTGGCATTTTCTGGATCGGCATCGGGAACGGTTTTCAAATAATCCGCGTATGGGGAATATGTACCGGACCTGGGATCGCATGGATCAGGAAAAACGCGAGACTGTCTTGGCCGAGGGGGATGCGATCTTGAAGAAATTGGACGCGGGCGAGGTGGTTTGAGGCTGCTGACAGGGTTTTTTGCGCTCCGCGCGGGGGATATTTAAGAGCCAGAGAAGCCGGACCATGCTGTCCGGATCGGGTCGGTATGGCAAGCCGCTTACGTTACTCTACCAAAGCACCATTGACCCAATTGCCAGAGGCCTCTTCGCCTGTGCCGTAACGCATGGTTCCTGTGCCTTGCCGTTTTCCATCTTGGAACGATCCTTCGTACACATCACCATTTGCATAGGTCGCTGTGCCTTGACCTTGTATCACGCCATCGACCCAACTGCCCTCGTAGACAAAGCCGTCGGCCATGATGATCTTACCTTGCCCTTCGCGTTGCCCTTTGGTGAAGTTGCCTGAATATACGGTGCCATCAGGATAGGTCGCCGTGCCCGTGCCATGACGCTGGCCGTCTTTCCAGCCGCCCTCATAGCGATACCCATCGGCATAGGTCATCGTGCCCATCCCGTCGTTGCGCGCGTTCTTGAAGTCACCCTCATAGACGATGCCGTTGGGATAGGTCGCAGTGCCGCGCCCCTCAATCACGCCTACGGCCCAGGCACCTTCGTAGCTCGACCCGTCAGGATAGGTGATTTTGCCCTGACCGTCGGCCAGATCATCGCGGAAAGAACCAACATAGACAGAGCCGTCAGGGTAGGTCACCTGACCTTCGCCCTCGATTTGTCCGGCAACCCAAGAGCCGCTGTAGACATATCCATCGGTGCCCGTGAATGTCCCTTGGCCATCGCGTCTGTCATCCTTGAAGTCACCCTCGTAGATGTCGCCATTGGCGTAGGTCACTTTGCCTGCACCCATGCGCTGACCCGCGACCAGATCGCCTTCGTAGACGTCGCCATTTGGTTGGGTCAGGGTGCCTTTACCGTCAATCTGACCATCTTTCCACAAACCCACATAGGTAAGCCCATCCGGCATGTTCAGCGTGCCTGTTCCGCTGCGTTGGCCATCTTGGATCTCACCATCGTACACGGCACCGTCAGGGTAAGTGATCTTGCCCACACCTTGTTTGACGCCATCGACCCAATCGCCCTGATACTCGTAGCCGCCGGGCGATTGCATGACGCCCTTGCCATGATGCTTGGCATTGCGAAACGATCCCTCATAGCGCACGCCGTTGGCATAAAGCGCAATGCCGCGGCCCATGATTGCACCGGCTTCCCATTCGCCCTCATAGGTACCGCCATCCGCAAATGTGATACGGCCGAAACCGTCAGGCTTGCCCTTTGAGAAATTCCCCTCATAGATTGATCCGTTCGGGAACCGCGCTGTCCCTGCGCCCCTGATTTCCCCGTCCACCCACTCGCCTTCATACTCGTACCCGTTGGGCAGCGTGTAGGTGCCTGTGCCGTGCTGGACGCCGCCGCGAAACGTGCCCTCGTAAATCCCGCCATCGTCGTATTGTTTGCTCATCACCGAACCGTCTTGGGCAAGGGCCGTGAATGGCAGCATGCCAAGGCAAAAGATAAGCTGGGTTAGGGTCAATCGGGACATTTCACTGCTTTCGAATGTAAGAGGGCCAAATCTGAACTGGCGTCTTCGTTAGCGGCCAGACTAAGCAATGGTCACCAAGGGGGCAATCGTCTTTTGCGGCCCTGCGCGGCCCTTGGCCTTTCCCTTGCCGCACGATCTGCTACATCGTGGCGCAAGTTATCGAAGGAATGTCACATGGCATCGCGTTTTCGCATCACGCTGGGGCAACTGAACCCCACGGTCGGAGATTTGGCTGGAAACGCCGCCCTCGCGCGCGGTGCATGGCAGCAAGGCAAGGAGGCTGGTGCCGATCTGGTCGCATTGCCCGAGATGTTTATAACGGGATATAATGCGCAAGACCTGGTGATGAAGCACGCGTTTCAACTGGACGTCATGACCCATATTGAGGCGCTGGCAGCGGATTGTGCTGATGGCCCTGCGCTGGCGATTGGTGCACCTTGGGTCGAGGGGGCGGCGCTTTATAACGCTTACCTGATCCTGAAGGGTGGCAAGATTGCGAGTCGCGTCCTTAAGCATAACCTGCCCAACGAGACGGTTTTCGATGAGATGCGCATCTTTGACAGTGGGCCTTTGGGCGGTCCCTATTCGGTAGGTGACACCCGCATTGGCAGCCCGATTTGCGAGGATGCCTGGCATCCTGATGTGTCCGAGACACTGGCCGAAACGGGCGCTGAATTCCTGCTTGTGCCGAACGGGTCGCCCTATTACCGGGGCAAGCTCGAAACGCGTCTGAACAATATGGTCGCCCGCGTGATTGAGACTGAACTGCCGCTGATTTACCTAAATATGGTCGGCGGGCAGGATGACCAAATATTTGACGGGGCCAGTTTCGGCCTGAATCCGAGCGGCAAGTTGGCGTTTCAGATGCCGTCATTTGTCGCTGAGATTGCCCATATTGATCTGGAGCGCGGGCCGGAAGGTTGGCGCATTGTCGACGGCCCCAAAGCGCATTTGCCCTCTGAATACGAACAAGATTACCGCGTTATGGTTCTTGGTCTGCGGGATTACATCCGCAAGACGGGCTTTAAGAAGGTTCTGTTGGGCCTGTCTGGCGGGATCGATTCGGCGATTGTGGCGGCGATTGCGGTGGATGCCTTGGGCGCAGATAACGTGCGCTGTGTGATGCTGCCTTCTGAATATACCTCGCAAGCCTCGCTGGATGATGCCGAGGCGGTCGCCAAGGCGCTGGGCTGTCGGTATGATTATGTGCCGATTACCCAAGGCCGCGCGGCGATCACTGACACGCTGGCCCCTTTGTTCGAGGGCACCACACCGGACCTGACAGAGGAAAACATCCAGTCGCGCCTGCGTGGGCTGCTGTTGATGGCGCTGAGCAACAAGTTTGGTGAAATGCTGCTTACGACGGGCAATAAATCCGAAGTAGCAGTTGGTTATGCGACGATCTATGGCGATATGTCAGGGGGTTATAACCCGATCAAAGATCTTTATAAAACGCGTGTTTTCGAGACGTGCCGCTGGCGCAATGCTAATCACCGGGACTGGATGATGGGCCCCGAGGGCGAGGTGATCAGTCCGCGAATTATCGACAAACCGCCCACGGCGGAACTGCGCAATGACCAAAAGGACAGCGACAGCCTGCCCGATTACCCCGATCTCGATGCGATGCTGGATATCTTGGTAGATCAGAATGGGTCGATTGCCGATTGTGTCGCCGCAGGTTTTGACAGGGATATCGCCAAGAAGGTCGAACATCTGATATACATCAGCGAATACAAGCGCTTCCAGTCCGCCCCGGGGCCGCGTCTGACGAAGGGTGCGTTTTGGCTGGACAGGCGCTATCCCATTGCGAACCGCTGGCGTGATCCAAGCTGAACGCCGCCTCATTTTCTGGACAATCTGGCGGCGCTATGACAAGCCAGCGGCCAATCAGGAGAACTAAATGACTATCACCCGCTTCGCTCCGTCGCCCACCGGCTATATTCATGTTGGCAACCTGCGCACCGCGCTGATGAACTATATGATTGCACGCAAGAATGGCGGCACCTTTATCCTGCGGATCGACGACACCGATCCCATCCGCAGCAAAGAGGAATACGTCGACGGTCTGAAAGAAGACCTGACGTGGCTGGGCCTGCACTGGGACCGCGTCGAACGTCAATCCGAGCGGCTTGAAAAATACCGTGAGGCGGCAGAAAAGCTGCGTGAAATGGGACGTTTCTATGAGGCGTGGGAAACGCCGACAGAACTGGACCTGAAGCGCAAGAAACAGCTGAACATGGGCAAGCCACCGGTCTATGACCGTGCTGCGCTGAACCTGACAGAGGCTGAAAAAACCAAACTGCGCGAAGAGCGTGGCCCCGGCGTCTGGCGGTTCAGGCTGGATCAGGAACGCATCGAATGGAAAGACGGCATCCTTGGCGACATCTCGATCGATGCGGCCTCGGTCTCTGACCCTGTGCTGATCCGGGCGGATGGGCAGATTTTGTATACCTTGGCGTCGGTTGTGGATGATACGGAAATGGGCGTGACCAATGTGGTGCGCGGGTCGGACCACGTGACCAACACGGCAACCCAAATTCAGATTATGCAGGCACTGGGCGGTGCAGTGCCGACATTTGCCCACCACTCGCTGCTGACCGGACCACAAGGCGAGGCGCTGTCAAAGCGTTTGGGCGTGTTGGCCCTGCGTGATCTGCGCGAACGCGGAGTGCAACCTTTTGCATTGCTGTCGATCATGGCACGGCTGGGGTCGTCTGACCCGATTGAGTTGCGCACTGAAATGAAGCAACTGATCGACGGATTTGAGATCAATCATTTTGGTTCTGCCCCGACCAAGTTCGACGTCGAAGACCTGTTCCCGATGACAAGCCGATATTTGCAGACATTATCGCTGCCGGATGTGGCTGGCGAGATCAAAGCGCTTGGTGTGCCCGACGATAAGGCTGCGCTGTTCTGGCAGGTAACGCGCGAAAACATTACCACATTGCAAGACCTCAGGGGGTGGTGGGACATGTTCAGCAAAGGCGCGGAACCGATGATCGCCGACGAGGATAAAGAGTTCATCGACGAAGCAATGGCGATGTTGCCCGAGGGCGAGTTTGACGAGACGACCTGGAGCACCTGGACCACTGCAGTGAAGGAAAAGACTGGGCGCAAAGGCAAAACGCTGTTTATGCCCCTGCGTCTGGCGCTGACCGGACAAGCGCAAGGCCCCGAAATGGCTGCGGTGATGCCGCTTTTGAAAGTCGTAAAAGCGCGCAGATGATCTGGCGAGGCCCCCGGACGCAGGTTCGGGAGCCTTCGGCGAGAGTTTATTTGGCAAAATGAAATCAGGCCGCCAAGGGCGATCGGTGGCGTTACTGCAACTGCGCCATTAAACGGGCGAGGTTGTCGTCAACAAGCGCAGTTTCCTGCCGTGTTAGGGTCTGGTGCCTTGGATAGCGTGGTGCTGCGCGGTCGTTCAAAATCGGTGAGTCCCAGCCCTGTGTTGTATCAAAAAAACGTGTCACGCCTTCTGGCCCATATTCACGGTAAAAGCCTTGCACCACGACATCCAGATAACTGAGCAAGATTGTATGGTTACCGTCTGTGTGGCGGTGCTGGGGTGCGATTGAATAATGGGCCATGTCTGGAGAAGGCAAAACGTCGTGCAGCACGGCACTGCCTGAACTGAGCCGGTCATAGCCAAATTCGCGTGCATCAAGCGCTTGCCAATCTGCGCCGGGGACCGCCGCGATCAAACCGTCAATGCTTGTCTCGATATCAGGCTCTACGCTTAGGAAAACAACATCGCGTCTTGCGGTACGCACCCAGACGCGCCGCCAACCCGATAGCTGCGCAGGGCGCGCATCGGGGTAGGTATGGGTGCTGCGGTTCACAAGGCTGCCATAGCCGAAAAAATAGGGTATCATGCACATGGTTTTGGCGCAGCGGGGCCTTGATGTCCACGGTATCCGCATTTGTGATGAAACCTGCAGCACCACCCCAAACATTTTGCCGTCAAACTCCGAGTTTGCTTGACGCAGCGGCCAGATCCGGCATAGCACTTGGCCACCGTATCGGGAGAACTGGTTTAATCCGGTGCCGAAGGAGCAACCGCCCCGGAAACTCTCAGGCGAATGGACCGTTGCGGGACCGACACACTCTGGAGAGTGGTGCCTTGCGCGCCCGCCGAAGGGATAACGATCTCAGGCCAAAGGACAGAGGGGGCATTTTGTTGGTTGCATCCGTGCGGCCTGCTTGGTGCCAGTGTGGTAGAAAGCCCTCTGGATAGTGAAAGAGAGCCTGCGACCATGAGCGATTTGCAACAGACCCCCCTATACGATCTGCACTTGGAACTGGGCGGCAAGATGGTCCCCTTTGCGGGCTATTCGATGCCGGTCCAGTACCCGATGGGCGTGATGAAAGAGCACCTTCACACCCGCAACTTTGCAGGGTTGTTCGATGTCAGCCATATGGGGCAAGTGATACTGTCTGGCGCGTCATGGGAGGCTGTGGCCACGGCGTTCGAGACGCTTGTCCCGATGGACGTGCTGGGTCTTGCCGACGGGCGCCAGCGCTACGGGTTGTTCACCAATGATGTGGGCGGGATCGAAGACGATCTGATGTTTGCACGACGTGGGAACGATCTGTTTGTGGTGGTAAACGCTGCCTGCAAGGGGGCAGATATTGCCCGGATGAAAGCAGCGCTTGAGCCTCAGGTGACAGTGACAGCCATAGATGATCGCGCTTTGATCGCGTTGCAAGGGCCGGGTGCCGAGGCTGCGCTGGCAACGATTGATCCAACGGCAGCCAATATGCGATTTATGGATTTTGGGGCGCTTAGCCTTGATGGGGTCGAGGTCTGGGCCTCCCGCTCGGGCTACACAGGCGAAGATGGGTATGAGATTTCAGTGCCAGCGGATGAGGCCGAAACAGTGGTACGCGGGTTGCTCGCGATCGAGGGCGTAGAGCCGATTGGCCTTGGCGCGCGGGATTCCTTGAGACTTGAGGCAGGGCTTTGCCTTTATGGCAATGATATCGACGCACAGACCAATCCGGTCGAGGCAAGTTTGAACTGGGCAATCCAAAAGATCCGCCGTGCCGGGGGCGCGCGTGAAGGCGGTTATCCGGGCGCGCAGGTTGTTCAGGCGGCTTTTGAGGATGGCGTCGCGCGCAAACGTGTGGGGCTGGCGCCGCAAGGCCGCGCACCGATGCGCGAAGGCACGCAGCTTTATGATGCCGAGGATGGGGGCCGACTTGTTGGCCATGTGACATCCGGCAGCTTCGGTCCAACCCTGGGGATGCCTGTTGCAATGGGCTATGTTGGCGCGGAATATGCCAGCGTTGACACAGCGCTTTGGGGCGAGGTGCGCGGCAAGCGTTTGCCGGTAAGCGTGGCCAAACTGCCCTTTGTGGCGGCGAATTTTAAAAGATAATCAACAAGAGGACCTAATGATGAAGTTTACCGAAGAGCATGAATGGCTGCGGGTTGAGGGTGACGAGATTGTGGTGGGTATCACCATCCACGCAGCGGAACAGCTTGGCGATGTGGTGTTTGTAGAACTGCCCTCTGAAGGGACAGTTGTAAGCAAGGATGACGAAGTCGTTGTGATCGAATCCGTCAAGGCCGCCTCCGACATTCTGGCACCGATTGACGGCGAGATTACCGAAGTAAACAGCACGCTTACCGATACCCCCGGGATGGTGAATGATGACCCTCAGGGCGAGGCGTGGTTCTTTAAGATGAAGGCATCCGATCCCAGTCAGATGGATGAATTCATGGATGAAGCGGGCTACCAGAAGTTCATCGGATAAGCCTGCCGCCCCGTCGGAGCCTCCGGCGGGGATTTTAGACCAATTGGAAGAGGGGCGTTGCGCCATGGTTTTTAAACCAACCGAATACCTGCCGTATGATTTTGCCAATCGCAGACATATCGGACCGTCTCCGGCGGAAATGTCGGATATGTTGAAGACCATAGGCGCGCAGAGCCTTGCTGCGTTGATTGACGATACGATGCCTGCGAACATCCGTCAAAAAGACCCACTCGATTTTGGCAAGCCCATGTCCGAGCGCGAGGTGCTTGAGCATTTGCGCGTGGTGGCAGGCAAGAACAAGGTGCTGACATCGCTGATCGGGCAGGGCTACCACGGGACGGTCACGCCTCCGGCAATCCAGCGCAATATCTTCGAAAATCCTGCCTGGTACACCGCCTATACGCCCTATCAGCCAGAGATCAGTCAGGGACGCCTTGAAGCGCTGCTGAACTTTCAGACGATGGTGTGTGATCTGACTGGCCTCGAGGTTGCCAACGCGTCCTTGTTGGACGAGGCGACAGCCTGTGCCGAAGCGATGACGATGGCGATGCGCGTGGCCAAATCAAAGGCCAAGGCATTCTTTGTCGATCGCGATTGTCATCCACAGAACATTGCGGTGATCCAGACCCGTGCCGAGCCTTTGGATATCGAGGTTATCGTAGGTGATCCCGACAAGATGGAGGCGGATAAGGTCTTTGGTGCGATCTTCCAATATCCGGGCACCTACGGTCATGTGCGTGATTTCACGTCGCATATTGCAGCACTCCATGCCGCTGGCGCTTTGGGAATTGTGACCGCGGACCCGATGGCCTTGACGCTGTTGAAGGAACCCGGTGCTATGGGGGCGGATATCGCTGTCGGATCGACCCAGCGGTTTGGCGTACCTGAAGGATATGGCGGGCCGCACGCTGCTTATATGGCGTGCAAAGACGCCTATAAACGCGCCATGCCAGGGCGTCTGGTCGGCGTGTCGATCGATTCACACGGCAACCGCGCTTACCGGCTGTCCCTGCAAACCCGCGAGCAGCACATCCGGCGCGAGAAGGCGACATCCAACGTCTGCACAGCGCAGGCGTTGTTGGCGGTGATGGCATCGATGTATGCCGTATTTCATGGCCCAGAGGGGCTGAAGGCCATCGCGCAACGCATTCACCGCAAGACGGTACGGCTGGCGAACGGCCTTGAGGAAGCGGGATTTAAGGTCGATCCACGTGCGTTTTTCGATACGATCACCGTTGATGTCGGCCCCCTGCAAGCGGCAGTGATGAAATCTGCCGTGGACGAAGGGATTAACCTGCGTCGCGTTGGCGAGACCCGCGTTGGCATATCGCTGGACGAGCGTACGACTTCGGCCACGATCGAGGCTGTCTGGCGGGCGTTTGGGATTGTCCGCGCAGACGAGAAGTTTGAAGCCAACTATCGCTTCCCAGAAGAGATGATCCGCGAAAGCCAGTATCTGACGCATCCGATTTTCCACATGAACCGGGCCGAGACCGAGATGATGCGCTATATGCGCCGTCTGGCTGATCGTGATTTGGCGCTGGACCGGGCGATGATCCCGCTGGGGTCTTGCACGATGAAGCTGAATTCGGCAGCGGAAATGATGCCCGTCAGCTGGCGCGAGTTTTCGATGATCCACCCGTTTGTGCCTGAAGATCAAGCGCTTGGGTATAAGCATATGATCGATGATCTGTCGGCCAAGCTGTGCGATATTACAGGCTATGACGCGATCTCGATGCAGCCCAATTCGGGTGCGCAGGGGGAGTACGCTGGGCTCTTGGCGATTGCGGCCTATCACCGCGCACAGGGCGAGGGGCATCGCAACATCTGCCTGATCCCGACATCGGCCCACGGCACGAACCCCGCCAGCGCAAATATGGTTGGCTGGAAGGTGGTTGTGGTCAAATCCGCTGCCAACGGCGACATCGACGTGGAGGATTTCCGCGCCAAGGCAGAGTTGCACAGTGCGAACCTTGCGGGCTGCATGATCACCTATCCCTCGACCCATGGCGTGTTCGAGGAAACCGTGACCGAAATTACCGGCATCACGCATGAACATGGCGGTCAGGTCTATATCGACGGCGCCAACATGAACGCGATGGTGGGGCTGGCGCGTCCCGGAGACGTTGGCGGCGATGTCAGCCACCTCAACCTGCACAAGACGTTCTGCATTCCACACGGCGGCGGCGGACCTGGCATGGGACCGATTGGGATCAAGGCGCATCTGATTCCCCATGTCCCCGGTCATCCCAATGGTGGCGAAGGGGCGGTTTCGGCGGCACCTTATGGGTCGCCTTCGCTGCTGCCAATCTCTTGGTCCTATTGTCTGATGATGGGCGGTGAGGGGCTGACACAAGCGACACGGGTGGCGATCTTGAATGCCAATTATATCGCCAAACGGCTCGAGGGTGCGTTTGACGTACTTTATAAAGGGCCGACAGGGCGGGTGGCGCATGAGTGTATTTTCGATGTGCGCCCCTTCGAGGAGACAGCGGGCGTTACCGTAGATGACATCGCCAAACGTCTGATTGATGCGGGTTTCCATGCTCCAACCATGAGCTTTCCGGTCGCCGGGACCTTGATGGTGGAACCCACGGAGTCAGAGACAAAAGCCGAGCTGGACCGTTTTTGTGACGCCATGCTGGCGATCCGTGATGAAATCCGCGCTATCGAGAATGGCGATATGCCACGCGAAAACAATGCGTTGAAAAATGCGCCTCATACGGTCGAGGATCTGGTCGGTGAATGGGATCGGCCCTACAGCCGTGAACAAGGTTGCTTTCCCCCCGGTGCGTTCCGGGTGGACAAATACTGGCCGCCGGTCAATCGGGTGGACAATGTGCATGGTGACCGCAACCTGATCTGCACCTGCCCGCCAATGTCGGATTATGCCGAAGCGGCGGAATAAACATCAAGACGCGCGGGGAAACCTCCGCGCGTCTATTCTAACAGAAAGTTAAAGACCTTTTTCAATCTGTTCCACGTTGCCCTGTCGGGGGCTGCCAACAAATAGCCGCTGCGTAGGGTCGCATCATAAGGACCGCCAGACAGCATTTCGACATGCCCCCCGGCTTGGGCGCAAATCAACGCACCTGCGGCGTGATCCCATGGCTTTAGCCGGCACTCTAATATGAAATCGGTATGACCTTGTGCCAGCATGCGATATTGATGCGCGGAGCAGCGCAGGGTGTGGACCCTAAAGAAGCTGGGGAATGTGGCGGCCAGCTTGGGCTGGAATTCTTTTGGGAACTGGCCAAGCGGGATGTACCCGGTCAGACCATCGACAGGCTTTCCAATGGCGACCTTCATGGCGCGCGCAGGTCTGATGGGGCGTTCAAGGCGGGCGGTGCTTTGTGTATCCGCGATCACCCAATCGTCGTTCACCGGATCATAGATTACCCCGAAACCGGTCTTGCCAAACCGGGTAACGGCCAAGATCATTCCGAACAGCGCCAGCCCGTGCGTGAAGTTAGAGGTGCCATCGATAGGATCGATGATGAAAGCAAGCGGCGCATCTGCGATTTTGTCGAGCAGGTCAGGATTGCTGGCAGCGGCTTCTTCCCCGACGATCAGCGCGCTTGGAAAGGCGATGCGCAAGGCGCGGGTGATCATCCCCTCGGCGGCCAGATCAGCGGTGGTGACCAGATCGTGAGGGCTGGTCTTGGTGGTGATGTCCGATGCGCTCAAGTTGCGAAATCGCGGCATCACTTCGGTCTTGGCAGCGCGCCGCAGGATGTTGATGACATGGGCCTGTTGTGCGTGGCTTAGGACGGGTGGCAGCGCTGCGGGCAGGTTGTCTGTCATGTTTGCATATCCCTTTGATGGGCTCTTGATTAGGGTCTATTCCCGCGCACGAAGCACCTGCGCGGGGCGCGCATTCAGTGCTTTGACCGCGAAGCCGAGTGACGCCAGAACCGAAGCTATCGCGCCACCGAGGATGATAAGGATGGCCGAGGGCCACACAACGTTAAAGTCTGTTTCCATTATAAACCGGCTGACGGCCCAACCGCCCAATATCCCCGCAATCAAGGCCACAACCCCCGCGAAAAAGCCCAGTAGTGCTGCACGCAACAAAAAGCTGGTTGCGATAGAACGGCGCGAGGCCCCCAGTGTTTTCAGCAATGCAGCCTCGTATCGGCGCGCATCTGCCCCCGCAGCGGCGGCACCGATAAGCACCAAAAATCCGGTCAGCAAGGTCGCTGCTGCACCGTAGGATACGGCCGCAGCCAAGCCGTTCAAAACCGCAGCAACACGGTCAATCGCATCGCGCACACGGATCGCTGTGATGTTGGGATAGGCGGTTGCAAGATCCCGCAGGATCGCCGCTTCGGCGTCTTCGTCAGCATAGACAGTCGAGATGAATGTATGAGGTGCGGCGCTAAGCGCAGAAGGGTTCATCGTCAGAATAAAACCGATCCCGGCGGTGGAAAAATCGACATCTTGGAAGCTTGCAATCGTGCCGGTAACATCGCGACCTAGCACGTTGATCGTCAGTGTATCGCCCAAGCTCAGGCCGATTTCCTCGGCCTCTTCTGCGGCGAAACTGATCAGCGGCGGGCCGGTATAGTCCGGTGCCCACCATTCGCCTGCTGTGATGATTGCGTCATCACCCGGCGTTGCGGCATAGGTCACGCCACGGTCCCCGCGCACAACCCAATGATCACCAGCAACTTCTTTGGCCGGACGGCCATTAATCTCGGTCACGACACCGCGCAGCATCGGCGCTGTGTCGATGCGGCTGACGGCGGGGTCATCCTCAAGCCGCTTCGTGTAGCCGTCGATTTGATCCTTCTGGATATCGACAAAGAAATATGAGGGGGCGACATCAGGCAGATTTCCCGAAATTGCCTGCCGCAGATTGCCGTCGATCTGACCGACAGCGGCCAACACGGACAGCCCAAGCCCAAGGGACAGCACGACAGCACTTGCCCCTTCGCCATTTCCGCCGATTGCGGTCAGCGCCCAACGCAACTTGGGATGCCCGCGAGCAAAATGCGCGGCGCGCAGCGCAAGAAACCGGACAACCCCAGCCGCCAGCGTCAGGATCAAGAGCGCTCCGGCAATGCCACCCAATGTCCAAAGCGTCAGCCACCAACTGCCGTTGAACCAACCCGCAAGCCCGATCAACAGGGCCACAGTAAGGGCAATCACCACCATATATCGCGGTGCCGGGAATCGTGCAGCACCTTCCCAGGCGTCACGAAACAGGGTCGCTGCCCTTATATTCTCGCTGCGTGCCAAGGGCCAAAGCGTAAAGGCGAAAGCGGTTAACAGGCCGTAAATCCCGGCCTCAATCAGTGGCAGGGGATAGATCGAAAAAGCCGCGGGGATCGGGAGGCGGGCCGAGATCAACGGCGCAAAAACCAAAGGAGCGATGGCCCCCAGGGCGACACCGATTATCACTCCAAGCAGCGAAAGCAGCCCGATCTGGATGAAATAAGTCTGAAATATTGTTGCGCGATCTGCACCCAAGGCGCGCAGCGTCGCGATCACTTCGGTTTTTCCGTTCAGATAGGACCGCACGGCGGCAGATACTCCGACACCTCCAACAGCCAAGCCCGATAACCCGACCAGCACCAAAAACGCGCTGAGCCGCTCGACAAATCGCGACACGCCCGGCGCGCCATTGCGTGCATCGGTCCAACGCATACCGCTGTTTTCAAACTCCCTCGTGGCTGCATCTTTGAGCTGGTCAAGATCAGTCTCGGGCGGCAACAGCATACGGTATTTCGAGTTGTACAACGTCCCCTCACTCAGCAGGCCCGCCCCCTCAAGGCTATCGGTGCGCAAAAGCGTGCGTGGCCCAAGGGCGAACCCGCTGGCCGCACTGTCTGGTTCGCGAACAATCAACGCAGTCAGACGGAATTCCTTGACGCCCAGCTTGAACACATCGCCCGCAGACAGGCCCAGACGGTCGGACAAGGCACGCTCCATCACCGCACCGGGCAGGCCATCGGTTGTGGCAAGCGCTTGACCCAAGGGCATTTCAGGCGATAAAACCATTTCTCCAATCAGCGGATACAGGTCATCAACGCCCTTGATTTGCGTCAGCGCGCGGTCTGCTGCGGTGCCGCCACCGACCACGGCCATCGACCGAAACTCGACAATTTCAGAAACTTGGGTCGCCTGACTTTCAATCCATGCGCGTTCGTCCTGCGTGGCAAATCGATAGGTGAAATCAAGCTCGGCGGTGCCCCCCAGCAGGGCAGCCCCTTCACGCTGCAATCCACCGTCGATCGCCGAACGTACCGACCCGACAGCGGCGATTGCAGCCACCCCAAGCGCCAGACAGGCAAGAAAAAGACGAAACCCGCGCAGCCCGCCACGCATTTCGCGGCGCGCAAAGCGGCTTGCCAGCTGAAGACTCATACGATTCGCCCGTCCGTGAGGCTGACGACACGGTCGCAGCGCGCGGCCAGATCTTCTGAATGCGTGACCAGCACCAGCGTTGCCCCGTGTTTTTCTCGTAAATCAAACAGTAGTTCCATGATTGCAGCGCCGTTGGTGCTGTCCAGATTCCCGGTCGGCTCATCCGCCAGCAAAATCGCCGGGCGAGGTGCCGAGGCGCGGGCAAGTGCGACGCGTTGCTGTTCGCCGCCCGACATTTGCGCAGGATAATGGTTCAAGCGGTGGCCAAGCCCCACGGCATGCAATTCGGCTTCGGCACGCTCATAGGCATCTGTTACGCCGTTCAGCTCCAGCGGGGTGGCGACATTCTCCAAGGCGGTCATGGTCGGGATCAGGTGGAACGACTGGAATACAATGCCCATCCGACCCCTGCGAAACTTGGCCAAACCGTCCTCGCTCATCTCGGTCAGATCCTGGCCCAAAGCGCGTACGCTGCCCCCGGTCGCCTTCTCAAGCCCGCCCATGACCATCAGCAATGATGATTTTCCAGACCCCGATGGACCTGTGAAAGCCACCGTTTCACCTTGTGCAACGTCGAGGGTGATACCATGTAGGATTTCAACTAGACCGGCATTGCCATTCAGTTTCAGGGACGCATCTTGAAGTTGGAACACCGGGTCGGTCATTGAGCTGCCTTTGTTTGGTTGTTCCTGTTGGATATGGAGGTTTCACGATGATGCGCAAGGTTATGGCCGGAATTGTTGTGGTTTTCGCAGGCTCCGCGTCCGCAGAGCCTCTTGTTATAGCAGCACTGGGCGACAGTCTGACGCAGGGCTACGGTTTGCCCGCAGAGGATGGTTTCGTTCCGCAGCTTCAGGCTTGGCTTGATGACAACGGCGCAGATGTGCAACTGGTCAATGCAGGGGTGTCGGGCGATACGACGGCTGGCGGGCTAAGCCGCGTTGGCTGGACGCTGACGCCGGATGTCGACGGCCTGATTGTGGCCCTTGGTGGCAACGACCTTTTGCGCGGGCTTGATCCTGCCGTAAGCCGCGCCAACATCGAGGGTATTCTGGGCGCAGCACAACAGGCCGAGGTCGAGGTTTTGTTGGTCGGGATGAACGCGCCAGGAAATTTCGGACCGGAGTATAAGGCTTCGTTCGACGCGCTTTACCCGGAGTTATCGGCTAAGTACGAGACAGAATTCCTGCCAAGCTTTTTCCAAGGGCTTTCTGTGGACGGCAAATTGCCCGAGCTTTCTCAAGCGCAAGAGTTCTTTCAATCCGATCGCATCCACCCCAATAAGCAGGGCGTGGCCAAGATTGTCGCCGGCATCGGGCCCAAGGTGTTGGCGCTGATTGAAGACATAAAAGTGCCATAAAAAACGGGGACCGCAGTGCCCGTCATCATCTTGAATAAAGGTGATCTTCTTACGCCAGCGAGATGTTGCCAGCAGATTCGCGACCATCGCGGCCAGCTTCTATATCGAATGTGACTTTCTGGTTGTCCGCCAGACCAGTCAGGCCCGCGCGTTCCACAGCCGAGATGTGAACAAAGATATCTTTGCCGCCGCCATCAGGCGCGATAAAGCCGTAGCCTTTTGTTGTATTGAACCATTTTACGGTGCCGGTTGCCATACCCCGTTTCTCCTGTCTTTGGGCTGCCCGCACTATGCGGCAGCGTGGCTCGGTCAGAACTTGATCGTACCGTGGCCAAAGCCGATGGGGTCGAAAGTTTTTCGCGTCGCAAAATAAATATTGTCAGCAAGTTTCATGGAATCAAGAAATTTCGCAAGGCTGCGCCCGATCGGCGGGCAGTTGCGCATGAAATTTCACAGTTTTGAAATAATTTTACCAGTTGATAAAAAAATCATTCCGTGGGAGCGTTATTCTCAGCAGCAGGTGACAGCAGGGGTTTGTTCAATGTCTCAGAAAGTTTTTGAACCGGGGATCGCGGCAGGGCGGCTGGAGGCTGAAGCCTATGCGGTTCAGTTTTCTGATCTTCATCCACCGCTTGATCAGCACGAGGCTTTGGTCGCCGCTGATCGGTGTTATTTCTGCTATGATGCGCCCTGTATCACGGCCTGTCCGACGGACATCGATATCCCTTTGTTCATCCGTCAGATCGCAACCGGCACCCCTGATGCAGCAGCCAAGACGATCTTGAGCCAGAACATCTTGGGCGGTATGTGCGCCCGTGTCTGCCCCACCGAACAATTGTGCGAACAGGCGTGCGTGCGCGAGGCTGCCGAGGGCAAGCCGGTCAAAATTGGCGAGTTGCAGCGTTTTGCAACGGATCACCTGCAAGAACAGGGTAAGCATCCGTTTGAACGCGCTGACTCTACAGGTAAACGCGTCGCAGTTGTGGGGGCTGGCCCCGCCGGTCTGTCTTGTGCGCACCGTTTGGCGATGCTGGGGCATGATGTCGTCGTGCATGACGCGCGGCCCAAGCCCGGCGGGCTGAATGAATACGGGATCGCCACCTACAAGACACCCAACGGGTTTGCCCAGGCCGAAGTCGACTGGCTGATGCAGATCGGGGGGATCACGCTGCAAACCGGGTCAGCCTTGGGTGCGCAGATGACGATTGAGGACCTGAAGGCCGATTTTGACGCTGTGTTCCTTGGCATGGGCTTGGGCGGTGTGAATGCCTTGGGTGCTGAAGGTGAGGACAAGACTGGCGTTCTGGATGCCGTTGATTTCATCTCGGACCTGCGACAGGCCGAAGATGTCGCCCAAGTTCCGATTGGCCGTGATGTTGTCGTCATCGGGGGCGGCATGACCGCGATTGATGCGGCCGTGCAGGCCAAACTTCTGGGCGCGCTGAATGTCACGCTAGTTTACCGGCGCGGACGCGACCGGATGAATGCAAGTGTTTTCGAGCAAGACCTCGCATCCTCCAAGGGTGTGCGGATCGTGAACCACGCCGTACCTGTTGCGGTGCATGGCAACGGTGCTGTGCGCGAGATCGAGTTTGAATATGTCGATGGCGAGATGAACGGCACCGGTCAAATGCTGCGCTTGGCGGCGGATCAGGTGTTCAAGGCCATCGGTCAGACGTTGCAAGGTGACGCGCTGCCCGCGCTTGAGGGGCGCAAGATCAAGGTCGACAGCACCGGGCGCACGAGCGTTGATGGCATCTGGGCTGGCGGTGACTGCGCCAGTGGCGGCGATGATCTGACAGTGACTGCCGTCGCCGAAGGGCGCGATGCGGCAATGGATATTCATATGGCATTGGTGGGTTAAATCCACCCGACGGGAGAACGCAGATGGCTGATCTGAGAAGCGAATTTGTAGGGATCAAAAGCCCCAACCCTTTTTGGCTGGCCTCGGCCCCGCCGACTGACAAAGAATACAACGTCCGCCGCGCTTTTGAAGCGGGATGGGGCGGCGTGGTCTGGAAAACGTTGGGCATCGACCCTGCTGTGGTCAACGTAAACGGCCCACGCTACGGCGCGATTTACGGCGCGGATCGGCGGCTTTTGGGGCTCAATAACATCGAGTTGATCACTGATCGGCCCTTGGCGGTGAACCTGCAAGAGATCAAATCGGTCAAGCGCGACTATCCTGACCGCGCGATGGTTGTGTCCTTGATGGTGCCCTGCGAGGAAGAACCGTGGAAATATATCCTGCCCTTGGTTGAAGAAACTGGCGCAGACGGGGTCGAGCTGAACTTTGGCTGCCCGCATGGTATGTCTGAGCGCGGCATGGGCGCGGCCGTTGGCCAAGTGCCGGAATATATCGAAATGGTCACCCGCTGGGTCAAAGCCAGCACCCGGATGCCGGTGATCGTCAAGCTGACGCCGAACATCGCCGACATCCGCAAACCCGCAGAGGCGGCGATGCGCGGTGGGGCTGATGCAGTCAGTCTGATTAATACGATCAACTCGATCACGTCTGTCGATCTGGATCTTTTTGCGCCAGAACCCACAATTGACGGCAAAGGGGCGCATGGCGGCTATTGCGGACCTGCGGTGAAACCCATCGCCCTGAACATGGTAGCAGAAATTGCGCGCGATCCGGAACTTTCGCACATGCCGATCAGCGGAATTGGCGGCGTGACCACATGGCGCGATGCGGCCGAATTTATGGCGCTTGGGGCCGGAAACGTGCAGGTTTGCACGGCTGTGATGACATACGGTTTTAAAATCGTTCAGGAAATGATCAGCGGATTGTCCGAATATCTGGATGAAAAAGCAATGACTTCGGTTGACCAGTTGGTCCGCCGTGCCGTTCCGAACGTGACCGATTGGAACCAGTTGAACCTTAACTATGTTGCCAAGGCGAAAATCAACGAAGATTTATGCATCTCTTGTGGACGCTGCTATGCGGCCTGTGAAGACACCTCGCACCAGGCGATCGCCATGAGCGAGGATCGCGTTTTTTCGGTGATAGATGACGAGTGCGTGGCCTGCAATCTGTGCGTTAATGTCTGTCCGGTGGAGGACTGCATCACGATGGAAGCGATGACCCCCGGTACTGTTGACCCGCGCACCGGCAAGGTTGTGGAGCAGGAATACGCGAATTGGACCACGCACCCGAACAACCCCGCCGCAGCTGCTGCTGAGTAATCCGGATCGAAGGCGGCCGCTGCGCTAGAGCCTCAGCAAGATATCAGCTGTTGGCAGGGGCAGCGGCCCTTCGGCCTTTGGAAGCGGGCGGTGTGTTGTGTCCGGGTCTGCGCCAGTGACTGTCTTCTCAACATAGCTGTTTGGCTGCGTGGGTCGGAGTGTTTGGTCCGCCGATTGCCGGGCTTTCGCTTGAACAACAGACTTGGCGGATGCATTGGGGGACGCCGTGTTCGAGCGTTTTTCCCGCAAAGCGGGGTCGCCTGATGGTCTGCCGTCAGAGCTTGTATCCTTACCAGTCGTGGAGTTGCCACCTGCATTAAATAAAGATGCGGATGCCGGTGGTATGATCGTTGTTGGCTTGGCGCTGCTGACCGCAGTGGGCGTAGGGATTGGTGCATGTTGAGGCGGTAGCAGAGTGCTAACAAGTGATATGGCAGTCATTTTATTACTCCATTAAAGCAAAGTTAAACCAGCCCGCCACCCCGCATTAACTGCCTGTCAGTTTGTATTAATCCAAAGTCAAAAGCACCTGTTTTCCAAGAATCTGGTTAATCAGTTCTTGATCCGCAGGACCGCGCTGAACATCAAGCGCAAATGCTCTGACGCTGTTTGATAGGGATCAGTGTCGGCACCCAGCAATACAGTCACCTGTGCTGCAAAATCCGCATAATGCTGGGTCGTGGCCCAAATCGAAAAGATCAGGTGTTGGGGGTTTATAGGTGCAATTTTGCCTGCTGCACTCCAGCCCGCGATGACCTCGCATTTCTGGTCGAACAAAGGTTTCAGGTCGCTTTCAAGATGCGGCCCCATGCGCGGCGCACCTTGCAAAATCTCTCCTGCGAAAAGCCGGCTTTCGCGGGGCAGATCAAGCGCCATATCAAGCTTGCGTTGCACATAATCAAGGATTTCTGTTTGCGGATCACCTTCGGGATCAAGTTCAACCAAAGGGTCTAGCCAGGTCTCCATCAGTTGGCTTAGCAGGGTCAGATGAATGTCTTCCTTGCCCTGAAAATAATACAGGATGTTGGGTTTACTTAACCCGGCCTCGCTGGCGATCTGATCCAAGGTCGCCCCTCGATATCCGTGTTGCGAAAACACATTTAAAGCTGCATCCAGGATGACAAGGCGATTGCGGGTTTGGATGCGGCTGGGTTTTTTCTGGTCGCCGTCGGGCAAGGGATGTCTCTTTCTATAGGGGTGCCTGAAAAAGCAGCATGTCGCACTGTGCTAAAGGAGTCTGTCGAAAGCAATTCTTGACAGGGACCAGCCTAAACGCAATCGTGTATTTACCAAATGGTAAAATTTTACCTGATGTGTAGAACGGACTGAATAAAGGAGCCTGCTATGGCCGCGCCCGGTGAAAACCTGAAGATCAATCCTGATCGTCTTTGGGACAGTCTGATGGAGATGGCCAAGATCGGCCCCGGTGTTGCAGGTGGCAACAATCGCCAAACGCTTACCGACGACGACGCAGACGGCCGTGCCTTGTTTCAAAAATGGTGCGAGGCAGCTGGCTGTACCATGGGGCTGGACCAAATGGGTAATATGTTTGCCCAGCGTGATGGAACCGATCCGGATGCACTGCCGGTCTATGTGGGCTCGCACCTCGATACCCAGCCGACAGGCGGGAAGTATGACGGTGTTTTGGGTGTTCTTGGTGGTTTGGAAATCTTGCGGACAATGAATGATCTGGGGATCAAGACAAAGCACCCCGTGGTCGTCACGAACTGGACCAATGAAGAAGGCACCCGATTTGCCCCGGCCATGTTGTCGTCAGGTGTGTTTGCCGGAATTCACACGCAGGAATGGGCCTATGCCAAAACGGATGCCAAGGGTCTGACATTTGGTGATGAGTTGAAGCGGATCGGATGGCAAGGGGATGAAAAGGTGGGGGCGCGCAAAATGCACGCCTTCTTTGAATTGCATATCGAGCAAGGGCCGATCCTTGAGGCCGAGGGCAAGGATATTGGCGTCGTCACGCACGGACAGGGGTTGTCTTGGACGCAGGTGACAGTCACTGGCAAAGACGCACATACCGGATCAACGCCCATGCCGTTGCGCAAGAATGCGGGGCTGGGGATGGCACGCATCTTGGAGGCCGTTGATCAGATCGCTTGGTCCCACGCCCCCCATGCCGTAGGTGCCGCTGGGCACATTGACGTCTATCCGAACTCCCGTAATGTCATTCCGGGTCAGGTGATCTTTACCGTAGATTTCAGATCGCCTGACCTAAGTGTTATTGAAGATATGGAGGCGCAGTTGCGCGCCCAAGGCCAGAAGATCGCAGATGATATGGGGCTGGACGTCATTTTTGAGAAGGTTGGCGGATTTGATCCTGTTGCCTTTGATGAGGGGTGTGTAACGGCCATACGCTCTGCCGCAGAACGTCTTGGCTATAGCCATATGAACCTGATTTCCGGTGCGGGGCATGATGCGTGCTGGATCAACCGGGTCGCCCCGACTGCAATGGTTATGTGCCCTTGTGTTGACGGGCTAAGCCACAACGAGGCCGAAGAGATCACAAAGGATTGGGCGAAGGCCGGTGCGGATGTGCTGATGCACGCAGTGCTGGAGACGGCGGAGATCGTCGGGTGAGTGGGTGTCGTTTTCTTACAAAGAAAACGGATCGGAATTTTCGAAAATTCCGTTGTGGGGCATAATGCTGGACCCTGACCTTTCAATTGCCGACCGGATTTCGGCCATGATTGAAGCGGAATTGAAAGAGGCGGTGCACAGCAGCGACGTGGTCTTTCGGCGCACGGCAGAAGCGTTCCAGAAAAGTCTGCGCCCGCCCCGAGAGATCGAGGTGAATTTCAGCGGTGGTATTACGCAGACCTGCTGGTCTGTATCGCGGGGGGACGGGACATACCGCGTCGTCTACATGCCGAGAGCGGGATATTTCTCGCTATGCGTCGAGAGTGATTTCGGGCCCCTAGATATCGGCGTGCATGGACCTGCATTGGGGTGTTTTGGGTCGGTTTGACGATCCTTGGGAACGCATATGGGGGCCAGCCCCCATACCCCCGGGATTTTGAACCATTTGGAAAAAGAGATGAGATGGGAGTTTTGAGATGAGCAAGGTTATCAAAGGTGGATTGGTCTGTACGGCTGACCGGACGTGGAAAGCCGATGTGTTGATTGAAGGTGAGATCATCAAGCAGATTGGGGAGGATCTTGTTGGGGATGAGTATATCGATGCCCAGGGGGCTTATGTGATCCCCGGCGGTATTGATCCGCATACGCATCTTGAGATGCCTTTCATGGGGACGACAGCCGCTGAGACATTCGAGAGTGGCACCTGGGCGGCGGCATGCGGCGGGACCACGATGATTGTGGATTTCTGCCTGCCGGGTGCCGATGGGTCGATCAAGAATGCGATCAATGAGTGGCACCGCAAGTCCGCACCGCAGATTTGCTCGGATGTCGGTTATCATATGGCGATTACGGGATGGAACGAGAGCGTCTTTAACGAGATGAAGGACGCGGTTGAGATGGGCGTGAATTCGTTCAAGCATTTCATGGCCTACAAGGGCGCTTTGATGGTTGAGGATGACGAGATGTTCGCGTCCTTCCAGCGCTGCGCCGAGTTGGGTGCGTTGCCGATGGTGCATGCCGAGAATGGTGATTTGGTGGCTGCGTTGCAGGAGAAGTACTTTAATCAGGGCATCACCGGCCCTGAGGGGCACGCCTATTCCCGCCCGCCCGAATTGGAGGGGGAAGCCGCCAACCGTGCGATTACTATTGCGGATGCCGCAGGGGTGCCTTTGTACATTGTGCACGTCTCTTGTGAGCAGTCCCATGAGGCGATCCGGCGGGCGCGGCAGAAGGGAATGCGGGTCTATGGCGAGCCGTTGATCCAGTTCCTGACCTTGGACGAGTCTGAATATTTCAACAAAGATTGGGACCATGCGGCGCGGCGGGTGATGTCGCCGCCGTTCCGGTCAAAAGATCATCAAGACAGTTTGTGGGCTGGCTTGCAATCGGGATCGTTGCAGGTGGTTGCCACGGATCATGCCGCGTTTTCGACAGCGCAGAAGCGGGCTGGGAAGGATGATTTCCGGATCATTCCGAACGGGTCGAACGGGCTGGAGGAACGCCTTGCCGTGTTGTGGACCCAAGGGGTTGAGACTGGGCGTTTGACGCCGAACGAGTTTGTTGCGGTGACCAGTACCAATGTGGCGAAGATCCTGAACATCTATCCCCGCAAGGGTGCAATTGTTGAGGGGGCCGATGCCGACATCGTGGTATGGGATCCGAAGATCAGCAAGACGATTTCGCCTGCGAACCACCATTCGGTTCTGGATTACAACGTGTTCGAGGGTTTCAACGTCACGGCGCAAAGCCGTTTTACGCTGAGCCGCGGCGAGGTGATTTGGGCGTGGGGGCAGAATTCGCAGCCCAATCCTGGGCGCGGGCGCTTTGTGCCCCGGCCTGCTTTCCCTTCGGCCAATGTGGCGCTGAGCAAGTGGAAAGAGCTGACTGCGCCCAAGATGATCCAGCGTGATCCGTTGAATATTCCGGCGGGGATTTAAGAGCTTCCTATGGAATTTCAAAAAGATAACAGCCTCACGCGGGTAAGTTTTACTGGTGGTATGGTTGGCTTGCTCGCAGGGAGTCAACTTGGGCGCTTGGAAAGGGTTATCTCCCTGAAGAATGCTGATGGGTGGAATCTAGCCGAAGTCATCCCAGAGAATCGAAACTTGATTATTTGGGTATTCCGGCTTGTTCTTCTTGTCGTGACCTTGGGTCTTTGGACCCTTTCGACGGGATATATCCTTGTTTTTGAAAGACCTTCGGCTGTTGCGGCAGATAACAGGATGGCGAAACCAATGCTGCCCCAGGGTCGCAGAGAGCCAATATTCGAAGCTAAAAGGACGTCTACATGAGCGCTGTCATTTCTGCCAAGAACCTATCTCTGACGTTCGAGACAAATGATGGTCCGGTCCATGCCCTGAAAGACGTTTCGCTAGACATCGAGAAGGGGGATTTCGTCAGCTTTATCGGCCCATCGGGCTGTGGCAAGACGACATTTTTGCGCTGTATGGCCGATCTTGAGCAGCCTACAGGCGGAGAGATTACCGTGAATGGGGTCAGTGCGGCACAGGCGCGTATGGCGCGGGCCTATGGCTATGTTTTTCAGGCCGCAGGGCTTTACCCATGGCGCACGATTGGTGGCAATATCCGGCTGCCGCTTGAGATCATGGGGTACTCTAAAGCCGAACAGGCAGACCGCGCGGCCCGGGTGATGGAGCTTGTCGAGTTGTCAGGGTTTGAAAAGAAATTCCCTTGGCAATTATCTGGCGGGATGCAGCAACGGGCCAGCATCGCGCGGGCCTTGGCGTTTGATGCGGATATTTTGCTGATGGACGAGCCATTCGGGGCGCTGGACGAGATTGTGCGGGACCATTTGAACGAGCAGTTGCTGCGCCTATGGGCACGCACCGAAAAGACGATTGCGTTTGTGACCCATTCGATTCCGGAGGCGGTGTATCTGAGCACCAAGATTGTGGTGATGAGCCCGCGTCCGGGAAGAATTACGGACGTCATTGAAAGCCCTCTGCCACGTGAGCGGCCTTTGGATATTCGCGACACGCCAGCGTTTTTGGAGATTGCGCATCGGGTGCGCGAAGGATTGCGCGCGGGAATGGATACATGACGCCGCGGCGGCCCACCATCAAAGACGTGCCCGCACTGGCGCAGATCGTCAACGACTGGATCGATGCGACGTTGTGGATGCCGCGTGATCTGCCGCCAGAGGGCATCGCGGATCTGATCTCCAAGGGACTGCCGCAGCGCGAGATGTGGATGATCGGAGAACCAGCACGGGCTTATATCTCGATCGAGGCCGAGATTGCGCATATCTGGGGCTTTTACAGTGCCGAGCCGGGACAGGGGTTTGGCAAGCTGCTGATGGACCGTGCCAAGGAAGGTCGCGATTTCCTGTCGCTGAATACGCATGTGCCAAATGTTGGGGCGCAGAAGTTTTACGTTCGCGAGGGGTTCGTACCGATAGGCGAGATCGAGCAGGGGCCTGTCTCGACGGTGGCCGGGACGCCGGATCGCAAGCCAACGGGTCTGCGCGAGTTACGGATGGAGTGGCGGCGATGAAATCGATAATCCCGGTGCTGACCATCGTCGGTGCGATCTTTGTGATCTGGTATGCCGCAGCGGTTTGGCTTAACGCCGATTGGGCCTACGATAAGGCGACGCGGTCGGGTGAAGATCTGACCTTTACCACTTTGGTGGCCGATACCTGGTCTCAAAAGAAGCCAAAGCTGCCAGCGCCCCATCAGGTGGCGGCCGAGCTTTGGGATACCGTTGCGATGAAAAGCGTCACGTCGAAACGGTCCCTAGTCTATCACACCTGGATTACTTTCAGCGCCACGTCGCTTGGGTTCATGTTGGGAACATTGCTGGGGACGTTGCTTGCCGTTGGTATCGTATTCAACCGCACGATGGATATGTCGGTTATGCCATGGGTGATTGCCAGCCAGACCATCCCCATTCTGGCAATTGCCCCGATGATCATCGTTGTGCTGAACGCTGTGGGCATTTCAGGCCTGTTGCCCAAGGCGATGATCAGCATGTATTTATCGTTTTTCCCAGTTGTCGTCGGGATGGTAAAAGGGTTGCGCAGCCCTGATCAGATGCAGTTGGATCAGATGCGGACGTGGTATGCCAGCAGCAATCAAACCTTCTGGAAGCTCAGGTTGCCCGCGTCGATGCCGTATTTCTTTACCTCACTCAAGATCGCGATGGCCGCATCTTTGGTCGGTGCGATTGTGGGCGAGTTGCCGACAGGGGCGGTAGCCGGTCTGGGCGCGCGCCTTTTGGCTGGCAGTTATTACGGGCAAACCATCCAGATTTGGAGCGCGCTGATAATGGCGGCGGCATTGGCGGCGGTATTGGTCGGGATCATTGGGTTGATCCAGCGCATTACGCTCAAACGTATGGGGATGGCACAGTGAGTTG
>JAGXHA010000099.1 GCA_024636475.1 Roseobacter sp. | reverse complement strand
GTGGAACGGCACCGAAGGTACAGCCCCCGATCCACTGCCTGACCGTGAAATCTTTGAATTGCTTGGATTTGATTGATGACAACCGCCCCCACATATGAACGCACACGCGCCCGGGTCGAGACTTATTTCGACCGGACAGCTACCCGCACATGGGAGCGTCTGACGTCAGATGCTCCGGTGTCGGGTGTGCGGGCGACCGTGCGGGCAGGGCGCGACCGGATGCGTGCGGTGATGATGGCGCAATTGCCCGCCGATCTGACAGGCTTGCGCGTGTTGGATGCGGGCTGCGGCACCGGGGCGATGTCGGTCGAGCTGGCGCTGCGCGGCGCACAGGTTGTGGGCGTTGATATCTCGCCCGCGCTGATTGAGATCGCGCAGAAAAGGTGCCCTGCAAACGTTGCGGGTCTGATCGATTTTCGCGCGGGTGACATGTTCGCGCCCGCCCTGGGGCGGTTCGATCATATCATGGCGATGGACAGTATGATCTATTACGACGCGTCTGACATTGCCGCCAGCCTTGGCGGACTTCGCGACCGTTTGCGCGGCAGCATGATCTTTACCTTGGCACCGCGCACACCGCTTTTGATGGCCATGTTCCGGGTCGGAAAACTGTTTCCGCGCAAGGACCGTTCACCCACCATGATCCCGCATTCTGCGCCGCGCATTGCATCTGCCTTGCGCGATGGCAGCGTCAAAGGGCGCTTGCGCGAGGTTGAACGGGTCAATTCTGGTTTCTACATTTCGACCGCGTTGGAGTTTCGTCCATGATTTTGCGCGCCAAATCCTTCAAATCCCTGACTGCCGGAATGCTGCCTTTCGCAGATGCCGCCAGCGAAGGCCTGCCGCTGAGCCAGCTGCTGCGCCTGTCGTTGTTTCAGGTGTCTGTGGGTATGGCGTCGGTGTTGTTGCTTGGCACGTTGAACCGCGTGATGATTGTTGAGTTGTCGGTGCCTGCGATGATCGTTGCGATCATGATCGCGCTGCCGGTGCTGAGTGCACCGTTTCGGGCGTTGCTGGGCTTTAAATCCGACAATCACCGCAGTGCGATTGGCTGGAAGCGCGTTCCTTACCTGTGGTTTGGCACGATGTGGCAGTTTGGCGGATTGGCGATCATGCCGATGGGTCTGGTGTTGTTCAACGGAACGGCAGCGCTGGATGTACCATGGGCGGCTGAGTTGGGCGCCGGGCTTGCATTCTTGCTGACGGGCATCGGGATGCATATGACACAGACGGCGGGTTTGGCCTTGGCCGCAGACCGCGCGAGCGATGAGACGCGGCCTAGGGTCGTGGCGCTGCTGTATGTGATGTTCCTGATCGGAATGGGCGTTTCATCGGTCATCATCGGAACCTTGTTGCGCGACTTTAGCGAACTGCGTTTGATTCAGGTCGTTCAGGGTGCAGCCGTTATCACGATCTTGCTGAACCTTGTGGCCCTGTGGAAGCAGGAAAAGGTCAAGCCGATGACCCGCGATGAGCGGTCGGCGCCGCAGCCCAAATTCAGTGATGCCTGGGCCGATTTCACCACCGGTGGAGATGCGGGCCGTCTGCTGGTCGTGGTGTTTTTCGGAACGATGGCCTTTAACATGCAGGACGTGTTGCTGGAACCTTACGGCGGAGAGATCCTTGGCCTGAGCGTTTCTGCCACCACCCTGCTGACAGCCGTTTGGTCGGTTGGCGCGCTGCTGGCCTTTGCGCTGGCGGCCAAGTGGCTAAGCAAAGGGACCGATCCTTACCGGATGGCCGCACGCGGCTTGCTGGTTGGGTTGATTGGGTTTTGTGCGGTGATTTTCGCTGACCCGTTAAGTTCAACCACAATGTTCTTTGCGGGTGCTTTGGGCATTGGATTTGGCGGTGGCATGTTTGCAGTCTCGACCCTGAACGCGGCGATGACGATGCCGACCCAAGGGAAGGCCGGACGCGGTCTGGCGCTTGGGGCATGGGGGGCGGCGCAGGCTACGGCGGGCGGGCTGTCCATCGTGATTGGCGGCACGCTGCGCGATGTGATCAGCAGTTTTGCGATGTCGGGCGGCTTTGGCGAAGGGCTGATGAACCCTGCGCTTGGCTATTCCGTCGTCTATCACATCGAAATCTATCTACTTTTCTTCACTTTGATTGCTTTGGGTCCGCTTGTGCGGGTCCGTAGGATGACATCTTCGACCCAACGGCCCATCGGGCTTGCGGATTTTCCAACTTAAGACCTGGAGGGCACCAACATGGTAGGCCAAACATTTTTCGGTAATTTCGATCTGGCAAGCGCTGCGATCTGGGCCTTTTGGGTCTTTTTTGCGTTGCTAGTTTATTATCTGCAAACAGAAAGCATGCGCGAAGGTTATCCGCTTGAGGACGAGACCGAGCACGGAACGCCCCGCGAGGGCCTGTTTTCGCTGGCACAGGACAAGACATTCAAGCTGCCACATGGCCGTGGCGAAGTCACTGTTCCTTCGGGCCAGCGCCCTGATCGGACCGATATCGCGCTAGAGCGTTCTTCGATGTCGGCGGGTTCGCCTTACATTCCAACGGGTGATCCGATGGTGGATGGCGTAGGCCCTGCATCCTGGGCAAACCGTCGCGATGTGACCGAGTTGGACGCGCATGGCCACGCCAAAATCCGGCCAATGTCGCAATTGCCTGACTTTGCATTTTCCGCAGGGCGTGATCCGCGTGGCAAGCCAGTTGTCGCCGGAGATGGCGAAGTTGTTGGCCGTATCATTGATATGTGGGTCGATATCCCGGAAGCGCTTGTTCGCTATCTGGCTGTCGATCTTAACCCAGAAGGGTCCGGCAAAATTCGTCTGATCCCAATGACGATGGCCCGGATCAAAAGTGACCGCGTCACAGTACGTTCGATCTATTCCGCCCAGTTCGAGGGCGTGCCGCAGACAAAATCAGATGGTGAAATCACCATGCTGGAAGAAGAGAAGATCACAGCTTGGTACGCAGGCGGCACACTTTATGCCGACCCCAAGCGCATAGAAGCGCAGCTTTGATCGATAGCCAAAAAGGGAACTAAACATGTCGCATGACGATTTTGCCTTCGAGCCGGTAAGGGGACTACCGGAAGCGTTGCCAGAGGGGGAGCATATCCTCTGGCAGGGCAGCCCCACGACAATGAAATTGGCCCGCGAGGGTTTCAAGATCAATTGGATCATCGGCTATTTCGCGGTTCTTGCGGTCTGGCGGGTGGGGGTATCGTCTTCGGCAATGCCTTTAAGCGAAGCGGCGCTGCACGCGGTGCCCTTTGTCGTGATTTGTGCTGGGGTATGCCTGGCAATGATCGGACTGGCGTGGGTGCAGGCAAAGGCCACAGTTTATACGCTGACCAACAAGCGCGTTGCGATGCGTATCGGGGCGGCGCTGACCATGACGTTGAACCTGCCTTATGTTAAGATCGGAAATGCCTCGCTTGATGTTAAACCTTCGGGCCACGGCACGATTGCACTTGAGTTGTTGGATGATACGCGGTTTTCTTACATCACGCTTTGGCCGAATGTGCGCCCTTGGTATTTCGCCAAAACACAGCCGGCGCTGCGGTGTATCGCGGATGCGGAAAAAGTCGCTGCGATCTTTGCTGAAGCAGCTGAAATCAGAACGTCAGTACCGCGGGTCGAACGTGTCGATCACGTGGCTATGGCAGCGGAGTAATCGATATGGCACAGACTGATATCCCTTTCAAAATGGAAGAGAATGATCTGGTTCCGCGCTTTCTGGTGCGTGCCATGTTGGGTCTGATCGCGTTCACATTGCTGACCGTCGGCTATGCCCGATTGACAGGCAAAGCCAACACCGGCGTGCTGATTGAGGCACCGATCGTTGCGGAACGTACCATCAATCTGGTCGGTACCCGCGAAGGCGCTGTGACCGTGACAGATCTGGACGGCAACTTGCTGACCTATTCTACAGAAGACAAAAACGGCTTTATCGGCGTAGTCTGGCGCGTGTTTGATCGCCAGCGCTTTGTTGAGGGCGTTGAAAAGGTTGCACCAGTACGCGTGGTGCGCCGTGAGAATGGAAATATCGCCGTGCTTGATACGGCAACGGACACGGTCGTCGAATTGATCGGCTATGGTTCGGATAATGTCGCAGCTTTCGCCAAGCTGATTGACTGAGGAACGACCATCAAAGGAGGGAACCTGATGGGACTACTATTTAGAGAGAAGGAAACAGCGCCTTGCACCGTCACGATTTCGCATCGTTTCGAAGAGCTAAGCGCACATGTGCGGTTTAACAACGGTGCAGTGATCCATCCCGGTGATACCGTGCAGGTCCACGGAGCCGAGATTATGGCCGCTTACGGTGAACTGGTGGAGGAGGAACGTGTCGCGACGATCACCCGTGCCAGCAAGCTTGAGCAGCTTTGGACCCGCGCCACCGGCGATTTCGAGTTCATGGAGCTATGTGAATTTTCCTTTAGCGATGAGGTGCTGACATGAACGCGCATAACATTCCCCATTCCTCGGATGCCGCGACGGCTGAAGAAGCGATTGCACGCCAAGAAGCCTTGGCGCCGCTTACAAATGAGGACGCGACGAACATTGCGATGCAGAACACGCTGCTCACGCCTCGGTTTTATACCACTGATTTCGAAGAGATGGATGCGATTGACGTCACGCCCGTGCGCGAAGAGTGGGATGCGCTGATTGCGCAGATGAAGTCTGACCCCAACAAGGGCCACTTTAAAAAGAACGACGATTGGGATGCCGATTGGGAGAACATGGAGCCGGCCCTGAAGGCCGAGTTCATCGATTTTCTGATCTCGTCGTGCACGGCGGAATTTTCTGGCTGCGTTTTATACAAAGAGATGAAGCGCCGGGGGAGCAATACCGACATCACCACGCTTTTCCAGCTGATGGCCCGTGACGAGGCGCGCCATGCCGGGTTCATCAATGATGCGCTGCGTGAAGCAGGCGTTTCGGTGAACCTTGGGTTTCTGACGCAGCAAAAGAAATACACGTATTTCCGCCCCAAGTTCATCTATTACGCGACTTATCTGTCGGAAAAGATCGGGTATGCCCGTTACATCACCATCTTCCGTCACCTCGAAGAGCATCCGGACAAGCGTTTCCACCCGATTTTCAAGTGGTTCCGCGAATGGTGCAATGACGAGTTCAGCCACGGCGAAGCGTTTGCCTTGCTGATGCGGACCGACCCCAAGCTGACGACAAGCTTTAGCAACAAGCTGTGGATCAAATTTTTTCTTACCGCCGTCTATTCCACAATGTGGATCCGCGATCACCAGCGCCCTGTGTTTCACGAAGCCTTGGGTGTTGATGTGACGTGGTACGGTCAAGAGGTGTTCCGCAAGACGTCCGAGATCACCAAGCAGGTTTTCCCGATGACGTTGGACATTGACCATCCGCGCTGGCGCAAGGGTCTTAACCGGCTGGAAGCGGCCTCTCGGCAAGTGGCCCATGCCAAAAAACGCGGTGGCGTAATGGGTATGGCGTCAAGGTTAGCGGGGATGGCGACGGTCGCCGCGACGTTTGTGTCGCTTTATACGATCCCGGCGATCAAGCACACAGTTCCGGAAAGCAGCCGGATGGAGCCCGCCTACTAATGCTGACAGAAATCTGGATCACGGCAGTTTTTGCCATGTTTATATGGTGGTTTTCCACTGGGGTGATCCTATTGGTGGTGCGCCGGGCCGATGTGCTTGGCGGACCAGCGCCGGCAAAGGCCACGCTATTTGGTTTGCCCTTGTTGGCAATTGGCCTGGCTTTTGTGTGGATATCATCAACGGGTGCCGACGTGCTGTCTGTTTATCTGGCGTTCCTTGGGGCTTTGGCCATCTGGGGCTGGATTGAACTTGCGTTTTTGACGGGTGTTATCACAGGCCCTGAAAAGCGAGATTGTCCCGTCGGTCTGCAAGGCCGTGCGCGGTTTGGGCGCGCATGGTGGACGGTGGCCTATCATGAACTGACGCTGTTGGCAGGTCTGGTGGTGGTCGAGTTGCTCACACGGGGATCAGACAATGACGTGGCCTTTTGGGCTTATGCAATCCTGTTTATCGCGCGGATCCTGGCAAAGCTGAACGTGTTTTTTGGCATCCCGCGCATCAATACCGAATTCGTGCCGCGCCCGCTGGCACATCTGACAAGCTATTTCCGTCGCGGGCCGATCACAGCGATGTTTCCGCTGGCGATCACGATTTTAAGCTTTGGCATGGCTTGCTTTTTGCAGCGCCTTTGGGTGGCCGAAACTGATCCTGCAATTGTTGCTGCTACGCTGCTGACTACCTTGTCGGGGCTGGCGCTTCTTGAACACTGGCTGATGGTTGTTCCGCTGCCAGACGCAAAACTTTGGCGTTGGATGTTGCCTGCGCCTGCTGACATGACCTCTGAAGAAAGAAAAACAAATGGACTTTGATAAACTCTTTGAGGCGCAGATTGAGACGCTGAAATCCGAAGGCAACTACCGTGTGTTTGCTGAGCTTGAACGCCAGTGTGGTAAGTTTCCGAAAGCTGCCAATCACAGTGCGGACGGCGTGCGCGATGTCACGGTCTGGTGTTCGAATGACTATCTGGGGATGGGACAGAACCCAAAAGTGATCGACGCAATGTGCGAAGCGGTTCAGCGTTGCGGCACCGGGTCGGGCGGGACGCGTAACATCTCGGGGACGAACCACGACCATTTGCTGCTTGAGGCCGAACTGGCCGATTTGCACGGCAAGGAAGCGGCATTGCTGTTCACCAGCGGCTACGTATCCAACTGGGCGGCGCTGTCGACGTTGGGGAGCCGCCTGAAAGACTGTGTGATCCTGTCGGATTCGGGCAACCATGCCAGCATGATCGAAGGCATCCGCCATTCCCGCGCGACCAAGGTTTTGTGGAAGCACAATGACGTCGCCGATCTTGAGCAAAAGCTGCGGGCGCTGCCTGCCGACGTGCCAAAGATCGTTGCATTTGAAAGCGTTTATTCCATGGATGGCGACATCTGCCCGATGCGCGAGATTGTCGAGGTGGCCGAGAAATACGGCGCCATGACCTATCTGGATGAAGTCCATGCCGTTGGCCTTTACGGCCCACGCGGTGGCGGTATTTCGGAGCGGGAAGGTCTGGCGGACCGGATCACGCTGATCGAAGGGACATTGGGCAAGGCCTATGGCGTTGTGGGTGGTTATATCACTGGGTCTGCTGCGCTGTGTGATTTCATCCGGTCTTTCGCCAGCGGATTCATCTTTACGACTGCTTTGCCGCCAGCGGTTGCGGCGGCGGCGCGCAAATCGATCGAACATCTGAAGATATCCAGCTTTGAGCGGATGCAGCAACGTCGTCAGGTTGCAAAACTGCGTGCCCGTCTGGATGCGGCTGGCATTCCGCATATGATGAACGAAAGCCACATCATTCCGGTGCTGATCAAAGATCCGGTGAAAACCAAGATGCTTGCGGATTATCTGATGGATGAGTGGGGCATATACGTCCAGCCGATCAACTATCCGACAGTTCCCAAAGGGACCGAGCGCCTGCGCTTTACCCCGTCGCCCTTGCACTCTGATGAGGACATCGATCATCTAATGAACGCGCTGACATCACTTTGGAAAAAATGCGCGATCTCGCGAGCAGTCGCTTAGGCGCACCTGCTTTATGTGAAAGTCGCCATCGGATTTTATGCTGATGGCGAACGGCGTGCATAGTCGAAACGTGGTTTTTGCTATTTGAAGTTTGCTTTGCGTTTTTCGAGGAATGCGGAGACACCTTCTGCAAAATGTGGATGTTTCCCGGCAGAGGCTTGCGCGTCGCGTTCGGCATCCAGCTGTTCACTAAAGCTGGTATCACCTGCAGCCCATAAAAGCTGGCGCATCAGACCAAGCGCATGGGTCGGACCATTTGCCAGCCGGTTTGCAAGGTCTTGAGCGGTGGACATGACGGTATCGTCTTTTACAACGCGGGTGATCATGCCCCAATCAAAAGCCTGAGGCGCAAATATCTTTTCGCCCAACAACGCCATTTCGGCGGCGCGGACACACCCAACATTGCGCACCAGCATCCACGTCGCACCGCCGTCGGGCACAAGGCCGATATGGCAAAACGCTTCAAGAAAGTAACTGCTTTCGCCTGCGATTATGATGTCGCCAGCCATAGCGATGGACGCGCCGATCCCCGCAGCCGGGCCATTGATTGCGGTAATAAGGGGCACATCCAGATTGCGGATTGCCATCATCAGTGGATTATAAGCCTGATCCAGCGCTGACCCCGCGTCGATATCACCGGGCTTTGTGGTGGTGCGGTTTTGCAGGTTCGCCCCCGAACAAAAAGCGCGGGATGACCCTGTCAAAATGATAGCACGGCTGGATTGCGCGCTATTTTCCAGCGCCTTCCTTAGCGATACCGCCAATTGTGGGGTAAGTGCGTTCAGCGTTTTAGGGTCATCCAGCGCGATTGTGGTCACGCCTTGTGACGTTTCGATCTTCAGGCCGTCTGTCATGTCTCTCTCCCCATTTGTCGCAGCAAACCACTGATTGTGAGGAGAGGCAAACGGGTGTTCATCGGACGGTTGCTCTATGTCTGGTTAACGGGTTTGGGGCAGCTTTGCCGCTAATAGATGCCCAAACCACGGAGCCCCCTCATGACCGATACTTCGCCCATTCTTGCGATGCCTTACATCCAGCCCTCGCAGGCGCAAAAACATGTCACCCACAACGAGGCGCTTAGCCTCTTGGATGTTATTGTACAGCTTGCCGTGCTTTCTGCTGACCAAAGCGTGCCGCCGACCACGGCAGTTGAGGGGGATCGATATTTGGTTGCCCCGAACGGGCAGGCGGCTTGGGCGGGGCAAGATGGCAAGATTGCTGCCTTTGTAGATGCTGGCTGGCATTTTACCTTGCCGCTGGCCGGGTGGGTCGCACAGGTTTTGGATACCGGTAGCGAGGTGAAATTTGACGGAGCAGCGTGGATAGGCAAGACATTAAGCAACCTGCCCGGACTTGGAATCGGGGCCAGCTTTGACAGCTACAATCGCCTTGTTGTGTCATCAGACGCTGTGTTGTTGAACCATGCCGGGGGCGGGCATCAGCTGAAAATTAATAAGGATCAGAAAGAAGATACGGCAAGCTTGGTGTTTCAGACAGGCTATGGCGGGCGTGCGGAAATGGGTATCGCTGGCAGCGACGATTTTGCGCTTAAGGTCAGTGCTGATGGCAGCAACTGGGTCGAGGCATTGCGTGTCGATGCCGCGACGGGCCGGATACACGCCGGTGTGGGAGGCTGGCGGGAAATGCTGATCGCCCCGCGCAGCTATTTCGTGGATCCAGCCATGGGGTTTGACGGGAACGCCGGCATGTCGGCTGGCGTCGACGCGTTTGCAACCATTGCTAAAGCCATCGAAGTCGCGCTGCTGGTTGATAGTGCCGGGCATGACATCACGGTGCATCTAGCCGATGGTACCTATGGCTTACCTCAAACGCTTGCCATCACACGAGGGTTGAGCGGCGGTGGCCAGCTTGTGGTGCAAGGTAATATGGCTGCACCGGGAATGGTTGTGATCGAGGCGCTGGAATGCGCGATAGAGGTATCGGAAAGGAGCATTATCTTGCGCGGGGTAACGCTCCAGAATGCCAGTGCGACATCACCTGCCGTTTCTGTGAAAGGCCAAGGCCATCTGATGCTTGATCATGTTATCTTCGGCACTGCGGGTGGTCATCTTGAAGTTGATAATGCCTGTCTTTCTTTGGAAGGCCCATGCGAGATTGCAGGGGATGCCGGGTTTCATCTAAGCCTGTCTGGTGGCGCGTTGTTCGACTCGAACGGGCATCCGGTCAGTTTAACTGGCATACCGGATTTTCTTGATGCGTTCTGCATTTGTGCCGAGGCAAGCGTGGCGCGCCTGAGCGGGCAAAGCTTTGTCGGAGCAGCAACAGGAAAGCAGTTTGACGTATCTTCAAATGGCGTGATCAACAGCGGCGGTGCTGTCTTGCCAGGCGATCTTGCCGGCACGGCGCAGACCGGTGGTTTGCATATTTGACAGCGCACGGCAGCTCGATAGGATTTTCTGAAAGCGCCATGAAGTTGTCATAAAGTTAAGAGCCTCGGTTAACCCAATTCCCGCATCATCATTCGTGGTGAGCATCGAGGGAAATGGCAAAAATGGATTTCAAACATCTAGTCACTTTGCCGGACAGAACAGACATGTTTCTGACCGGCGTTACCGATATGGTTGTTTTCACAACCAGTGAAGGTGCTGCGCTTTATACCACTTCCCGCTTTGGTGGCGGTGATCTTTTGGCCTACCGGATTGATACAGATGGTGGGTTGACTGAATTTGATAGCCGCGCGATTGCGGGAACGGCGCAGGCCGGATCAGAAAACAGGCTGACGCTGGTCGGCGAGAGTCTTTATCTGACAGGGGCGCAAAACGCCGCGCTGACCAAGATTGATCTTGGCGCTGACGGGCGATTTTCCAGCGTTGCATCGGTGACCGGGGCGGACTTGCCACAACACTTGCTGGGTGCAGAGGTCGTTTCGGTCAACGGACAGGCGTTTTTGTATGGCATCGCAAGGGGCTCTGACGCGGTTGGGGTGTGGAAGATCAACGACAATGGCTCTGTCACGGTGGTTGAGAGTGGCGGCGCGACATCCCCATCGCAAGCGGGTCTGACGGCGATTGCCGTCGCGGATATTGCCGGATCACCGTTTTTGCTTTTGGGGTCGGCATCACAGAACGCGCTGATCAGCATGTCGCTTGATGCCACAGGGCGGGCAACCGAAATCTCACGCATTTCGGCGGATGGTGGTGTTGGTATTTCCGGCCCAACGGCTGTGGCTTTTGTTTACGTGGGTGACCAAGCTTTCAGTATTCTGGCCTCATCCGAAAGCGCGTCTCTTAGCGTTGTGCGCCTGGGTGCTGACGGCATGATGGAGTTGACGGATCACGTTCTTGATACGCTTTCCACGCGCTTCGACGATGTAACCCTAATGGAAACCGTGGTTTACAATGATCGTGGTTATGTGGCTGTCGCGGGTGGTGACGATGGCGTTACCATTTTTGAACTGTCCCGCGATGGGCAGCTTTTGCATATGGCGACCATTGAGGATGGGTACGATACGACGCTTGATTCCGTGTCTGCGCTAAGCTTTTCTGTGCAAGACGGTCATTTGCATCTTGTTGTCGCGTCAGGTTCCGAGGCCGGGTTGAGCGTTTTTAGTGCTGATATATCGGGCCGCATGGCACCGCAGTCAGGAACAGGGGGTTCACTTTTGGGCACCTTGGGTGATGATTTTCTGCAAGGCGGTGCAGGAAGCGATACCCTGACAGGCGCGGTGGGCGATGATTTTCTAAGCGACGGTGCTGGATCTGACATCCTGATCGGCGGTTTGGGGGCGGATCGCTTTATTCTGACTGGCGATAATGCGGCAGATACCATCGGCGATTTTGATATTACCCAAGACAGCATAGATCTATCGGGCTGGCACTTTCTGCGCAGCATGTCACAGCTGAGTTTTGAGGCAACCAGCAACGGCGCAGTGCTTCGCTTTGCTGACGAAACATTGACAATCCAGACGGCAAACGGCCAACCACTGCGCGCTGAAGATCTGATGTCTTTGAATATGATTGGTCAATCGCGGTTTTTGCCAAGCTGGGTGCTGCCGGATGAACCAGATAGCAAACCGATACCAGCGATCGTACTTCCGCTGAACCTGGTTGGCACGCCTGCGCCAGATATTTTGACGGGGGACAACGCCAACGACATCATTCAGGGGCTCGACGCTGATGACTGGCTTTCAGGCATGGGCGGTGACGATTCGATCTATGGTGATGCTGGCAATGACAAAACTTACGGAAATGCAGGCAACGATGTGCTGGAAGGCGGCGTGGGTGACGATCAGATCTGGGGTGGTATCGGTTGGGATACCCTGCGCGGCCAAGAGGGGGATGACCTGATCTGGGGTGGCGACGGCTTTGATGCGATCGGTGGTGGTGACGGCAATGACGTCCTGCACGGGAACAATGGGGCGGACCGGCTTTATGGTGATGATGGTGATGATTGGCTGATTGGTGGGCTGAATTCTGACCGGCTTTGGGGCGACAATGGCCACGACAGACTGGAAGGGAGCGCGGGTTCCGACGAGCTTTACGGGGGAAACGATGACGACAAGCTACTTGGCAATGCCGGCGCGGACCGACTGGAGGGCGGAGGCGGGAATGACCGGCTTTCGGGGGGTATCAACAATGACTTTCTGGACGGGGGCGCTGGTAACGATACACTTCAGGGGGATAATGGGTCTGATACTCTTTATGGTGGCGAGGGTAATGATCTGCTGAAAGGGAATGCCGGTCACGACTTTCTGGATGGGGGCCCGGGCGATGATCTGCTGTCAGGTGGCATCGGCGCTGACCGCTTTTTCTATGGGACCGGGCATGACCGGATCCTGGATTTCCAAAACGAGATCGACACGTTGATCCTTGATTCTGCGCTTTGGGGTGGGGGCCAACTCAGCCTTGATCAGCTTTCGGCCTATGCTGGCGTGACCCCTGATGGCTTTGTTTCGTTAGATCTTGGAGATGGTAACGTACTGGACCTGATCGGAGTTAAGACCCTTAGTGTCCTAAATGGGGACTTGGAGTTTTATTGAATATTTACCCAAGGATAGACCGAAAGTGTTCGGGTACATCGCAAACCGTTCCTTCAAAGCTCCATGATGTCTCGGTGATAGCGACGTAGAAAAACCAGCCCCAGAAAGCCAAATACGACGGATATGGCATAAATATAAATCGGGCTCGCATAGGACGCATCATAGCTGTTGTAAAACCCGGCGCGCATGAGCCCCACAATATGGATCAAGGGGTTGTACCATAGCCATTCCTGATAGGGATTTGGCACGGCCTCAAGCGTGAAAATCACGCCAGAGATCAGCAAAAGGGGTCGGGTCAGGATGCTGTAAGCGCGCTGCCAAACCGGAAACATCGACATCAAAAAACAATTGAAGGTTCCTATTCCCAAACCCAAAGCTGCCGTCATCATGATTGCAGATATGATTTTGCCCATCTCAAGTGTGGTGCGTGTGTCAAATGTCAGAATGATGCCTGTCAGGACAATACTGATCACAAGGACTTGCGTCAGCAGATTGAGCACGAAACGCCCAAGGATCGCGTCGACAAATGTGACGCGCGGATAGGCCAGAAGCTGCTTTGAATAGTTGATTGCTTGCGCTGTTTTCGTGCTGAGATCACTGAACATCAAAAAGGGAAGCAATCCGGTTGCATAGAACATCGCAAAATTTGTCCCAAGAAGGGGACTGCGAAACCCGATCGAGAAAATCACCGATAATAGAGCGATGCCAAGGACGGGTTCTGCCAATGCCCAAAGGTAACCCCCCGGTGACCGACCATAGCTCGCCGTTATTTCGCGCAAGATAAGTGCGGTGACAGTACGCACAGTCATGAACCGGGGCTGGGGATTAACCTTGCCCAAGTGATGCCGCCCGTCCACCTTCACCTAAGCTATGTCCTTGTGAGTGTTGCCTAAACTATGGCATTTGTCCCATTGATCAGGGACCATCCCGCCAAAACGGTTTTGAATGAAAGCGTATTGCGGGGCAAAGGCGCTGCGAAACGCCGTCTGGATATCGTCTGGCAATGGGGCGGACGTACCAAGGTTACTATACCTTTCAGGATTGGTTGGCAGCCGCGCAACCCCCAGAAAGGCGCATATTTCATTCATTGTACGGGGCTGGAACAGTCTTTCGTAGAACAGGTATTTTATCCGGTCTTTAGGGATAACGGCTTCAAGCTGGGTAAAAAGCTTAGAAAAACAATGCGGTGGCGTGGCTTGATCCGTGCATTGACCACTGGCGGTGCGATGGGCTGAGGCTTTTCGTGTTCAAGAACGGGCAAAACCTTTTGCATCTTTTCCATTTGCGCAGCAATTTCATGACTTTTCGTGACTCGCTGGTTTTTGATACGCGCCAATGCTTCCTCTCGTTCGCGCATTTTAAGTGCTTTGCGAATGTCGTGGGGCAAGTTGCGTTCAACGCCAGAAGGGATGGTCCGAAGAGGTGTTGGGCGTGCCATAGCTTATCCCTGATTACTGAATGTTAAGCCGCATGTGCTTTTTGTGATCTCGTCATGGGACAGATCGGGGGGGTCGAAAAATGAAGCTGCCGCATGTTCATATCCTTCTTTGCACGAAGAATGGTGGTGCTTTCATTGGCGCGCAGCTTTATTCCATTTTGACGCAAACCCATCAGGACTGGAGCCTTTGGATAAGTGATGACGGATCGACCGATCAAACGCTGACTTGCGTGCGTGACTTCATCGACGCAAATCCAGACCGTGATATCCAGCTGCTGAATGGGCCGCAGCAGGGGTGTGCGCAAAACTTCATGACGTTGTTGGCAAGGCCTGAACTTGACGGCGCGTGGATCGCGTTTGCGGATCAGGATGATGTTTGGATGCCCCACAAACTGACGCGCGCACTGGATATGATCTGGCGTGGCACGGGCGCTGAAATTTATGCCAGCCGAAGCATTTATACCGATGCCAACCTGAAGGTGCTGGGCATGTCGCCTTGCTATCGACGGCCCTTCGAGTTCGGGAATGCGTTGGTCCAGAATGTTTTGCGCGGGAACACGATCGTGATGCCGCCCGTTGCGACGGATTTTCTGCGCAGCACCCTCCCTTTTTCTGTCTCTGCGGGCGTGCCTTTTCACGATTGGTGGGTTTACCAGATGGCCACAGGTGCGGGGTTTGATGTGATACATGACGCCAAGCCGGGCATCTTCTACCGTCAACACGACAGCAATCTTTTGGGTGCGCACCGGACCCGCGCGTTTAGCCGTGGCGGTGCCTTGCTGAGAAGGGTTTTCGCGCATTGGCTTGATCAGAACCTGAGCGTTTTGGATGGTTTGACGCCGGTTTTGACCAGTCGCAGCCGCCAGTTGCTGTTTGATTTCATAGACTGGCGCGCGCAGCCTTTGTCGGGGCGGCGGACATCGCCGCAGGCCCTTGGGGTGTACCGCCAAAGCCATGCGGGTGACTTGGTTTTGGGGGCACTGGCGCGGCTGGGTAAGCTGTGAAACCAGGTTCATGAAAGCGCCCCTTTAGTCTTCAGCCTCTGCATCAACTTGATGTCTCTTGTGGCGAAATCGGCGAGCTTCGCCTTGTTGGCGTCACTCTCGATCTGCGAGAGAAGCTGGGGCCAACGTCGTGTATTTTGTGTTTTAGGCCCGGTGTTGATCCGTTTTTCAGCGATCGCGATGTTGCTGTTGGTCAGTCGCGATATGTCTCGCTCAAGCGCTACGAGGTTCTCGACTGTATAGATACGGTCCAGTTTGCCTGCTCCCTTCAGCGCCCTATCGATAATCTGGTTTGAGCAGATGTCTGCAAGATAAGCGGCACCGCGGATTTTCTGCGTGGCAAAATATGCGCAGTAAAAATTATCGTAGTGATCCAGGATGAAACGCTGCCAATTGCCGTCGCCACCAAAGAAATACTCGTCCACGCTGCATGTCCGGATTTTCCGCAGTCCGGTGTTCGCGGGAGCTTCCAAAGCGGCTGCGTCAAGGCCCAGTGATTTATGGTGCAGGTAAAAATAGAAGGACGCAATCCGCTCGAACGGGTCCCGAAGCACGGTGAAAACAAATCGATCACCCTTAATTTGATCAAGATGCGACCAATCAAGATGACCTGAATAAAGGCGATATCCGCCTGGAAACTGGCGGTCCTGTGATGCCTGGGTGTGAACCCTGACGGGTGATGTCAGCCCTTTGCCGATAATGCGTGAAAGTTCGGAATGAACAGTTTGCCCGGCCGTTTTCGGGATATGAAGAAAGACGATTTTCTTCATGCCGAAACTCCAAGGCGTAGATCGATGGGTACAGGGCAGTATGGTGTAGTCTGATCCAGCATTTGATGAATGCCTTTGCAGAATTCACTTGGTTGCGACGGATCCAGATGATCCATCTGCCAGGGCGCAAATTTCCACCATTGGCTGCGCAACATCGGAGTGATGAGCAGAGGGGGGAGGCGCATCTTTTTGATCGTGGCAGGATTTCCGGCAACGACCGAAAACGCCGGGACATCGCGGGTAACCACTGCATGAGCGCCAACAATCGCACCGTCCCCGATCGTGACGCCTTCCGCAATGTAGGCCCCATGCCCGATCCAGACATCATTTCCGATGGTTGTGATTTTAACTTTGGTTGGCGGGCCCGTGAAGGTAAATTTATAGTTGTGATAATGTTCAGCGGCATCGAACCCTTCGCCCAGATCGAACAATTGATCGCCCAGATAGAATGCGGGGCTTGTCGAGGCCCAACCGGTTGGGAGATTTTGTCGACCAATTTGTACTCCTTCCCCGAAAGAGCAGTAGCGGCCGATGCGCGCTGCAAAACAGTATCCTGAAACCTGATACGAAAATGCTCCGAGTTCGATAGAGTGCTCGTATTGTGTCCATTTCAGGCTGCAGGGGGCCTCCAATACTGTGTGCTTAGGAAGGTTAACGGTGGAGCTCCCCCGGTTCAGAACTTCAACTCCGGCAGCGCGCAAAGTTTTCAAAGAGACAGATATATGCGTCATCAGGCAGCTCTTTCCGACGGGCAAAGAAATTTGATGAAATGCTCCTTAAGGCTGCTGCTGGGATCGCCGCCTTTGGTGAAAGGGATCGCAAACCCATTTTCTGCCTGTGCTACGGCATCGCCCTGTGCGCCTAGATGAAAGGCGTGAACCGGAAGACCTGTCGCCAAAGCCTCGTGAGTGGTGAAAGAGAATGTCTCTGGCCAGATGGATGGTATGAGCCAGTCGGTCACGCCGTAGCGGGAACAGATCTGTGCCAGATCCGCCAGCTTGTAGCTTCCGTGGACGCGAACAGAGGGGGGGATTGGAAATGTCGGATCAAAATTTCCAACGATCACAAGACCAATCCCCCGTTGATCAAGCTCTTGCGCGAAACTGTTCATCAGCCCTGCACCCTTTTGGAGGCCGATATCTCCAAGCACGGCAACCACCCGGCGCGCAGTTTCAGGAAGTCGTGTGATTGGGGGGATGGCTTGATCAAGCCTATGAGGCTGAAGGGTTACTTTCCTGGCAACGGCAGGATAGGCCATCTTCACAATGTCTGCGCTGTTGGGCGAGAAAACGACCAGTTGTTTAGCGGCGTCCAAAAGCTTGCCCCATGTCTTTTGCCACTCGGACAAGGGGATCGCCGCGCCTGTTTGCGAATGTGCGATATGTTGGTGGCTATCCAGGATCTGTGGAACAGGAACGCCCCGGTAAATACCGTCGTGATCAAGCAAGGTGTACGATGGTGAGATCGCAAAATAGTCGTGAAAAAGAACCTCGATTGTGTGCCGACCCTTGTCAGACAGTTGCATCAACGCCTGCGGCAGCCCGGCAGGATCGCTGTCGCCCACACCGCAGGAATAGATGATGCGACGGCGCGAGATCGGGGCAAGCAGTTGTAAAATATAGTCCAGGCTATTTGTGTGGCCTGCGATGGTTCCTTGGGGCGTGATAAGTTCGATTTGCCAACGTTGCCTGCCACCAACGCGAAGCACGACGGCAGAGCGCCCAAGCGCATGATGCTTTTTGGTGATCCGGTTCTGAAGATAGGCCTCGGCCCCACCGCCCATGCTGTGGGCAAGATAGATGGACACGGGATAGATATCTTGTGTCCCTACCCATGCCATCGCCACCGCCAGTCGTGTCGATCGTAAAGGGTCGGACTGGACGAAACGCTGGACCTCGTTGTCGTAGTTCGGATAGCGGGATGAGATTTTCTGATTGTTCTGGGAAATCAAACGCTGCTTTTCTGCGGAGCCAAAGCTTTGTCCGCCGCGGTGTTCGACGAACAAATTATTGGCGCACAGATGCGCCCCGCCAAGTGCGCGAGCGCGTTGGCACCAATCCACCTCCTCGCCATATCCGCGACCAAAAGCCTGATCGAGAGTGGGGATTTTGCGAAGGTAGGCAAGACTGATGGCCATGCAAAACCCGACACCCGTAGGGGCTGCAACGCGCTCTGCATCCGGATTCAGGCTTGCTGCGATCTTGTCAATTGCGTCACCCTGACCGCGCGCCAACTGCCTTGGCTGGCAGACAAGCGGAGCGCTAAAAATTTCAGCGTCGTTCGACATGGGTGTGACCGTTGCCACGTTTTTGCTGGCGCGCATTGGTTCGATCAGACGGCTTGCCCAAGCAAGAGGCACCAAAGCGTCTGAATTCAGCAAAACAACAGGATCAGACCAAAGTAGCGCCTTTTCAATTCCCCGGTTCACACTTTGGATAAACCCAAGGTTTTTCCGGTTTTCCAGCAGGATAACGTGACCTTTACGCTGGCTTTGCCACGCTTTCAGAAAGGGGCGTACTTTGCTGTCGGTTGAGCAGTCTTCGATCAGGATCAGTCGCCAAGGCAGGTCGGTATGCCTGTCGACCCTATCCAACGCCTCTTGCAGAAGATCAAAGGCATTGAAAACCGGTAAGATAATGGTGATGCCCCCCGGCAGTTTGGATGCTTCGGCGCGAGGTCGGAAAAGATCTGGGTCAAGTTCGCGCGATTGTGGGAGTGCTGTAAGCCGCAGACCTTGCTTGATTCGCGCGCGGTATTTTGGGTCTTGGGTCGCAAGCCATGCGATACCTGATGAGGTCTGGCCAAGAATTGCCTTGGCAAATTTAAAGCCAATCGTTGCCTGCACCAACAGGGGTCGATCTAAAGGAAGCGTTAAGGCAAGCCGCTTGTTCGGGAAGTTCTTGTTGTGGAGTTCGACCCCAAAGCGGGTGATCTCGTACAATTTGATTGGCCCAAGCGGCAGATTCAGATCAAAGCCCAGATGGCTAGCCAGCCCATGCGCCTTAGCCACGTCATCGCGGCGCAAGCTGGGTGTCACGCTGGCTTTGACGCCATTCATGTGAACAACGATTTCATCGGCGCAGGCCCAACCAGCGACGCGTATTTGACCATCTGATAGTGTGACGACGTCAATAGCGCCGACCATTTGACCATCAGTGCCGTAAATCGATTGCGGTTTTCCCTGTGCTTTCAATTGAGCAGCGGCAAAGCGGGCAAAAAGAGCGGTGAGCTGTTTATACAAAATCAGTCTTTTCGATTCTAAGTTCTTTAGATTGGATTTCAGATCAGCACGCTCGCGCTTAAGGGGAGGTTAAATTGGCCATGACAAAAGTTTTGGCAGCCGATGCGGCGGTCCACGGGCAGCGCATATCGACATGAGCAAAGTTGAAATCTTGGATACTGGGTTGAACAATCAGGTCGATATTGATCCCTCAGCCGTGTTGGCCGATGGCGTAAAGGTCGTGATTTCGGGGGGAAACAACCATCTGGTGATAGGGGCTGGCACGACGCTTGGCGGCGGGTTGATCGAGATTCGCAATCATGAAAGCTCGGTTAAAATTGGGGGAAACTGTAGGTTAACAGGCACTTTCCGCTGTCGTGCGATTGCGACGCATATCCGCATAGGGGACCATACAACCATGATGATGGCCCATATTTCACTGCATGAAGCGGGGATAATTGCGATTGGAGAGAACTGTATGCTTTCGGGGGACATCACGATGGATGTCAGCGATATGCATTCAATTTTAGATAGTCAGACGGGGGAACGGCTTAATCCAGCGCGTGATATTCTGATCGGTGATCATGTATGGCTGGCGCAAGGTGTGCGGATCATGAAGGGCGCGCAGATCGGACAGGACTGTATCATCGGAAGCCGCTCGATGGTTCTGGGCACCATCCCCGCAAACTCTGTTGCGGTCGGATCACCCGCCCGGGTGATCCGCAGTGGTGTAACATGGGACCGCAGGCGGATCCCAATGGCAGCCGCACTGAATGAACCGCCCCCGCCAGCCAACACTGATGGAGGCGATCTCAGGATGACTTAGAAATCCAGGTTTTCGACGTTCAGGGCGTTTTGTTGGATAAACTCACGGCGTGGTTCGACCACATCGCCCATAAGCTTGGTGAACAAATCATCAGCTTCTGCCATGTCTTCGACACGCACTTGCAGCAACGTCCGGGCATCTGGATCCAGTGTGGTTTCCCAAAGTTGGTCTGGATTCATCTCTCCCAAACCTTTGTAGCGCTGAAGGGAAAGACCCTTTTCACCCTCGGTCAAAATTGCATCAAGCAAGTCCATCGGACCATGAATCAATTGCGAACGTTCCTTGCGCACAAGGGTCGCTGGCATGTCATAGACATCTTGCAGATGTTGGGTAAAGCCGCCCGAGCGCTTTGCCTCGCCGGAGCGGAGCATGCGCCCGTCCAGAGTGCGTACCTCTTCCACACCGCGCAAGATGCGGGCAAGACGCACGCCGTGGTCTTGCGTTATGCGCCCTTGCCAGCCACGCTCCCATTCAAGCGCGATCAGGTTCAGTCGTTTTGCAACCTTATCGGCGACGCCCTGCAGGTCCGCGTCAACAGCGCCGGGCACAAACGCACCGGCGATGGCGGCCTGTTCCAGAATATGGCGCGGATAATGCGTTGGAAATGCTTCGAGAACGCGACGCATCTGACGGGCCAGATCGACGACGCGGGCCAAATCCTGACCCGTGATTTCCTCGCCATTGCCCTGGCGCAGCATCGCACCATCAATGCCCTGATGAATCAGGTAGTCTTCCATGGCGGCCTGGTCTTTCAAATAGACCTCGGACCTGCCCCGAGACACTTTGTAAAGGGGTGGTTGGGCAATATAAAGGTGACCATTTTCTATAAGCTGGGGCATCTGACGGTAGAAGAATGTCAGCAAAAGCGTCCTGATGTGCGCGCCGTCTACGTCAGCGTCGGTCATGATGACGATCTTGTGGTAGCGCAGTTTTGCAATGTTGAATTCATCGCGCCCGATCCCGGTGCCAAGCGCCATAACCAGATTGCCAATTTCCTGCGACCCTAGCATCCGGTCAAAACGCGCGCGTTCCACGTTCAGGATCTTACCTTTGAGCGGAAGAATCGCCTGTGTCTGGCGGTCGCGACCTGTCTGAGCTGAACCGCCAGCAGAATCCCCCTCGACGAGGAAGACTTCAGTTTTGGAGGGGTCTTTTTCAGAGCAATCCTTGAGCTTGCCAGCCAAAAAGTTCACATCCATCGCTGTTTTGCGACGCGTCAAATCGCGTGCTTTGCGCGCTGCTTCACGGGCATGTGCGGCCTCGATGATTTTTCCAACGACGATTTTAGCGATTTGCGGGTTCTCCTCGAACCACTCAGCCAGCTTTTCGCTCACCAGCCCCTCGACGGCAGGGCGCACTTCTGACGAAACAAGCTTGTCTTTGGTCTGGGACGAGAACTTTGGATCCGGCACTTTGACGCTGAGCACACAGGTCAAGCCTTCGCGCGCGTCATCCCCGGTAAAGGTGACCTTCTCGCGCTTGGCGATGCCGCTGGATTGGGCATAGTTGTTGATCGTCCGCGTGAGCGCCCCCCGAAAGCCCGCCATATGCGAGCCGCCATCGCGTTGAGGGATGTTATTGGTGAAGGGCAAGACATTCTCGTGATAGCTATCGTTCCACCACATCGCGACCTCGACACCGATGTCGTCTTTCTCTCCGGTGATAAAGATCGGCTCTGCCATGACAGACGTCTTTGAGCGGTCAAGATATTTCACAAACTCTTTTACGCCGCCTTCATAAAAAAGCTCGGACCGCAGGGGTTCGCTTGGGCGTTCGTCAGTCAGGATGATCCGCACACCAGAGTTCAGGAAGGCCAGTTCGCGCAAACGCTTTTCAAGCGTTTCAAAGCTGTATTCGAGGTTTGAAAACGTGTTGGTCGACGCCATGAACCGCACTTCGGTACCGGTGCGATCGGTCGGGCCAACGACGGTTAGATGTTCTGTCGTGAAACCACCCTCAAACCGTGCGACGTGTTCCTTGCCCTCGCGCCAGATGCGCAGCTCAAGCCAGTCCGATAGTGCGTTCACGACCGAAACACCCACACCGTGCAGGCCGCCAGAGACCTTGTAGGAATTGCTGTCAAACTTACCGCCCGCGTGCAGCTGGGTCATAATGACTTCTGCGGCGGAAACGCCTTCGCCCTGGTGAATGCCGACGGGAATACCACGGCCATTATCGCTGACGGAAACAGAGCTGTCTTCGTGGATCGTGACGTTTACGGCGTCGGCATGTCCTGCCAATGCCTCGTCAATCCCGTTATCGACAACCTCGTAGACCATGTGGTGCAGGCCAGACCCATCGTCGGTGTCGCCGATATACATTCCGGGGCGTTTGCGGACCGCCTCTAAGCCCTTGAGAACTTTGATAGAATCTGCGCCGTATTCCTCTGGAATCTGCTGGTCGTCGGACATTCTGGGTAACCTTCTTTTGTTGCCCATTTTATAGTGGTTTTCGCCCCTATTGTCACGTCTTTGACACAATATTTTGTGTCATATGAAGGGGATCAGAAAGCCTACGATGATCAGCAGAATCCCGGCCACGATATTGATGCGCTTCAGGGTTTCTGGTTTGGTCATAAGGCCCCGTATTTTTCCGACAAATGCCGCAACAGCGAGGTTGCCGATCAGTGGGATCGTTACCGAAACAACGATGATTGCAGCGACATCTGTCCAAGTGATTGCGCGCAAATCGAAAAAGCCGGGAAGAACGCCCATGTAAAACAAGACGGCTTTCGGATTGCCCAGAATGGCCAGTAGCCCTGCGGCAAAGCCGGCCCAGGCACCGGGTTTGGTCAGGCGGCTGTCACGGTCAATCTTGGCGTCTGCGTGGCGGATCAACAAGCCGCCCATAACAAGGAAGACACCACAGGCGATCCAGCGCATGCCCAACATCAAGACATCAAAGACCGACAGAATCCAGCTGATGCCCAAGACTGCGACAAGCGGCCAAAGCATGTCGCCAATGGACACACCCAATGCAAGTGGCCAAGCGGCCTTGAATCCACCCGAAAGCGACCTTGCCATAATGGCAAGCCAGACAGGGCCGGGCGTGAGGAACAAAATTACCAAGGCACCACAATAGAGCAAAAGATCAGGCAAGGTGATGGTCATGGCCGCATCCTGGTTTCTGAAGCGCCGTTTGCTTCCGTGACTTCCAACATCTGTGCACGCGGCCCCAGCGTGTCAAACAATTCAGCGCCAGTGCCGGTCATCCATGCTTGCGCCCCAAGGGCTGTGATTTCATCATAAAGTGCGGCGCGGCGGTTCGCATCCAGATGGGCGGCAACCTCGTCAAGCAGGAGCAACGGGGGCGCGCCAAAGTCTGCAGTCAAGGCGCGGGCGTTTGCCAAAATCAGCGAAACAAGCAGCGCTTTTTGCTCTCCGGTGGAACAGTCCCGCGCGGGCACACCTTTGGCCGCATACATGCCTTCCAGATCGGCGCGATGCGGGCCGATCAGCGTGCGACCCGCTGCCAGATCACGCATACGGCTATCTGCAAGCGCCCGGCGCAGGTCTTGCGCTGATGTGGGCATATCGCATGTCAGGGTCAGTGTTGCCGTAGGAAAAGACGTTTCCGCCTGATCTTGGGCCTCTGCGAGGGCCTGAAGTGCTGCAACCCTATTGGCGTGGATGGCGGCACCCGCTTCTGCAAGTTGCTGCTCAAGGGCGAGATACCATGACGGTTCGCGCACCATATCCTTCAGCAGACGGTTGCGCTCGCGCATGGCCTTTTCATAGGCGAGGGAATATTCGGCATGATCCGGCAGGAAGCTAAGCGTCATACGGTCTAAAAACCGCCGCCGCCCGTCAGCACCTTCGATCCAAAGCCTGTCCATTGAGGGGATCAGCCACAAAACCCGAGCAATGCGCCCAAGCGAGGTTTGCGGCGCGGCTTTACCGTCAATGCGGGTTTGGCGCGCAGCGCCGTTTTCCGACCAAACCTCGACCTCGTGGGTCTGCGCCCCCGAATGCAGCAGAGCGGTGAGCTTCCAGCCCAAGGCTTCGGGCCGTCTGGTCATATCTTGCGCACTGGAGCGGCGCAAACCCCGACCGGGCGAGAGCAACGAGACAGCTTCCAATATGTTGGTTTTGCCCGCTCCATTGGGCCCGTGGATAGCAACACAACGTGCATCCGTCTCAATGACCGCGCGCTTATGCGAGCGGAAATGCGACAACGTCAGATGTGAGATGAAGAGCGCGCCCACCGTTCAGTGTCGAATTCTTCGAAGAATTCGGACCGGAATTTTCAAAAATTCCGTTTCCTTACACACGCATCGGCATAACGACATAAACTGCTGACATATCATTGCCCTCGCGCATCAATGTCGGATCACCGGAAGAGTTGAACAGGAAAACGGCATTTTCGCGGTCCACCTGGCTGGCGATTTCGAGCAGATATTTCGCGTTAAAGCCGATCTCCAACCGTTCATCTGCATAGGCGACGACCAGCTCTTCCTCGGCGGCACCACTATCGGGGGCATTCACGGACAAGATCAATCGATCCTCATCCAGTTGCAACTTCACGGCACGCGAGCGTTCAGAGCTTACAGTTGCCACACGGTCTACCGCACGGGCGAAATCGCTGGCATCCACTTCCATGCGGCGTGTGTTGCCTTGTGGAATCACACGTGTGTAATCGGGGAAGGTGCCGTCAATAACCTTGGAAGTCAGGGTTATGTCTGGCGTGGCAAAACGAATCTTTGTCTCGGACACGGAGACAGCGATTTGCATTTCGTCATCATCCAAAAGCTTGCGCAACTCGCCTACAGTCTTGCGGGGGACGATAACGCCAGGCATGTCTGCGGCACTCTCGGGCATGGGCGCATCAATGCGCGCCAGACGGTGGCCATCGGTGGCGACGCAGCGCAAGACCTTGCTGCCGTCGCTTTCAGAGATATGCATGTAGACGCCGTTCAGATAGTATCGCGTTTCTTCGGTCGAAATGGCGAATTTCGATTTGTCGAACAAGCGACGCAGCATCGGGGCCGGTGCGCTGAAATTTGACTGGTATTCAGAGGATGCCATGACAGGGAAATCTTCGCGCGGCAAAGTCGCCAGCGAGAAATTTGAGCGGCCCGCTTCGACCGTAAGGCGACCAGCGGCGCTGTCCGAGGTCAATGTGATCAGCGCGCCGTCGGGCAATTTGCGTACAATTTCGTGCAATGTCGTTGCAGAAACCGTGGTGGCCCCGGACCGTTCAACCTGTGCGGGCGCTTTGTCAACGACCTCGATGTCTAGGTCAGTGGCACGGAAGGAAGCATCGCTGCCTTCGGCTTCGATCAACACGTTTGCGAGGATCGGAATGGTGTTGCGGCGCTCGACCACTGATTGTGCCTGCGACACAGCCTTAAGCAGCGCGGCGCGTTCGATGCTGAATTTCATATGCAATCTCCATTCCGGCAGTCCGGGAGGGCAAACTACCCGATACCGGTGTATTCACAAGAGTTTTATTGAGTTTTCAGCGCGAAACCAAGGCCAGTCAAGGCCTTCGGTTGTCTTCTGTCATCGGTTGCCCGATTAAGCCTCCAATGCGCGGCGCAACAATTCCAGATCTTCCGCAATTTGACCATCACTTTGCTTGAGCTCTTCGATGCGTTTGACACCGTGCATGACGGTTGTGTGGTCACGGCCCCCAAAGCGGCGGCCAATCTCTGGCAGCGACCTGCTGGTCAGTTTTTTCGAAAGATACATCGCCACCTGACGGGGGCGGGCATAGCTGCGCAAACGCTTTGGCCCGACCATATCGCTGAGGCGAATGTTGTAATGTTCCGAGACTTTGCGCTGAATTTCTTCGATGCTGATCTTGCGTTCCGAAGCGCGGAGCACGTCGGCAAGGCAATCCTGCGTGAGGTCCATATTGATTTCTCGACCCACCAGCGACGCAAATGCGAACAGACGCGTTAGTGCACCTTCCAACACGCGTACGTTGGTGGTGATCCGGTGGGCCAGAAATTCAAGCACACCTGCCTCGACCTCAAGACCGGGATAGTTCTTTTGCTGGGTTTCGACTTTGCTTTGCAAAATGCCAAGACGTAGTTCGTAATCGGTCGGGTGCAGATCGACGACCAAGCCACACTGCAGGCGCGATTTTACGCGATCTTCGAGATCCTTGATCTCGCCAGGGGCGCGGTCGGCTGAAATGATGATCTGTTTATTCTGGTCAACCAGTGCGTTGAAGGTATGGAAAAACTCTTCCTGAGTGCTGTCCTTGCCTGCAATGAATTGAACGTCATCCACCATCAAGACATCGACGGAACGAAAAATTTCCTTGAAGTCCATCATCTTGCGATCTCGCAGCGCTTGAACAAAGCGGTACATGAACTGCTCTGCTGAGAGATACAGAACGTTCAGCTCAGGTTTGCGAATGGCCAGTTCTTGCGCGATGGCGTGCATCAGGTGGGTTTTGCCAAGGCCAACGCCACCATAAAGAAACAGCGGATTGAAGGTCACTGCGCCGCCTTCGGCAACCCGACGCGCGGCGGCATGGGCCAGCTCGTTTGGTTTGCCGACAACAAAGTTGTCAAAACTGAAGCGCACATCAAGCGGGGCTGTGTTGAGTGGGCTGTTTGCCGGTTGGGCGGTAGCCGCTTTTGCGCGCACCTGCACTGGCTGGGAGGCGGCAGATTTGTCCGCTCCACCGACAGAAAATTTAAGTCGCGTTACGCTGTCATCTTCTTTTTGCATCTCGTGCAGAATGAGGTCGGCAAAATTCTGACTGACATAGTTACCAAAAAAGTTGGTTGGGACGAACAGGGTGGTGATACCATCGGCGGCATGGCCAAGAGACAGCGGGTCAATCCATGTTGTGAAGTTGTTTTGCCCTATCGTGCTCAAAAGACGTTGTCTAACTTTTACCCATTGCGTCTGCGTCATGTGCCCTACTGTCCCAATCGTCCGCGATATCCAGCAAAAGCTGGCCGCAGATATTACCCAAGTCAGAAGACAATAGACCGCCATCCCGGTCCCATCAGAAAACCGGCCATACGTCCTTCGGACTTAATTTATGAAGTACGCAACGACAGGAATGCTGGACGTAAAAACCCGTCAAGCATCGCTCTCGAACGTACTGTTCGTCGTCTTAAAAGACAGGGCAGCAATGCGTTAGGCATCATCTGCAGACCATAGGAAAACCCCTAGCAAGGTTAACCTCTATCCCCGTCCGAACCACTACATCCTAGCAAATGCAACGGGCCGTTCGGGCCTATCCCCCCAAGGCGAAATTAATCGCGCTCCTGACTTTTAGCAATGTAAAAGGCCCGGGTTCAACACATCTTCAAACTTGACTCAGAGTTTATTCGAAAAGAATCTCTATCGCGTAAAAAGTGTTGTCAGGTCATAAAAAAAGGCACCGCTAAGCGATGCCTTATGCTTTCAACAGCTTAGGTGAAACGTTCCCGATTCAGCCCAATGCTTTCACGCGCGAAGCAAGGCGGGACATCTTCCGAGAAGCGGTGTTTTTATGAAACACACCTTTCGTAACGCCGCGCATCAGTTCTGGCTGAGCAGCGCGCAGTGCTGCAATGGATGCGTCTTTGTCACCAGATTCGATTGCTTCTTCAACTTTACGCAGGAACGTGCGGATGCGCGAACGGCGTGCTTTGTTGATTGCGAAACGCGCTTCGTTCTGGCGGGCGCGTTTTTTTGCCTGTGGTGTATTTGCCATGAGGATCATCCTTCGTCTTGGTCAGTTCAAATTGCTAATACGCGACACAGACCCAAAGACCGGAGCCATTTTCCGATAAGGTGATTCTAGCCTGAGCGGGCTGCACGCGCATGTATTGAACCCGCCTATAGTCGAAGGCAGAGCGCTTTGCAAACCCGCAAAAGTGTTTTTACTTGTCGCGGAACTGCGCTTCGCGTTTTTCAAGAAAAGCAGACATGCCTTCTTTTTGATCTTCGGTCGCAAACAGCGAATGAAAGGCGCGACGTTCAAACAGCAGACCCTCGCGCAGGGGCACCTCGAACGCACGGTTCACAGCTTCTTTGACGACCATGGTCGTGATCATCGATTTCTCGGCAATCTTAGCTGCGGCAGCCATGGTTTCTTCCATCAGCTTTTTAACAGGCACAACGCGCGATACCAAACCTGCGCGCTCTGCCTCGGCTGCATCCATGAAGCGGCCCGTCAGGTTCATGTCCATCGCTTTTGATTTGCCAATCGCGCGGGTCAGTCGCTGGGTTCCGCCAATACCGGCCACCACGCCCAGGTTGATTTCAGGCTGGCCGAATTTCGCGGTCTCTGAGCAGATGATGAAGTCGCACATCATCGCCAGTTCGCAGCCACCGCCAAGCGCATAGCCTGACACGGCTGCGATAATTGGCTTGCGAACGCGCATGATCTGGTCAGTTTCGGGTGTGAACAGATCGCTGGTAAAGACATCAACAAAGCTTTTGTCGCGCATCATCGCGATATCGGCCCCGGCTGCGAAGGCCTTTTCCGACCCGGTAATGACAATACAGCGGACTTTCTCGTTTTCCTGTGCAGACTTCATCGCATCTGCCAGCTCTGTCATCAGCTCGGCGTTCAGAGCATTCATTGCATCAGGCCGATTCAGTGTAACCAAGGCTACGTGATTATCGACATCGACCGTGATCGTTTCATAAGCCATCAAGAATGCTCTCGTTTGTTACGGTTTGAAACATGTGAATATCACGGGCACAGGCCGTTTCAAGTTATCTTTGGCATTGCATACAATAGAAGGATGATCGGCCAGACTGAACGATTCGGGCGATCTGACTGGAACATCCATCGGTGCGGCAAGGGTCTCCCTCGCGGCCATACACGTCAAAGCTGTGTTGGAAATAGCCCAATTCCCCGTCTGCCTGTTTGAAGTCACGCAAGGTCGATCCGCCTGCGGTTATGGCTTCTTGCAGGACTTGCCGGATGATGGGAACGAGCCCCGCAACCCGGCTGCTTGCGATGCGTCCCGCTTTGCGAGCAGGATGGATCCCCGCCCGGTAAAGCGTTTCGCAGACATAGATATTTCCCAGCCCCGCGACGATGCGTTGATCTAGCAAAGCCGACTTGATCGGCATGTTGCGCCCCTTGAGTGCGGCAATCAGATGCGCCTCATGAAAATCATTACCCAAAGGTTCTGGCCCGATCGAAGCCAGCAATTTATGCGCAGCGGCGTTTTGCGTATCCAGCAAATCCATCGCCCCAAACCGACGCGGGTCATTGAACGTCACGCGCGCCCCATTGGCCATATGCAGGACAACGTGATCATGCTTTTCAGCCGCTGGATGCTCATGTAGAAATTTCCCCAGCGGATCGCCCGAGATCAGCATACGCCCCGACATGCCCAAATGGATCAGCAGTGATTCCCCAGACGACAGATCGGCAAGAATGTATTTCGACCGCCTGCGCAGCCTTTCAACCTTTTGCCCTGTCAGCCGCGCCGCCATATCGGGGGGGAAAGGCCAGCGCAGATCGGGACGGTTCACGTCGGCACGCGCGATCACCTGACCCTCCATCACGGGGGACAGGCCGCGGCGGACGGTTTCGACCTCGGGCAGTTCAGGCATGTTCTTTTCCCCTGTGACAAAAGGGGCGCATTGTACCCGGCCCCTCACTTCCTATAACAAAGGTGCAGATCAAAGGACCACAAGACCTCATGACAAACGATAGCGACAAAACCACCCATTTCGGATTTGAAACCGTGCCCGAAGGCGAAAAAGCGGGACGCGTGCAGGGTGTCTTTAACTCTGTTGCCAGCAAATACGACGTGATGAATGACGTCATGAGCGTTGGTATCCACCGGGTTTGGAAGCAGGCGATGATGGATTGGCTGGCTCCGCGTGCTGGTCAAAAGTTGCTGGATGTGGCGGGTGGCACAGGCGATGTGTCGTTCAAGTTTCTGGAACGGGCCGGAACCGGCCACGCTACGGTACTGGATCTGACCGAACCGATGTTGATCGAAGGCCGCAGACGCGCCGAAGCCGCTGCGATGGCAGACAGCCTTGACTGGGTTGTTGGCGACGCGATGGCGTTGCCGTTCGAGGACAACACATTCGACGTCTATACAATCAGCTTTGGTATTCGCAACGTCACCCGGCCCCAGGAGGCGCTGAACGAGGCTTACCGCGTGCTACGCCCCGGTGGCCGTTTGATGGTGCTTGAATTCAGTCAATTGCCCAATCCGATGATGCAAAAGGCCTATGATCTATACAGCTTTAACGTCATCCCGCGCATGGGACAGCTGATCGCGAATGATCGTGATAGCTATCAGTATCTTGTTGAATCAATTCGAAACTTTCCCGATCAAGAGACCTTCCTTGGTATGGTGAAAGAGGCCGGGTTTGAACAGGCAAAGTACCGCAACCTGACAATGGGTGTCGCCGCGCTGCATTCGGGCTGGAAAATCTGATATGCGTGGACCCCACAACATTTGGCGGTTGATCCGGACCGGTGCAACCCTGGAGCGTACAGGGGCGATGAATGTCGTTCTGGATGCTTTTGATGCCACGCCCGCACTGCGTTTTGTTGCCAAGGCGCTTGGCAAGCCGTTCAAGTTTCTGGGGTATGCAGGGGATCCGGCGATGCCGCCTGCAACCCGTGCCCTAACGGCATTGGGGCCCGCCTACATTAAATTTGGTCAGGTTCTTTCGACCCGGCCCGATGTCGTGGGCGACGAATTGGCCGTGCAACTGCGCGTATTGCAAGACAAACTGCCACCGTTCTCTATAGAAGTGGCGAAAGCCGAGGTCGAAAAAGAACTTGGCCATCCCGTCGCGATGATGTTTTCCGAATTCAGCGAACCGGTCGCAGCGGCGTCGATCGCTCAGGTGCATCGTGCCAAATTGGCCGAGACAGGCGAGGATGTGGCTGTCAAAGTGCTGCGCCCCGGCATTGAAAAAGCGTTCCGCAAGGATGTCGATGCGTTCTACCTCGCCGCCCGCATGGTCGAGATGTTCTCGCCGGGGTCGCGTCGTCTGCGTCCGACCGAGGTGATCAAGCATTTCGACGGTGTGGTGCGCGGAGAGCTTGATTTGCGGCTCGAATCATCGGCCGCCTCTGAGTTTGCCGCCAATACCAAAGACGACGAAGGCTTTCAGCTTCCTGCGATCAAGTGGGAATATTCCGCGCGTCGAGTGATGACACTGCAATGGGCCGATGGCGTTTCCATGGGTGATAACGCGGCGATCGACGCGGCCGGCCATGACCGGGTGCTGCTTGGTGACCGCGTCCTGCAACTGTTCCTGAACCACGCCCTGCGTGACGGCTATTTTCATGCAGACATGCACCAAGGTAACCTCAAGGTCGCGCCCAATGGCGATATCATCGCCTTTGATTTTGGTATCATGGGCCATATCGATGCCTACACGCGCCGAGTATATGCTGAAATCCTGTTCGGCTTTATCCGCAAGGACTATAAACGCGTTGCCGAGGTTCATTTTGAAGCGGGATATGTTCCCGCTGACAAGGATGTCGACGAATTTGCCCGCGCCTTGCGTGCTGTAGGCGAGCCTATCTTTGGGATGGATGCGACGCGTATCTCGATGGCGCGGCTCCTGACGTATCTGTTCGAAGTGACTGAACGCTTTGGCATGGAAACCAGGACCGAGCTGATTTTGCTGCAACGCACAATGGTCGTCGTTGAAGGTGTCGCGCGCTCTCTGAACCCGCATATCAATATCTGGCAAGTCTCAAGCCCGATTGTGACCGACTATATCTCGCAATCAATTGGCCCGAAGGCTGTAATACGCGACCTCGCCAGCACAGCCCGTGTCCTTGCGCGTTTTGGCCCCCGCCTGCCGACGTTGGTCGAGGCCGCATTGATCCGCCAGCAATCAGAAGGTGAGCCTAAAAAACCGGCATTCAAACGCTGGGTCGCGTTGGCTGCAATCATCGGTGCTGCCGCAGCGACAGGCCTGATCGCCTTGATTGATGTGCTGACCTGATCCGTTCTTCTCTGGCTTGGAAATACCCTGCGGGGGTCCGGGGGTGCAAAACCCCCGGCGATTGCCGCAAAGCGCCAAGCCCGTTGACAGCAGCCCATCAAATGCGCAGTTATCCACTATGACGGAAAACCCAGACGCTATTTTGAACCAGCTGCCTTCTCGCTTGAAATCTGCGAGGACCGCACAGGGCCTTAGCCTTGAGGCGGTGGCCAAGCTTTCGGGCGTGTCACGGTCCATGGTAAGCCAGATCGAGCGAGGAGAAAGCAGCCCGACAATTGCGACCTTGTGGAACTTGACCCGCGCCTTGCAGGTCGATTTTGCGGGCCTTTTGGATGGCACTCAAAGCCCTGCGCAGATCGAAATACTGCGCGCAGATGAGGTTCCGACAATCCATAATCTTGGAACCGGCTGTCATATCCGCATCCTTTCTCCCCCCGAAGAGGCTGGAAAGCATGAAGTCTACGAGCTTTTGATTGATGAGGGCGGTATTCTGGACAGCCAGCCACATACGCGCGGTGCCCGCGAACACCTCATGATCATCCAAGGAACGGCTGGTTTGCGCAGTGGGGATGCCCAAAGTACAATCACAATAGGTGATACCGCACGTTATCCAGCTGATGTCCCCCACACAATTCATGCAATTGGCGGGGCTGTGCGCGCGTTTCTTGTGGTTCAAGACGCGTAGTTTCCGGAATACAAGAAATATTCCGCTATAAAGGATATCCTCTATTCCGGATTTACTTCCACTATGCTAGAAGTGCACAAAAGGAGCTTTATCATGACCCAACTTTATCTAGATCACATCGCGGCCACGCTTTCGCAGATTGAGGCCGAGGGCATGATGAAACGCGAGCGCATGATCACCTCGCCGCAGTCTGGGAAAATTACTGTCGCCGGCCGTGAGGTCATTAACCTTTGTGCGAATAACTATCTGGGGTTGGCGGATCATCCCGACCTGATCAAAGCGGCGCAGAACGCGATGGACCCCAAGGGTTTCGGGATGGCGTCGGTTCGGTTCATCTGCGGCACCCAAGATATTCACCGCGAACTTGAGCAAAAACTGGCAAGCTTCTTGGGGAAGGATGATTCAATCCTGTTTGCAGCCTGTTTCGATGCCAATGGTGGATTGTTCGAGCCGCTGTTCGGGGCCGAGGATGCTATTGTCTCGGACAGTCTCAATCACGCGTCAATCATTGACGGTATCCGGCTCTGCAAGGCGAAACGGTACCGGTACGCAAATTCGGACATGAATGACCTTGAGGGCCAGCTCAAGCTGGCCCGGGAAGAAGGTGCGCGGTTTATCATGATCGCCACAGATGGCGTGTTCAGCATGGACGGGACATTGGCCAACCTGCCTGACCTCACCCGGCTTGCCGAAAAATATGATGCTATGGTGATGGTCGACGACTGCCACGCGACGGGGTTCATGGGGCCGAAGGGTGCCGGAACGCCCGCGCATTTCGGCGTTGATGTTGATATTCTGACCGGCACACTGGGAAAGGCGCTTGGTGGTGCCATCGGTGGCTATATCGCTGGACCGCAAGGCGTGATCGATTTGCTGCGCCAGCGTGCGCGTCCCTATCTTTTCTCGAATTCTTTACCACCCTCGATCGTCATGGCGGGGATCAAAGCGCTGGAACTGGTCGAGCAAGGCGATGACTTGCGCGCTCAATTGTTCGAGAACGCGGTTTACTGGCGCAAGGGGCTGAAGGAGTTGGGCTTTGATCTGTTGCCCGGCGAACATCCGATCATTCCGGTGATGCTGGGCGAGGCGCAGTTGGCTCAAGACATGGCGGCAAAGCTGTTTGACGAGGGTGTCTACGTCAGCGGCTTTTTCTTTCCCGTTGTTCCACGGGGGCAGGCTCGCATCAGAACGCAGATGAATGCGGCACTGACAAAAGCTGATTTGGACGGCGCCCTGGCCGCCTTCGAAGTTGCAGGCAAGAGCTGCGGGGTGCTGTCATGAGCAACCAGATGAAAGCGCTCTGCAAGTCTGAGCCGCGCGAGGGGTTATGGATGACCCGAGCCCCGGTGCCAGAGATTGGCCCCGATGATGTGCTGATCAAGATCAACAAGACCGGCATTTGTGGGACCGACATCCATATCTGGAACTGGGACAGCTGGGCACAAAGTACGGTGCCTGTTCCGTTGATTACAGGCCATGAGTTCGCAGGCGAGATCGTCGAGCTGGGGCGCAATGTCACCGATCTTGCGATCGGGCAAAGATGCTCGGGAGAAGGACATCTGATTGGCAAGACCTCGCGGCAGTCGCGGTCGGGCAAGTTTCACCTTGATCCCGCGACACGCGGCATTGGCGTCAACGAACAAGGGGCGTTTGCGCAGTACCTGCGATTGCCCGCGTTCAATGTTGTCCCGTTGCCGGACGAGATTTCAGACGAGATCGGGGCGATTCTGGATCCGTTGGGAAATGCCGTTCACACGGCGTTAAGCTTTGATCTTGTGGGCGAGGATGTCCTGATCACCGGTGCAGGGCCCATTGGGATCATGGCGGCGGCCGTTGCCCGCCATGTTGGTGCCCGCCATGTCGCCATTACGGATGTGAACCCGGCAAGGTTGGAACTGGCGGCGCAAGTGGCCGATGTGATTCCGGTCAATGTCGCAAAAGAAGATTTGCGCGATGTCATTGCAAAGCTCAAGATGAAGCAGGGGTTCGATGTCGGGATGGAAATGTCAGGCAATCAGGCTGCGCTGGATCAAATGGTCGAGGCGATGACCATGGGCGGGCGGATTGCGATGTTGGGAATCCCGCCGGGGAAATCTCCGGTCGATTGGAGCCGGATCGTGTTCAAGGCGATCACCATCAAGGGTGTCTACGGGCGTGAGATATTCGAGACGTGGTACAAGATGATCGCGATGCTTGAGAACGGATTGGATGTTTCGGGTATCATTACGCACCGGTTCGGCGCTGACGATTTTGAGACAGGGTTTGCAGCGATGAAATCGGGCCTGTCTGGTAAGGTCGTTCTGGATTGGACAGGGATTTAGGGGGCCAGCCCCCGTCCCGGCTGCGCCGGGCCTCCCCCGGGATTTAGATCCATTTGGAATGGTGAATTAGGGGCGCAGCGGTACCCGCCCTTTATTCGAGATTACAAAGGCATCGCTGCCTTCGAATACGGCCGCTTGTAGGGGCTTGAAATACCCGGCACCTGCGTCAAGGTTGACGCGGTAGCCGTGGTGCTCGGGATAATCGACGGAAGTGTGCCCGTGTACGACAATACCGCCGAAATCATGCGGTTCTGTTAGCCAGTCACCCCTGATCCAGATCAGATCATCCTCGATCTGATCTTGCAAGGCGACACCTTTGCGAAGGCCTGCATGGACAAAAACCAGATGGTCCGTCGTGTGGAGGTTTGGCAGGCCGTCCAGGAAATCACGGTGCGATTGTGGTACAGCTTGAAGGGCCGCTTTATGGATCGGGTCGACGGGCGCAAGATCTTCCCCGACAATCCCGTATGACAGAAGCGTTTTGTCGCCGCCAAGGCGCGGGTTCATCCAGAACAGATCAGGCCTCGTGGCAGGATCATAGACCGTTTGATCATCCAAAAAGCGGGTAAAATAGCGGTCATGGTTCCCACGGATTGCTGTCCAGTTGCGCCCATCCGCGATGCCGTTCATCAGCAGATCTACTACGCCTTTGCTGTCTGGGCCACGATCCACGTAATCCCCCAGGAACACCACTTCGGCGTCTTTGCCGCCATCGGCTTCGATCAACCCCAGAACACGGTGAAGATCATCGAGTTGGCCGTGGATATCGCCGACGGCATAGATGGGCGTGGACATGACGGGGTTCCTTTTCTGCTTGGCCCTAGGATGCCTGAACGGGGCCGGAAGGGGAAGGCAGAGCGGTGCGTTTTGCACCAGAAACCAGCGAACCTAAGCCAGGTTCAATGCAAAAAGCGCCCCACTGGGGGACGCTTTGATGATTTTATAGACAGGTCTTAGGCGACGTCGAAGGCAAGCTCTTTGACTTGGGTGAAAAGACCGGTGTCTTGCAGTTGCTTGATCGCGGTATCTGGCACTTCTTCGTCAATATACAGCAGTGCAATCGCCTCGCCTTTAGCGGCGGACCGGCCCAGCGTAAAGTTTGCGATGTTGACGCCATTGGCACCCAGTGTCTGGCCCAATGCTCCGATGATGCCGGGAACGTCTTCGTTGGTTGTATAAAGCATATGCGCACCGATTTCAGCGTCGATGTTGATGCCTTTGATCTGGATAAAGCGCGGTTTGCCATCGGAAAACACTGTTCCGGCGATGGACCGTTCACGCTTGGCCGTTACGACCGTTACCTTGACATAACCGTCAAACACGCCGGACTTGTCTTGGTTGGTCGTGCTGATCTGGATGCCCTTTTCACGGGCAACCACGGGGGCGCTGACCATGTTCACGTCCGGGTTGGCGCGCTTCATGATGCCCGCAACAACGGCGCAGTTCAGCGCGTTCAGGTTCATTTCGGCGACTTGGCCATCATACAGGATATTGATTGCTTTGATCGGTTCATCGGTCATCTGACCGATGAAGGCACCAAGATGACCCGCCAAGGTGATCCATGGGCCCATCACCTTGGCTTCTTCGGCTGTAACCGACGGCATGTTCAGCGCATTGGAAACGGCACCCGTCAGCAGGTAATCAGACATCTGTTCTGCCACTTGCAGGGCGACGTTTTCCTGTGCCTCTGTGGTTGCCGCACCAAGGTGCGGCGTGCAGATCACGTTAGGCAGGCCGAACAAGACGTTTTCGGTCGCGGGCTCTTCCTTGAACACGTCAAAGGCGGCACCGGCGACATGGCCGGATTTAAGCGCTTCGGCCAAGGCTTCTTCGTCGACCAGACCACCACGGGCACAGTTGATGATGCGGACGCCCTTCTTTGTCTTGGCCAAGGCTTCCTTGGACAGGATATTGGCGGTTTGTTCGGTGTAGGGCACGTGCAGCGTGATGAAATCGGCGCGAGCCAAAAGATCATCAAGCTCGACCTTTTCGACGCCCATCTTCTTGGCTTTTTCTTCGCTCAAGAAGGGGTCATAGGCGATGACCTTCATTTTTAGTCCACGCGCACGGTCGCAAACGATGCCACCGATGTTGCCCGCGCCAATCACGCCAAGGGTTTTTCCGGTCAGTTCGACCCCCATGAATTTCGATTTCTCCCATTTGCCAGCATGGGTCGAGGCTGACGCTTCGGGGATCTGACGCGCAACGGCGAACATCATCGCAATCGCGTGTTCGGCAGTCGTGATCATGTTGCCAAAAGGCGTGTTCATGACGATCACACCTTTTTTCGATGCGGCGTCTTTGTCGATGTTGTCGGTGCCAATTCCGGCGCGGGCGATCACCTTGAGGTTGGTCGCATTTTCAAGGATTTTCGCTGTAACTTTTGTCGCCGAACGGATGGCCAGGCCATCGTAATTGCCGATAATCTCGGCCAGCTTGTCTTTATCCTTGCCCAGGTTGGGTTGGAAATCGACATCAATGCCGCGGTCTTTGAAGATTTGAACAGCAGCTTCGGACAGGCTGTCGGAAATGAGTACTTTGGGGGCCATGTTTGGCGCTCCTTTTTTGAAGAGAAGGGGGGCGTGGGTGGAACCCACCCTACGCGCCGCGCAAGGTGGGGAACCCGGAATTATGCGTTGATTTCGGCCTCAAAAGCCCAGGCGAGCCACGGCAGCATCGCCTCGATATCCGAGGTTTCAACCGTACCGCCGCACCAGATTCGCAGGCCCGGAGGGGCATCGCGGTAAGCACCAACGTCGCGTGCCACATCTTCACCCTCAAGCCGTTTTGCAACGGCTTTGGCGAATGCTGCGCCATCGGCGATCCGGTCATCTGTGAACTTGAGGCAAACAGATGTGTTGGATCGTGTCGCCGGATCAGTGGCAAGAAAATCAATCCAATCATGGTCTTTCACGAATCGGGCAATCGCAGCGGTATTGGCATCGGCACGACCGATCAGGCCTTGCAGGCCACCAACGGATTTCGCCCAGTCCAGCGCCAGCAAGTAATCTTCGACGCAAAGCATTGAAGGCGTGTTGATGGTTTCACCCTTAAAGATGCCGTCGATCAATTTACCACCTTTGGTGAGGCGGAAAATCTTGGGCAGGGGCCATGCAGGGATGTAGGTTTCCAACCGCTCGACAGCGCGCGGGCTGAGGATCAGCATGCCATGCGCCGCTTCGCCACCAAGCACTTTCTGCCAGCTGAAGGTGGTCACATCCAGCTTGTCCCATGGCAGGTCCATGGCAAAGGCAGCAGATGTCGCATCGCACAAGGTCAGGCCCTTGCGATCGGCGGGAATGACATCGCCCGTTGGGACGCGCACACCGGATGTGGTGCCGTTCCAAGTAAAGCAAACATCGTTGTCATAGTTAAGCTGTGCCATATCGACGATCTGGCCATAGTCAGCAGTGTGGACGGTATGTTCGATTTTGAGCTGTTTGACAGCATCTGTCACCCAGCCCGCGCCGAATGATTCCCAAGCGACCATTTCGGCGGGGCGTTCGCCCAGCATGGTCCACATGGCCATCTCGTATGCGCCTGTGTCAGATGCAGGCACGATGCCGATTTTATAATCCGCAGGAACGCCAAGAATCTCGCGCGTCGTCTCTATCGCGGCGAGCAACTTGGCTTTGCCGGGTGCGGCGCGGTGGCTGCGGCCCAATGGAGCGCTTGCCAGCTTGGCCAGATCATATGCGGGGGGTTTGGCGCAGGGGCCGGAAGAAAAACGCGGATTCGTTGGTCGCGTTGTAGGTGTCGTAATAGCCATTATGCTACCCTTTCAGATAAGCGCCCTTCGTTGGGGAAGGGTGTCCCACTGCTGCCTTTAGACGTCTGCGTGGTCTGGCACAAGCAGGAAAATATCGCTAGAACGCCGCTTGAATTGCTTTTTACGACAGCCTTGGCGCGGATCGGAAACATGATGATGCATAGTGTAACTTTGTTAACTTCTCCTAAGAAGCCTCATTTGGACGCGGCGCTGGTGGATAGCTTGCGTAATGCCTGGGGCGGTGGGGATGCGTTTTGGCTGGCACCTGATGAGGCCGCAACCTTTGATATGAAGCGGATGCCCGGCAACCAATGGGACATTTGGGCAGAGTGTCAGGGGATGGGCGTCGATCTGGTGATTGTGCCATCCGAGGGGCGCCGCAAGAAGATGCTGTTGGCGGATATGGACAGCACGATGATCCAGCAAGAATGCATTGACGAGCTTGCCGACGAGGCGGGCGTGGGGGATCGGGTCAAGGATATCACAGCGCGTGCGATGAACGGCGAGCTGGATTTTGAAGCGGCGTTGCGCGAGCGTGTGGGCCTGCTTGAAGGGTTGGACGGGGCCGTGATTGGCCGCGTTCTGGATCAGCGTATTACACATATGCCTGGCGGCAAGACGTTGTTGGCCACAATGAAGGCGGGCGGCGCTTATACCGCGCTGGTATCAGGTGGGTTCACGGCGTTTACAGCCGCTGTTGGCGCTGCGTTGGGTTTCGATGAAAACCGTGCAAATACCTTGTTGATTGCGGATGGAAAGCTGACGGGCCAAGTGGGTACGCCGATACTGGGCAGACAGGCCAAAGTCGATGCGCTGGAGCAGATCACAGCAAGGCTTGGGCTGAGTGAAGCCGATGTTATCGCCGTTGGTGATGGGGCGAATGATCTGGGGATGTTGCACCGCGCTGGCATGGGGGTTGCACTACATGCCAAGCCTGCGGTTGCTGCCGAATGCGATGTGCGGATCAACTTTGGTGATTTAACGGCGCTTTTGTATGTTCAGGGCTATGCGAAAGACGATTTTGTCGTCTAGGGACGAAATGTGCATGGGGCGCTGCCCCATACCCCGGGATTTTAAACCATTTGGAAATAGGGCCAGCTTGGTTTTCAGGTGAAGCTTGCGGCAGGCTTTAGGCTGCCTGTGATGATACCGCGACGATTCACGATGGGGGCGTTGCGGTATTTCAGGGCCTCTGGATGGTTCGGGTCCAAAGCGCCGAGTTTTACAAGAATTGACGCGATCGCACAGTTGGCTGCGCGGGTTGTTCCGCAGGAAGCTTTGAGCGCAACGCCGAGTTTCTGTTCTGGCAAAATCGCCACAAAGAATCCTTCCGCACCTGTTTTGATCGCGACCTTGCCGTTCATGGCACGCATGAGATCAGTGCACGCACGGGTTTCACCAGCGACCAGTTCGGGATGCAGGCGCATGGCCTGATGCAAGCGGGCTTCGGCAGAGCCTTCGGGGGCAGCTGCAAACCGCGCCATTGCACGCGCCATGCCGTGAAGTGATGTTGCAAAGTTCGGGACAGAGCAGCCATCAATTCCGTAGCCTGGAGATGTAAGGCCCGTGACATCCTCAAGTGCTTCAAGACAGGCCTTTTGAACGGGATGATCAGGCTTCTCGTAGTCTGCGCGGCCGCCCAGATGCTTGTTCACCGTCAGAAAGCCGGCGTGTTTGCCGGAACATTCATGATGGATCTGACAAGGTTGTTCAAAAGCCCGGATCAGTGCGTCGCGGGCGCTTTGGTCACCAGGAACGGCGGAGCCACAGCGAAAGTCGCTGTCGGAAAGGCCCAGGTTTTCCAGCCATTGCCCCACGATACCAGTATGCAATCTGGCAGCCTGATGTGACGCGCAGGCCAAGGCCAGATGTTGCGGGCCTAGCCCCGCTGCGTCAGCGGCACCTGACCGGATAAGGGGTAAGGCCTGAATCATTTTCGCGGAAGAACGCGGCAGGACAACTTTCTCTGGATCCCCCCATGCCTCAACGATTTGACCGCTGTCGTCACACACAACAGCATGACCCGAATGCACACTTTCAAGGAAAGCGCCGCGCCAAATTTCTGCAAAGGGGGCTGGTTGGGTCATGTTTCATCCTTTTCTTGGGCGAATTCCTGCCAATCAGGGTTTCGCAGGTCGCCTGTTTGGCGTTATTATGCTTGTTGTCTTGAGAAATACAGGTCCTTTAAAAGAGCGCCTCCCGAAAGGCAGCCAGAGGAGTTGTAAGAATGTTGAGGATAATGGCGGCTGGAGGCCCAAGTAGATGATAAATTTTAAGACGATTGGTTTAGCAGCGGCAATTACAGGGCTGGCTGTGGGCGGTGCATTGGCGCAGGCGCAAAGCACAAACCGCGTTGGGGCAGAAACTGATTGGAGTGTTTTCGTCGAAGATAATCCCACGGAGTGTTGGGGTGTCTCTACGCCAAAGTCGAGCGTAAATTCCCGTGATGGACGTGTTGTGGCCGTCAACCGTGGCCAGACGCTGTTAATGGTGTTCTACCGTCCAAGTGCAGGAGCCAAGGGACAGGTTGCCTTTACGGGCGGCTATCCTTTTGCATCCGGATCCACGGTCAATATGGACATCGGCGGGACCACGTTTGAGTTGTTTACCGAAGGCGAGTGGGCTTGGCCTGCAACCACGGATGACGACAACAAGATCATCACTGCGATGAAGCGTGGTGCTGATGCGGTTCTGACCGGTCGGTCCGGTCGTGGCACCCAGACGAAAGACACTTTTTCGCTTTTGGGATTTACGGCATCGGTTGAAGATGCGGCAAAGCGCTGCGGCGGCTGAATCGATTTTTATTGGTCTTCAAGGTCTCGCCCCAGGCGAGGCCTTTTATTTTTGGCGAATCGATTTTGGGCTTCAAAAGCTTTCTTGCCGTAATCCATATTCAATTACAGATAGTTAATAGAGCAATAGGCTGACCGTGCTTACCTTGCGTAACTTAAATCACAATAAGCAAGTGATTTTTTCGAATCTTTCTTCTTGATAAAATTAAAAGATGCAACCTATAGTTATGCATGCCTGATTTTAATGGGCGCTAACTTCACGCGTTTTAGTGTGTGTTATTTTTTTAAAATACCTTGTTTTTTTAAGACTTTTTCGTGTGACAAAATTTTAAATAAGGAGATAATTACATGAGTTTTCTGGTTCTTTCAGCCAATGCCGTGAATTGGAACGGCGGGCAGCGCATCACATTGCGTGCCGGAGAGACCGCGCAATGCACGACCCTTAGACCAGGTCAGCTATACGGTATTTTTGTCTATAACTCTGCACAAAATGACAATAACGCAGCCGTCAGTGTGGTTTGGTCAAACAGCCAGCCCCCCGTCAAGATTACCATCCCCGGGACAACCGCAAATGCAGGCAGTGCATCTGTCGGCTTTGTTTCCGGCACCGACACTCAGACGGTTTCGGTGTCTTTACCGTCAAACAGCGGGATCGCGCAGGTCGAGATTTGGCTGGGCAGCGTCAGCATGCCAACGGATACTTCTGGGCTGGATAACGAGCATCTGGAGATTGACGGGGCACCGCATCCGTTTGACAAGTATCGCCGCTATTACAACGTGCCACCGGCCAGCTGGCATCAACTGACCATCGTCAGCACAGTGACACAGTTTATTTCCGTGCAATTCCGTCAGTCAAAGGCAACCGTTTTCGTCGTGAACGAGACCAGTAACGGCTTGCTTGATGGGCAGATTGTCAAAATGGGTCCGACTGCGAATGTTGCGAATGCAGTCGTCACAACGAATGCGACCATTCAGTCTGTTGACGAAAACCTGCAAGGCGACGGCACACAGTGGGTGTGGATGAACGCGGACAGCCCGGATAACTCCAGCCAATCAACGATTTCGCTGCAAAGCCTCTAATCCGCTCTGCGGTGTTGGCAAAGTGGTGATGCCGGCGTTTTCAAGCGCCCGGCATCGCCTGATGCAGGAGGTAGGACGCTTCGACGATTGATTGGAATGATGGTCGGTTGGTGACGTTGCAGGGCGGGCAGTCCGCCCGATGTGCTGTCTTGGCCAAAGGAGAATTGTATGTCGCGCTATTGTACAACTCATCGCAAAACGACCAGATCGCGGATGTGATCGTGGTGTGGAGCAATGAAGCCCCTCCGACGCATGTCACTTTGCCCGGAACAACAGGTGATCAGGGCCCGGCTGCGCTGGCTTTTGTTTCTGGGACGGACACGGATTTTCTGACGCTTTCTTTGGGCGCTACAAGCGCAGCCTCGGTTGATGTGGTTCTTGTCAGCACCACGATGCCGACCAATACCAAAGGGTTGATAAACGCTGTGCTGCCTGCCGATGGGCAGCTACGCGATCTTCCTAAATATACACGATATCACGCCGTGCCCCCAGACGGCTGGAGCCAGCTATCCCTTGTCGACAAAACCAGCCAGTTCCTGAGCTTCGAGATGCGCAGGGCGGGTGCGATTGTTCGGGTGGTCAATAAAGCCACGGGCCTTTTTGACGGTCAGGTACAAAAGTTTGGCCCCACCGCCAACGCCAAAGGCGCTGTCGATATTCAAGAGATACCCTATCAGACTTTTGTCGATCCTGCGCTCAAAGGGGATGGTCAGACCTGGGTATGGATGTCGGCAGATAGCCTTCGCAATTCCTTGAATGGGCAAATTGGCTTGCAGGGGATTTCGGTGATCTCGGCTTTTTTAGTTTCAAGCAAAGTTGCCGTTAAAACCATTGTGCGTCCACTTAGCCCAAAGCGCCTTAAATCAATTTTTACGAAACAAACCAAATAGCCCTTATCGACCTGCCTTTTCCGCCAAGCGGGTACATTGTATTAAAAGGAATATGTAATGGAACTTTACCAGTTTGCAGATACAGGTCTTTATCTTGTTGATCCTTCGCAACCCCAGAAAGCGACTTGGGGCGCATTGCTTTACGGCAACCAAAGGCCCGACAAGATCAATCTTGGCACAAGTTTTACCAATGCGGATTCGTATTATGCGTTCTTTCCGGCGGCAGACCGTGGCACCGCATGGTCGGGGTTCAGCGATCAGATAAAAACCCAGATGAAGAATGTCTCGAACCGCAGATTTGGGTTTTTCAAGGCGGACGGCGGCGGACTTGGCTTTCTAAGCGTTACCGGATCGGGCGGCTCACAGACCCTGAATGGCGGGCAGGATTTTGCGTTCCGAAACATCATTTTCCGGGTGATGCAGCCGTCGAACCAGCGGGTCGATGTTACCTACAACGAAGCGACTTCAACCTTTCATATCGCAAACCTTATTGTCGGGTCTCAGGTGACAGTCAGCTGGCTGCCAAGCCCGGCCGGAGGAACTGCGCGCCAGATAATTCCAACGGGAGATTTGATCATCCCGCTGACCGGCCCAACGCCGGGTGTGATGCGCACCGACCTGTCGCTTGATCTTGATGATCAGGCTGCGTTTGAAACCGGGCCGATGTATTTCGGGCCCGTGCAAGGCGGCCAGGATTTGCTGGCGTTGCGCTATCCTACGTTTCTGTCTGGCGGATCGGGGGACAAGCTGGGGGTGACTGCTTTTGCCGATCCCGCGCAGCAACTTGATCCGACACGCACCTATTTCGAGCTGACCGACAAGGCGCTCTTGTCTGGATTGGTGACAACGCTGGGGCGGCAGATCAGCCTTACGCCGCGTGACGGCACGCAGGACCCACAAAAGGTCAGCACGCGTTTTGTTTTGGCTGACCGTCCGGTTACGGCGACGGGCCAGCAGCAAGCGTATTATCTGACACCCATGGGTGCGTTAACCCTGTCGCAAAACGGCGAAGCCGCAGCGGGAGAGATGATCTGCGGCTATTCTTCGACCGAAGTCTTCTCTTTTGGGGACGGTGATGTCTTGCACTTTTGGCCGCTGCAACCAGCCCAGATGGTCAATCAGCCCGCAACCGCCAAAAGCCTTCCGCGCTATCTGGGTGGGGATGCGACAACATCGTGGGTCAGCCTGTCTTCGGCGGCTGCGCAGAACACCTATTTCAGTCAACCGCAGGGTAGCCCAATCTATGAAGATGATGGTCAAACGGGGGGCGAGACTACCGGTTATGATGCCTACAAGCTAAAGTTCAAACCAATTGCAGCTTGGCCCGCACTTGGATCTCAAGCGGCTTTGCAGCCCAGCCCGCTTGTGCCGCTTGTGGCTTATGGGGGGCTAGACAACCTGTCAAAAGCCGATGCCGCACCGTTCCAGCTTCTTGAAAGCAAGGCAATCAACCCTGCGCGGCGCCAGGTTTTAAGCACCGCCAATCCGGCCCGCAGCTTTGCACCGATGGTGGTGGCGTCACAGGCGGCCGAGACAGACGATCTGATCCAGAACATGACGCCATTGGGCCTTGTAGGGGGTTTTGATACGAACAGCATTTGGCGGGAAACATCTTTTGCGATCAGTGGTAAAACGACGAAAAGAACGCTTCAGTTTCAGAATATGGGCGATGCGATCCGATCGGCGCTTTATCAAAACCAGATATTTATGGTCATTGACCAAGACACCTTTGATGCGGCCCCCTTGTTCACCTTCGATGCGGCAGACGCCACGGTCGAGCTGGCCGATTGGTTCTTTGATTTACGCTTGAAGGGCACTGACCCTGATGGCGTTCCGCCGATTATCATCCTGAAATTCTTTCGCGATAAATCCATCAAGGAATTGGCCCAAGACCAGTCGATCTGGGAGGCCGCCCATACCTTTTCGTCTGATCCGGATACGCGCCAGCAAGATATCCTCAAGATCATCACAGAGGCTGAGGCGGCGGTTGATAAAGAGGGTCATTCCTCGATCTATTATAACTTTGTTCAGGTCGTGAATGACCCACAGTTTACAGGGCTTCTGGCGCTGAATACTGCGCTTGATCTGCAAGACCTGCCCGCGGTGATCAAAGCGCTGATGGGCGGTATGGTGCGCGATGATGAAAGTGGTCAGACCGTCAGCAACGTCGATGCATTTCGGGCGCATCACGTGGGTGTTTCCATCTCGGACACTGGCAAGGGGGACAGCGTCACGCTTGATTCCAGTTCGATATTTGCGCTGGTGGATTATGAGGATTCAGGGGCCAGCACGACGTCCTTGCAGACCCAGTCTGACGCCGGTCTGGCCCGCGATCTGGAGATGCTAGGCAGTATCTATCCGTGCGGTAAAGACGGGCTGACCTGCTATGGTTTCAAGGTGATCTACCTGCGTGCCTTGTTTGAAAACAATGCGCTTAGCAGTTTCGATGCCGAGGTCGATCTAAGCGTGAACAACCTGTTTGCCGTTGGCGTAAACCTAGGAGAGCTGAACGCGGACGCCCCTCCCAAAGACAACATCATCAAGATAAACGGTAGTTATTCCGAACATGACGGGGCGCAAACCTATTCGTTTATCGCGAAAAAAACGTATGAGTTTTCCTTTGACAGCAACACTTATCTGAAAAAGATCACATTCGACAAAGTCCAGTTTTCTGCCACGGAAGAAGAAAGCGGGAACGCCACGACAAGCACGATCAGTTCGCGCTTTGCAATCTGGGGCAGCATGGAATTCAATCAACTTGATTTCCTTGATATGTTCAGTTTCGAGAAATTGTCCTTTGCCGACCTGGGGATCGAGATGAGCTATCAGCTTGTGCTTGAGCCCAAGGCACAGCCCAGAACGCAAGATCTGTCGATGACGTTTGCGCCTGGTAATTTGCGCTTTGATTTTGGTGCAACCAAACAGCGCACCGAGGACGACAGTTTGCTGGCGTTGCTGCCGTTCAAGTTGAAAAGCTTTCTGTACAGCGAAAACGGACAGAATATTTCGGATCTGGATTATTTCGGCGTCAGCCTGAACAGTTTGGGGCAGGTAGACACCAGCCCGACCTTCAATTTTGCCCTGATTTGATCTGGACCTTGGCAGTCTGGGCGGTCTTGTCGGGGATCTGTCGGCATTCAAGTTTTCGATGATCTTGGGCTGGCAGCCCCCGTCCGGGCCCAATCCGAACGCATTGGTGTTTGGCATTCAGATGCCCGAGGCAGACGGCAAGCTGGAACTGACGATTGAAGGGGTTCTCAAGATCTCGATCAAAGAATTCCAGCTGAAATATGTCACGAATTCAACAGATAAGCTGTTGGTTCTGTCGATGCACGATTCCTATATGGAGATTCTGGGCACACGCATTCCGCCGGGCAATATCTTTTTCGATCTGGCGTTGTTTGCACCCACCAAAGGCGAAAACAAGATCGGCTGGATTGCAGCGCTAAACGCCCAAGACCCCAAGGAGAAAGCGCAGGCTATCTCGATGGACGGCCCGATGGAAGCGCTTGAGGCAGCATCGCGCACTCAGGTCGAACATACGCTGGAGCGGGAGTTGGGTCGCTCGATGCCTGTTGCGATGGCGGACGATGACAAGAAGGGCGACGAGGGGTCAAGCCTGATCAAGCTGGACTATCTTGGCGTCGGGCAAAGGGTTGGCCCCGATGCAAAGCTGGATAATTTTGACGCGTTCCTTGCCTATATGCGCAAGGATTTCTGGGCTGCGATCAAGGCTGGCGACTACGACAAGGTCTACAAGCCCGATGGTGGCTGGATCATCGTGTCGAACGTTGTTTTGCTTGATATCGTCGGTCTTGGCTTTGTTTTTTATGATGCAACGCCATTCTATTCCCTCAAAATCTATATCACCTCGGGCAGCATCAAAGGGCTGAGTTTCGAGATTACCTATACCAAGGTCAGCGATGATGTGGGGCTGTTCTTTATCAACTTTAGCTTGCCTGACAGCTTGCGCACCTTCCAAGCGGGCGCTGCCAGTGTGACCTTGCCTGCCCTCAAGCTGTCGATCTACACCAACAGCGACTTCAAGGTTGATCTGGGCTTTCCTGCGAATGACGACTGGTCCGTTTGTTTTCGCGTCGAGGCCTTTGCCGGTCCGGTTCCTGTAACTGGATCAGGTGGTTTCTACATTGCCAAGCTCAGCTCGGCCACAGACAATACCTTTGTTCAAAAGCACTATGATACGATCCTCGCCGCAGGATTTGGCGCGCGCATGGGGGTCGGGAAAAACTTTGTCGCCGGTCCATTGAAAGCGGGGGTCAGCCTGACTTTCTTCGGGATCATCGAGGGGGCGATTGGCTACTATGCCTACAATTCCACTCAGGAAGACGTTGTTGACTGGCTGACATCGCCCAAGGCGCTGGCCCTAAAGGGACAGTTCGGGGTGATTGGTGAAATCTATGGCTCGATTGATTTTGCGATCATCAAAGCCAGCGTAAACGTGCGCATTCAGGCGTCCGTCGGCATGCAGCTTTTGCTCGAGGCGGGCGCGGGCGGTGATTTGCTGTTGTATGTCGAGGCCAGCGTGACGGTCAGCGTCTCGGTGCGGATCAACCTTGGTTTGTTCAAAATCACGATCAGTTTCTCATTCAAGGCGAGCTTCCGTTTCGAATGGCAGCTGATCTCTCAAGACAACTCTGCCCATGTTCAGGCGTTGGCCATGCGCAGCAACCTTGCCGCGCTGGCAGCGGCGCCGTGGAACCCAAGCTTTGGTTTGCAGACGGGGCTGAACCCAAAACTGTCCGGCATTATGACGCCTGAATTTACGACCGTGTGGACCGATACCAGCGCCATGGGCGACCCGTGGTTCGCCGTCTCATTGACGATGGAGTATCTTGCCGATCCTTCGACTGCGACGCTTGAAACCCTCAAGCCATTTGAAACCATGACAGCACAGCTGCTGGCATGGGCGCTGAATGGTGCATTGGGTCTGGAAAACTGGGATGGTGTGATCACCCAAGAACAGATCAACGGTTTAAATCAGCATCCAGATCTTCTGGTGGGCGGTCTGAGCTATGATGCCCTGCTTGCGGGGCTGGGGCAGATGTTCACCTTGGATATCGTCAGCCTGCCTGCGGATGATGGCAGTGTGGCCGATGCGGAGAAAGAGAATAAGTATGCCACCGTCTTTCCAATGCCGCCGTTCCTGAGTTTGGCAACAGCGGGCCGAGATACGGATCTAAACTATGTGTTCTCAAGCAAGAGTAACGTGTCACAAAACTGGGTCGATACGACACTTCAGACCTATTTCTCGGAGCTTTATACAAATACGGCAACCAGCGGCGCGGGCAATCAGGCATTGGGAGAGGCTGCCGATACCACAGTTCCGCTGACCCAAATGATGTTCGTCGACTGGTTCCATGCGGTCATTCGTGCGTCGTCGAACGGGGTGTTGACGCAGATGCAAAATGCCGACCTCCAAAGCGGCAAGCTGTCAGATATCTATCTTGCGGCGGTCAAAAGTGGCGAAATCCGCAATGTGGCCGGACAGATGGCGCAGTATTTCCGTTCTGGCCTGCGGTTGCCTCAGACTGCCGGGATGGACCTGCCCGCCGGTACGCTGCAACCTACAAACGCGCTATACGCGCTGATCTGGCAGGAATTTCCAGTTGGCAGCGTGATGGATTATACGGTGTCGCTGAGCGGTGACAGCGCGCAGACTTGGGTCACAGTCGATGCGAAATGGGACATCACCGAGGCCCATGTCACGCCCTATAAGATCAATGGAACATCGCTGCCCGTGCCGAGTGCGCCGAGTGTGATCAATGTCTTGCAAAGCGGGGCGCAAGCTTTCGCCTTGGCGAACCCGATCACCTGGACCCCGGCAGGAGGGACGGCGCAGTCGCTGCGGCCTTTCTCGGTGTCGATGCTAAGCGCGCTCAAGACCAGTGCGCCTTTGTCGATGAGCCTGTCGAGCCGGCAAACCGCCAAGGCCTATGATGCGGATACAACGCCTTTCCCAACGGCTGATACCCGTTTTGCCCTTGCGGTCGAAATGACAATTCGCAAAGTCCCGGCCGGAGAAGGCAATTTCCTTGAGACAACCTATGCTCTGGGCGCGGCAGACCTGACGCAACAAACCGCGATTCGTGAGTTGTTGGCCGCGCTGATTGCCGGGCAAGTGCACGCCGAGAACGTCAAACTTTTGTATCAGGCGTCTGCATCTGAATCCGGGCTGGTGTCTGATCCGGCTGCAACGCAGCTTTTCGTGCTGCGGACCAACACGACAACCCAATCTGTTCCCCCCGCCACCTTCGAGGCGTTGGCCCTGACGGCACCAGTGCCGGTTTCAGTTGGTGCCAATGCCGATGATCCCAAAGGCTTTTTACAGATCCTCGAGCAAGCCAGTGTGACCAACCAGACCGGATATTACCTGACGTTTGAGACATCTGATGGCAAAAGCCTGCCCGACGCCCTGTTCGGATCGCAAAACTTTGCGCAGGTAACGTTCTTGTTCCAGCTGGATCTTGCTGCCTCTGACGATGTCTATGCCGTGCCTGAATATGCCAATGCTGTGGTCTTGCAAAATACCCAAGACGATCTGCTGTACTACGCAGAGACCACTGATCCCAAAGACGAAACCACCTGTATCTCAACCGCAGCTGGCGCGCTTGGCTTCGAGATGACACGTGCGGAGCCGACAGGCGACACGGTTTTGGACCAGCTTGCCAATCTCTACAGCCTGATTGCGTATCAAGTGCCGGAAAGCACAGGGTATCGCGCCTCGGGTTTGTCCGTGCCATCAGGGCCGCAAAAACGTCAAGAGATTGACCCGACCCAAAACTGGCGCATGTTCGTGCCTCTGTATAAGCTCGCGACGGACAACCCGCCTGCGGCAGAAGACCCTAACCGCTATGCCTCTATCGGAGAGACGGTTTCGATCCAATCGATGCTGGTGGATGCCTATGGCAATGCCTTTGGAGGGGCCACCACAGTGGTCGAAGATCACCCGAACCTGTTCTTTGATGATCTGCTGCCTTTGGGGAACTGGTCGGGGGTCAGGTCAATCTTTGACTTCCTTGCGTGGGACGACCCGACCGACAATACCGTCTGCGCCGCAATAGACAGCGAGACTGGTCTCGCGACAGGCGGGACGCCCAAGCAAGGAATGCTGAGTGTCTATCTTTGCCCCTCGAAAGATGCGTTGCCCAGCCCAAATTCGCAAAGTGCGCTGGCCACAGCCGAGATGTACCGGACCATTCATGACCAGCTTGCGGCGACGGGGCCGGATGGCAAGGTTGCAACGCAGATGTTTGTTTCGACCAACCTTGATTTAGGTAATTCCGACATCGCTTTGGACGCAGCACAGACACAAGCCGTGATGGCGATGGTTTCAGCGATCGAAGGGTATCTGACTGGCGCTGCTGTCGACCTGCCCGGTGCGACACTGAGTGTTCAGGTGCCAGGTGCCATGGATAAACTGCCCCTCGTTTTCGAGATTGAGGTCAGTTTTGGCATCAAGCGGATCGACTATGTGTCGCCCGATGTTGCGGCCTATCCTAACGCGTTCCGGGTCACGACCAATGTGCCCGCACAGTCTGACCCAGAGGCACTGCAGCAGTTGGCAACCGACTTTGCAAAAGCGTTCCCGGGCTTTACGCTTGCAACAGGGCCTGCGGACGCGGGTAAGGTCGTTGTGCTTTCCCATGCGCCGCTTGCTGCGCTTGCAGATGAAGACGGTGGCAGTGCCAAAGCCGCAGCGCAACCCAAGGGGCTTTGGGCCGTATCGTCCAATATCACCGACTTTCAGATGAGCAAAACGCGGCGCGCCTATCTTGCGCCCAAGCCGCTCGATACCAAGCTGCGCTCGGGCACTGTGATGATGCCGAACAATCTGTCGGGTTTGGGAGATCTTCCGGCCAGCCGTGTCTATTCCGACATTGACCTTGACCAGTTGGCGCGCAGCACGTTCGCGGCAATCGACAACATTCTGGGGGCCGAGAACTCCTCGAATGCCTTTGCGCAGGCCCCTGATACCTACCGCGCCATCGCGGTGGCCCGCGAAAATATCGCAGATCTCTATTCCGATAACGAGGTTCAATGGTTGCTGGATGATGTCGCCTATCAGGGCCAGGGTTCTGATTTGTGTCAGGGCCGAAACCTGATGGCAGAGCAGATGCGCGCAGCCCTTGGGAGCGCCTATGCGGTGAACACGATTGTTCAGACCGATGTCAGTTTCGCCAATGCCTTGCCTGACGTGATGGCCAACCGCTTGCAATTGTTTGGCCAGATGCGACGCCCCGGTGGTCAAGCCAATCCAGAGACGAACAGCGGCGGGTTTGGTCTGGGAACCGCGCGGGTCGATGTGCCTGCGGGTCAGGGGGACCAAAAGGCGACCACCAGTTTTCTTTACGGCGTCACTGATCAGAAGATCGAAGAAGACACCTATGAAGAGTTCCCGCTTGAATGGGCCGTCTCGCATTTGCAGGTGTTTCTTGAGGACCGTACCATCGACTACTGTCGGCATGACGAACAGGCACCGCCGTCGATCTGGTTGCAGTTTATCAACGCCTTTACCGTGGCACCGCAGATGGGCGACACGGTAATTCCGCTGGCTTTCCGTGAATATCCGACACCGCCCAGCATGATGGGGCAGCAGGCTGAAGGGGAAAAAATCGACAATCCCAAGTCACTGGCCGAGCTTACCAACTGGACCTACACCTCGACCTATCAGGTGCGTTTGCTCAGCCGTGACGAGATTACCCTGAACCTGATCTACAACACGGGTGGCACTGGAAGCCCCTTGGTCAACACTAATTTCACGCTTGGCGAAACTGTCTACACTCTGTTCGAGGCGCTGGTACGTTTCCAAGCGGGCTATGACGTTTTGCAAAGCCAATTGAGGCCGGTGCCAGCCAGTGGCGCGCAGGACGCTTTGACCAGCTTTGCAGCGCTTGTGACACAATTGGCGAACAATTCTGACTGGAGACCTACGGGTTTGGAAGCCTTTGGCAACTCCGGTCCTGTGTTCACCCTGGAGCAGGATGTCGTCCGAGATGTCCTTGATCCTTCGCAAGCGGCCCCAGATCAGCGCAAGATCACCCTTGCGCCTGATCCGCTGGTTGCGCAGAGCAACCCATGGGTGGGCGTCAAGACGGTGACCGCACTCGATCCGACGACGCTAAAGCCATATGCCGATCAGACACAAACCAGTGGCGACAAGTTGGTCGAAACGCTCTACGCGCCTCCGGCACCGCTTTCCGCGAATTTTGTGACCCATCAGGTTCAAGTCAACAAGCTTTCGACGCTGGCCTACGAGAATGCCAATTCAGGGATCGGGACGCGGCGCAACGCGCAGCTTTACCCGGGCGGTACCGTGTTTTCGAACCGGGCATTTATCTATCAGACACCTATTGTTGCACTGACGAACCCGATCATTCCCTTTGTCCAGAATGCGACGGTCTTTCAGATATACCCCAATGTTTTGGACAAGAAGAATCAGGATCTGGGCGAATACATTCAGGGTTTGCTGGAAGAGATGATGGGCATCGCCGCAGGGGTCGAGCCGCTGCATGCCCTTGCTCAAGACGCCCCCGCGTCAATTTTGGAGTATCGCAGGCTTAAACTGGACGTGCGTTACGGTTTCCCCATCGGCGCGCCGTCGGGGTCATCTGGGCAGGCCTTTGATTTTGTGCCGCTGATGCCAGTCGTGCTTGTTCGGTCCTTCGACCTGCCAGTGAAGGGTTTGAAAGAAGCGATTGCTGGGTGGGTCGGGCTGTCAAATGGCACGGGCAGCAGCGGCATCACGCCGTTTGCAGCGGTGCTCGCCGGGTGGTTTTCCAGTCAAGGAATCGCTTTGGGTGATCCAAGCGCCCAGAATGCCCCTCCACCAGGTGCTTTCCTGGCATTTGACATCACGCTGTTCTCGCAACTTGATCAGGGCAAGAACCAACAACCTTTGTTGCGGCTGTCTGATCTTCGGTTGGCGTTGGATGTTGTAAAGGCCCCTTAAACGGGTCGCCATCTGCCTAAAACCAACGAAAGCGGTGCCGGATGCGTCTGGCCCGCTGTTTCAAAGGGCAGATGCGTGTGCTTTAAATAAACCCGTTGCTTCGAAAGCTAAGCTCGTTTGATTTTCCGATGATCAGGTGATCGTGCAACGTAAGCCCAAGCGCATCGCAGGCTGCCAGTATCTGTTTGGTCATGTCGATGTCAGACTCTGACGGCGTCGGATCACCGGAAGGGTGGTTATGCACCAAAATCAACGCACTTGCGTTAAGCTCCAGCGCCCGTTTTGCAACCTCTCTGGGATAGACTGGGACGTGATCCACGGTTCCCCTGCCTTGTTCCTCGTCTGCGATGATGACGTTTTTGCGATTAAGATACAAAACGCGAAACTGCTCTGTCTCGCGGTGGGCCATGACGGTGTGGCAGTAATCAAGTAATGCATCCCAACTCGACACAATATGTTGCTGCATGATTTTGGACCGCGCCATGCGATGGGCTGCTGCCTCTAGGATCTTGAGCTCTACAATAACCGCACCCCCGATCCCCGAGCATTCACGCAATCGCGCTTCTGGTGCAGTAATGACGCGGTTGAAATCGCCAAAACGGTCCAATAATTCACGGGCAAGCGGTTTGACGTCGCGGCGCGGGATGGCGCGGAACAAGACCAGTTCAAGGAGTTCATAGTCGGGCAGGGTGGCCGCACCCCCCTGCATAAAGCGTGCCCTTAGACGCTGGCGGTGGTCGGCAATATAGGAGGGTTGCTTGCCCGAGACAGAAAGGGTTTGCGGTGCTTCATCATGAAGAAACGGCAAGGTCGGATCAGCGAAAGAAGATTGGTATTTTTCCATACCTTCAGCATCCTGCAGTGCTGGTTACAATGGCGTTAATTTTTGAGGTGTCAGTGCTGGCAAAACGCAGGTGGGGCAAAAGCCCCACCCGGTGTTAGCCTTTCATCGAATCCCAAAAGGATTTGACCGATGAAAAGAAGCTGGTGGATTCCGGATTGTTGTTCTCGGATTCCTTCTCGAACTCTTGCAGCAACTCTTTTTGACGGCTGGTCAAATTGACCGGTGTTTCGACCGCCAGTTCAATAATCATGTCGCCAGTGCCACCACCACGCAGCGGGGGCATGCCTTTGCCGCGCAAACGCATTTGGCGGCCAGATTGACTGCCTGCCGGGATCTGAACCCGACCGCGGCCGCCATCTATGGTCGGCACTTCGATGCTGCCTCCCATTGCTGCCGTGCTCATCGAGACGGGAACCCGACAGAACAGATTCGGCCCGTCGCGTTCGAATAGTTCATGATCCTGCACTTCGATAAAGATGTACAAATCGCCAGATGGCCCGCCGCGCATCCCGGCTTCGCCTTCACCGCCAAGGCGAATGCGTGTGCCGGTTTCGACACCCGCTGGAATATTCACCGACAGCGCACGCTCTTTCTCGACGCGACCAGCGCCCCGGCACGATTTACAAGGATTCTTAACGATTTGCCCCATGCCCGAACATGTCGGACAGGTCCGCTCAACAGTAAAAAAACCCTGCTGCGCGCGCACTTTGCCCATGCCTGAACAGGTTGGACAGGTTGTCGGTTCAGCGCCGCCTTCGGCACCTGATCCGTTACACGAATCGCATGCAACCGACGTTGGGACGTTGATTGATTTTTGCAGACCCTTGAACGCGTCTTCCAGGGATATGCCTAGATTATACCGCAGATCTGCGCCGCGTGCGGCACGGCGCCCGCCTGCGCCACCCCGTTGGCCCATAAAGTCGCCAAACAGGTCGTCAAACACATCCGAGAAAGCGGACGAGAAATCGCCTTGGCCACCACCACCAAAGCCGCCGGGTCGTTGGCCACCGCCACCTTCGAAAGCGGCGTGTCCGTAGCGGTCGTACGCGGCCTTCTTGTCGGCACTTTTCAGAACCTCATAAGCCTCGTTTGCTTCTTTGAACTGAGCTTCGGCTTTTGGATTGTCGGAATTGCGGTCGGGGTGCAGTTCTTTGGCTTTGGTACGGTAGCCTTTTTTGATCTCATCGGCAGAAGCACCTTTGGAAACTCCGAGGATCTCGTAATAGTCACGCTTAGCCATGTATTAGCTCCTACGCTGGAACGTGATGGGCCGGCCCGGCAAGCGGACCGGCCCTGTCAGTTGTTCCATGGGCACGCTTATGCGCGCTTGTTATCGTCCAGATCTTCGAAATCGGCGTCAACGATGTCATCATCACCGTGGGCCGCATCTGCCGCCTCGGCCATGTCGTCGTTGCTGTCCTGCGCGGCCTTATAGATGGCTTCGCCCAACTTCATTGCCGCTTCTGTAACGTTCTGAATACCAGACTTGATCTTTTCGACGTTGTCGGTTTCCAGCTCGTCGTTCAGGGCTGCAATGGCCAGTTCGATTGCTTCGACGGTGGTCGGATCAACCTTGTCAGAATGCTCTTCCAACGACTTTTCAGTCGAGTGGATCAGCGACTCCGCTTGGTTTTTCGCCTCGATCAGCGCGCGGCGTTCTTTATCCGCGTCGGCATTCTCTTCGGCGTCCTTGACCATCTTTTCAATGTCGGCTTCAGACAAACCACCAGAGGCCTGGATCGTGATCTTCTGCTCTTTGCCCGTGCCCTTGTCCAGCGCGCCAACAGCGACGATGCCGTTCGCGTCGATGTCAAAAGTCACCTCGATCTGGGGCATACCGCGTGGAGCTGGCGGAATGCTTTCAAGGTTGAAGGCACCAAGTATCTTGTTGTCCGCAGCCATTTCGCGTTCGCCTTGGAATACGCGGATGGTCACAGCATTCTGGTTGTCTTCGGCAGTCGAGAAGACCTGAGACTTCTTGGTCGGAATCGTTGTGTTACGGTCAATCAGACGGGTAAATACGCCGCCCAACGTCTCGATGCCCAGCGACAATGGTGTAACGTCAAGCAGAACAACGTCTTTTACGTCGCCTTGCAGAACACCCGCCTGAATGGCAGCACCCATGGCGACAACTTCGTCAGGGTTCACACCCTTATGAGGTTCCTTGCCAAAGAACTTGGAGACCTCTTCGATGACGCGTGGCATGCGGGTCATACCGCCAACCAGAACGACTTCGTCGATGTCAGAAGCCGAAATGCCAGCATCTTTCAAGGCAGCAGCACAAGGCTTCATCGACGCCTTGATCAGATCGCCAACCAACTGCTCAAGCTTGGAGCGGGTCAGTTTCATCACCATGTGCAACGGCGAGCCGTCTTTGCCCATCGAGATGAACGGCTGGTTGATCTCTGTCTGGCTTGCGCTGGACAGTTCGATCTTGGCCTTTTCCGCAGCTTCCTTCAGGCGCTGGAGCGCCATCTTATCTTTGGTCAGGTCAACGCCGTGGGACTTTTTGAACTCGTCCGCAAGGTAGTTAACGATGCGCATGTCAAAGTCTTCACCACCCAGGAACGTGTCACCGTTGGTGGATTTCACTTCAAACAGACCGTCGTCAATCTCGAGGATTGTGACGTCGAATGTACCACCACCAAGGTCATAGACGGCGATGGTTTGGGTTTCTTTCTTGTCCAGACCGTACGCCAAGGCCGCTGCTGTCGGCTCGTTGATGATCCGCAGAACCTCGAGACCGGCAATCTTGCCCGCATCCTTTGTGGCCTGACGCTGGGCGTCATTGAAATACGCAGGAACGGTAATGACCGCTTGGGTAACTTCTTCACCCAAGTACGATTCTGCCGTTTCTTTCATCTTACCAAGGATGAACGCCGAGATCTGCGAGGGCGAATACTTTTCGCCTTTTGCTTCGACCCATGCATCGCCGTTGCCGCCATCGATGACGTTGAACGGCAGGTTCTTCTTATCCTTGGCCAGATCAGGGTCATCGTTACGACGACCGATCAGACGCTTTACGCCGAAAATTGTGTTTTCCGGGTTTGTGACTGCTTGCCGCTTTGCAGGCTGGCCAACCAGTCTTTCATCGTCGTTAAAGGCGACGATAGACGGTGTTGTACGTGCACCTTCCGCGTTTTCGATAACGCGAGGCTGGCTGCCGTCCATAATGGCGATACAGCTGTTGGTGGTTCCTAGGTCGATACCAATTACTTTGGCCATGTTTTGATCCCTCATTGAGTTAAGGCGATGACACGAGGCTTGGGCCCATTGCGGCACCCTTGCCCCGATCTTTGTACGCCAAAGGCCGGATGCCTTTAGCGGTTCGGGGCTTATATAAGGAGCAGTTCTGGACCCTGCAACCGTTGCATGAGAAAGGAATTAGAGAATCTTGATGGATTTTTCGATATTAAGGACGGGAAGGGTACGTAAATGACGGTTCTGCGCTTGCGTGGCTTTGAAATCCATAAAACGTTCCTTGATCACGCGGCCCAGCAAGCTGTGCTGGGTGAAATTCGGTCGGTCGTGAAAAAGGCACCTTTTTTTCGGCCAGAAACGCCGGGTGGAAAAAAGATGTCGGTGCGCATGACATCGGCCGGGGAATATGGGTGGCTTTCGGATGCAGATGGCTACCGGTATGCAGATCAGCACCCCAACGGCATGGCCTGGCCTGCGATCCCTGAAGCCGTTTTGTCGATCTGGAGTACTTTGACGGGGCTCGACCGGAAACCCGAATGCTGTCTGATCAACTATTATGCGTCTGATGCAAAGATGGGTATGCACCAAGACCGCGACGAGGCTGACTTTCGCTGGCCCGTTGTGTCCGTATCTCTGGGGGATGATGCGCTGTTTCGCATCGGCGGGCAAAAACGGGGCGGTAAAACAGACAGCTTGTGGCTGCAATCTGGCGATGTCGTCGTCATGGGCGGCGAGGCGCGGTTAAACCACCACGGCGTGGACCGGGTCAGGGCAGGATCGTCAAAGCTGTTGCCCAAGGGCGGGCGGATCAATCTGACATTGCGTGTCGTGAAGTAATCCTTATCGGCGCGCACCCCAGCTGGCAGAGGCGTGTTTGCGGGTATAAAACTCGCCCATCAAGCCAATCACCATCAAAACAACGCCAACCCAAACTGCGTATTCCCAATTACTGTACCGGGGATTGTAGTTGATGAACGCGAAACCGCGTGCCTGATCAATGATGTGGAACAGCGGATTCCAGTCGAACATCGACAGCATGAAGCTGGGCAGCGAATTGGCCAAAAACATCTTGCCCGAGGCGATCATATTTCCGCGCTGGTACAATGATGTGAAAATCTTCACGAACGACGGTGCCCAAGGGTTCAACGCCAGCAACACCATTCCCACCGCGACGCCGGTGAACCACGCGATCAGCAACATGCCGAAAACACCGGACCAATTATAGATAACGACCGGATTGAACGCGAGGTGATAGACCGACATGATCATCACAAGCGAAAGCATCTGAATATATAGCGACCCGAGGGCCGCGGCTGCCAAAGCGATCATCGTTGTCATTGGGGCATGCTGCATCATTGCACTGGCTGGACCTTCCGCGCCGACAACGGCTGCAAGCGTTTTGGTATGCACCATAAAAAGAAAAATGCCGGTCATGATATAGATGACGAAATCGCCCCTGATGGCGGCGCCGCGCAGTCCAAGCATCGTAAACATGACATAGAAAACACCAACAAATATAAGTGCTTGAAGGATGTTTATGCCGATAGCAGCAAATGCATTATTGTGCTGTTTGCGCACTGAACGAACGATTGAGTGATATACCAGCTCAACCATTTGAAGGGCTGATGCAAGGCTCCCCTGTGCGGAACGTCTTGGTTGGAACATCTCAATAGCCTCTTTGCGACGAGTGATTGCACGGAATTCTTGCTGTTCCGTTAATCGAACACCATAAGGGGTTTGCGCAAAGTAATCAACGAAACTGAAGGGGCCGCGTCATTATGGATTATCAAAAGCTGGTGACAGTCATGAGGCGTCTCTCGCTTGAGGCTGGCGACAAAATCATGGAGATTTACGGGTCGGATGATTTCGAGGTGAAAACCAAATCTGACGCAAGCCCTGTCACCATCGCGGATGAAGCGGCAGACAAGATTATTTCGGATGGTTTGCGGGCCGCGTTTCCGGACGTCATGCTGGTGACAGAAGAACAATCCGCGACGCACACCGCCGCTGGTGATACATTTCTGATCGTCGATCCATTGGATGGTACCAAAGAGTTTATTAACCGTCGTGGTGATTTCACGGTCAACATCGCTTTGGTCGAGGGCGGCGTACCGACCCGTGGTGTCGTCTATGCACCTGCAAAGTCGCGTATGTTCTTCACGCTGGCAGACGGTCAGGCGGTCGAGGAGACAGGCGATTTTCCTAAGGATGAAATGGGCAAGTTAGTGACTATTTCAGTCTCTACACCGGATAATTCAGCGTTGATGGTCGTGGCCTCCAAATCGCACCGTGATCAGGCGACGGATGATTATATTGCTAAATACAATGTCGCTGACATGAAAAGCGCCGGTTCGTCGCTCAAGTTCTGCCTGATTGCAACGGGTGAGGCTGATTTGTACCCGCGCGTTGGCCGCACGATGGAGTGGGACACCGCCGCTGGCCACGCCGTCTTGAACGGCGCAGGCGGTGCGGTTGTGCGCTTTGATGATCTGACACCGCTTAAATACGGGAAGACGGATTTCGCCAATCCGTTCTTTATTGCCCATGCTGCCGGCGTTGAACTAAAGGCGTCCTGATGTCTGTTCTGATTGTTATTCCAGCGCGTTACGCGTCAACCCGCTATCCGGCCAAACCGCTTGCATTGCTCAAGGGAGCAAGCGGTACCTCGCGGAGTTTGATTGAGCGCAGTTGGCGTGCTGCGTGCGAGGTACAAGGCGTCGACAAGGTTGTGGTTGCCACAGACGACGCCAGAATCAAAGATGCAGCCGAGGCATTCGGTGCCGAGGTTGTTATGACTTCGGTTGAATGTGCAAATGGAACAGAACGGTGCGCGCAGGCGCACGAGGTTCTGGGCGGCGGCTACGATGTGGTTGTGAACCTTCAGGGGGATGCGCCGCTGACACCGCACTGGTTCGTCGAAAGCCTTGTTGAGGGTCTAAAAGGCGACCCTAACGCTGGCATTGCGACACCCGTGTTGCGCTGCGATGGAGCGGCGCTGAACAGCCTGCTGGCCGATCGAAAGGCCGGGCGCGTCGGGGGCACAACATCAGTCTTTGCGGCTAATCACAGCGCGCTCTACTTCTCGAAAGAGGTGGTGCCGTTTACGTCGCAAACCTATGCAGATGCTGACCCGACACCGGTTTTTCACCACGTGGGCGTTTATGCCTACCGTCCGGATGCGCTGGCAGCTTATCCGTCCTGGCCAGTCGGTCCGCTCGAGCAACTGGAGGGATTGGAACAGTTGCGGTTCATGGAAAACGGACGCACGGTTTTATGCGTTGAAGTGGAGGCGAAAGGCCGCCAGTTCTGGGAGCTGAACAATCCAGAAGACGTGCCAAAGATCGAAGCGATGATGGCGCAGATGAGGCTGGAATGATTGACCTGCCTGTCAGTGTTGTGATCGTCAGTCGTGGGCGTCCACACTCGCTGGCGCGCACGCTGACAGGCATTTCCCAACTGCAATATTGGAACTTTGAAGTTGTCGTTGTGGCCGATCCTGACGGCATCAAATCTGCCCAAAACCTGCCTTTTGCGGATACGCTGAAGCTGGTCGCTTTTGACGAGCCGAACATCTCGGCCGCACGAAATCGGGGGCTGCTCCACGCCGCCGGAGAGATCGTTGCCTATATTGATGATGATGCTGTGCCCGAGCCAATGTGGTTGCGACATCTGGTTGCCCCCGCCGCAAGGTCGGACGTTGCGGCGATGGGGGGGTATGTTCGGGGGCGCAATGGCATTTCCTTTCAGTGGAAAGCCGCCAGCCTTGACGCATTCGGGATGCATCATTCTTTGTCCGTCGACCCGAAACAGGCAACTGTGATGAAGCCGCCAAAAGGGCGGGCGATCAAGACGGAAGGCACGAATATGGCCTTTCGACGGGATGTGCTCATTGATCTGGGCGGATTTGATCCTGCGTTTCACTATTTTCTTGATGAAACCGATATGAACATGCGGTTGTCAAAGGCAGGTCATGCCACTGCAATCGTCCCAATGGCTGAGGTGCATCACGGCTATGCCGAAAACCGGATGCGCACGGCCGCGCGGGTGCCAACAGATTTGTTTGATATCGGCGCAAGCTGGGCGGTCTTCCAGCGCAAACATGTGGCTCAGGTTGACCGGGCAGGGCATTGGCGCACGCTTCGCGCAGAGCAACGGCAGCGATTGCTAAGGTTTTTGCAAGCTGGCCAGCTTGAACCACGCGATGTTCGATCGCTTCTGAAACGTCTTGATCAGGGATACGTCGAAGGACAGGCCCGTAAAGCCGCCACAACAAACCTTCCCAAGCACGCGGTTGCCCCGTTCCAGCGTTTTCCAAGCATGCCAAGGCGGTCGAAAATGATCGTCAGCAGGCCGATACGTGCCCAGAAGGATCGCAAACGCGCGCTTGAATGCCTGGCATCTGGCCATATCGTTACCTTTTTGATACTTTCACCGACTACAATGTTTCATCATCTCTCGTTTGAAAATGATGGGATGTGGGTGCAAAAAGGTGGGCTATTTGGTAAGGTTGATCGCACTGACCGACTTTTTACGATTTCGTCGCGTCGAAAAAAAGCACAGCTAGAGAAAGCGCGGGTTGCATCACAAAGAGACTTTAAGTTCGAAATAGGCGAAAAGCTGACATAATTTCAATATAAGACTATTCCAATTGTTGTTTGATACTGCTTTGCACGATGCAGATCTTAGACATAGTCACGAAGGCAGGGGCGTCATGCGTAAGAAAGTAACAAAAGCGGTTTTTCCGGTAGCCGGCTTAGGGACGCGGTTTTTGCCTGCGACCAAATCGGTGCCGAAGGAGATCATGACCCTAGTGGATCGCCCGTTGATCCAATACGCGATTGACGAAGCACGTGCTGCAGGCATCAAGGAATTCATTTTTGTCACATCGCGCGGCAAGGGTGCTTTGGAAGACTATTTTGACCATTCTCCGGTCCTTGAGCAGGAATTACGCTCAAAGAATAAGACCGAACTGCTAGAGATTCTTAAAAATACCAACATGGACAGCGGTGCGATTGCCTACATCAGGCAGCACAAAGCGCTGGGTTTGGGGCATGCCGTGTGGTGCGCGCGCCGGTTGATTGGAAACGAACCCTTTGCGGTGATCTTGCCAGACGATGTTATTGCCGCCGAAAAGCCTTGTCTGCAGCAAATGGTCGAAGCGTATAACGAAACAGGCGGCAATATGGTTGCTGCAATGGAAGTCCCGCCAGAGCGTGCATCGTCCTACGGGATGCTGGATGTTGCCGATGATCAGGGCGAATTGGTTAAAATTAGGGGCATGGTTGAAAAACCCAAAGCTGAAGACGCCCCTTCCAACCTTGCTGTGATTGGCCGCTATATTCTGTCCCCAAATGTTTTGCGCAACCTGAACCAGCTCAAATCTGGGTCGGGCGGGGAAATCCAGCTGACGGATGCGATTGCCGCCGAACTGACGCAGGGCCATGATGTTTATGGCTATCGGTTCAAAGGCCAACGTTTTGACTGTGGATCGAAATCTGGCTTCTTGCAGGCCACAGTTTCTTTTGGTTTAGGCCGCGAAGAATTGCGCGACGACTTGTATGCCTATTTGCAAGACATCATGAGCGTTGATAAAGCTGCGCAATAGCAGCTTAGCGAAGGCAGAATAATGGCAAATGTGTTGGTGACGGGGGGTGCGGGCTATATCGGATCGCACGCGTGTAAAGCATTGGCTGCTGCTGGCTTCACGCCCGTAACGTTTGACAATTTGGTCACGGGCTGGCGTGATGCTGTAAAGTTTGGACCTTTGGTTGAAGGTGATCTGCTTGATCGCCCGCAGATTGACGCGGTCTTTGCCGAGTATCAGCCCGTTGCCGTGATGCATTTTGCGGCGCTTAGCCAGGTTGGTGACAGCATGAAGCAGCCGGGCCTCTACTGGCGCAATAACGTTGAAGGGTCGCTGAATCTGATCGAGGCTACGGTAGCAGCCAACTGCGAAAACTTCGTGTTCTCATCCACCTGTGCCACGTATGGCGATCAGGACAATATCGTGCTGGACGAGAACAGCGCACAGCTTCCGATCAACGCCTATGGTGCATCGAAACGTGCGATCGAAGATATTTTGCGGAATTTTGAAGCAGCTCATGGCCTGAAGGCTGTGATCTTTCGCTATTTCAACGTTGCGGGGGCTGATCCCGAGGGAGAGTTAGGCGAGTTTCACCAGCCAGAGACTCATCTTGTTCCGCTGATGCTGGACGCGATTGATGGCAAGCGGGACGCGCTCACGGTTTTTGGCACAGATTACGACACACCTGATGGCACGTGTATCCGCGACTATGTCCATGTTTGTGATCTGGTCGATGCGCATGTTCTGGGGTTGCAATGGTTGCTTGACGGCAAGCCAAGCCGTGTCTTCAATCTGGGAACAGGTACGGGGTTTTCGGTGCGCGAAGTTGTTGAGCACAGCCGCGAGGTAACAAACCGCGCCGTCCCGATCATCGAAGGCGCGCGGCGCATCGGTGATTGCACAAAACTGGTTTCGGGATCGTCCCGCGCTGTGGCAGAGTTGGGATGGGCACCTAAACGCTCGACCCTATCTGAAATGATCGCTGACGCGTGGAGATGGCATCAAACTGGCCACTACGACACATAAAGCACCACCCACAAGGCTGCTGGATTTAACGCGGACACTGCGGCGCGCCGGGCGTATGGCAACGGGTGTTGATCGGGTGGAATTGGCCTATCTGGCGCGTTTTCTTGAGGATGATACGCCCTGCTTTGGTTTTGTGCGCACTGCGTTCGGCTACCTTTTGCTGGACCGCGCGGGCCTTGAAGCTGTGCAGGTACGGCTGGAAGGGCGTCATTCGTGGGGGCGCGCTGATTTTCTTTCACGATATCTGCGCGGGCGAACTGACGCTGGAAAACGCGCAGAGGCTGATTTTCGCAGGCTGGCGATCGCCCGTGCGGCACCTTGGCGTTTGTCTTCGATGTTGGAAAACATCCCCAAACCTTGCCGCTACTTCAACGTTGGTCACAGCAACCTGACGACACGTGTCCTTTCTTCGTTGAAACGGGTGGGCGTTGAAATCAATGCGCTGGTTCATGACGTTATCCCGCTGGAGTATCCTCAGTTCCAGCGTCCGGGCACCGTAGCGCCCTTTCGTGACAAGCTGAAATGCGTCCAGAAATGGGCCAATCTGGTGATCTACAATTCAGCCGATACCCAACACCGGGCCGAGGCACAGATGGCCGCTTGGGGTCAGGTGCCTAAAAGTATTGTTGCGCATTTAGGAACAGTCAGGCCGAGCCCCGATTTGTCAGCCCTCCCTGAAGGCCTCCCGCCAGAGCAGCCGTATTTTGTCATTGTGGGCACAATCGAGCCGCGCAAAAATCATGCTTTTCTACTGGATATCTGGGAGAAACTAGGCCCCGACGCCCCATTATTGCTGATCTGCGGCAGTCGCGGCTGGAATAATGAAGCGGTCTTTGAGCGGCTTGACCGGATGACTGCGGATGGCCCTGTCCGCGAAATACCAAACCTGTCTGACGCTGCGCTTGCCGCTCTTGTGCAACATGCATCCGGGGCCTTGTTTCCCAGTCTTGCCGAAGGCTTTGGCCTACCCCCGTTGGAAGCATTGTTGCTAGAAACGCGTGTTTTATGCAACGATCTAGGGGTATTGCGCGAGTTTTTGGGCTATATGCCTGTTTACGCGAGCGTTTTTGATGAATATCAATGGCTAAAGGTAATACAGGCTTGGGCTGAAACACCTGAAATGGAAAACAACCCAAAGGGTTTTGAAGGTCCAACATGGGACGACCATTTCAATAAGGTCTTAAGTTTGAGGGTTTAGATTGTTTCTTGATTTGTTGTTTTGGTAAAGAACTGACGCAAACTTGGCAATGAAGGGCGGTCTTTGGGTTTAGTACAATCATATCGGCTTAGGTTGCAGCGCAAAAGATGGCGCATTCGCGCGTTTCGCAAGCGTCGCGAGCTAAAGCAGATCGTGAACCGTACCAACCAGATCAAGCAGGATGATATTCTACTGTTTTGCACCCAGCGAAACGAGAAAATCCGCCTGCCCTATTTTCTGGACTACTATCGAAAGATGGGGGTCGGTCATTTCTTTTTCGTGGACAATGACAGTGGAGACGGATCTGCAGATTATCTGGCTGATCAGCCCGATGTCTCTTTGTGGGGAACGCGCGCGAGCTATAAAAGATCGCGCTTTGGTGTTGATTGGCTGAACTGGCTGCAGATCAAGCACGCGCATGGCCATTGGGCCCTGACGGTCGATCCTGACGAATTTCTGATTTACCCCTTTTGCGACACACGCCCCTTGCGTGCCCTGACAGATTGGCTGGATGCATCGTCGATCAAATCCTTTTCTGCGATGCTGCTTGATATGTACCCAAAGGGGCGGCTTGATGAACAGCCCTATCAGCCTGGCCAGAATCCGATGGAAATCGCGTCTTGGTTCGATAGTGGCAATTATTCACTGTCCCGGAACTTTCGGTTCACGAATCTTTGGATCCAAGGTGGCCCTCGTGCGCGGGTGTTCTTCAAGGATAACCCCACGAAAGCTCCGGCTTTGAATAAGGTCCCGTTGGTCAAGTGGAACCGCCGCTATGTCTATGTCAGCTCGACCCACATGTTGCTGCCGCGTGGCTTGAACCAGGTCTATGATGAATGGGGCGGGGAAAAAGCATCCGGAGTGCTTTTACATGCAAAATTTCTTGATACTTTCAGCGCCAAAGCGCTGGAGGAGCTTGAGCGCGGCCAGCATTATGCAGGTTCGATTGAATACAAAGCCTACGCAGAAAGTTTGCAGGCCGATCCTCAGCTTTGGTGCAAGTGGTCAGAGCGTTATATCAATTGGCGACAGGTAGAGATTTTGGGTCTTATGTCCAAAGGAAACTGGGCATGACAATCGGCGTCGTCATGTTGGTTCATACGGCTCTTGGTCGCGCCGAGCAGGTTGCCCGCCATTGGGCCGCCGCAGGGTGCCCTGTCGTCATTCATGTCGATAACACCGTTCCGCGCAAGGCCTACGACAGGTTTGTCAAAAGTCTTGCGGACGTGCCTGACCTTAAGTTTTGCAAGCGCTTCCGTTGCGAATGGGGCACTTGGGGCATTGTGGCGGCGTCGCAGGCCGGATCGGAGCTGATGCTGGCCAGCTTCTCGCATGTTCGCCATGTCTTTCTTGCATCTGGATCATGTCTGCCGCTGCGTCCTGTAAAGGAACTGCAAAACTATCTGGCTGCCCGCCCCCGCACCGATTTCATCGAAAGCGCGACCACTGCCGACGTGCCATGGACGGTGGGAGGGCTGGACGAAGAACGCTTTACCATGCGGTTCCCGTTTTCGTGGAAAAAGCAGCGCTATCTTTTTGATAAATCCGTGGCAATCCAGCGGGTGCTGGGCTTTAGGCGCAAGTTGCCCAATGGGATTGTTCCACATATGGGTTCGCAATGGTGGTGTCTGACCCGTCAGACACTTTCCGCAATCTTGCAAGATCCAGATCGCGATGAGTACGACCGCTATTTCCGATATGTCTGGATTCCCGACGAAAGCTATTTTCAAACCCTGTCGCGTCAATACGCGCTGAAGATTGAAAGCCGGTCGCTGACCCTGTCCAAGTTCGACTTTCAAGGCAAGCCGCATATTTTTTACGATGACCATCTCCAGCTTTTGCGGCGGTCAGACTGCTTTGTGGCACGCAAAATCTGGCCGTACGCTGACCGGCTTTATGAAGCGTTTCTGACAAACGACGCCGACGCGCTGAAAAAGACCGAGCCCAATCCAGGTAAAATTGACCGGATTTTTGCCAAGGCGGTGGAGCGTCGGACGCGTGGTCGATCCGGCTTGTACATGCAAAGCCGTTTTCCGAATGAAGACTGGGAAAATGGTGTTACTGCTGCCCCCTATTCAATGTTCCAAGGGTTCTCGGAACTCTTCGAGAATTTTGAACCTTGGCTAACGAAATCGACGGGTGCACGGGTGCATGGCCATCTTTTTGCGCCCGAGCGGGTCTATTATGCTGACAATCAAACCGCGATAAACGGTGCGCTCAGCGATAGTGCGGCCCTTCGTGATTATAATGCCAGGGCGTTTCTGACAAATCTTGTCTGGAACACACGCGGGGAACGTCAGTGTTTTCAGTTTGGGCCTGATGACAACCAGGACGTTTGTTGGCGGATCGCAAAAGATCCCAATGCGCAGGTTTCTGTCATCACGGGGGCATGGTCTGTGCCGTTGTTCCGGTCGAATATGGATTTTGCCGACATTCGTCGCGAGGCTGCGCAACTGCAGAAAATTGAAAGCGAGCATATGGACATCTTGCGCTCGCCCTATACCAAGGCGCGTGTGCGGATCTGGACGATGGCTGAATTTATAGAGGCCCCGATGGAGCCGCTACAAGGTATCTTGGACGAGATCGGTCACACCAAACTGAACCGCATTTCCGAAGTGCCCAGGATGGTGGACCTTTCAGGCTTTGGCCAGTTTTTGCAGAACCTCAAGAACCAAGGGATGCACCCCTATCTGATGGGCGACTTTCCAGTCGAGCGCGGTATCACCGCAGCGCAAAAAGCGCCCAGAAAACCGTATTTGGTAAAATAAGTTATGTCGTCTAGATTCAACAGCTTTGTCGTCTTCGCCGAGATGCGGACCGGGTCGAATTTCTTGGAAACCAACCTGAACGCTTTCTCGGGCATTAGCTGTCATGGTGAAGCGTTCAATCCTCATTTCATCGGCTACCCAAAATCGACAGATATCTTGGGCGTTGATCAAGAGACCCGCGATACGAATCCCGATGTACTGCTGGCCGCGATCCGAACCAAATCAATCGGGCTTGGCGGCTTTCGCTATTTCCACGACCATGATCCCCGCGTGCTGGATAAGATCCTGAAAGACGAGACCTGCGCCAAGATCGTACTGACCCGCAATCCCGTCGAAAGCTATGTCAGTTGGAAGATCGCCCAAGCGACCGGTCAGTGGAAACTTACCGATATGAAGGCACATAAAGCGGGTCAGGCGCAGTTTGACGAGAACGAATTCGCGGCCCATCTTGAAGCGTTGCAAGAATTCCAACTGATGTTGTTGAACCGTTTGCAGACGTCAGGACAAACGGCATTCTATGTCGCCTATGAGGATCTGCAAAGCGTCGAAGTGATGAACGGACTTGCAAAGTACTTGGGTGTGAACGAAGCACTCGAAGCCTTGGACACAAGTCTGAAAAAACAAAATCCCAATCACATCTCTAGCAAGGTCAGCAATTACCCTGAAATGCTTGCTGCCCTTGGGCGGCTGGATCGGTTTGATCTGACACGGACCCCGAATTTCGAACCGCGCCGGGGGCCTGTGGTGCCGTCCTATATCGCTGCCGCAGAAGCACCACTGCTTTATCTGCCCCTGCGCAGCGGACCAGAGCCGCAGGTGCTGGACTGGTTGGCCGGTATCGATGGCGTAAAGCGCAATCAGTTACACAGCAAGATGAACCAAAAAGACCTGCGGCAATGGAAGCGGCGCAATCCGGGCCATCGCAGCTTTACCGTGCTGCGCCATCCTGTTGACCGCGCTCATGATGCGTTTTGCCGCCATATTGTGACCACAGGCAAAGGTAGTTACGCGCAGTTGCGCGCCAACTTGATCCGGCGTTATAAATTGCCGTTGCCTGAGGGGGAGCCTGACGCGAGTTATGACACCGACGCCCATCGTGCCGCGTTCAAAGCATTTTTAGTGTTCCTAAAGGGAAACCTGAATGGCCAGACGGCGATCCGCGTCGATCAGGCATGGTGTACGCAAACGCAGGCCTTGCAGGGGTTTGGTGAATTTGCCCTGCCTGATCGCATTATCCGCGAGGCCGATTTGGCCGGCGATCTTGCCCAATTGGCCGCTTCAGTCGGGATCACAGGCAGCCCGGTAGCCACAACCCGGCCGCAAACCGCGCCGTTCGAGTTGGCTGATATCTATGATGCGGAAATCGAAGGGCTGGCATCGGACGCCTATCAGCGCGATTATATGATTTTTGGCTTCAAGGAGTGGCTGTAGCCGCTCAGGCGGCTTGGGATGCCTGTGCTTCGGTCAAAATTGTGTAAAGCGTGGCAGGGTCAGAATTGGCCCGCAGCTTGGTACAGACGGACGGATTTCGAAGGGTCCGTGACACCAAAGCAAGCGCTTTCAGGTGCTCTACCCCGGCGTTCTCGGGTGCGAAAAGCGCGAATGCAATATCTACCGGTTGGCGATCAACGGCGTTAAAATCAATCGGCTTATCCAAAAGGACAAAAGCACCCAGCACGGCATCCAGCCCTTCAAGGCGGGCATGAGGAAGCGCGACCCCGTGGCCCACACCTGTCGGGCCAAGGGATTCACGTGTCTGTAAAGCCTCTATAACGGCACTGGCATCTAACCCGTACGCTTGAAACGCCAACTCCCCGATATCATGGAGCAGGCGCTTCTTGCTTGAGGCAGATGTCAGGACCTTGACGGCATCCGGCTTTAGGAGTTTCGCAAAATCCATTCTGCTCGCTCTGTTTTGGGCCGCCTTTGGCGATCCCTTGTGTCTAGGATGGGTCGATCCAGCCGATGTTTCCGTCTTCCCGACGGTAAACAACGTTTACGCCTTCTTTTCCCTCTTTACGAAACACAACGACAGGGGAGCCTGAAATTTCCATCTGCATGACTGCTTCGCCGACAGACAAGTTTGCGATCTTTGTCTGCATTTCCGCAATAATCATGGGTTGGAGGCTTTCGGGTTCCTGCGCATCTGAATCGCTTTCTGAGGCGAGGATATACGAGGAAGCGCCGAAAAGTTCAACAGGTTGTGGACGCGCTCTGTGATGGTCCTTCAACCGTCGCTTGTAGCGCCGAAGCTGCTTCTCCATTTTCGCGGCGCACGAATCGAATGAACTATAAATATCAGTAGCATGGGCCTTTGCAGAAGCAGTTAGGCCAGTGGATAGGTGCACCGTCGTTTCGCAAACAAATTCATGGCCGGACTTGGAAAAGATGATATTTGCGTCAGTCGGACGTTCAGCGTATTTGTTGACTGCTTCTCCTAGCTCCGTCTTTACATGGATTTGCAGGGCTTCGCCGATGTCGATCTGTTTGCCACTGATTTGGTATCGCATAAACTCTCCTCAATCATATCGCTCTGAACATCGTCACAGACCGCAAAAAATTGCGGCCGGGGGCGGTGTCAGATTCGGGTGAATGGCGCTGCGTTCAGACTGAATGCCTTTGGCCCTTTGATGAAAGGGTAAGGTAGGACAGACAAGGAACGCGGTGTCGCCATAGCCCTATTGAGCGCCCTAAACCACGCTGTTGTCAAATGAAACTGGTGCCAAATGGTGCGAAAAATTGCCCAGCTTCTTTACGGGAAATTAAGAGATACGGAAATTGTCACCCAGATAAACGCGGCGTACGTTTTCATTCTGCACGACTTCCGATGGCGTGCCTGACATCAGCACTTTGCCCTCGTGAAGGATATAGGCGCGATCCACGATTTCGAGCGTCTCACGCACGTTATGATCGGTAATCAATACGCCAATGCCGCGTTTTTTCAGATCCGCGACCAGATGCCGGATATCATCAACCGAGATTGGATCAACCCCTGCAAAAGGTTCATCCAGCAGCAGATACTTTGGATCAGCGGCCAGGCAACGCGCGATTTCCACCCGCCTGCGTTCACCACCCGACAGCGCGAGGGCAGGGGCGCGGCGCAGATGCTCGATCGAAAATTCTGACAACAGGGTCTCAAGACGCTCGCGCCGTTTGCGGCCGTCAGAGACAGAAATATCAAGGATCGCCGAAATATTATCCTGAACGCTCAGCCCGCGAAAAATACTCATTTCCTGGGGCAGATAACCGATGCCCAACTGTGCACGGCGGTACATCGGCAAAGACGTCACATTCTTGCCATCGATTGTCACCGTCCCACCCTCGGGCATGACAAGGCCAGCGATGGCGTAAAATGTTGTCGTCTTGCCGGACCCGTTCGGGCCAAGCAGGGCCACGACCTCTCCACGGTCAAGATACATCGAAAAATCACGGATGACTGTTTTCTTGCGGTAAGCCTTTCGCAAATGTTCGATGCGCAGCCCGCCGCCGCCTTCCGCTACCGTCAGGGATGGTGTGATCATTAGTTATCGCCACCGGTTTGCAAGACGGTCTTTACGCGGCCGGACATCTGCGCCGTGCCATCCGACAGCTTGACGCTCATCTTGTCAGAACTCAGCGCGTTGCGCCCTTGGGCCAGCAGCACGTTGCCCGACATGACAATTATGCCGTTATCGATATTGTAATCTGCCCGCTCTGATTCGGCGGCATCCGGGCCGGAAACCAACGTTACGCCACCGGTGGCTTCCAGCCTTGCAATCCCTTCCGCGTCTGCGCGGTAAACAACCAGGACACGCGAGGCAGACAGGCGCATTTCACCCTGACCAATCAGCACATTTCCAGTAAAAATCGCAGTTCCTGTTGCCTGATCGACGGACAGATTGTCGGCAGTCACCTCGACCGGCAGGCCAGTGTCCTGCCGGATCGTTCCGAAGGCAACATTGGCCCCTTGCGCGGCAACAGACACGGCAGAAACAAGCAAAAAGATCGGAAGTAAAAGGTATTTCACGAGGGTTACTCTATCAAAGGTTTAGGTTTATATATCAGCTTCACCCGGTTTGTGAAAAACAATTGGGCGGCACCACCATTTTCAGGTTTAGCGACAGTCATCGACCCGGCCTCTAGCGTGCCTTCGGGTGCGGTACCATAGACAGGCCCGGGAGATTCGAGGTTGAGCGAGGACAGACCGGAGGTCATGTAATCGCTTGTCATACGATAGCCAGTCGAGGTCATCAGAACGACGTCTTCTGTCAATTTCACATTATCCTCGACAAGGTCAATATCGGCCTGCTTTGATTGAAGCCGATAAAAGGCACCATCCGGGGTCTTGATGGTGGCGCGAATATTTGTGGCTGTGTTTGACCCGATTTTCCCGTCTGGCGTTGTTAAAACATCAGCATAAAATGACAACTCATCACCCTGCGCGCTGGCCCCGGTAAAGAAAGGGGCAGTGACCTGTTGATCACGCAACCGGTCCTGGATTTCCTTCTCGGCAAAAGGGATCGACTGACCGGGATCAATCGCGCGCGAGATCAGGAAGAGGGTCGACAAAAGCGCCAGCGCCATCAGGGGAAACAGCACCTTCAGCCAGGATACCATTCTTGTATAGCGGTCCCCTTGCATGGAAATCTATCCCAGTCCGACGCGTAGGCAATCGTGGATATGGATCAATCCTGCCGGGATATTTCCGCCGGTTGGGTCGACAACCAACAGGCAGGTGATCTTGCGCATGTTCATGATCCCGACTGCTTTTTCAGCCAAGGCATCAGGGGCGATGGTGACGGGGGTCGATGTCATCACGTCGCGTGCCGTCTTCGACATCAGCCCCTCAAGATGCCGCCCTAAATCGCCGCTGGTGATGATCCCGGCAAGCGCGCCGGTCTGGTTCGTGACGATCACCACGCCAAAGGATTTGCTGCTCATCGCCATCAGCGCCTCTGACATGGGTGCGTCATCTTTGACCAAGGGAAGTGCATCGCCAGTGTGCATCAGATCTGCGACCCGGCTTAGCCGCGCGCCCAGTTTGCCACCGGGATGAAATTCGCGAAAATGCTCGGCTGTGAATGAACGGTTCTCCATCAGCGCAATCGCAACCGCATCGCCCATGGCCAGCGTCATCGTGGTCGATGTCGATGGAACAACACCCGTACCGCAGGCCTCGGCCAGTTGCGGCAGCAACAAGACAACATCGCAATGCGCGCCAAGGCTGCTGCCTTCGCGGCTGGTTATTCCGATCAATGGGATAGAAAAGCGGCGTGAATAGGCAATCAGGTTAGCCAGTTCGGGTGCCTCGCCGGAATTCGAGATGGCCAACACCACATCATCGGCGGTGATCATCCCCAGATCACCATGGCTTGCTTCGGCAGGATGGACGAATTGCGCAGGCGTGCCGGTGCTGGCCAATGTTGCCGCGATCTTTTTGGCAATGTGGCCGGATTTACCAATGCCTGTGACAATCACACGGCCACGGGTTGCAACCAGCAAGTCAACGGCGTCGCGAAACCGATCGTCCAGACTGTCGGCCAACGCGACCAGCGCATCAGCCTCGGTGCGGATCACACGTCGGGCGGTATCTAAAAATGGAGTGCTCATGCGTGTGCAAAAATATCCGTGTCGGGCCAGCCTGCCAAATCCAATTGGGCACGGGTGGGAAGAAAATCAAAACACGCCTGCGCGAGGTCCACGCGATCTTCACGGATCAGCATGGCGTTCAGTACATCGCGCAACTTGTGCAGGTGCAACACATCGGACGCGGCATAGTCGATTTGGGCCTTGGTCAGGTTGTCTGCGCCCCAATCGCTGGATTGCTGTTGCTTCGAGATATCGACGCTTAGCAATTCCTGACACAGCTTCGCCAATCCGTGCCGATCAGTATAAGTGCGCACAAGGCGGCTCGCGATCTTGGTGCAATAGACGGGGGCTGCCTTGGCACCGAACATGTTCAGCATCGCCGCAATGTCAAATCGTCCAAAGTGAAACAGCTTCAGAATGTCGGGGTTTTCCAGCAGTGCGCATAGGTTTGGCGCGTCGGTTTGACCTTTGGCGATCTGGATCAGATGCGCGTTGCCGTCGCCGCCAGACAGTTGGACAACACACAGGCGGTCGCGGTGCGGATGCAGGCCCATCGTCTCGCAATCAATCGCGACAACAGCACCCAGATCTAGACCATCGGGCAGGTCATTTTGATAAACTTTATTTGTCATGGCTCTCCTATATCGCGCGCACACGCTTAACGAAAGTACCCCTTTCGGGCAGTGTTAAACGGCAGTGATGCTGTCTTGCTGCGGGCGAGGGTAGCGCGCCAGCAGATCAGCGACCAGAACATGACATCTCAGGCCCGGCCAATCGTCCCTTATCAGGGGGCGGGGCACTGCTGGATGCTTGAGCGCCAGCCGCCGCCAATTGTGCACGACGAGGCACCGCAGCGTTGCAATCTCACGCGGGACAAGGTCAGGGGGCGGTGGCAAAACCAGCACAGCGTGTTCGAGGGCTGCGCGCAGGTGAACGTATCCTTCAGCAAGCTGCTGTGGCTCAAGTTCGCGCTTCATCCAGTCAGGTGCATCTTTGCCAGAGATCGCAAATGCGTTTTTCGGGGGCGCAAGGTCGGCCGCGCCAACATAGATTCGCCCTTCAAGGTTCACAAAATCGCTGAGTGCTTTTGCGTCTGAAGTGGCCTCGTCAGTCAAGACCATCTGCCAGTTTTGCGCCAGATCGTCAGGCGATGCATAAATGCGTCTGCTTGCCGCGTGAGATTGCCTGCGTCCATCCGTCGTCAGGCTATGCTGGCTTGTCCGACCGTGCTTTTGCGAAGCGATCCAGTTGTCCTTGCGCAACCGGTGCAGTGCCACGCGTGCTGCCTCTGGCCGCACATCCATTGCGGCCATGATCGCAGACAGGACCGGCCCGTCGATAACATCCCCCTCGTGGCGCGCCAGATCGCCGAACAAGCTGATCATCAGCGACCAGACGCGCTGGCCGCCAAGTTGCTTTAACGGCTGGATTGCCAGGGTGAAATCATCTGTAGGCATTCATCGTCAGCAGTTCATATTCGGCCACGGCGGCATCATCCTGATTGGTCAAGGTCACGTGCCAGCGTACCTCACCATAGTCATCATTACGAGGCGTCTTTGCTTTGACGCTCAGCCGCACCTTGATGCTGTCGCCCGCCTGTACCGGTGCCATGAACCGCAGGTTATCAAGGCCTGTATTCGCCAGAACGGGTCCGGGATCGGGCTGCACAAACAGGCCAGCGGCAAAGCTAAGCAGCAAATAGCCATGGGCAACACGTCCGGGGAAGAAGGGGTTCGCCTTGGCCGCGTCCTCGTCCATGTGCGCGTAAAACGTGTCGCCGGTGAAATGGGCAAACGTTTCGATATCATCCAGTGACACGACGCGACTGGCGGAATTGAAAGTCTCGCCCAGATCAAGCGCGCCAAAGACGCGCGTGAAGGGGTGGTCGAGGTCGCCAATCTCGGTCGCACCGGGTACCCATTGCTTTCCGATGGCGGTTAGAATGTCGGGGCTACCCTGAATGGCGGTGCGCTGCATGTAGTGCATGACACCGCGAACCCCGCCCAGTTCTTCGCCGCCCCCTGCACGGCCCGGACCGCCATGCACCATATGGGGCAGGGGTGCACCGTGGCCTGTCGCTTCGGCCATGGAATTGCGATTGTTAAAGTAAAGCCGCCCGTGGAACGCGCCCGCGCCCATCGCCATCTGTCGCGCGACATCGCCGTCGCGGGTGATGACAGACGCAACAAGCGACCCCTTGCCCTTGTTCAGAAAATTGATTGCGTGATCGACATCGCGGTAGGGCATGATGGTTGAGACGGGGCCAAAGGCCTCGGTATCGTGAACGCGGATTGCATTGTCGGGATCAGCGCAATGGAACAGCATGGGCGGCACGAAAGCCCCTTTATCGCGGTCGGCCCCCTCAACGGTAAAGCTGTCAGGGTCGCCAAAGACACGCTCTGCCTCGGCGCCGATCAGCGTTGCTTTCTCCAACACATCGCGGCGTTGCGACAGGGATACCAGCGCGCCCATCCGCGTCGTCTCAAGTCGTGGATCGCCGATGGTGATCTTTTCAAGCTTTGCGGAAACTGCTGCAATCATTGCATCTACATGCGCTTGGGGCACCATGATCCGGCGGATGGCGGTACATTTCTGACCTGCTTTGGCGGTCATCTCGCGCTGGACCTCTTTCACGAATAGATCAAACTCTGGTGTGCCGGGCCCTGCATCAGGCCCTAATACGGACGCATTCAAGCTGTCCTGCTCTGATGCGAACCTGACCGACCGTTCCAGCAACACTGGATTGCCCCGCAGTTTCAACGCGGTTTCGGCGGATCCGGTAAAACTGATCACATCCTGACAATCCAGATGGTCAAGCATGTTGCCCAACCCGCCTGTCACTAGCTGGATCGCACCGTCTGGCAGAATGCCCGACTGGATCAGCAGCTTGAAACATGCCTCGGTTACTTGGCAGGTTGCGGTGGCAGGTTTGACGATGGCGGGAACACCGGCCAGCAGGGTCGGAGCCAGCTTTTCCAGCATGCCCCAGACCGGAAAATTGAACGCGTTAATATGCACTGCAACGCCTTGCAGCGGGGTGCAAATATGCCGTCCCATGAACTGACCTGTGCGGCCCAATTGTTCGGGTGGACCGTCCAGAAACACCTGATCATCGGGCATTTCGCGACGACCCTTGGCGGCGTAAACCTGCATCGTGCCGATCCCACCATCCACGTCGATCATGTGGTCGGATTGTGTGCCACCAGTATCGAAACTCAGGTCATACAGGCTCTGTTTATGGTCTTTCAGGTGCTGTGCGAGCGCCTTGAGCATCTTTGCGCGGTCATGGAATGTCAGCTTGCGCAGGGCAGGGCCGCCAACATCGCGGGCGTAGGAAAGCATCGCGTGCACATCAAGCGCGTCATTGCCCGCCTGCGCGATGACATCACCGGTGATTGCACTGGCGATGCTACGCGCCCCCGCCCCGGGATTGATCCACTGACCGGCGGCAAAGCTTTGAATATCGCGCATGATAGTGTCCTTAATGATGGTCGTAGTCGATGACGATCTTGTCGGTGATCGGATAGCTCTGGCAGCTTAGACGATAGCCGCGCTCGACCTCGTAGTCCTCCAACGCGTGGTTCGACAGCATCTCGACCTCACCCTCAAGCACCTTACACATGCAGGTCGAACAGACGCCTGCCTTGCATGCAAAGGGCGCATCAAGGTTGTTTTCCAACGCGGCCTCAAGCACGGATTGCCCTTTGCCCATCGCAAAGCTGTGCGGCGCGCCGTCGATGATGACGGTCACTTGCGTGTCGGCTTGCCCTTCGGACCGTTTGGCCATTTCCTGCTTGGCCAAACGTCCCTGCTGGCTTTCGCTGAACAGCTCAAACTTGATCTGATCAGGCTCTAATCCGTTGGCCTTCAGCGCATCGGCGATGGCCAGCATCATCGGTTCCGGCCCGCAAATGAATGCGGTGTCGATGTTTTTGATGTCGATCCAAGTCTTGAACAGGTCGTTGCATTTGGCTTGATCCACTCGACCCGTAAACAGGTCGATATCCTGACCGGATTCCAACATATGGATAACGCTCAGCCGGCCCATATAGCGGTTCTTGAGGTCTTCGATCTCTTCGCGGAACATGATCGTGTTCACGGCGCGGTTGGCATAGACCAGCGTAAAGGTCGAATGCGGTTCACGTTTCAGCACGGTTTTCAGGATCGACAGCACAGGCGTGATGCCCGACCCGCCCGCAAACCCTAGGTAGTTCTTGGCGCGATCAGGCTCTAATGCGGTGAAAAACTTACCCTGCGGCGGCATCGCATGAAGCGTATCGCCAACTTTCAGCGTCTCGTTTGCGAAGGTTGAGAACGCGCCACCGTCGACACGTTTGATGCCGACTTGCAAAACACCATCGTCGAGACCTGCACAGATCGAATAGTTGCGGCGCAGCTCTGTCCCGTCGAAATCCTGCTTGAACGTCAGGTACTGGCCTTGTGTGAAGGCAAAGGCGTCACCGTCTTCGGACTTTAACGTCAAGACAACCGCATCGCGGATCGTATGGTGAATATCAGTGACGACTAAGGGGAGAAATTGGCTCATGGGTCAGATGCACTTAAAATAATCAAAGGGTTCCAGACAGTCGGTGCAGCGCCATTGCGCCTTGCAGGGGGTCGATCCGAACTGGCTGATCTTTTCCACCTCGGTGGATTTGCAGCGTGGGCATTGCTTTGGCCCACCGGCGGGTTGGGGCGGCGCGATACCGTAGGCTTCCAGCTTGGCGCGGCCGGTGTCGGACAGCCAATCCGTCGTCCAAGCGGGCGAAAGCTGCCGTTTCAGGGTCAGTTTTTCGATGCCATGCCCGCGCAAGGCAGTTTCGATATCAAGGTTGATGATCGTGGTCGCGGGGCAGCCGGAATAGGTCGGCGTGACCGTCACCGCAAGCGTATCATCGTGCCATTGCACATCGCGGATAATCCCCAGATCAGTCAGCGAGATCACAGGAATTTCAGGGTCAGCCACTGCAGAAAGCCATGCCCAAACAGTGTCTAACGAGGGCTTTTCCACTACCATGTCGCATCCGGATAGGCGCGTTGCAACCATTGCATCTGGGTCAGTATATGCCCCAGATGTTCAGAATGCCGCTTGCCGGATTTGCCGCCCTTGTGGGCGAAATCATCCTGCGGTTTCTCCAATGTCGCGGCAAGGAACACATCGCTGACCAAAGCATCATAGGCGGGGCGAAGCGACGCCGGATCAGGTGCGATACCCCCCGCGACCAGTGCCGCATCCACATCATCGGAAACGAACATTTCCCCGACATAGGGCCACAATTTGTTCAGTGCTGCCTGCATCCGCGCATGGCTTTCTTCGGTCCCGTCACCAAGGCCGATTACCGTGTCTCTTGCGCGTTCAAGGTGATAGGTCACCTCTTTGCTCGACTTCTCGGCAATCGCTGCGACTTGTGCGTTAGAGCTGTCCATCAGCGCTTTCAACTGGCCAAGGTGCCACGCGTCAAACAGAAACTGCCGCATCATCGTCTGGCCGAAATCACCGTTGGGCTGTTCAACCAGCAGCAGATTGCGGAAATCCCAGACGTCGCGGTGAAAGGCCAGCTTGTCCGCGTTGCGGCCTGCGCCTTCAACCTCGCCCGCCAGATCAAGCCACAGCGTCGTTTGCCCGATCAGATCAAGCGCGGTGTTGGCCAGCGCGATGTCTTCCTCAAGCACAGGCGCATGGCCGCACCATTCAGATACGCGATGCCCCAACACCAAGGTGTTGTCGCCCATGCGACAAAGGTATTCGAACAAATGATCGCTCACATCGCCCCCACTTCGTCGGGAATGTCGAAGAAGGTTGGGTGGCGATACACCTTGTCGTTGGCGGGTTCGTAAAGAGAGCCTTTTTCCTCGGGTGAGGAGGCGGCGATGTCGGACGCCTGAACGACCCAGATGCTCACGCCTTCGTTGCGGCGGGTATATACATCGCGGGCGTTCTTGATCGCCATTTCGGCGTCGGGCGCGTGCAGCGATCCGACGTGGCGATGGCTTAGGCCGTGCTGACCGCGAATGAAGATTTCAAACAGGGGCCATTCATCGGCGCGGGCCTTGCCATGCTCGACCGCTTGGGTGCCGGGATAGGGTTTTGCTTCGGGGCTGCTCATTTTAATTACTCCGCTGCCAGTTTTGCGGCGCGCTTTTTGGCGGCGTGGGCCATCAGACCCTCGCGCACCCACGCACCATCGTCCCACGCCTTGTTGCGCGCCTCTAGGCGTTCGGTGTTGCAGGGGCCGTTACCCTTGAGCACGTCAAAGAATTCGTCCCAATCGGGCTGGGTAAAGTCGTAGTGTCCGCGTTCGTCATTCCATTTCAGATCAGGGTCGGGCACGGTCAGGCCCAGATATTCGGCCTGCGGCACACATTCATCGACGAATTTTTGGCGCAGCTCGTCATTGCTGTTCATCTTGATCTTCCACGCCATGGATTGCGCGGAGTGGACCGAGTTTTCATCCGAGGGGCCGAACATCATCAACGCAGGCCCCCAGAACCGATCAAGCGCATCCTGCGCCATCTTCTTTTGTGCTGGCGTGCCTTTGGCCATCTTCATCATGATGTCATAGCCTTGGCGCTGGTGGAACGATTCCTCCTTGCAGATTCGCACCATCGCGCGGGCATAAGGGCCGTAAGATGTGCGCTGCAATGGCACTTGGTTCATGATCGCTGCACCATCCACCAGCCAGCCCACGGCACCCATATCGGCCCATGTCAGGGTTGGATAATTGAAGATCGAACTGTATTTCATTTTGCCCGACAGAAGGTCGCGGGTCAGTTGATCACGGCTGACCCCCAGGGTTTCGGCGGCACAGTAAAGATACAAACCATGCCCCGCCTCGTCCTGCACCTTGGCCAGCAGGATCGCCTTGCGCTCCAGCGTCGGTGCGCGCGTGATCCAGTTGCCCTCGGGCAGTTGGCCAACAATTTCGGAGTGCGCATGTTGGCCGATCTGCCGGATCAGGTTCTTGCGATACCCTTCCGGCATCCAGTCTTTCGGCTCGATCTTGCCGCCTGCATTGATCCGCTCCTGAAAGGCGCGCTCTTGGGGCTCCATCTCGTCTAAGGATTTGACACCATCGCCGGTGGATTTGATCATCTGTGCATACATCGTTCAGATCCTTTCAGGGGGGATTCAACAGTTAGCTTGCGTTTTCTAGGATGATGGCAACGCCCTGGCCTACGCCGACACACATGGTGCAAAGCGCATAGCGACCGCCTGTGCGTTTCAGTTGCAGTGCGGCTGTCATCACCAGTCGTGCGCCCGACATGCCAAGCGGATGGCCGATGGCAATTGCACCGCCGTTGGCGTTTACATGCGGCGCATCGTCGGCCACACCAAGGGCGCGAAGTGTTGCGATACCTTGGCTGGCAAACGCCTCGTTCAGTTCGATGACATCCATCTGGTCAATTGTCAGCCCAGCACGCGCCAGCACCTTTTGGCTGGCAGGCACGGGGCCGATCCCCATCACTCTGGGTTCGACCCCTGCGGCGCTGATGCCAACGATCCGCGCGATCGGCGTCAGGCCGTGTTGCTTGGCTGCCTCTGCCGAGGCGATCAGCAGTGCGGCAGCGCCGTCATTTACGCCAGATGCATTCCCTGCGGTGACTGTCTTGTCAGCGCCGTTGAGCGGGCGCAGCTTTTGCAACGCTTCCATCGATGTGCCGGGCCGGGGGTGTTCGTCGCGGTCAAAGACGACCGGATCGCCCTTGCGCTGCGGGATGCTGACAGGCGCGATTTCGTCGGCAAAGATGCCAGCCTTGTCGGCGGCTTCCCAACGATCCTGGCTGCGCTTGGCAAAGGCATCTTGATCTTCGCGGCTGATGTCGTAATCGGCGGCAACGTTGTCGCCGGTTTCGGGCATGGATTCGACACCGTATTGCGATTTCATCTTGGGGTTCACAAAACGCCAGCCGATGGTGGTGTCATAGACAGCATTGCCACGTGAAAATGCGGTTTCAGCCTTGGGCATCACAAACGGCGCGCGGGTCATGCTTTCCACGCCCCCGGCAATCGCCAGATCCATGTCGCCCGCCTTGATCGCGCGGGCAGCAGCGCCGACTGCATCCATTCCAGACGCACACAAACGGTTGATCGTGGCACCGGGCACATCAACAGGCAGACCGGCCAACAGCGCTGCCATGCGCGCAACGTTGCGGTTGTCTTCGCCCGCCTGATTGGCGCAACCAAAGATGACGTCATCGACCTTGGACCAGTCGACCGACGGGTTGCGTGCCATCAACGCTGCAATCGGTGCGGCTGCCAGATCATCGGCGCGCACCGAGGATAAAGCCCCGCCAAAGCGACCAATCGGCGTGCGCTGCGCGTCACAAATAAAAGCGTCCATGAATGTCTCCCTTGTTTACAAATCTAGGGATAGTCGCGATTCGGTGCAACTTAAATGTTACGTAATGACCGTGTATGTGAAATATATGTAACATGACTGAGGCATGAGATTGCTGTAAAACCTTCCTAAAAGCGCTGCTGAGTAAAGACCCACGAGGATTTTCCGATGACCACGAGCTATTTCACCGACTTCCTGCAAAAGACGGACCACCGCATGGTTTCAAAATGGATGCACTATTTTGATGCCTACGCGGCCGAGCTGGGGCATTTGCAAGGGAAAGACATCACTTTTCTTGAGATTGGTGTTTGGAAGGGCGGGTCGATCCCGATGTGGGGCGGCTATTTCGGCAAGGGGTCGAAACTGGTCTTTGCTGACATAGACCCCGCCTGTCGCGGACTGGCAGATCCCGGCACGGTCGTCGAGATTGGCGATCAATCTGACCCGGTCTTCCTGCAAATGCTTGTCGAAAAATATGGCCCCTTCGATGTGATCATCGACGATGGGGGTCACAAGATGGACCAGCAGACCATTAGTTTTGAAAACCTGTGGCCTGCGATCAAGGATGGCGGTCACTATCTGGTGGAAGACACCCACACCAGTTATTGGCCCGGATTTGGGGGTGGCTTTCAGGAACAGGCCAGCTTTATCGAATACGCCAAACGGCTCGTTGATCAGATGCACAGCTGGTACACTGATCAGGACGAGATTTTTCCGCTTTCAAGGATGGCTAAAGAGCTGACCTATGTGCATTTCTACGACTCCATCGTTGCGATGAAAAAGGATTTGAAAAAGGCTCCGCCTGTCACTGTCACCTCTACCAACGGCAAGATCAGCCAATCCCGCAAAGCGCTGGAAGTGCGGGGACGCCGGTCGATTTTCTAGAAAGGGTGCCGCGCCAGGGCTTTGTTTGTCGGCTGACCCTTGCCCAGATGCACCCTTTCCTTTTGATCTGAGTGCGAATGCCTATATAGAGCGCTCAAACACCTGCATCCCGGAGAATCCCCATGTCTGCGACCGCGCCGATTACCCAAGACGTTATGACCCTGCCGCGCAAACTGCCGGACGGGCCGATGAACTTGGTCGGATTGACCCGCGATGCGATGCGCGATGCGCTGATTGCGCAAGGTACGCCGGAAAAGCAAGCAAAGATGCGGGTCGGTCAGATCTGGCAGTGGATCTATCAGTGGGGGTCGCGCGACTTTGCCGACATGACCAATCTGTCCAAAGCGTTCCGCGCTGAGTTGGCCGAGAAATTCGTGATCGAAGTGCCCGAGGTTGTAACCAAGCAGGTTTCAGAAGATGGCACGCGCAAGTATCTTGTTCGCATTGCAGGCGGGCACGAAGTCGAGGTGGTCTATATTCCGGAAGAAGGGCGTGGCACGCTATGCGTCAGCTCTCAGGTTGGATGCACGCTGACCTGTTCGTTCTGCCATACTGGCACGCAAAAGCTGGTGCGCAACCTGACGGCGGGTGAAATCATCGGTCAGGTGATGGTTGCGCGCGATGATCTGGGCGAATGGCCCGTGCCCGGTACGATCACAGAAGCGCCGCGTTTGTTGTCGAATATCGTACTTATGGGCATGGGTGAACCGCTTTATAATTTTGAAAATGTGCGCGATGCGATGAAGATCGCGATGGACCCGGAAGGCATCCAACTGTCGCGCCGCCGGATTACCCTGTCGACTTCGGGCGTTGTGCCCGAGATTGCTCGCACGGCCGAGGAAATCGGTTGTCAGCTGGCAATTTCGTTTCATGCAACCACCGACGAGGTGCGCGACAAGCTGGTCCCGATCAATAAACGCTGGAACATTGCAGAACTGATCGAGGCGCTGCGCACCTATCCCAAGGTCAGCAATTCAGAACGGATCACCTTTGAATACGTTATGCTTGACGGGGTGAACGATAGCGACGCTGATGCTTACCGCTTGATCGAACTGATCCGTGGCATTCCCGCTAAGATCAATCTGATCCCATTCAACGAATGGCCCGGCGCGCCCTACAAACGGTCGTCGAACAATCGCATACGGGCGTTTTCCGAGATCGTCTACAAGGCGGGATACGCGTCCCCCGTGCGCAAGCCGCGTGGCGAGGACATCATGGCAGCTTGTGGTCAGCTGAAATCTGCGACCGAGCGCGAACGCAAATCGCGCAAGCAAATCCAGGCTGAGGCGGGTCTTTGAGCGCTGTTTGAAATCTGAGCGCATCTTGCATCAGGAGTCTTAGGGTCAAGGTGATACCCGCCAGATAGGCATCAGCGAATCTGATCATGGCAGTGGTCAGGTTGCTGGTCACAAGCAGCCCTACAGCACCGAATGCGCCCATATTGCCACCCAAGCAGCACCCTGAATAAGAATGCGCAACCGATCAGAAATGGCGGGACGTTGATGATGGAAACGATCGTTTCCAAAATTGGCCTCCTGCATTGGTTTGTCAGGATAAAACAGGCGATGCCGAACCAGATGTCTTAGAAATGGCTAAAACCCTAAGGATAATTGTGGTGGAATCGTCATGAAAAGACCTTTGGTTCGACAGAATTCAGAATGATTAAAGACATCATCAGCAAAGATATTGTTTCCATCGACAACACAGTTAGGAGCAATAGCCAATGTCTGTTATCATTAAGAACGACGCTTTCATCACTGCCGAAGTCATGAACTTGATCACCCGCGAGCGCGAACATGTTTTGTCATTCCGCGAGTGGAAACATCGCCTTGCCGGATATGGCTTTAGCGTGCGCAATACAGAACACGGTCACGTGCTCGAAACCTTGCCGCATCACGTAGAAATATGTGTCTTGCCAGCCGAGCTTTGCGATTGATCTAGTACGATAAGGCAGCGGTTATTACCTGCCGGGCACATCATCCCGCGCGGGGGCGGTTTCCCAGTTATCGATCACGTGCATCGCTTCGTCAGCGGTTTCAACGAACCTGAACAGATCCAGATCCTCGGCCGAGATTGTGCCTGCATCCGCCAGCGCATCCCAGTTTATGATCTTTTCCCAAAAGGCGCGCCCGAACAGCAAAAACGGGATGCGTGACATGCGTCCGGTCTGAATCAGCGTCAGTGCCTCGAACGTTTCGTCCATGGTGCCAAAGCCGCCCGGAAAAACGCAGATCGCCCGTGCCCGCATCAAGAAATGCATCTTTCGGATCGCGAAATAGTGGAAGTTGAAACACAGCTCGGGTGTGACGTATTCATTCGGCGCTTGTTCAAAAGGAAGCACGATATTCAACCCGATGGATTGCCCACCGGCATCCACGGCACCACGGTTTCCTGCCTCCATCACACCGGGGCCGCCGCCTGTGACAATGACGTTTTCCTGACCACCGGTTTCCATTGATTTCAATGTCATCAGACGTGCGAATTCACGTGCTTCCTCGTAGAAATGGGACAAGTCCGCCAGTGTCTTGGTGCGCGCCTTGTCTTTGTCGACTGGTGCCGGAATGCGCGCGCCCCCAAACAGAACAATCGTCGATGTGATGCCATGCGCATCCAGCTCCATCTCGGGCTTGAGCAGTTCCAGCTGCAAGCGAACCGGGCGCAAGGCATCGCGACCCATAAAGTCCTGATCGGTGAACGCCAAGCGATAGGCGGGGGCCCGGGTTTGCGGCGTGTCAGGTACGTCTTTGGCTTTGGCGCTATCAGCGACAGCGCCACGCAAAGGGTGGCGGGTGGTTTCGGTCATCAAAATCTCCGGTCAATCTGTTGCCGTCAACATGCCCGTGTTTTGAACAAATGACCACGCTGGCCGTTATGATTGCGTGCACTTCCTGACAAGGGTATAGCCATGCGCAACACTTGATCCTTTCAATATCCCTTAGTTCCGGAGCCAACCCCATGTCGAACGCCCAACTTGAAACTGCAATCGAAGCCGCGTGGGATGCCCGCGACACAATTTCATCCTCGACCACGGGTGAGCAACGCGATGCGATCGAGGACACTTTGAACGCGCTCGACAGTGGTAAGTTGCGTGTTGCCGAGAAAATGGAGAGCGGTGACTGGCACGTGAACCAGTGGGCGAAAAAAGCTGTTTTGCTGGGTTTTCGGATCAAGGATATGGAACATCAATCGGGTGGGCCGCAAGGTGCCGGTTGGTGGGACAAGGTAGACAGCAAGTTCAAAGGCTGGGGTGAAGACGACTGGAAGACAGCCGGTTTCCGTGCTGTGCCAAATTGTGTTGTCCGCAAATCCGCCTACATCGCGCCCGGCGTGGTTTTGATGCCGTCGTTTGTGAACATCGGCGCCTATGTTGACAGCGGCACTATGGTTGACACTTGGGCGACTGTTGGATCGTGTGCTCAGATCGGGAAAAATGTCCACTTGTCCGGCGGTGTCGGCATTGGTGGCGTGCTGGAGCCCATGCAGGCCGGCCCGACGATCATTGAAGACAACTGCTTTATCGGTGCGCGCTCAGAGGTGGTTGAGGGCTGCATCGTGCGCGAAGGATCGGTTCTGGGCATGGGCGTGTTCATCGGTCAGTCGACCAAGATTCTGGATCGCGAAACCGGCGAAGTCATGTACGGTGAAGTGCCATCAGGGTCGGTTGTCGTCGCGGGATCCATGCCGTCGAAAAATGGTGTGAATTTGTATTGCGCGGTTATCGTCAAGCGGGTGGACGAGCGGACGCGGTCGAAAACGTCGATCAACGAACTGCTTCGCGACTAACTGGAACAAAATCTGCCCTTGGGGGTTACACCGCAGGACAAACATAAAAGGAATGCACAGATGGGACTTGGGTTGATTGGATCGATCATCGTAGGTGGCCTTGCAGGTTGGATTGCCAGCATGATCATGAAAGCAGATACCGGGATTTTTGCAAATGTCGGGTTGGGGATCGTTGGCGCTGTGGTGCTGAACTTCATACTGGGTCTGCTTAATATCTATGCGGCAGACGCTTGGCTCACTCAGTTGTTCGTGGGCCTTGTCGGCGCATGTTTGGTGATCTGGGCGTGGCGCGGGTTGCGCGGACGCAGCTGACCCTTTTCAGACGCGTTAGAACCAGTTAGGGCTGCTGCATCTAAATGCGGTGGCCTTTTTTATGTCTGATGAGAAAAAACAAAAAAAACCGTCTCGCCAGCAGGTATATACTTTGCTGGTCGAAATTGGGCGCAAAGAGGGTGACGGGCTGCCCGACAAGGCTACGGGGGCGGCGCTGATGTGTTTTGCCTCTGGCATCGACGAGGCCGAGGCCGTTCGTGAAACCGTAGCGATCTTGAAGCAGGCTGATACGAATCCGTTGGATGTCACCGGATACGGCACGCTGGCGGAACGCGAGGCAGAAGGTCACGAGATTGATGACGAAGAACGTGCCTTGATGGCGCGGGCCTTGGACGAAAATTCCGTGATCGTTGCCCAGATGACTCCGTTTTTCGACTGATCAGGCCGCGCGTCGGCTTGCCAGTGTGATCGCTTCGAACCATTTCAGCACTGAATGCGCGGGTTTTCCGTGTTCGGGAAGGTCGTTGCGGTCGAACGTTGCAAGCACACTGCTGGCCAAGGGGATCGGCTGGCGGCGCAGGCGCCTGATATACAGGCTTTCCGCCGCTGTTCCCGCAGCCAGCAACGTTTCATGTGCGGGCAACAAAAGCTGTGAATAGGTAATTGTCGGTCCGCAAGTTTCGTACAAGGCAGCAAAGCCATTCACCAGATGGCGCGCCGGAATTAATACCGCCTCTTTGTTGAACAGGTAATCAACCTCTGGCCCGTCGATGACCAACCTTTGATCCGGTGATACGATGATGTCCTGCTGTAGCCCGAAATACGGAGCGCGCAAACGCACGGGCGCAAAGCTGCCACGCGCCGGAACAGTTCGCGATACCCGCTGCAGTACTGGCACCACACCGGATTTCTGTGTCATCACGGTATCGCCCCGTCCCAGGTGTGACAGCGCTTTATACCCCCACGGCGTCGCCAGCGGGGTCGAGGGTAGCATTGAGGGCATAGGCCCGACAGGTTCAATCCGGTTCGACAATGCCGCAAAGATCACATCAGTCGAGCATGTCTGGTCCCCATGGCCCAGCATCATGTCACGCAGGTCTTGCATCGCGATAGGCTTTGGATTTGGGACGGGAACCGTGACGACACGGTTGCTTTCGGGTTGTTCCATGGCAAGACGGCCCCATCTTGCGGTGCTGTCCCACGAATACGTGATGCGCAAGACGTCACTGCGACCGCTATCTTTGTGCTGGATCGCCGCATGGGTGATGTCGTTTCCCTGAACCTGCACCAATGCGATGCCCCCGCCCGGAATTGCCTGAAAGGTCAGGCTGCGCAGCCAGGGAAAGGTCGATATATAACCCAGCAAAAGCTGGGGACGTCCATCGGTGGCCTGCCGGGTCTCGACCATGATGCTGCCGCAGGTCAGCAGATCCTCAGGTTTTTCGCAGCAAACGGGCCCATCCTGTTTGTCGTTGCCAATTCCCATCAAAGAGAACCGGCGTTCATTTTTATCTGCAAGGGCAAGCCATGTCATCGCTTAAGCCACCTTGCCCGAGAGCGGGATATTTGCGAGTGGCCCCGGGAGTTTGTTAAATCCTCGGCGTTGCCTGTCGACATGATGATGCTGTTGGCCAGATCAAGGGCGGTTGTGCCCTCGCCACGTGTTGTAATCAGAATTTCCGATGCTGCTGCCATCCCAGTTGCCCTCAAACATTGTTCGAGACAGCACAGATATGTGTGATCCACCAAAGGGGTATCCCCTATTTGTGGCCATGTTCTGTATTTTGGAGGACCCGGTTTTCCGGTGTCACGCCTGCTGTTGCCCTGCCTCGGGTGTTTTTATTGATGCAAAGGTAGCATGGAATTTGTGGCGCTGGTAACCTTTTACTTCACTACCCCCTTGGCACCGCGGTTTTTTGGTCACAAGTGTAGGGAAAGCATCAGAATTAACGCCTTAAGGAGCCCTTATATGCCCGCCATAGACCCCGTCGAACTTACAGCGCAGTTGGTCAGATGCCCGTCTGTGACGCCGGCCGATGCGGGGGCCCTTGATATTTTGCATGATTTGCTTTGCGACGCGGGGTTTGATTGCGCGTGGGCCGATCGCGGTGGCATTCGCAATTTGTTTGCGCGCTGGGGGAACAAGGGCAACACGCGGTGTTTCGGGTTCAACGGGCATACGGATGTTGTGCCCATCGGCAACGAGGCCGATTGGACCTATCCGCCTTTCGGGGCGCAGATCAAGGACGGCGTCATGTATGGTCGGGGCACAACAGACATGAAATCAGGCGTTGCCGCTTTTGCCGCGGCTGCCGTTGATTTTGTCCGCGATACCCCGCCAGACGGGTCGATTGTTCTTACCATTACCGGCGATGAAGAGGCTGAAGGCATCGATGGCACTCTTGCATTGCTCGATTATATGGAAAAGGCGGGCGACCGGATGGATGTTTGTCTTGTGGGTGAGCCGACATGCCCCAACACGATGGGCGAAATGATCAAGATCGGGCGTCGCGGATCGCTGAACGCGCATTTTCGGATTATTGGCAAGCAGGGCCATGCCGCCTATCCACATCGTGCGAACAACCCGCTGCCGGCGATGATGCGCTTGATGGCTAACCTCGCGTCGTTCGAGCTGGACGCAGGAACGGATCACTTTGATCCATCAACTTTGGCGGTTGTGACGGTTGATACCGGCAACCCTGCAACCAACGTCATACCGGCTGAATGTCGTGGTACCGTTAATATCCGTTTCAATGACACCCATTCGGGCGACAGCCTGACCAAATGGCTTGAGGGGCAAGCTGCAATAATTCGCGATGCGTTTGGAGTGCAGGTAGAGCTTGGGGTGAAAATCTCGGGCGAGAGCTTCATCACGCCCCCCGGTGCCCTTTCTGATCTGGTTTCCAGATCTGTTGCCGCCGAAACAGGGGTGACGCCAACCCTTTCCACGACGGGCGGCACGTCAGATGCGCGTTTTGTGAAAAACCATTGTCCCGTCGTCGAATTCGGCCTTGTCGGGCAATCCATGCACGCTGTTGATGAAAACGTGGAAATCGCACAAATCCACCAGCTCAAGTCGATCTATACACGCATATTGAAGGATTATTTCGCATGACGCTTGATATCGGGGTCAGCAACGATCTTGCCAGCTGTCAGTTGCTGCGGCGGATCGTTTTTATCGAAGAGCAAGGCGTGTCAGAGCTGGATGAACTGGACGCGCTTGATGACAGCTCGATCCATTTCCTTGCGACCGAAGAAGATCTGCCCATCGGAACAGCCCGGATGCAGATCAACGGTGATACTGCAAAAATCGGGCGGGTGTGTGTTTTGCAAGCGCACCGCGGCACCGGCCTTGGTGCCGCCTTGATCCGTGCAGCGATTGATCAGGCACGCAAGGAACCCGGCGTGCGCTTTGCCAAGCTGGGCTCACAGGTTCATGCGCTGGGGTTTTATGAAAAACTGGGGTTCAAGGCGCAGGGGCCGATCTATGACGACGCGGGCATCGATCACCGCGACATGGTTTTGACCCTTTGAAGCGAACACTGGTTATCATGGTCAAGGAACCGCGACCGGGGCGCGTAAAAACGCGGCTTGGTCGCGATCTTGGGATGACAGCGGCGGCATGGTGGTTTCGCCATCAGTCACGCGCGTTGATCCGGCGCTTGCAGGATCCACGCTGGGTTCTGGTGCTGGCAGTCGCACCGGACCGCGACGGGATGGTCAGCCGGGTTTGGCCAGCCCATCCGCCCCGATGGCCGCAAGGGCGCGGTGATCTGGGCGACCGGATGGGTCGGATGTTGCGCGCGGCACCCCCCGGTCCGGTTTGCGTGATCGGTGCGGATATTCCCATGATAGAGCGATGCCACATCGCGGATGCTTTTAGCGCTTTGGGCAAACATGACGCCGTTTTTGGCCCTGCGCCCGATGGCGGGTACTGGCTGATCGGCCTCAAGCGGACGCGGCCTGTCCCGCCGGCCCTGTTTGCGGGCGTGCGTTGGTCCACGCAGCACGCGCTTGCAGATACAGTCGCGACATTGCCAGGCCACAGCATCGCGCAGATCGCCACCCTGCAAGACGTGGACACAATCGACGATTTGCCCATGACGAACCGTGGTGCGCGTGCTACCTGCTAAGCTATGAGCAAAATACCGTCCAAGCCCGAAATCCTTGATTGGATATCCGCCAATCCCACCCTGACCGCCAAGCGCGATATCGCCAAGGCATTCGGGATCAAGGGGGCTGCCCGCATCGATCTTAAACGCACGCTGAAAGAGCTGGAGGCCGAAGGGCATCTGGAAAAGCGCAAGCGCAGCTATCAAGACCCGGATCGCCTGCCACCCGTTTCCGTCTTGCAGATCAACGGTCCCGACAAGGATGGTGATCTATTCGCAAAGCCGATGGAATGGGCTGGCACGGGGGTGGAGCCGATTGTTCTGGTGATCCCTCGGGCGTCTGATCCCGCTTTGGGTGCCGGTGACCGTATCTTGGCGCGGCTGACACTGGTGAAGGGCGAAGATTATCACTACGAGGCCCGGCTGATCCGGCGGATCGGCGCGAACCCGCAACGGGTGCTTGGTATCTTTCGCAAGACGACCGAAGGCGGACGGATTGTCCCTATCGACAAGGGGGGCGACAAGGAATGGAGCGTTGCCACGGATGCGACCTATGGTGCCAAAGATGGCGAGTTGGTCGAGGCAGAACAGGCTGGCCCGAAGGGCCGTATGGGCCTGCCACGTGCGCGAATTGTTGAGCGTTTAGGCGACCCCTCTGCGCCCAAGGCCGTTTCCCTTATCGCAATTCACCAGCATGGTATTCCTGATGCGTTTCCCGACGATGTGATGGCCGAGGCTGACGCGGCGACTCCAGTCGGCTTGAAGGGGCGCGAAGACCTGCGCGATTTGCCGTTGATAACAATCGATCCCTCTGATGCGCGCGATCACGATGATGCGTGCTATGCCCATGCAGATGAAGACCCCAAGAACGAGGGCGGCCATGTGGTCTGGGTCGCGATTGCCGATGTGGCGACCTATGTCACGTCAGGGTCCGCCTTGGACAGAGAGGCGCGCAAGCGTGGGAATTCGACCTACTTCCCTGATCGCGTCGTGCCGATGCTGCCGGATCGCCTGTCGGGCGATTTGTGCTCGCTTCACGAGGGTGTCCCGCGCGCCTGTATTGCCGTGCGGATGGTACTGAACGCGGATGGTGGAAAGATCAGCCACAGTTTTCACCGGGGTTTGATGCGCTCGCCTGCGTCGCTGCATTACGAAGAAGTCCAAGAGGCAATCGACGGGCGGCCAAATGATCGTACAGGCCCCTTATTAGAGCCTGTTCTAGAGCCTATTTACAAGGCTTACGCTGCTTTGAAGTCAGCCCGCGCTGAGAGGCAACCGCTTGATCTGGATCTGCCCGAACGCCGGATTGAACTTGATCCTGATGGCACGGTCAAATCTGTAAATTTCAAAGACCGTTTGGATGCCCATCGTCTGATCGAAGAGTTCATGGTTCTTGCCAACGTGGCAGCAGCAGAAACCCTGATTGCAAAGAAAACACCGCTGCTGTTTCGCATTCACGAAGAACCGACGATTGCCAAGCTTGATGCGCTGCGGGAAACGGCGCAGGCGGCCGGGTACACCTTGGGCAAAGGGCAGGTGCTGCACACACGGCATCTGAACAAGTTACTGAACGATGCGGCAGGCACGGACGATGCCGAGCTGATCAACATCTCCACCTTGCGGTCGATGACGCAGGCCTATTACGGACCGGCGCATATCGGGCATTTCGGGTTGGCGCTGCGGTCTTATGCGCATTTCACATCACCCATCCGACGGTATGCGGACTTGATCGTTCACCGCGCGCTGATTACGGCGCATGGCTGGGGCAAGGATGGCCTGACCCCACATGATATCGAAGACATCGAACAGACCGGTGCTCATATCTCGGATACGGAACGCCGATCCATGACCGCCGAGCGGGACACGACGGATCGTTATCTTGCATCCTATCTGTCCGAGCGTGTGGGCAATGAATTTTCAGGCCGTATCAGTGGGATTGCGCGGTTTGGTGCCTTTGTGAAGCTTGATGAGACTGGCGCTGACGGGCTGCTGCCGATGCGGTCGCTGGGACGTGAATATTTCCACCATGACCAAGAAGCGAATACGCTTATGGGGTCGGATACCGGCCTAACGATTGGGATCGGGCAGCGTGTGACCGTTCGCCTGACCGAAGCTGTGCCCGTGACAGGCGGTATCGCGCTTGAACTGCTGACGCTTGAGGGTAAGGCATTGCCGCAGGGCGGTCGTGGCGGTCGCGGACCAGCCGGGCGCACAAACCCCAAGCGTAAGGGCGTCAAGGCCAAGCGCAAGGCTGACAAGGTCAAGGCTAAGGTGAAGCGTACCCGGCGGTAGATTGCGCAGCCTGCATAGGGGGCTTTCTAGGCTCGAAGTTTGACGCTAGTTTTGACGGATTGGCAAAGGGTGCATGGGTTATGAAGCAGGCGCGGGTTTGGGTATTGGCAGCGGCGTTTGCAATGGCTGGTCACGCCGCTGTGGCAGCGGATCAGGCCACCGTTGAAACATCGGTGGCGGAGTTCGACGCCGGGCTGCAAACATGGATCGTCGGATTTCGGGCGCGCGCGTTGGAGGCCGGAATATCACCGGACGTATTCGATGCTGCGTTGAGGGATGTACGCTATAATGCTGATGTCATTCGCCGGGATCGCAACCAGTCCGAGTTCACCAAGACGATTTGGGAATATCTCGAAACGGCCACCTCTGATCTGCGGATTGAAAACGGGAAGAAAGCACTTGCCGGACAGCGCGCGGCCCTTGAAAAAATCGAAGCGCAATACGGTGTCGACAAGGAAGTTGTCGTAGCCATTTGGGGGCTGGAAAGCGCTTATGGCACGTTTCGGGGCAGTGATAGTGTCATCACGTCTTTGGCGTCATTGGCCTATGACGGACGGCGACAGGCGTTTTTTGAGGCGGAATTGATGGATGCGCTGCGTATATTGCAGCGAGGCGATACCAGCCCTGACCAGATGACCGGCAGTTGGGCAGGCGCGATGGGGCATACGCAGTTTATGCCGTCGTCCTTCCAGCTTTATGCAGTCGATTTTACAGGCGATCACAAGCGCGACATATGGAGCGATGATCCGCGTGATGCGCTGGCCTCGACTGCCGCGTATCTGAAACATTTTGGCTGGACGATGGGCCAGCCGTGGGGCGTGGAGGTGCGCTTGCCCGAGGTATTCGACTACTTGCTGGCAGACAGAAATGTTTTGAAGTCTTCTGCAGAGTGGGCAGGGCTTGGCGTGGTAGATATGGGCGGCGCGGCAGTTGCAGACCATGGCCCGGCGTCAATTCTGCTTCCCGGTGGGGCAGAGGGTGCCGCTTTCATGATCTTCTCAAACTTCGAAGTGATTGAACGATACAATACTGCCGATGCCTATGTGATTGGGATCGGGCATTTAAGCGACCGGATTTCGGGTGGCGCTGCGTTCCAGCAGGGCTGGCCCGTTCAAGACCGCGCGTTAACATTTGATGAGCGGATTGAGCTTCAGACCCGGTTAACCGCGCTTGGGTTTGATACGGTCAAGATCGACGCTAAAATCGGGCCACTGACGATCAATGCCGTCCGCAATTTCCAAGTGTCGCAAGGTCTTGCTCCGGATGGGTATGCATCGCCACGGTTGCTGGACCGGCTTAGGTCAGCGCGCTGAGTAATTGTTGTCCAAGACCACAAGGAGGTCTTGGACGTGCTTTCGGCGAGGATTTCAGGCCCTTTGGAAGTGACTGTTAGCCTGGTGACATGCCGCGCAGGCGCTCTGATCTGCGGCGCAGCAGTTCGACAACCGTCAGCAGGCAGATCGAGATACCGACCAACATTGTGGCAACAGCAAGGATTGTCGGGCTGATTTGTTCGCGCAAGCCGATGAACATCTGCCAAGGTAGGGTTTTCTGGCCGGCCGAGCCCACGAAGAGGACCACGACGACTTCATCGAAGCTGGTGATGAAGGCAAAAAGGCCACCCGAAATAACGCCAGGAAGGATCAGCGGCATTTGCACCCGGAAGAAGGTCGTGACCGGATTTGCGCCCATGTTGGCTGCCGCGCGCGTGAGGGAGCGGTCAAAGCCCACGAGCGTTGCTGTCACGGTGATGATCACGAACGGGATGCCCAAGGCCGCGTGTGCCAGAACGACGCCGACATAAGTGCCCTGCAAACCAACGCGGCTGTAAAAGAAATACATGCCCGCAGCCGAAATGATCAGCGGTACGATCATTGGCGAGATCAGGATCGCCATAATGGCACGGCGGAACGGCACGTGCGGCTGGCTAAGTCCGATGGCCGCCAAAGTGCCAAAGCTGACCGAAAGAAACGTGGCAGCCGGGGCGATCTTGATCGAGTTCCAGACGGCCCCCTGCCAGTCAGAACTGGTGAAGAAATCACGATAATGCTTGAGGGAATACCCATCCGGATCAAAACTCAGCATTTCAGGGGTGAAGGTAAAGAAATTCTCGGCGTTGAAGCTAAGCGGCATAATCACAAGGATTGGAGTGATCAGGAATATGAAGATCGATCCGCAAATTACCCGAAAGGTAAAGTGCCACAGCACTTGGGCCGGCGTAAGATAGGGCTCGATCTTGGACCGGTAACGGCCTTCGTAAAGCCAGAAACTGAACCAGCCGAAGAACCAGCCGAACGCGGCACCTATCAGCATAGCGGGAATGCCGGCCATGAAAAATCCGATAATGGCGAAGGCAATGACCGTGCCCCAGCGGCCAATTTTCTCGTTCTTTATGATCTGGGTCAGCAGAAACGCCAGCGCCGCCATCGTGATGGCACCAATGATGATGCCCAGAAAACCGCTGCCGTTTGCGGTGCCAACGAACAGTCCGGCAACCGCCCCTGCCGCTGCCGCGACAGGCACATAAAATGAGACGGGTTTGCGGGAGATTGGTGTGAGTGCGACCATTGCTTCAGCCCCCCAGTTTCACGTTATCGATGCCGACAATCTTGTCATAGGCATAGTAAAGGCCAAGTACGACCGCGAGTAGGATGGCACCAAGTGCCGCCGCCAGACCCCAGTTCAGAGAGCTGGAGATGTGATAGGCGATCCTGTTCGAGATGAATGTACCGGTGGTGCCGCCCACAATCTCGGGCGTGATGTAGTAGCCGATGGACAGGATGAACACGAGGATTGACCCCGCGCCGATGCCCGGCACCGATTGCGGGAAATACACGCGCCAGAACGCGGTCCAATTCGTTGCCCCCAGTGATTTCGCGGCCCGCAGATAGCTGGGTGGGACGGTTTTCATCACGGAATACAGTGGCAGGATCATGAAGGGTAACAGGATGTGCGTCATCGCGATGATCGTACCGGTTTGGTTGTTGATCAAGGCTAGTCGGCTGTCATCTGCGACCACACCAAGCCAGACAAGGGTGTCATTCACCACCCCTTGGGTTTGTAGCATCACCTTCCACGCAGAGGTGCGCACAAGCAGCGATGTCCAGAACGGTAAGAGGACGAGGATCATAAGAAGATTGGCGGTCCGTGCCGGAAGGTTGGCGAGAATCCAGCCGATCGGGTAGCCCAACAGGATACAGCTCAGCGTGATGCACATCGACATGAACAGCGTGCGCAAGAATAGCGTGCCGTAGATGCGTTGATTTTCGGGGCGGAAATCGGGGCCATCGGCTGATTTCTGCATGTCGACAGAGTTCAGGAAATAACCGTTGGTGAAATCAGGGCTGTAAGCGCGGATCGTTTCCCAGATCGGGGTCGCTACCCAGTCTTTGTCAATCTCGGCAAAAGCGGTTTTGTATTCCACGGTTTCAAAGCTGGGTGCAGCGGCAGCGGCCTCGGCTATTTCTGCAGCACCTGGGCCTGAATAGTTTGCAATCGAGGATGCGGTATCACCGGTCAGATCATCATAGAAAACGGAATAGATCAGCGACCACGGGTCTTCTTCATACAGGTTATCTTCGTCTTCATTTTGAACAAAGTCAGCAAAGATCGTGTAATAGCTTGCGGTCTGTGGGAAGATTTCTGCGATCCCATCGCGCATTTCGAACTCGGGCTGGGGCGTGCCAGAATTTTCTTTCCAACCTTTGATGTCTGAGAGCCACGCATCAGAGCCAAGAACTTCATTCCAGTTCTCGCCACTTTTCCAGAACGCGTTCAAATCTTCGAACTGGTCCTGATACACCTCGCCAATGTCATCCACGCCACGGCCAGATTTACGGAATAGGGATGACGCGCCAGTAAGTTCATAGTTCAGACGCGAACCAAGCCGCGTGTGCAGCTTGCGTTCTTGGGCGATGAAAATATCTTGGTAAAGGGCTTTATAAACAGACGCTTGAGGGATTTCTCCGCTTTCGGCATCCCAGTCTTCAAGGGCTGTCGTGGTGCGCGGAAGGGTGTCTGATACAATTTGATTTTCGACAGAGCGGAAAAGCATGTCGGCAATCGGTGCGATGAAAGTGACCATGACAAAGATCAGCAACGGTGCAATCAGCAGCAACGCGCTGAGCTTTTGGCGCCGAAGTGCTTTGTTCAGACTTCGTTTGAGGGGCGTGCCATCGGCTGCCAGCATCGGGCCGGAATATTCTTTCTCGGCGCGCTCTGCCTCAAGCGCTGTGGTCGAATTGTTTACATCGCTCATATCGTCCCCATGGGGTTGGATCGCTGTGAAAGTCGGAAAATGGAAAAACCAATAAGATGGAAGGGGCCGATGTGGCCCCTTCCGTTAGGTATGAACGCTTATTGCGCCAGCCAGGACTGGAATTTCGCGTCGATATCGTCGCGGTAGTCAGCCCAGAAGGCGTAGTTGTACAGGAACGTGTTCTCAGCGTTTGCCGGATCGGTTGGCATGTGCTGCTTCATGTCCTCTGGAACCAGTGGCGCAGAGGACTGGCGTGCTGGACCGTAAGAGATGTAGTTGGCTTGGTCAGCCAGACGCTTGGTGTCGGTGGCGAACATGATAAAGTCCTTCACGCGAGCCAATTTGGCATCTTCCAGACCGGCTGGAATGATCCAACCGTCAAGGTCAAACACCTGTGCGTCCCACATCATGCCAACGGGCTGGTCCTGCTCTTCGATCACGGAATACAGACGACCGTTGTAGGTCGAACCCATGAACACTTCGCCATCAGCCAACAGCTGTGGTGTGTCGGCACCGGCGGACCACCAGATTACGCTGTCCTTGATGGTGTCGAGCTTGGCCAAAGCCTTTTCCTGACCTTCTGGTGTTGCCAGAACGTCATAAACTTCGTCCTTTGCAACGCCGTCACACAGCAAAGCCCATTCCATGTTG
>JAGXHA010000098.1 GCA_024636475.1 Roseobacter sp. | reverse complement strand
CACCATCATTGTATGTTCTGCATTGTGATAGAGAGCGTCGGAATTGCCTAGGCGCTCAAGCATCATCCTGGCACAGCCATTCAGAAAAGCCGCGTATTCAGCATTCCGCCCCGAGAAATACTGCAAGTAAGTCTCGGCGAGGTGATCGCCAAACTTACCGGCCACTACTGCATTTGGATTGAACATGGTCTAATCCCCGATGAGCCGATGCGGCTTCTGATAGCCTAACGCAGGTGATCCTCAGATCAAACGGCTTTGTCCTTTGGTAATATCCCTGAAGGTGGTGTCAGAACAAACCGGTGCGGAATGCTATGAACTGGCCCCCCTTTCGACCGGACACTCAGGTATAATCATGGAGGCTTACCAAGATCGCAGGTTGGCGACGCCTCAGTGTTGAGCGACATGCATACAGCCAGCCAACCATCTGAACTCACCGCCGTATCAACCGGCAGCACACTTTCCCCATAGATCCCACCAAGACCCTCGCGACTTCCACCTTGGGAGGTTTTCCAACGCGGGTCGTGGTCGCGCGAGTGCGCAGCGTATCGCCGCGACCCGCATCAGAAAATCTTCACCATAGCTGCCCTTGGTCATCATATCTGATGCCGCGGCGCAGCATCCCCGTAGCATCCATTCAAAATGAATCTATGCGGTAAAGTTCGAGCAGGCTGCCACTATTGAACTGACGGTGCCGGACAACTCTTGCAAAGGCGCGTCGTTCTCTTGCTGCCTCAGCAGCAGAATTTTTCTATTGGTTCTAAAAAGTGTTTGGCGTCAGAATGGATTAGATTATCATTTAAGGAGAAAAAACCCATGCTCCAGACACTCGGACTTCTCTTGGGCTGCCAGCTGCTGGGCGAAATAACTGTGCGGGGCTTTGGCCTCGCAATGCCAGGCCCGGTTCTGGGTCTTAGCCTGCTCGTGCTGATACTCGGCGCATTGCCCAAACTCGCTGAACAGCTCAGGCCGACCACCTCGATCATCTTGGCGAACCTGTCTTTCCTGTTCGTGCCTGCCGGTGTCGGTGTGATTGGCAACTTCGAGGTTTTGTCGCAAGACGGGATTGCACTGCTGGTTATCCTGACCCTTTCGACGGTGCTTTCCATGCTGGCTGCTGTTGGAACGTTCATTGGCGTTCGGCGCGCAACCGAACGCTGGGCGACATGACAGATGTCGCAAACCTCTGGAGCTACCTGGCAACCACACCCCTGATTTGGCTCACCACCACGATCCTCGCCTATCTGGTCGCAGATGGGATGGCGCGGCGGTTGGGTAACCCTACCTGGGCGAATCCCGTGCTTCTGTCGGTCCTCCTGATTGCACCAGTGCTCTGGCTGACACAGACAGACTACACGACTTATTTCGAGGGTGCCCAATTCATCCACTTCCTGCTTGGTCCCGCGACGGTGGCATTGGCTTTACCGCTTTGGGACAATCGGGACACAATCCGGACCTCGATTGCCCCGATCGTGCTGGCTTTGCTTGCAGGCTCAATCGTCGCGGCAGGCTCGGCCATTCTGCTGGCGCGTGCCTTTGGTCTGCCTATGGAAATCCTGCTGTCGTTGGCACCAAAGTCTACTACCGCGCCCGTGGCTCTTGGCATCTCTGAAGCAATTGGAGGGATTCCGGCGCTGACAGCAGTGTTGGTCATTATGACGGGGATCATCGGGGCCGTAACTGTAACGCCGTTGATGAATTTGCTGGGGATCACCGACTGGCGGGCACGAGGTTTTGCCGTCGGTGTTGCCGCACATGGAATTGGGACGGCCCGCGCATTTCAGGTAAACCCTGTAGCAGGGGCCTATGCTGGCATCGCGATGGCACTAAACGCTCTGCTGACAAGCCTGATCGTACCGATGTTGGTGGGCTGGCTGGTTTGAAAGCGTTTCAACTCAGTGATGGTGGGAGGCGCGGCTTGGCGTCAGGGGACTTGGCAAGCGCGTGCCATCTGGAGAGCCGCGCTTTTCGGGAACGCTTCCGGCCCTTTGACCTGTCTTTGACCAAGCAACAGGATGCTGCATTACAGTTTTCCCACTCATGCCGTCCGTCGATGGTGCAACATATTTACCGGGTGGGTGACGGAAGAAAGTCCCTTTTAAAACGGATGATAAACCTGAAATGAATGGACGCACAAACGTTGCCAACGTGCAGATAGCAGTTCAGTCGCCGATGTATTCAACACCAAACCTGTGCAAGCCAAAGCCGTTCATCTGAATGTATCGCGGGTTTTCGGGGGTAGATTTTGACCGGTCCTCGTATACCCTTTCACATACGCGCATCCCCATCGAGATTGCGGGAAATGTCTGGCAAATCTCATCTTCTTTTATTTCCCATGTTCCTTGGAAGTCGATGTCTGGCAAAAATCCGTAGTGCAAGTTAACGGTACCATCAGTGTTGTATTGGCTTGTGTATGGCCCGCCAACCGGGTCCGTTGTGTCGATGGTCTTGAAGCTGCGGCTGTAAAGCTGCAAAAGAGACTCTTCATCCAGCCTGTCAGCCTCCCGTCCTTTGTCAAAGCCCAACGGCCAAAGCGGAATGCCAACTTCTTGCATCGCATTGGAATAGCTTTCAAAAATGGCGGCGTCGCTATATGTCCTAAACTTTGGCTCATCCCAAATTACGCTGTAAAACGGCAAGAACTGTAGGAACCTGCGGGCAAATTCCTTGCCTTCTTCCAGCCGCCCCAGCCGGGAATATATCTCTGCCTGCAGAGCCAAGGCCAAAAGACTTGATAATGCTTCAGTTTCCAATTGTGAAACCAGTTCCAAAGCACGTTCCGGCTCATCCAGCCTTAGATAAGCGTTTGATACGTCCAAAGTCTCTTCAGGTGTCAGGCGCGGCGACAGTTCCAAATAGGTTTCAAATTCGTCTCGAGCCTCTGCATAAAGACCGTTGCTCAACAACGCCCAGCCCAAAGCAAGATGCAAGCGAGGATCGTGCCGCTTCTGGAAAACCGCTCCTCGCGCCATTGTCAGCGCCCTTTCGCGATCCGAATGAAGCATGACCGCAATCTGGACAAACAATGCATCAGAATTCAACGGGTCATCTTCAAGCAGTCTTGCAGCGGTTGCCAAAGCATCATCGTGCGCGTCTACATTGTTGCGGACAGGGTTCCAGCCCATGAACCAGACAAAATAATTCAAATAGGCGTAGGTACCTCTGGCAGCAAAAAACTGCTGGTCGACTTCTGCAGCCTGTTTCAGCGAGTCTAGTGCAGATTTCACGCCGCTAATTTCTCCTGTCATCCAAGAGTGCAAACCCTGGGCATACAGCAGGTAAGCTTGGACACTGCGGGTTTGAGCCTGTACCAGAATGTCCCGTTCATTTGAATTAAGCGGTATGTTCAGAAGGGAAATAGCATTGTTTTTATGTTTCGCGAGGCTGTCAAACACATCTGGTGGTGTGCTGCGGGTTTCCAATTCCTGAGGGTTGCTTTTGCCCTCTTCTGAAAGTGCGCGCAATTTGCTTTTGATGATCACGTCTGTACCGTCTGTCGCAACTGTTCCATTTAGGACATGAGTGACCTCTCCTTGTTTCAAGATCTGCTCCCGGGACGGTTGCATCCCTTTAAATTTCAATGACTGTTCGCGCCCGACCATTGTCATGCCCTTTATACGCGCCAGTGAAAGCCACAGGTTTTCCGAAACTGCTTTTGCGTACATTTCGGCGTCGTCGTTCCGCGAGGTGAACGGAAGTACCAACAGTCGCGTGGCGACGGCATCGGTAGTGACAGGTTGCCTTGAGGTGTAAAAAGTCCCAACGATGAGCAGCGCTATTACAGCGACGACAGCCGCAAGTCCGAAAAAACCACGTCTGAGAACCCTCGGCGCAGCCATAATCAATTTGCCCACATCCTCAGGGTTCAGCAGAACCCGATACATTGGTACGGGCTGATCGATGTTCTTGACCTTCTGCGCTCCTAGATTGGCAAACCCCAGATCGAGTTTACCTTTGACGTTGTCAAACACGGTTTTAGAGATGTGAATTCCGCCGGGATCGGCCAGCGCCTCGAGACGGGCCGCCACGTTGACGCCGTCGCCGAAAATATCGTCTCCGTCATAAATGATTTCGCCGACATTGATACCAATGCGATACAAAATCCTTTGATCACTCGGCAAGTCTTGTTCGTGCGAAGCCAATTCTCGCTGAACTTTTACGGCGCATAAAACCGCATCAACAGCGCTGGGGAACTCAACAAGATATCCGTCACCAGTGGTTTTGACCAAACGCCCACGAAATTCTTCAATTGCTGGGTTTACCATTTCTTTCATACAGGCGCTTTGACGCGCAACTGTTCTGGCTTCGTCAAGTTGCATATGTCGAGAATAACCGACCATGTCTGCGGCCAAAATTGCGGCAAGCCGCCTATTTACCGTGTCTTGTGCCAATCAGCACCTCTTGAGCCGTCCTGGTTATGTTGCAACTACGGTTACTATAGCCGCTTCAGGCGACTTTGACAGAAAATCCGTCGCTTACGTCAATCACATCGACCTTCGCCGGAACGCGTAGAGTGATCCAAATTAGTGCACGTTGCAGGTCGGCTTTTGCTTTAAGCCCCGATGAAGCTAGTGCCCGCAGCGAATTCACACTTTCCGCCCGATCTTCCGGCCGATCCGCGAAGCCGCGAAATGCCGTTTCGGTCCTTCCCGGTTCCCTCAGCATGCGGGTAATGATGCTAATCGATGTCGCGGATCATCCGGCCCGCCGACATCGTTGGATGTGAAGCCGAGCGTTTCGCCATCGGTGGAGCAACCTAGGCCCAGCACCGTCCGGTTTCCGACGAGTTCACCAATACGATGTGCTGATCCTGCGGATGCCGTGCATCGGGGGCCGTTTCGAGGCTGAGCCGCTTCAGGTTATATTACAACAGGCACTTTCTTACGCTCACATCTGCTGTGCCATTTGTCATGCCATAGTCCAGTTCTACGATGCGCCGCAATTTGCAGTGTGATGATTTTTGACCATTCAGCGTCTGCACTCGGATCGACTTCCGCGGGTTTACCCAGTGAGCAGGCAAGTATACGACCCAATACAAAGTCCTTAAAAACCTTTTCGCGCGCGCACCATGCCCTCGCATGCCAGCGAAAACCGTCATTGGCCAAACCGTGAGGTGTGATCGTGCGATTGGTTGGCTCTGGGGATGACATCGACTGATAGGTAATGGCCAGCTGTCGCCGCTGCGTGCAGGCCATCAGAACAGTGCGCACTGTTGATGGCTCAAGATGTCGTGCAGGGATCTTCGGAGCAAGAACATCGGGAAGATCGACCACCCAATCCGACTTCGATACAGCAGCGCCTCTCGCGATTGCAGCAAGATCTGCGAGATGCTCTGCGGCGTCTATCGCGAGGTAATGCGCTTGGAATGCGTCTCCCATAACGTAGGTTCGCGCGCTCTTGTCATAGTACAGTTGGTCAGGGTAGTTGGAGATGTAGCTGTTGAGATCCTTGGAGGCCTGGGCGCTACCCTGATCTCCATCACATCCATCAAATCGGCAAGCCCGATGAAGCCATGCCAATAGATCCGATGCTCAATGAAAGCGCGGCGGTCACGCTGCCATCTTGTCATCTGTTGTGGGCTGCGATCATCCATATCCTATAAGTAGTACGGAATTTACGGCAGACAGTTGCTTTGTCCCGCGGTTAGAATATTGAAGCTGATCTATGAGCCGCTGTCGTTTAATTTTCACCACAATAGCGCTTGTATTTGCGGTCTGAACCGCGGGGACAGGGGCGTTTCAATTGACTTTTGTTTTTTGATGGCAGGCTTGCGGCCGATTTGCCGAGACCCAAGCGGCGAAGGGTTAAGGGGCGGCCAGCTTCGTTCTGATCGTTGATTGCGAGGACGGGGTCTGGGACGAGGTCGAGCGCTTCTCTTGTCAGCGTTGACGGAGGCTTTGGAAAGTTCGCTCCGACCATCCGTAATGTTGTGAAGCGCCAGCATCATGCTGATCGTGGTCAGGGCATTACCTTGAGGGACACCACAAAGCCTGCGCAGAAGCCGCCGAATGCTCTGAGAATCCTGCCGCATTCGCCCGTCGCGATGGACAACAACTGCGCGTCCAGTTGGTCAAGCTCATCGTCGGTCCGCAAGTGCAGTATCCGCTACGCAGGGCGATCTAGAACATTTCGACCCAAGGCCGCACGGCGATCTCGTTTGACCACGCACTTCTGTCCTGCTCAATCAGGTGGCGGTAGGTGCGGGCGATGGCCTCCGGCCGCAGCATTGATCCGGGGCTGTCATCTGGCTCCGTCCGGCCCGGATTGAGGATGCCTCCGTCGATGTTGATCCATGCCACATGAATGCCTTGCGGATGCAACTCGCGGGCCATGCTTTCGGCCAGTCCGCGTTGCGCGAATTTACCCATGGCGAAGGGCGCGGACTGCGGAAAGCCCTTCACGCCGGCAGACGCGCCGGTGAAGAGAATGGTGCCCCTTGTTCCGTTCATCGGTTCCGCCGCCAGCATGTGCTTTGCGGCGTGCTTTCCGGTCAAAAAGGCACCAATGGCCGTGACCTCGATGGCCTTGCGCACATCATCAGCGGACAACTCCGCAATCGAGCCACGCGTGCGGGCGGACGGATTGTAGATAACAACCCTTGGCGCAGCGGGAAGATCGTCGAAAAGCGCCGCCACAGCTGCTTCATCCGTGGCGTTCAAAAGAACGGTTCGGGAGTTCGTCTCTTCGCCGAGGGATGCCATCTTGTCGGCACTGCGTGCTGCGAGCGTCAGGGCATGGTCAGAAACAAGGTTGCGCACCAAAGCAGCGGACAGTCCGTCACCCACGCCTATGATCACGGCTTGCGGCTTTTCCATCGGATAATCTCCCCAAGTGAGCCGCAGGCGCTTGACCTGCGAACGGCGATGAAATACTTCCTAACATGCCGAGCGGGCGTTGTGTAATGGTAAGACCTCAGCCTTCCAAGCTGATGATGCGGGTTCGATTCCCGCCGCCCGCTCCAGCAATTCCTTTCCGCCGGCGCTGCGACATCCTGATGCTTGACCCTGACGCGCCAGAAGGCCATGAACGCGGCTCAGGACGATGAAGGACAGCCCATGGCCCGCACCCCGACCAATGTTGCAAGCGCCGAGCAGGACCGCGAGAAATCCCGGCGACTGGGGGCGCTCCGGTCGCTGATGCCGTTTATGTGGCCCTATCGCGGGCTGATGTCGCTTGCTCTGCTCGCGTTGGTGGCGACGGCGATGATTTCGCTAAGCCTGCCGTTGGCGGTCCGGCGCGTGATCGACAATTTCGGGGCCAGCCAGGCCAAAATTCTTGACGCTTATTTTCTTGCGGCTTTCGTTATAGCGGCGCTGCTGGCAGTCGGGACGGGGCTACGCTACGCTCTGGTGACCCGACTGGGCGAGCGTGTGGTCGCCGATATCCGCAAGGCCGTTTTCGATCGCGTCATTTCGATGAGCCCGGCGTTCTACGAACGGATCGTGACGGGCGAGGTCCTTAGCCGCATCACAACGGACACGACCCTGATCCTCAGTGTCATTGGATCCTCAGTGTCTATCGCACTGCGCAATCTGCTGATTTTCATCGGTGGGTTGGTGCTGATGATGTTCACATCGGCCAAGCTGACGCTCCTTGTTTTGCTCATCGTGCCCGCCGTGGTGGTGCCGATCCTGACCTTGGGGCGCAGGTTGCGCGTGATCAGCCGTGAAAATCAGGACTGGATCGCGGCATCGTCGGGCAATGCCTCCGAAAGCCTCACGGCAGTGCAGACCGTTCAGGCCTTTACCAACGAAGCTGCCAGCAAAGGCCAGTTCGCGGCGATGACCGAAAGCTCGTTGGACGCGGCGCAGCGGCGGATCAAGACCCGTTCAACGATGACCGTAATCGTGATTTTCCTCGTGTTCAGCGGCGTCATCGGTGTCTTGTGGATCGGCGCTCATGATGTGCGCAGCGGCGACATGTCCGCAGGTGCACTGGTTCAGTTCGTCATCTATGCTGTTTTGGTGGCCGGTGCCGTAGCCGCTCTGTCCGAGATCTGGAGCGAATTGCAGCGCGCGGCGGGGGCCACCGAGCGTCTGGTCGAGCTGTTGCAAACCGAAGACACGGTGCGCGACCCAGCGACATCTGCGACGCTGCCGCAACCGGTAAAAGGCCGCATTGCTTTTGAAGATGTCGCGTTCTCCTATCCCGCAAGACCCGATATTTCGGCGCTGGATGGCATCGACCTGGTGATCGAGCCGGGCGAAACGGTAGCCTTCGTTGGCCCGTCAGGGGCTGGAAAAACGACAATTATCCAGCTCATCCTGCGGTTCTACGACCCGAACGCCGGACGTATCTTGATCGACGGCGTGGACCTGCGCCACATCGCGCGCGATGTGTTCCGCCGCCATGTGGCGTTGGTGCCGCAGGACCCTGTCATATTCGCGGCTTCCGCCCGCGATAACATCCGTTTCGGCCAGCCCGACGCCTCAGACGCGCAGATCGAGGCGGCGGCGCGCGCTGCGGCTGCGCATGACTTCATCGCGGCCTTGCCTGACGGATACGACAGCTATCTCGGAGAGCGCGGCGTGATGCTGTCCGGCGGGCAGAAACAGCGGATCGCCATTGCCCGAGCGATCCTGCGCGATGCGCCGGTGCTGTTATTGGACGAGGCTACAAGCGCGCTTGACGCGGAAAGCGAACAGGCGGTGCAGGCCGCCGTCGAGGAATTGAGCCGGGGAAGAACCACTCTTGTGGTGGCGCACCGTCTGGCCACTGTCAAAAAGGCGGACCGGATCGTCGTGCTTGAGGCGGGCCGCATCGTCGCCACCGGCACGCATGATGCGCTGGTCGCCAAGGGTGGACTTTATGCGCGGCTTGCGCGGTTGCAGTTCACCGAAGGAGCATCGGCAGCGTAGATATTGCGCCGAAAGCCCTGCAAGCAAACATATATGTCAGGTCGTTCGGTCAGATACCTGTTATCGCATCGACTGATGCGGCAGTTTCCGGCGGGCGCGTGCCCTCTTACGTTGCGTTGACAGTCGGGCGTTTTGCTTGATATTTTTCCGTCCGCCCTGCATCGTTGCGTATCAAAGCGCAAAACCTGGATAAACCGGGGGTACGGGGAGGAATAACATGAACGTAGACGCCACCAGAGACTTCAAAGACATCGAAACGGACATGCCATGGGAAAAGCGCGACCTTGCGACGACCCTCTATGGTCTGTTAAGCGACACGGCGGCGAAATACCCGCGAAACAACGCGCTGAGTTACCAGT
>JAGXHA010000097.1 GCA_024636475.1 Roseobacter sp. | reverse complement strand
CGGGCGTCGAACGTCTGGCGGGACATCGGTCTGTCGTTTTTCCATCTGGCTGGCATGTCTGGAACAATACCAGAACATTTCCGATTATCAAGCCTGGAAGGACAACATAATGTGCTGCCGGATCAAAGGGGATAAGCCTTGACGCGCACAATGAGTTCAACATGAATTAATCCCAGCAGACCGGCAAAGTAGCGACAATTCCAAGACACAAGTCAACACATTCCATTTCCCTTGCATTGAATCGAAAACAAGCGATTGTGAGGTTAAAGCGCTCAGAAATCAGCCCTGCACCTTGCAAGAAATCATGACTGAATGACCTGATTTTTTTAACCTTTTGGGATATCAATAGATGGAATTTCCGGCCCTCAGGCGACCCTGCTTCTTGGCTAGGGGGGCCCTGTCTTGACCTTCCGCGTTTTAAGCGCCGAGATCGCGCATGAAACCAATACGTTTAATATTAACCCCACAACGCTGCAGTGCTTTCAGGATCGATTCCTGTTGGAAGGCGCGCTGGCAATCGAGACACGCGGGAACAGCAATACCGAACTGGCAGGCCTGCTGGAAGTCGTGCGCAGATATGGCTGGCGGCTTGAACACGTGATCAGCGCTGCGGCGGGTCCCGGCGGCGTGGTGACACAGGACGCCTTTGAAAAAGTCACAGCGCCGCTGATAGCCGCTGCGCATGCACCATGGGATGGCATATTCCTCATGCTGCACGGGGCCATGGTCACCGAGTTTTGCGAAGATGGCGAAGGCGAGATATTGCGCCGCCTGCGGGCCATCGTCGGGCCAGCAATTCCGATTGCCCTTACCCTTGACCCCCATGCAAATGTCACCAGGGACATGTGCGATCTGGCGCAAATATTAGTGTCTTTCACCACCTACCCCCACGTCGATATGCGCGCGGCCGGCCAGCGTACGGCAGAGCTGTTGCAGCGCACGATGACGGGTGACATCACCCCCTGCACCTTGCGCGCGCATCGCCCGATGTTGGAGGAAGCCAACGGCGGGCGCACGGACATCGGCCCGATGATTGAACGCCACGCCCTTGCCCGCGCTTTCGAGGCACGCAAAGGCGTCTACGCGGTCAGCATCAACGGTGCCTTTCCTTGCGCTGATATTGCAGAAGTCGGCCCGACTGTGCTGATCACATGTGACGGCGATACATCCGAGCATCGCCAGATGGCAGAGACCCTGGCCGACGACATCTGGAGCAAGCGCTTTGACGTGCTGAACAGCTACCTTAGCAGCGCCGAGGCAGCAGAGGTGGCACGTCAGTGGGATGGCGCGGCAGGTCCATTGGTTATCGCTGACTATGCCGACAATCCCGGTGCCGGTGCGTATGGCGACGCAACTGGACTATTGGCTGCCTTGATGAAGGCTGGCGTGCGCGATGCATGTTTTGGGCCCTTGGTCGATCCGGTCGCAGCGGCGCAGTTGAACACATATGAAGTAGGTGCCGAAGTCACGCTTGAGATCGGCGGGCGCAATGCTGCGCAATACGGAGGCGGACCGCTTCATGTGACCGGCAAGATAGAGTGGAAAGGCGAAGGAAAGGTTGTGGGTAGCGGCCCGATTTTGGGCGGGCTCGAGCGCAACTTTGGCGCGACGGCGGTGCTGAACGTGGCAGGGATCGACATTCTTATCGTCAGTATCCCTCATCAGATGCTGGACCTGAGGCAGTTTGAAACCTTCGGGATCGATCCGGCGACAAAAGCGGTTATCGCGCTGAAATCGATGCAGCATTTTCGTGCCGCCTTTACCCCCATCGCGGGGCGCATCATCGTGTGCGACAGCGGGGCGCTTTGTACTTTGGACTATGCATCGCTTGACTATCAAAACGTGCCGCGCCCGATGTATCCCCTCGACATTTAACCACTCTTTTTGTGCCGCTGTTTGAACCGTGGGCCGTCATTGGTGATCGTGGCCAATGATAAAGTGTGATCCATGTTTTTCATCCGGTGCCGCAACATAAGCCGCGTCAAACGGTAAAGCTCGGCCTCGTATCCGGGATGGCCTGCGACATTCTCGGCCTCGCCACGCCTTTCGTGATCATACAAGATCGGCGGCAGATCGGCGGCGAACTCCACAAGCGTGAACCGCGCTTCGCGCAAAATCGACAACGATGAATCACTTGGGCCGGTGCCCAGGGCTTGCTCCCACAACGTGGGGGCCTCAGGTTCGGAAAAATCCAGCTCAGAGAACGAATAGCGACGCCAGTCTGTCGGCACCTCACCCCGCAAAAGCGGCAGCAGCGACCGGCCATCCATCGCGTTCGGGACGTCCTGACCGACCCAGTCCAGAATTGTCGGTGTGATGTCAATCGTCTCGACAGGCTCTGTCACAATGGCCCCTGCGCGATCTTGATTGCCCGGCTGGCGAATGATCAGTGGTGTGTGATAAGCGGCATCATGGGCGGTAAACTTGCTCCAGCAGTGGCGGTCGCCCAGCATTTCGCCATGGTCGGCGGTAACAATCAGCAGCGTGTCCTCGTATTGCCCGCTGTCTTTTAGAAACTTCACCACTCGCCCGATATGCGCATCAACCTCGGTGATCAGACCAAAGTAAATCGACCGCAGCGTCTGGATGGTGTCGTCAGTGGCAGCCAGATCGGGAAATCCCACGACAATTCCGCTTGGCGTTTTCTGGGCAATCGTCGGGCCAAAAAACGGATGCGCTTCAATCTCTGTCTGAGGGTCGGGGTGTCGGATCGGCAGCGGGATCTGCGCAGGATCATACATTTCGTTATAGGGTGCCGGTGCCACCAGCGGTGGATGGGGCCGAATATAGGTCAGATGGGCAAACCAGTCTTGGTCACGGTAGGCGGGCATGGTCGCCAGAAATCTGTTGGTCAGGAACGCAGTGTCACTGTCCTCTTTGCTATAAAGCGCCGGATCATTGATCTTGGGGTCTCCCCCCGTCGGAGACACAGGAATGTAGACATGCTGATAGGTTTCGAATTCATAGCCCTTTTCGATCAGATATGACCGCCACGGGTAGGACATCTCGAACCGCATTTCGACGACTTCCTGAAAGCCATTCATCGGGTATTCGTAGCTGCGCATTGCCGGATCATTGGGCGGAAAAATACGCGGATCCTGCGATGTATCAGTGTAGCCAAACAACATTGGGGTATAGCCGGCTTTGCGCATTTCGGTGGCAACATTGGGCGCATCATGGCGCAACGGGGTGCCATTGCGAACCGAGCGATGGTTCATCGCGTATTGCCCGGTGAGCAAAGATGCCCGTGAGGGACCGCAAGGATTGACCACAGAAAAATGCCGCCGAAACGTCACCGCATCTGCCATCAAGGCACGCAGGTTGGGAATGTCCAAATGGTCGGCAAGGTCACCAAAGACACAATCAGCGCGCAACTGATCAATGACGATAAACAGAACGTTCTTGGCGCTGCCCATGGTGCGAATCCTTTTTGATGCCGCCGCCTCATGTAGCGCTTAAAACGACGGCCCTGAAAAGGGATAAGCAGGCGGGCTAAATCTTCACCGACAGAATTTGTGGGTGAATGTCGCAGCGCGCTTGCTATTTCGGTCAAATCTGTGGACCTTCGTCGAAATATCAGGGTCCGCCACATAATGACCAAGACGCCAAAGCGCACCCACCGTGAAATGGAATTGCTTGATGCGCCGCACAGGTTGGACGGCGCTGCCCGCAGTGCTGAATTGGCCAAGACGTTGGACCTATCCGAGGAAACTGCGCGCCGTACCATCCTGTCCCTCTCGAAATCAGGGGTTTTGGAGCGGATGGATGGTGCCCCTGAAACCAGCGCTACCGGCATGCCTGCCCCGTCCAAGATTTTTCTGGGCGTCAAAGACAAAAGGGCGACATTGAACCGCGCACCGATCCAAAGTTCTGACCGCGAAAGGCTGGATCAGGCGATCTTGTATATCAATGAAGGCGAAAAAATTTACGGTGCCCTCCCGGGTGTCTTTGATCGTTTGTTGACAACCCGCCAGACCCGCAGATTTGCCTACGATTGCTATCCAGATGCCTTGCTGCCAGCCGGGCACGTCGATGCAGTGGTGGATTATGATCTGCAACCTTACGACTGTCTTCCGTCGATGACCGTGATCGAGGATTCGGTTGGGATGATCACCTATCGGGACGGCAACCCGCTGACCTTACACTCGGACGAGCGCGTGATCTTGGCCGCGACCGCAATTGCACGACCAGCTTTTAGCGTTGGTGCTTGACTGAAGATGGACATCGCGCACTTCCTGCGCAGCGCAGTCCTTAAGCCCGCAACCTCAAAGGCCCATTATGTCCCCTTTCATCATCGCCATTATCCTGTCAGCGGCCATGCTTCATGCGGTGTGGAATGCCATTGTAAAAACGGCCTTGGACCGCACGACAACGCTGGGGCTTGTTGCCTTGGGACATGTCTTGCCCGGCCTTGTAATGGTGATCCTTCTGCCGTTGCCCAGCGCCGAGAGTTTCCCTTTTATCATCCTGTCCACGATCGTTCATTTTGGATATTTCTACCTGCTGGGGCGCGCCTATCAGCATGGCGACCTAAGCGTCGTCTACCCCATCGCACGCGGCATTGTGCCTGCGCTGGTCGCACTTTGGGCATTCTTGCTACTGGGCGAAGTCTTGCCCTTGTTGGCGTGGCTCGGCATTGGCCTGATCGTGTCAGGGATCGTCATTAGCAACCTGAAGGCGCTGAGGTCAGGCATAGGCAAGGCCGCGCTGATCCTGTCCCTGGGGACCGGGTTTTGCATCTCGATCTATTCGCTGCTGGACGGTGTTGGCGTGCGCTTGTCTGGCAATACGCTGAGCTATTGGGCATGGGGTGCGTTTTTGCACCTGTTCATTGCAGGCTTTATAGGTTGGCGCAAACGGCAGACATTGGTGCACCTGCCAGCCAAAATCTGGCTGACGGGCATTGCAGGCGGGATGGTCTCTATCGTTGCTTACGGCTTGGTGCTTTATGCCAAGAACTTTGCGCCTCTGGGTGCGGTTTCTGCACTGCGCGAAACCTCTGTCATCTTCGCGACCCTAATTGGTTTCGTGATCCTCAAGGAAGGCAACTGGCAGCGTCGGTTAGGCGCTGCGGTGTTGATGACAATCGGAATTGCCCTGATCGGGTTGGCAAACTTCAAATAGGGTGCCTCAGGAAAACCAGTGTTCGCACTAAAGTCAGTAAAGGCCGTTAATCTCTAGCGGAAGCTTGCGGACTTTTTCTTCCTTCAGCAAGCTGCGCGGCTGGGGCGCTATTTCGGCATTTTGTGCCCGACGATACTTGATTTCCGCCGCCGCTTCGAGGTCGGCACGGCTTTTCATGATCGTGGGCCGCAAGAAGACAAACAGCGTGCGCTTGTTGCGGCTGTCGCTGCGGCTTTTGAACAGATTTCCCAGAACCGGCACGTCACCTAGCAATGGCACCTTTTGATTGCTTTGCAGCCGATCATCCGTGATCAGTCCGCCCAAGACAACAGTGCCGCCATTTTCGGCCAGCACAGTTGTGTTGATCACCCGCCGGTTGGTGACAAGGTCAGCGGCACCGGTGACGGCCTGATTGGTCAAGGAAGACACCTCTTGTTCGATCTCAAGCTGAACAACACCGCCTGCCGTGATGCGCGGTTTGACCACCATCGTGATGCCGACATCCTCGCGCTCGATGACTTCGGCAACATTGCCGCCATCCGTGGTCAGACGTCCGGTGCGGAAAGGCACGTTCTGGCCGACCACAATGGTCGCTGACTGATTGTCCATCGTGGTGACGGACGGGGTCGACAGCAAATTGGCGCTGGTCGATGTGTTGAGCGCCTGAATGAGCGCGCCAAAATTATCCGACGACAGCCCGACAGACAGGCCGGTGGACAAAGCGGCTGCGTTGCCCTGGCCCAAGGCGACCAGAATATTCTGCAGCGCGCCACCGCCATTGCCGAATGATGTGGCTGCAATGCCGCCGCGCGGAGCGCCTTCGCCCAGACCCAGCTGCACGCCAAGACGCTCGGCCATGTCACCGGACACTTCAACAATTGCAGCTTCAATCATAACTTGCGGACGGCGCACGTCCAACGCTTTGATCAGGCCGGACACTTCGGCAAGCTGGCGTTGCGTGCCGCGCACAATTACTGAATTTGTCTCAATCGAGGCCTGAACCGATACAGGCGCAATCGGCGCAGCTTCGGGACCGACGGCAAAGCCCTGAACGTCGGCCTCGCCTTCACCAATGCTGGCCGCGACCGGGTTGGTCAGATCGACAGATCCGGTCAAGGTGTTGCGAACCAGATCGGCAACGATTGTCGCCTCGCCAAACTGCAGACGGTAAATCGAGGTGCTGACCGTTTCGCTTGCCGCAACTCTCGGAGAGGTGTCCATCGCCCGTGCAAGGCTTCGGATTTGGGATATGTCGCGCGGCGTGCCGCGCACCAGCAAGACGTTTGAACTGGCATCGACGGACAAGCGCGCACCTGTGCCCGCTGGCCCCAGCACCTGCGAAATCGCGTTCGCGACGGTTCCAGCCTCGGCAAAGGTAAAGCGGATGACTTCCGCCTCCATTGCGGCTTCGCCGTCGAAGGTGGTTGCGATCGAAACAATCCTGTTCACGTTGTCCAATGTGTCTGTGATGACGATGGCGTTGGGATCTTCAATCGCTTCAATGTAGCCCGCTTCGTCGATCAAAGGGCGCAGCACGCGCACCGCTTCTGCGGCAGGCAAACGGTTCAGACGCAGCAGACGGGTGACCACGTCCTGACTGCCGGGGGTTAGGATCTGCTCGGGGCTGCCTTTGGTGCGGGCATCCAACTCGGGCACGACCTGCCAAACGGCGCCGGTTTCTACGGCGGCAAACCCACGGACCCGCAGGATCGACTGAAACAAGGCCCAGACGCCTTCGCTGTCAAGTGATTGTTGGGAAACAACAGTGACCTCGCCGCTCAGGTTTGGATCAAGAACCAGCGTACGGCCCGTGATTTCAGAGACTTGTTCCGCCAGCAAACTGATTTCGGCATTCCGCAGATTGATTACAAAGGTTTCCTGCGCTTGCGCAGACTTGACCGGCAAAAGCGTCAAAAGCGTCAGCAGAACCGCTGCGACATGACAAAAATGAAAAAGTTTCATCTTAGCGGAAAGGACAAGGTAAAGGTCTTTTCGTCGCGTACGACTTCAAGACGTGCGACACCCGAGGTTGCCACTTTGTCAAAAAATTTTTGATCATTTTCAAGATTACCCACTGTTTGTCCATTTACTCTTGCAACACGGTCGCCGGCCCTTAGGCCGGCCAATTTAACGCCTGGATCGTGAGTTTCATCGACTATATAGCCTTTTTCCGTCGCAATCAGACCTATTTCCCCCAGCACCTGATTGGGGTTCTTTATGATGCGCCCACGCCACATATTTATATAATCATCGGTGGTTTGCGGCGGTGGAGGGTCTTTTATCTCGATAGAGCCCGTGCCCACCCCCAACGCCGCCTGTAACCGATCAAGATTACTGACCGGCACTGAAGGCGATTGCACCGCAACTTCGGCACCGATGCCGTCAGCGTTTGGAAAGCCCAGGGTTCGCAGGTTGCCGTTCACCTCAAGCGTGATCGACCGGTCAGCGATGTCGCGCAGCACTGCCCTGCCCGCGATGTCATCCCCGATCTCATAGCGCTCCGTTTTACCGTCGGCTGCAACCAATGCAGATGAAAACGCCGGATCAGATTGACGCAAAACGCCGCGCAACTGTAAATTCAGGGGCGTTGACGCTGTTTGGCTGGCTGTCTCGGCAGGTTGCGCCGCGCTGCCGAACGGTGCAAAGGCCAGCGCCGGGCCCATATCGGAAGTTTGCGGTGCAGGCGCTGACGGTGTCGCGTCAAAAGCGATGTCGGCAGGGGCAACCGAGCTCTCGCCCAGAAAATGCCAGAACGCTTGGCCGCTGGCGATGGCAAGCGATACCGTCAGGCAAACTGCAACAAATGGGACAATCAGCGCTTTGAGACGGTTCATTGTTGCACCTCAACCCGGCGCGCGCCCGTGTCGACAAATCCGGTCAGCGTGAACTGGGTGATCCCTTCGGCTGCAGTGCCAACCGCGATATCAACCCGCTCCAGTTCAGGATCGTCGGTCGGACGCCGTTGCACATCGACGCGCCAAGCTTGCCCCATCATTTCGACCACAGGCGGTGCGCCCACATTCAACCGCACTTCTGACAGGCGATTGTCAGCGACCCACCTTGCAACTGTGCGGCCCTCGATCTGGGAAATGCGCGCGGCATGGGTCTGTGTCGCGACCAGCAATGATACAGCCCCTGTCGCCAGAACGGCCAAAGCAACAAGCACCTCAAGCAAGGTAAAACCTGCCTCGCCATCCTGTCTGGTGCAGTTCATGGCTGCCTCAAATCGGCGCTGTCGAAACGGGTTGCGGAAACACCGTTAAATCGAAATACGACCGCATCGCTGGCACCGGTCACGGCGACCTGCATTGCCACAAATTGCCCCGTTTCAGGTTCCTTTTCCGAGGGCAGCATATCTGGGCGCATCAAATATTGCCCCTGCCGCCGCCCGTCTACGGTCAGTACAACCCCTTGATCAAGGCGATGAGGCACGCCAAGCACACCGTCAGGATGTGTCGCCCAAGCCCCGTCTTGAAAGTTTAAAAATCCATAGCCGTCCGCATCCCAGATAAACCCGGCCGGAGTGCCGTTCACCAGCGCGCTGTTGGAGGCACGCTCCAGCCGGACTGACAGCAGTGTCGCTTCGCGCTCAATCGTTGCAACGCTGCGGTTGCCCCTGGATACGCTAAGCCCGATCACCGACGCCATCACACCGACAATCACCAAAACGACCAACGTCTCGATCAATGTCAGGCCCGCATCATTGCACCTTTTGGGGTCATCCAAGGGCAAGCGGTTCGCGCGGGTCATCCACCCGCCCGATCGCCATTGTTGGAAATATCAAGATCAACGCCAGTGCCGCCTACAGCACCATCCGCGCCTAGCGATACCAGATCAAAGTTACCATTCTCGCCGGGCGAACGGTAGACATAGGGGTTGCCCCAAGGATCCAGCGGCTGTTCGGCCAGATACCCCCCCTGAACCCAGTTGGAAGGTTCCGGTGCTGAAGTGGGGCGTCGCACCAGCGCGCCAAGCCCTTGTACCGTGGTTGGATAAGTGCGGTTGTCCAACCGGTAGAGTTCGAGCGCGCTTGCGATCGCCCGGACATCGGTTTTCGCCACAGCGACGCGCGCCTCGTTCGGGCGACCGATCACGTTGGGCACGATCATCGCCGCAACCAACGCGATGATGACCAGAACCACCATCATTTCAATAAGTGTGACACCCGCATCTGTTTGACGCTTGGGGGCAGGCATCTCGGCGTTTGCCCGCCCATGTGCCGGCAAGATCTTCATTTGCATCGTAGCCATCCTGAAACTCTTTCCAATGTTACATCGTACCTAAAACACAGGGTTACCACACCATTAGGCTAATCAAAAATGGACCCTCACACAATGATGAAACCTTGCAAATAGGTCCGTCAAATACGCTGAAACGCTCGAAACTCGCCCCAAATTGGGCGGGCCAGAATACATGACACAAGTGGTTGATAATATTGAAAATTCTTTCAACAATTTTGCTGATAATCTGGTTCAGTACAGAGCCGATTCGCGACAGGTTGCGCCCGTAATTCTGCCCGCTGAACAGGTCAGTTTATTCACGGCCTCTTTGCCCATTCGTGGCCTGCGTGCCAGACGTGCCGCCTTGCCCTTCGCGCTTGAGGAACGGATTAGCGCACCCCTTGGCGATGTTCACGTCGCGTTATGCCGCGGTTTGGACGAAGGCAATAAAGTGCTGGCAGCCGTCGTGGATCTCAAGATTATGGAAGCCCTCACCGGGCGCGACACTGGTCCTGTCTGGCCCGAAACTTTTGCCCTACCAAGCCCGCAGGCACCCGAAGGCCATGTCGCTTGGGCGGTGTGGCGCAGGGGGGATCGGGCACTGGTTCGTCTGTCGGACGGCACCGGATTTGTCACGGATCAGGCGATGCTCCCCTTGATCTGGGACTTGGCGAACAAACCGCCGGTTACGGCATATGGTGACGCTTTGCCCGCCGAGATTGATGTTGGGTCGCATTTCGCCATACCCTCCAAACCAGACCCCAAGGACCTTGCCGTCGATCTGCGCCAAGGCCAGTTTGCGCAGGCCTCCACCAATTGGTCGCACCCTCTGAAACGTGTCGCAGCACTATGTGCTATCGCCTTGGTTGGACATTTTGGTATCGCTGCTGCCGATGCTGTAGCGTTGACCAATATTGCAGAACGTGAACGTGCCACGGCGCAAGCTGCAATCGACCCAATTCTGGCTGGCGTGACACTGACTGGCGACATCACTCCGATAATGCGCCGCCTCGCACCTGCCGCGCAGCCCGAAATCGGCAGCGCATTTCTGCCTTTGCTGGCACGTGTGTCGACATCGTTATCCGAGGTCAAAGATCAGGTCGGTTTTAGACGCATGACGTTTTCAGACAATCCTGCACGCCTTACGTTCCTGATCGAAACGCCGACGCTGGATGCCCTGCAACAAGCGGAACGCCTGTTGCGTGCGCAGGGCCTTGACGTGCGCAGCGGTGCCGCAACCGCAGCAGCTGGCGTTGCAGAAGCCGAGTTTGTCGTTTCATCGGAGACATCACAATGAACGCCTTTTCCAACCTCTCCGCACGAGAAAAGCTGCTGGTATTGCTGGTGCTGCCTGCCGTGATCCTATTCGCCCTTTATCAATTTGCATGGCTCCCTCTGTCTTTGGCTCGCATTGATGCCAAAATCCAGATCGCCAGCTACCGCGCTTTGACACAAGCCGCCGGAACGCAAGGGGATCAGACCCGCTTTACCGCCCCGGTGGCACCGCCAACAACACCTTTGCCGACGCGGATCACACAAAGTGCTGTCAGCGCCGGGGTGCTGGTCCGCAGGTTGGAGCCAGACGGCGCGCTGGTGCGGGTGACGCTGGACGATGCGCCGTTCGACGCGGTCATCGCGTGGATTGTAACCATGGAAGCAGACCATGCGATCACCTTGGTATCGCTTGAGCTGGACCGCAGAACCGTGCCCGGCATCGTTGCCGCACGCCTTGCATTGGAGACATCGAGATGACCGAAGCTTTGCCGATACAGGCCGCCCGGCTGAGTTATCAGTTCGCCAAATCGAACGGGGTGATTTTACTGCCGCAACCCGGCAGCCCTTTGCCCTGCTGCTATTTCAGGCCCAACACCCCTGTGGATGTCTTGATGGAAGCGCAACGGTTAGCGGGTCGGACAATCGCATTTGATGCTATCAGCGCAGAAGATTTCGAAGCCGCGTTGGGCCGTATCTACCGCGACAGCGCATCTGACGCAGCCGAAGCTGCAGCTGGGGATGATCTGAATGCGCTTGCCGACACAGCCGCCGCAGTGGATGACCTGCTTGACCAGAATGATGATGCGCCCGTGGTCCGACTGATCAACGCGCTGTTGCTAGAGGCGGTCAAGGAAGGCGCGTCTGATGTGCATATCGAGACAGAAGAACGCCGTCTGATCGTGCGCTTTCGCGTCGATGGCGTTCTTCGCGAAGTCATCGAGCCAAAGCGCGCGTTGTCGGGTTTGCTGGTCAGCCGGATCAAGGTGATGGGTAAGCTGGATATTGCTGAAAAGCGCCAGCCTCAAGATGGACGGGTCAGCCTGCGCGTCGGTGGTTATGATCTTGATGTACGGGTCTCGACGATCCCGTCACAGTTTGGCGAACGCGTCGTGCTGCGTCTGCTCGACCGAAGCCAGACCCAGCGTGGCATTGAACATCTGGGGATGAGTGCGCGCGACCGCGAGGTGTTTGAACGCATCCTTGCGCGCCCTGATGGCTTGTTGCTGGTCACGGGCCCCACCGGATCGGGCAAAACCACATCGCTATATGCGGCACTGGGGCGGCTTAATGACAGGTCGCGCAACATCATGACCGTCGAGGATCCAATCGAATACTCAATGGACGGCGTGGGTCAAATGCAGGTCAACGCCAAGACCGATCTGACCTTTGCGCGTGGCCTGCGTGCAATTTTGCGCCAAGATCCAGACGTGATCATGGTCGGCGAAATCCGCGACCGGGAAACGGCGCAAATCGCTGTGGAAAGTGCCATGACGGGCCATCTGGTGCTGTCTACCTTACACACGAACACGGCCATTGGCGCTGTATCGAGGCTTGTCGAGATGGGCGTAGAGCGGTTCTTGCTGGCCCCCATGCTGCGCGGTCTGGTGGCGCAACGGCTGGTTCGGCGCGTGTGTGCCGACTGCGCGGCGCCGCATGTGATAACCCCAAGCGAAAGCGCGCTGCTTTCAGGTGCGATTGCGGCCGGCGAGACGGTGAAACGCGGCGCAGGCTGCGACGTCTGCCATGATCAGGGGTTCATTGGGCGCTTGCCGATTTACGAGATCATCGAAGTTGACCGCGCACTTGAAAACCTCATTCACGAGGGGGCCTCAGAGGCCGTTCTGCAAGATATGGTGCGCAAAAAGAGCGCCGGTATTCTTGCTGACGGCGTTGACAAGTTACGACAGGGCCTGACCACCGTGGAAGAGGTTGCACGCGCCGTGCGCGACGACTTTGTCATGTCAGACGCAGACTGATCCATGGCCGCATTCTCCTACAAAGCGGTCGATAAGGCTGGTGCGCAAACGTCGGGGCTGGTTGAGGCGTCAAGCGCTGCAGCCGCCCGGCAGGACTTGCGCACGCGCGGGTTGCTGCCTCTGTCGGTTGACCCCACGCGCAAGTCCGGCACCGGTGCATCGAGCTTCTTTGGCGGTACGCGCAGCAAGGGGATCGGCGGGCGGGCCTTGACGGTTGTGACACGCCAACTTGCTACGTTGATCGGCGCAGGTGTGCGGATTGAGGACGCGTTGAAAACTGTGGCCGACCAAGCCAGCAACCCTCGCGTTGCCGCATTGATGCTGACCTTGCGCGCCGATGTTCTGGACGGACAAGGATTGGCCCCCGCACTGGATGCACATCCGCATGTGTTCGATACGTTTTATCGGTCGTCCGTGCGGGCCGGTGAAACATCGGGACGTTTGGGTGATGTCATGGATCATCTGGCAGACTTTGTCGAAACGAGGTCCAAAAATGCGCAAACCGTGCAGCTTGCCCTGCTTTATCCGGCTATTCTGGCGCTGGTGTCCTTGGGCGTGATCGTCGCCCTTCTGGTCTATGTCGTGCCCGATATCGTCAAGGTCTTCACCTCGCGGGGGGCCGAACTGCCATTGCTCACGCGCAGCTTGATCACCGTCAGCGATTTTGTGGCAAGCTATGGTTTGGTCGTGTTTGCCATGGTGGTTGCGGCCGTATTGGCAGGGGCTTGGGCTTTGCGCAAACCCGCCATTCGCAAGCGATTTGATCAATGGACCGCCAGCGCATGGCCCATGCGGCACTTTGTTTTGAAATCTAACGCCGCACAGTTCGCGGGAACGCTGGCCACGCTGGTCGTAAGCCAGGTGCCGTTGTCCGAGGCGCTGGAAGCCGCGGGCGATACGATCGGCAACACCTACATCCGCGCCAAGGCTCAAGACGTCCATGCGCGTGTCCGCGAGGGCACCGCTTTGTCCAAGGCGATGCAGCAGGCTGCCGTTTTCCCGCCACTGCTGGTCGCGATGGTCGCCAGCGGAGAGGCAGGCGGCACCCTGGGGTCAAGCCTAACCCGCGCTGCAGCAGATCAGGCCCGCGATCTGGATGCGCTGGTCGCCGCACTTGTGGCCTTGGTTGAGCCGGCCGTCTTGCTGTTGATGGGGGGTGTCGTAATGTTGCTGGTCCTGTCGATCCTGCTGCCCATCGTAAACCTGAACAATCTGGTTCTGTGATGCCGCTAGGGTACGGTATAAAGCTGGAATTCCAGCTCGGTCGGGGCGCTGGTCGGCAGACCCGGCATCAGGCGGGCGGCATTGGGATCAATCCGCAGTTTGACCCAACCGTCCGGGCCAAGCTGCGCGCGCCCCATGGTGTCACGGGCCGTATCATCTGTGGTCAGCGTGGCGACACCGCTTTCGTCTTCAGACGTCAGCACAAGATGCAGCGGGGGTGTGGTAAACGCGGGCCCACCGGATGGCTGGCATGTGCTTTCACTGATGCGCACAAACCCGTCACCCGAAACGGCACTGCGCGACACCGTGATCGACGCGATATCGATAATCGCTTGCCCCTCGCAGGGTGCCGCATTAGGGCCAAGCGCCAAAACCTCTGGTCCCGCGCGGCCCGACAGATCTTGCAGGCCAATCTGCCAGGGGCTTGCGTAGATCCGTCCGTCCAACAGGGTGCGCGGCCCTTGTATCTCAACAGTGGCCCCAAGCCTGCCCCGGATCAAACCGGACCATTGGCCTTGCCATTTAGCCACCAATCCGCCCTGCAAGGTGGCACGCCCCGACCAGAGGCTGCCGGACAGGGTCACGACCTGTGTAGGTTGGCCAATAAACTGTGCTATCCTTGCGGCAGGGGCAGTCACAAGCACCACAATTACAAAAATCAGGAGACCAAGGCATGACAGAGCGAGTATCCGCAGCAATTTGCGACCCTGCAGTGCCGCAGCAGAACCGGCGTTTCTTTCTGTCTGGGATCGCGGCATCGGCATCACTTCTTTCTGCGTGTTCGGGGGCAACGGGCCTTGGCGACATTCTAGACCGTCAGCCTGCCAAAAGCGATGGCCCGGGGCGCGCCGCTCTTTTAGCCCCCACCACCGGACGCGCACCCGAATTGGGTCAGATCATGCGCAACGCCGCAACCCTTGGCGGCAATGTGCTTAGCGATACAGGCGAGATGGTGTTTTATGATACCGGCGACACGCCCGAAACCGCCGCGACCGCCGCGCGTTTGGCGGTGGCAGCCGGGGCCAAGATGATTGTGGGGCCGCTGTTTGGCACGCAGGTCGCGGCGGTCGCGGCGGCTGTCGGTTCATCCGTGCCCGTATTGACCCTATCCAATGACAGCAGCGTTGCCGGTAAGGGAGTTTTCGTTTTGGGCGTCACGCCAGAACAGTCAGCGCTGGCAGTTTTGTCTTTTGCTGCGCGACGCGGTCTTGATACGGTTGGCATCATCGTGGCCCCCGGCGCTTTTGGAACTCGGTCGATTGAGGCGGCAACCCGCGTGGCCAAGATCACCAGACAAACTCTTGTCCCGCCAGTGATCGACACGAACGCGGCCAGTGCGATTGCAACACTGACAGCCGCAAATGGCGGCACTCTGCCCAAAGCAGTGTATTTGCCCGGCGCAGGCCCCGAGCTTGAAGGTTTAGCCACGGCCTTGCGGGGCAAGACGCAAGTGTTGGGATCCGCACAATGGTCGGCGCGTGACCCTGCCCGCCTGCCCGGTTTACGAGACGCATGGTATGCAGCACCTGATCCTCTGGCGTTTGAAGCCTTTGCCGTGGCCTATCAGCAGACCCACGGCTCAAGCCCGGGCATTCTGGCAGGCGTTGCGTTTGACGGGGTCGAAACCGCCCGGCTGTTGGGGCGGATACAGGAACAGACAGCAGGTGGTTTGACTCGCGAAAAAGGTTTTGCAGGCGTGCTTGGCCCGTTCAAATTCACCCGAGGCGGTCTATGCAGTCGCGGCCTGGCCGTCCTGAAGGTTGACGCAGGTGCAATTACGATGATCGGTTCCGCGTCTTCATGATGCGCGCGCCGCAGCGCAACAGCCAAGCGGGCCTGACCCTAATCGAGGTGCTTGTCGCGCTCGCGTTGTTCTCGCTTGTCGGTTTGGCGGGGTTTTCGATGCTGGATACGATTTTACGTGTTCAGTCCGGTACCGAAGGGCGGCTGGAAAGGCTGGCTGCCATAGACCGCGCGCTGGTCTTGTTTGTGCGCGACGTTCAGGAATCCGATCCTGCGGCAGTGAGACAGGACAAGGATACACTGGCTTTGCTACGGGTCGGGACGGGACCGGTCAGCTACCAGATGCGCAGCGGCCTTTTCATCCGCAGCCTTCCCCGCAGCGGATTCGAGCAGACATTGATAGACGACGTGCAAGCCATGCAAGTACGGTCGTTGGCTTCAAACGGCATATGGCACAACGCCTGGCCACTGGACGAGGCTCAGGTGATTGGCCTGCCGCCAACGCTGATCGCGGTCGAAATGACGCTGGATCTGCGCGAGGGGAGGATTACCAGACTGGTCGAAACCTCTGCCGAGGTCACGCCGTGAAACCGCCCGCACGCCAAACGGACACCGGAGTGGTCTTGATCAACGTTTTGGTGATCCTTGCCATCGCGTCGGTCGTCGTTTTCTTGATGTTGTCTTCGCAGGAACAATCCTTGCAGCGCGCCCAGACCATGGCCCAAACCACCACCGCCGATGCGCTGGCACGCGGCGCAGAAGCAAGTGCAGTTACCGCCCTGCGCCGCGACATGCTAAAGGCCCCCGAGACCGATAATTACGCAGAAAGCTGGGCGCAGGTTGATCAGCAGCAGGCCACGCTGGCGGTTGGCACGCTTACGGTGACACTTCGCGATGCCCAGGCAAAGCTGAACCTGACGCGACTTGCCGGAGGGGCCCAAAACGAGGTTCAGGCCTTGTTGCGGGTTCTTGCCGAGCTGAACATCAGTCGCGCCGAAGGGGCCGGTATCGCCGCAGAGATCGCAGCCCGCCCCGGCTTGAAGACGCTATCGGACTTGCAAGGGATAGCCCCAGCGACCAGAACCCTGCTGGACCCTTACGTGGGCTTTCTGCCATCGCAAGCGCAGTTGAACCTGAACACCGCTGACCCGCTTTTGTTGCGCGCGGTGCTGAACAACAACTCTGCCGCATTGCGGTTGGTTCAACGGCGCAGTGCCAAGGGGCTGCTGACCGCTGAAGACATCACTTTGGTCGGGGCCGCCGTGCCCGGCATGGCCGGATTTACGTCGCAAAACTTTGACGTGCAGACAGTGGTGAAAATAAATGATCTGACCCTGACCCTGACAAGCCGGGTGCAGCGCAGCCAAAATCTGGCAGGTCAAAGCGTTCGTGTCGTGAGCCGGGCGTATGGCGTGCCGTTGAATTCCGTGCCGCCGCTTCCACCGACGTTGCTCCCCACCCCTTGAACGCAAAAAAGGCGCGACCCGTTTCGGGGCCGCGCCTTTGTCTTATCGCATCGCTTGCTTAACCCAAATCAGGGGTTGAACGGGTCGATGTTGGGGTTGACCACCAACCCAGCCGTAGCTGGATCAGCCAAGGCAGCACCGTTTGCGTTGGTGTTGAATGCTGCGACAAAGGGGGCGCCAAGCGTGGCAATCCCTGCGGCAACCCCGCCACCACCGCAGGCGGCGATCAGCAACAGCATGGGTATCCCTGCAACGGTCCGCCCTTTGGTTGAACGTATTTGCGGTATCGTACGCGTCATAGCGTCCTCCGATTAGTTGTTGGGTGAGCCGGCAAGCGGCGTGTTCAGGTACGGGAATGTTGCCCGCAGATCAGTCGGCTTGATAGGTGCACCGTCTGTCAAAGCAGCAAGACCCGCTGGCGCATCTTCAGGCGCACACAGGCCCAGATCGATGTTGTCTTGGGCTGCTGGATCGCCGCTGACTTCCTGACCAAGGGGCACCGGGTGACACAAACGGCCCATCACCACACGAAGCGCGATGTCGACCGTATCATCCGCTGGACGACGACCGTTTGGGAAACCACCCAAGTCTTCTGCAACCAAACCAAAGACGTTTTGATTTTCCAATGGCGTTACCGGAAGCCCAGTATTCAGGCGCATCATCTCTGAAGCTGTTACGGTCGAAAGCTGGTTCACACCCGGAAAGCCCGTCAAGAATGCCGCAACAAGGTCGTTGCGCGGAAAGTTATTGGGGGCGAGTTCCTCAGGAAGATCTGCAACGCCACCAAACAGCAACTCAACGAGTTCGGGCAAGGTCGGGTTGGTCACGTAGGCAGCCAATGCGCCGTCTTGCGTTGGTTCTGCCGCGTTGAACAAATCCTTGTCAGGCAAACCGATGACGACTTCGTTGACCAGTGGGTTCGACAGACGTGCAACCTGCACATACGCACCGCCCTGTTTGGACGTGTCTTCGTACATTGGGCTTGGATCCAGCAGGCGCGCCTGTGGCAAGCTTGCTGTTGTCCACGCGCCGATGACGCCGTTGCCGTCACCCGTCAAACACGAGATCGGCACTTCGATCGCCAGCGATGTCACATTGAACTTGTCGATCAGATCGTCATTTGCACGATCTTGCGTGATGCCGCCGTTAAAGGGCTCATCCACATTATACTGCGGATATTCCGGATTTGGCAGGCCTTGGATTGGCACCAGATTAACAAGGTCGAAAATCTCGCCCAGATTCACAGCAAACGCTTCTGCACGTTGGCCGACAAACACACGGCCATCGCCAGTACAATCTGGAATGGTGGTGTTGCTGATAAAGCTGTCTGAATAACCAGCATAGTCAGCAATCGTCTTGTTGCCGATATTATCAATCGGCTTTTTAAAGGTCGTGCCACCGCCGCTTGCGTTGGTCAGAAGCGTGCTTGCCGCAAAACCCGAGCGCCGGTCGCCATCAATCTTGCGCACGGTGTAGGTTTCCAGCTCGTTCTGCGCAGCGCTGCTGGCAGCCGTAATCCCGCCTGCCTGACGCAATGGGATCGCGATATCTTGGCCACCTACAGGCAGCGTGATGCCTTTGCCGCCATTGGCAAGCGTGTTTTGGAACTGGAATTGGAATGTGATGTCTTCAATCGCGTCACCGTCGTTGTCGATGTGAATTTCATAGACAGCATCAGTGTCCATCATGAAATAATTCGGACCGCCATAAGGGGCCTGCAACGGCTGGTAGTTTGCGATGAAGGTGACAGTATCGTCTTTGCCATTCTCATAACCGCGAAACATGTAGAAATCTGTTGCGTCGACTTTGGGCATCTTGGTGATGCCGGGCGCTTCGCGGTGCGAAGATGACCACGCCGCCGTTGCACAAACGGTCGCGAGCACGACGCCCGCGCTCACCAGTGTTTTTCTTTTATTGGTTAACATATAAATCGCTCCCTATGGACTAAGAAAAGTTGGGCATAGGGCTGTCCAATTCACCCTGAAATCGGAAAGCTTGTCAGGCCATCCCATGCCTCTGATCTCAGTCACGGATCGGAGCCTTCGAAGTTTCAGGGCCGTCAGTTATTTCTTGTTTCCGACACAGATAAATTTAAGGGTCCGGCATGGACCAGATCGCTTTCTTTCTGCCGCAGCACGCCCCCACCTGGCTGGATGTGGTCGCAACTCCGGTGCTGATATTTGCATTGGGATGGCTTAGTGTGATTGACGCCAAAGAATTCCGTCTGCCCGACATGGGGACAATCCCCCTGATCGCGGCTGGCGTGTTTCTTGCCGCCTTGAGAATCCGCGACATTCCAGGCGATGCACTGCTGGGTGCCTTCATCGGTTTTGGCCTATTCGCGGCGATCGGTGGTTTTTACTTCAAGAAGCGCGGGATCGAAGCGCTAGGCTTGGGGGATGCAAAATTGCTTGCCGCCGCGGGTGCTTGGCTTGGATGGCAAGCTCTGCCCTTGATCATTCTTATAGCGTCGCTGTTTGGCATCCTGCTTGCCGTGATAAGATCACAAGATGTTGGCGGCGCGATCCCCTTTGGGCCACCACTTGCATTGGCATTCATATTGCTATGGCTGGCTTTTTGCGGACCATTCGTGAGGTTCGTTTTCTGAACACGGCCGCTTGATAGCTTCAATGCTTCGCTATTTGCGCTCTCGGCCTGTGGTAAGATGCGAGGGACCAACGGTTTCGAAAGACGCCATGCCAAGCTGTCCCAACGCGCGGATCAATTCCAGGCGCAGTATCTCCATGGCTCGCTGGGCACCATCCGCCCCGCCCGCGCCGACGCCATAGGCCAACGCCCGCCCCGTAAAGGTGAAATCCGCGCCAAGCGCTTTGGCGCGCAGGATGTCCGCGCCCCGGCGTATGCCGCTGTCTAATATGATCTTGATCTGCCCCCCGACGGCCTCAGTGATGGCGGGCAAGGCCTCGATTGTTGGAGGGCCAAACGCCACCTGACGGCCCCCGTGATTGGAAACCACAATGCCATCGCACCCTAATTCCGCACATTTGACCGCATCAGCCGGATGTAGAATACCCTTGACCAACAGGGTCCCCTTCCAGCGATCCCGAAGGCGTCTGAGGTCATCCCACGTGAAACCCGGAGTGATCAGTGTCTTTTGCACGTCCGCGTAGGACGTGGCGCTTTGAAGCAGATCAGCATAGTTCGCGATATTGGGTTTGCCATGTCGCAATGTCGCCAGCGACCACAGCGGATTTGCAATCAGGCCTGCAATAACCTCCGGCGTGATTTTGAAGGGCACGGCAAGCTGATTGCGGATGTCGCGGTCGCGCTTTCCAGCAGCAGGAACATCTGCCGTCACCATCAGGACCTTGTATTCGGCGGCCTCGGCCCGAGCGATCAATCCTTCCGTCACAGCCGCATCACTGGACACGTAAAGCTGAAACCAACCGTTTCCGGCAGCCGCTTCAGCCAGACGTTCAAGCGTCGTAGAAGACGCCGAACTGGCAGTGTAGGGAATGTTCTCGCGGGCACAAAGCCGCGCAAGGATCAGGTCGGCGTTGGGCCAGAAGGCGTTCAGCATCCCGATCGGGGCCATGCCAAATGGCGCACTGAATGTCTGCCCGAACATGCTGGCCTGCGTGTTGATATCAGAGACATCAACCATGTAGCGCGGCGTCAGCTCCACCTCCTCGAACGCTTCCATATTGCGTCTGAGGTTCCGCTCGGATTCCGCGCCACCGTCGACAAGATCAAAGGCAAACCGCGGAATTCTGCGTTTGGACCGGGTCCGCAAATCGTCAATAGAGGCCGCTCGGTCCAAACCCATCAGATTGACCACCCGCCATCGACGGCAAATGCCTGTCCTGTTGTAAAGGCAGACATGTCGCCAGCGAGGTAACAGACCATTTCCGCGATCTCGGCAGGCGTGCCAAAACGGCCCATCGGCTGGCGTGCGGTAAAGGCGGCATGGGCTTTGTCGTAATCCCCGGTCGCTGTCAGTCGGTCCTTGAGCGAGGGGCTTTCAACCGTACCGGGGCAAATCGCATTGCAGCGAATGCCGTCTTTGACATAGTCGGCGGCGATGGATTTTGTCATGCCAATGATCGCGGCCTTGGAGGCACCATAGGCAAAGCGGCGCGGTGCGCCCTTTTCGCTGGAAACGATCGAGGCGATGTTGATGATGGATCCGGTTCCCTGCTCCAGCATGCCCGGCAGAACGGCTTTTGTAATCTGGAACATGGCCTTGGCGTTCAGATTGAATGCCTTGTCCCAGACATCATCGCTGCAATCGAGGATCGTACCATCATGGACCCAACCTGCGCAATTTACCAGAATGTTCACGGGCGACAAAGAGCCGATCAAATCCGTGACAGCCTGGGCATCGAGCACGTCCAGTCCCTTGCCTGTGATGTTGGGCGACCCACCCGCAACTGTTTCAACCGCAGACGCATCTATGTCTGTCGCGATCACAGTCGCCCCCAGTTTCGCAAGCGCTTCGGCACTGGCGCGGCCAATTCCGTTGCCTGCGGCAGTGACAAGGGCCGTCTTACCTTTAAGTGTTTGTTCCATATGTCCTCTCTTAGCGTGCGAGCCAGCCGCCATCGACGGTGATCACGCTGCCATGGCAATACGCCGAAGCATCTGACGCCAAAAACACGGCAGCCCCGGCAATTTCTGATGGGTCCGCAAAACGACCTGCGGGCACGCGGTCCAGCAATGCCTTTGACCGTTCCGGATCGTCGCGCAATGCTTGCGTGTTATCGGTTGCGGTGTACCCCGGCGCGATTGAATTGACGTTGACACCCAACGGGGCCCATTCGTTGCAAAGCGCACGTGTCAAACCGATCACGGCATGTTTGCTGGACGCATAGGCAGGGACGCGCAGCCCGCCCTGAGTGCCGAGCACCGACGACACAATGATAATCTTGCCGGACCCTTGCGCGATCATGTGTTTGCCCGCGGCTTGCGACAGCAACCAGACAGAATCGAGGTTGACCGACAAAACGCGCTGCCAATCCTCAAGCGCCATCTCGGCCGAGTCCCCCCGGTGAATGATGCCCGCGTTGTTCACGAGGATATCCAGCCCATCCAAAGCGTCTTTGGCAAAGCCGACAACATCGTCTGCCGCCGCCTGATCCATGCCGTTGAAGTCCGCCTGAACAGCAGCAGCCTTGCGGCCCATCGAGGTGATTTTAGCGAGCGTATCGTCAGGCTGGTGACTGCGATAGGTCAGCGCAACATCGGCCCCGGCGGCGGCAAGGCCGAGGGCTATGCCCTCGCCGATGCCGGTCGCGCCACCGGTCACAAGGGCCTTGCGGCCTGTCAGATCGAATGGATTGGCCATGCTCAGTACCGGTTCGCAATGGGCAGCTCTTCTGCCGGGAAGAGCGAGATAACCTCGCAGCCGGTCTCGGTCACCACCACCTCTTCTTCGATCCGCGCGGCAGAGTAGCCGTCGGTCGCGGGGCAATAGGTTTCCAGCGCGAATACCATGCCAGTCTTGATTTCCATCGGGTGATCCATGCTGACAGCCCGGCTGATGATCGGCCTTTCGTGCAGCGCGAGGCCCAGACCGTGACCAAATTGCAAGCCAAAGGCTTGATCCTCGCTCGCAAAACCAAGGCTCTGTGCGGTGGGCCAGACCTCGGCCACTTTGTCGGTGCTTACACCCGGTTTGATCATCGCGATTGAGGCGTCAATCCATTCCCGCGCCTTCACATAAGCATCGTTTTGCGACGGCGTAGCACGGCCGACATTGAACGTGCGGTAATAGCAGGTTCGATAGCCCTGATAAGATTGCAGGATATCAAAGAAGGCCTGATCGCCGGGGCGGATCAATCGGTCGGTGAAGTTGTGCGGATGCGGGTTGCAGCGTTCACCTGAAATCGCGTTGATCGCCTCCACGTCGTCTGAACCCATTTCATATAGCATTTTGTTGGACAGCGCGACGATATCGTTTTCCCGCACACCCGGCTTCAGCTCTTCGTAGATCATGTGGTAGACGCCATCGACCATCGCCGCGGCTTGGGTGAGCAGTTGGATTTCGTCCCAATTCTTGATTTCGCGCGCGGAAAGCATGATCTGCTGGCCGTCGACAACGTTCAGGCCTTCTTCCTGCAGTGCGTGGAACATGGCAGTTTCGGCGTAATCAACGCCCACGGGCATATCTCCCATGCCGGCATCACGGATCAAACCGGCGATCTGCTTGGCGTATTTTTTCATCAGGCCAAACTCTGGCGGGATGGTGCCACGCATACCGACCACACCGGCGAGGCAGTGGCTGGGTTCGAGCCAGTCAGAATGCCGTTTGTGGTGCTCCGCAGCCGATCCGAAATCCCAGACATATGGGGAATCGTCGCCCGTCAGCAGGCAGAAACGGCACATCTTGTCGCGCTCCCATTCGCCGATCTTGGTCGCCGAAACGTAACGGATGTTGTTGATGTCAAACAGCAACAGCGTGCCTGCGTTGGAGGCCTGAAGCGCCTGATGGGTGCGGGCAAGCCGGTACCGCCGCAAGCGGTCGTGATCAATCCGGCGCTCGAAATCAACCGACATGTGACCCCAGGCAGGTATGCGCTCGCGCCATTCCCAGTTGGGTTCAAGATCTTGCGGCGTGAGCAGGTTAGGCATTAAGGCGCGTGACATATATGTCTCCCTCGGAGGGGAAAAGCCCCCCGTTTTTCAAGTGTTAAAGCAGATAAGCAGTTACTGGATGCACCAGCCCCCATCGATGTGGATCATCTGGCCCGTCATGTAATCGCTGTCATCGGAGGCCAGGAACGAAGCAGTTCCCACAATGTCCTTGGGGTAGGACACACGTTTGATCTGCAAGGCGTCGCGCACGATGTCGTCATAGGCCTGACCTTCGCGCTCCTTGAAACCAATATCGACAAGATCCTTGTCCAACTGTTCCCAAAGCGGGGTGACCACCACGCCGGGGGCATAACCATTGACGGTGATATTATGCTCGGCCAGCCCGATCGCACCACAATGGGTCAATGCAAGGCAGCCGTATTTCGAGGTGCAATAAACCGTCACGTCAACCAGCGGCTTGCGCGATGCAATCGAACCTACGTTGATCAGCTTGTAGGGATGCCCTTCCATCGGGCCTTGTTCGATCATCTGGCGGGCCGTTTCCTGCATCCCGAGCCACATCGCCTTGGTGTTGACGTTCATGATCATGTCCCAATTGTCTTCATCGATATCCATAAAGAACCGGGGCTTGTTCAGGCCTGCGTTGAAGACGCCAACGTTGATCGACCCGAACGCGTCGACCACGGCGGCGACGGCCGCCGCATTATCTTCACGCTTGGTCACGTCCATCTTGACCGCAATCGCTTTGCCAGCACCTTCGGCGTTGATCTTGTCGGCCATCTTCTGGGCCTCGTCCAAGTCCAGATCACCAAGACACACATTGGCACCTTGTGCAGCAAATGCCTCGGCATTGGCGGCACCCATGCCGCGTGCAGCACCAGTGATCAGAATGTTCTTACCTGTCAGACGGTTGGGGTCCATGATATCTCCTCCTCAGATATTATCTTGTCTTGTTTTCGTGTATCAGCACGTCAGCGCGGGCTTGCGCTGTGCGCAGTGCTTCGCGCGGGGTCGTGATACCGCGCAGCATGTCGTGAAATTCCTCACCACAGATCTGGATGATGTCGCAGATTTCCGGCACGGGCGGGCGCGGCCAGAATTGCAGTTCATCGCGCCATGACATCCCGTCTACCGCTTCGAATATCGGTGACGTTTTGCGCACTTGAGGGTCTGCACAAACTGAATACCGTGCGTTTGTACGACTGCCATTTTGAATATAAAGCTTCTGCGCACCAGGCGACGTAAAGATGCTGAGCGCCTCGACCGCCGCTGGCACGCGGTCAGGTGCAAGGTTGGCCGGAATGCCCAGGACATAGCCGCCAATCGGTGCAATCTGGCGCGCGCCGGGCCCCGATGGATGCGGCAGATAACCTGTCTGCCCATAAGCAGGAGAAGCTTTGTTCTGCTCAAAGTAAGGGGCAAGCAGCGTATAGCCGTAAGCCATCGCAATATTGCCCTCTGCATAGGCGCGGACCCGTTCATACCAGGACATCGAAAGGATATCAGGCGGAGAATAGCGCAAAAGCTCCAATAGAAATTCGGCGGCCCGCAAACCTGCTTCGGTATCAATCGTGGCGGAGTATGTACCGTCCGCCAGTGTGGATGTGTCAAACCCACCCGCGATTTCGGGCATATCAAGCACGGGTTGGCCAAAGTCGGCCATGGTCATCAAAACCGTGTGCCCCAAGGCCGTTCCCCGCGCGGCGTTCCAAGCGAACCCGTACCGAGCCCGCGCAGGATTGTGCAAAGCTTTTGCAGCCTGCAAAAGCTGGTCGGTGGTTTTTGGCGCGTCCAAGCCAGCTTCGGCAAACAGGTCACGGCGGTAAAACAAAAGTTCAGGTGTCGTCTGTGCTGGTACACCGAAGGCACGCCCCCCCCAATGGGCCGCTTTCCAGCCCGAGGTGTGAAAATCAGCCGGATCAAGCCGTTCCAGATCCATGACCTTTTCAAGCGGCATCAACACGCCTTTTTCGGCGTACTCACCGATCCACGGCAGATCGACAGCGATAATATCATAGCGGCTGGTATCACGTTGGGCGTTGCGCAAGGCTTCCTCGCGCAGGCGGTCGATGGAGAAGGCGCGTTGGGTGATTTTGGTGCCGATAATCTGTTCAAACTGACGTTTGAGATTATCCATGACCATGAAGGTCGGGTCGCCGTGGACCAACACGCGGATCCCGCCGGGTGCCTTCAAAGGCTCGGCACGCACACTGAGGGGGGGAATGGATTGGGCTGCCTTATAGCTGCCCCCGTAATAGTAGTCGGTTGTTTCCTCGTTCTTGAGCGCTCCGCCGAAACGACGTTCAGCAAGGCGTTGCACGCGACCCGAAATCTGCACCCACTGGTCAAGCAATCTGTCGCTGGGGTGCACGGAAAAGCTCTTGCCCGTCTTTGTGCGCGGCCGCTGTTCGATAAGCCCGGCATCCAGCATTTCCTTCATCCGGCGCGTGGCTGTGGCATACGGCACCTGGCTTGCGCTGATCAAAGACGTTGGCGTGATCGACTTGCCCTCGAAATGACCGCGCAGCAGATGCGTTGCCATCCGCAGATGCGGATTGGGCGCGATGATATCCATTGTGGCTTCCACCTCGTCGCTGAAGTCCTCTACGAACGACAAAATATCAAGCATCTCGGTCAGCGCCTGTGGCGCAGCCGGTGAAGCTGGATTATATCGTTGCATGGCGTTCATCGTGTGTGCGTGCCCTTTATCCGGCTGCCGCTTGGGCAGTTTCGGGTTGATATCAGAATTGAATGTTTTGGATTTCTCCACTCCTCGTCCTCCTAGGGTGGCCTCTTTGATGGTCAAATCATAAGCCCGAAATTATCCAAAATGGTTTAAAATAACTCCATAATGGATATTTTTTATGAACTTTGCACCTTCAAGGCTTGGCAGGGTGAGATACAGCCGCAACTGAGCTAGGCGGCATTCGGCGTCCGGGAGGGACGTCCGAAGGAATTTACAACCACCTTGGGAGGAGACCCGAATGACACTTCGCACGACATTTATTGCAACCACCGCCATTTTTCTGGCAGGTGCAGCCAGCGCCGAGACCATGAAAATCGGCATCACGCAAAACAACGTGGGCGTCGACAGCTACCAGACAACTTATGAAAACGCGTTTATCGCAGCTGCCGAAAGCAACGCCGATGTTGACGCTGTTGTCTTGGACGCAGGCGGTGACGTGGCGCGCCAGATCGCGCAGATCGAAGACCTTATCCAGCAGGAAGTCGATGCCATCATCATCTGGCCAACCAATGGCGAGGCTGTGATTCCAGCGGTGCGCAAAGCGCATCAGGCAGGCATTCCGGTAATTGTCACCAACTCCAACATCGCGGAAGCCGGTTTTGATTTCGTGAAGTCATTCTCCGGCCCGGACAACATCACCCAAGGTGCACGCTCGGCCGAGATCATGTGCGACAAGTTCAAGGAAATGGGCACCGAAAACGATGCTCAGGTCGTCCACATCACTGGCCAGCCCGGATACACCACCGCAATCGAGCGCGCCAAGGGCTTTGAAGATCGCCTGCCCGAGGTCTGCCCGAATGTAACAGTTGTCGACACGCAGCCAGGTGACTGGAACCGCGAAAAATCCCAGCAGGTGATGGAAGCGTTCTTGGTCAAGTACGACGATATCGATGGCGTTTATGCGGGCGATGACAACATGGGCGTTGGCGCATTGAACGCTGCCAAAGCTGCGGGTCGTGAAGGTATCATCTTTGTCGGCGCTACAAACTTTGCCGTTGGCTATGAGGCGATGGCGGCTGGCGACTATTGGGGGTCGATCTATCAGTCTCCGGTGGATGACGCCGAAGCGGCATTGAAAACAGCAATTGATATTCTGAATGGTGAAGAACTTCCATTCCTCAACTACTTTGACACACCCAAAATCACCCAAGACAACATGGGCGATTACACCAAGCCTGTGTTCTAAGACTCCACATCATTCGGGGCGCAGCAAAATGCTGCGTCCCGATTGCTTTGCACAAAAGAAAAACTCTAGGGGGACGTGGCATGGGACGTGTTCAGGATCGTGTTTGTATCGTGACAGGGGCCGCACAAGGTATCGGCCGTGCCATTGGCGAGGCGTTGCTGGATGAGGGGGCCAAGGTTTGCTTTGCCGATCTTAACGGAGATAAGGCCGAAGAGGTCGCAGAGGCCAATCGCAGCCGCTTGAAAGAGCATCGAGGTGCTGTACTGTCCCATCAGGTGGATGTGACCAATCGCGAACAGGTGCGCGAGATGATCGCCCACACAGTCGAAAAATTTGGCCGGCTGGATGTGAAATTCAACAATGCCGGCGTCAACAAGCCAATGAACTTTCTGGATGTGACGGACGAGAACTGGAACTTCATCATGGGCGTCAACGGGCTTGGTTGCATGATCGGCATGCAGGAAGCGGCGCGCCAGATGATTGCTCAAGGCGGGGGTGGCAAGATCATCAACACGGCCTCGGTTGCAAGCCGTCAGGGATATGACAACGTCGCCCCCTACTGTGCATCGAAATTTGCAGTTGTATCGCTCACGCAATCCGGCGCGCGCGATCTGGCGAAACATGATATTACCGTTACCGGATTTGCCCCTGGCGTCGTAGCGACCGAGATGTGGGAACAGGTTGATAAAGACCTGATGCAGATCGGTGCAGCAGATCGCCCCGGACAGGCAATGGAAGAATTCTCGTCCGAAATCCTGAAAGGTCGGGTTGCAAGGCCCGGCGATATCACAGGGACAACAACGTTTCTTGCTTCAAAAGACAGCGACTACATGACCGGTCAGATCGTCATGATTGACGGAGGCATGGTCTTGGTCTGACACAATGGGGCTGGCGGGTTTTCCTGCCATGCTTGTCTGAAATTGCCAGCGACCTAGGGAGGGGATCATGGCCACACTCACCAAACAACAGCTCGGGAGCGTTCTGGCGAAACAAGGCATTCTGATTGCCTTTGTGGTTTTCATGATCGGATTCACCATCGCCAATCCCAAGTTTCTGACCCCTGACAACGTGCTAAGCGTGGTTCGGTCTTCGGCCATTCTGGGGGTCATGGCACTAGGTGTCACTTTCGTTGTGATCAGCGGCAATCTGGATTTGTCCGTCGGATCAATGATGTCATTTTCAGCAATCGTCGTGCTTGATCTGCATGACAAGATTGGCCCGGGGCTGGCGATTCCGGCGATGTTCGCCATGACGCTGGCGCTTGGGGCGCTGATTGGCTTTCTGGTCGGGTATCTCAAACTCAATTCACTGATTGTGACGCTTGGTATGCTGTCTGCCATTCACGGACTGACGCTGACTTATTCAGGCGGCAAGAATATGGACATCGCTGACAAAGAAGGAACCTGGTTCAGCGTATTTGGTCAGGGTACAGCCTTGGGCCTGCCCGTGCCGATCCTGATATTTGCAGCACTCGCAGCGCTTTTGGGGCTGATGCTGGCCAAGACAGGTTTTGGGCGAAAAATCTATGCCGTGGGCGGCAACGGCACCGCGGCCACGTTTTCGGCATCAAGCGGGCGCGGACTGTGTTCTTTTGCTACGTCATGTCGGCAGCCTGCGTTGCAACCGCCGGGCTTATTCAGGCCAGTCGGTCACTTGGGTCACAAAACACGGTGGGCCAAGGGATGGAGCTTGAAGTGCTGGCTGCCGTAATTCTGGGAGGAGCTTCGCTTTTGGGTGGCTCTGGCACGATCTTCAAAACGGTCATTGGCGTCTTGATCCTTGGCTTTATCCAGAATGGATTATTGTTGATGGGGCTGCAATTCTACATCCAGTTCGTTGTGACCTGGGTCATCATCATCCTTGCTGTCTGGCTTGATATCGCAGCCAAGCGCGGCAAGCTTTGGTCGCCGATTGCGTAGGGGAAAAATCATGAATCCGGGTACATTATCCAAAACGCTCAAGAGCGGCGCAATTTGGGGCTTCATTGTTCTGGAGCTGGCCTTTTTCAGCATCGCTGGTGAATTTATGTCCCTGTCCGATAAGGCCTTTATGGACTGGGAAAACATGCTGTTGCTGCTCAAGCAATCCGCCCCGATCGGCATCATAGCCATCGGCATGACCATCGTTATGGTTAACGGCAATATCGATCTGAGCGTCGGTGCCACCTTTGCCATTGCAGCGATCGTTTTGCTTGATAGCATGACGTGGCCGATCTTTGCGGGGCTTGGTGACTGGGTTATTCCCGTGGCGTGGCTTTTGGCCTTGGCGGCAGGCACAGCACTTGGTGCGCTGAACGGCTTTATCGTTTGGAAAACCGGGGTCGACGCCTTTATCGTGACGCTGGGAGCGATGCTCGGCTATCGCGGGTTCGTGTTCATGTTCAACGGTGAACAGCCCACGAGCCATCTCAACTGGACACTGGTCGACTTTGCCGAGGCCGAGTTTCTTGGCTTGGCCACCGCGTCATGGTTCTTGCTGGTGGTCACCTTGGCGATCTGGTTTCTGATGACCAAGACGGTACATGGCCGCAATGCCTATGCGATTGGCGACAACCGCGAAGCGGCAGTCAATGCGGGCATCCGCGTCGGACCACATATCATGATCAACTTTGCGATCATCGGCTTTCTGGCGGGGCTGTCTGCGGTGGTGTTTTACTCGGAATCCGGTTCTGTGAACCCCAACGACGGACAGCTGTACGAGCTTTGGGTCATCACTGCTGTCGTCCTGGGCGGCACAAAGATCACTGGAGGAGCAGGCAGTGTGATCGGCACCTTCGGCGGGGTGTTAGCCATCCAGCTATTGCGCAAGGGGCTGGGCCACATCGGGGCAGACACCTCGACCGTTAATCTTGTCATCGGTTTGATCCTGATCGCAGTGCTCATTCTTGATCGCCAGCTCAATATAAAAGGCAAAGAGGAATTGAAGGTATGACCAACGCAAAACCAGTTCTGCGCCTTGAAGATATCGTGAAGACTTTTCCGGGTGTGCGCGCTCTTGATGGCGTCTCGTTTTCAGTCATGCCCGGAGAAGTGCACGCCCTGATGGGGGAAAACGGTGCCGGAAAATCAACACTCATGAAAGTGCTGGGGGGCATTCATCAGCCAGACGGCGGCACCATCTATATGGGCGATACGCAAGTGGTCATGTTAGGCCCGCTCGAAGCCAAGTCCAAGGGCATCGTCTTCATCCATCAGGAATTGAGCCTTGCCGAAGAGCTGAGCGTTGCCGAAAATATCTACCTTGGCGAATTGCCCCGCAAAAGCCTTGGACGGGTAGACTGGGGCAAGCTGGCCGATAAGACCAATGCGATCCTCAAGAAGCTTAACGTGCCCTTTGACGCGTGGACGCGGGTTGGTGATCTTTCCATCGCCAACCAGCAGATGGTCGAAATTGCGCGCGCGCTGACCGTGGATGCCAAGGCCGTGATTTTTGACGAGCCGACGGCATCCTTGACCGATGCGGAAAAGGTGGTGCTGTTTGATGTCATCACCGATTTGCAAGCCGACGGCGTCGGGATCATCTATATTTCGCACCGGATGGAAGAGATCTTTAAGATCACGGACCGCATCAGCGTTCTGCGCGATGGTCAGTATCAGGGCACGGTGGCCACTGCTGATACGAATGAGGAATCTGTGACCCAGATGATGATCGGTCGCAAACTTGACCTGACACGTGCCGCGTCGACGCACGAGCTGGGTTCGGTGGCGCTGGAAGTGCGCGGCCTGAGCTGCGGCAAGCTTTACCGCGATGTCAGCTTTGAAGTGCGAAGGGGTGAGGTTGTCGGGTTTTACGGGCTTGTCGGAGCGGGCCGGACAGAGATTGCCGAAACGCTGTTCGGATTGCGCGACCCGTCGGCTGGTAAAATCCTGCTAGAGGGAGAGGAGGTCCGTATATCGTCCCCCGCCGACGCGATTGCACGCGGAATCTCTTTGGTTCCCGAAGATCGCAAGGGGCAAGGTCTGGTGTTGGGCATGAACTGTCGGGACAATATGACTTTGCCGCAGATTGACGATCTCAAGGCAGGCCCTTTTGTCGCGGAAGGCGCCGAGATCACAATCTTCGACAAGTATCGCGAACAGTTGGACATTCGCACCCCCGGCTGGAAACAGTTGGTTGGCAATCTGTCGGGCGGCAACCAGCAAAAGATCGTGATCGGCAAATGGCTCTCGATGCATCCAAAAGTGTTGATCGTGGATGAGCCGACCCGCGGCATTGATGTGGGCAGCAAGTCAGAGATCCACAAGCTATTGCGCGAACTTGCATCCCAAGGCTATGCAGTCATGGTGATCAGCTCGGAAATGCCCGAAGTGTTGCATGTGTCCGACCGGATCGTTGCGATGTATTCCGGGCAAATCATGCGCACCTTCACCACCGAGGAAGTCACCGAAGACAACCTTATTCAGGCGATTTCAGGGATCAAAGCCTCGCAAGTCGCCTGATGCGGCTTGCATTGCGGCTGGACCGTGCAGGGGACTAGACATTTTGCGACGGGTTGTTCACCCATGATCCCTGATGCATTCGCGTGATCTGAACGAAGGCAAACAGATACCGCCAAATATTACTCTTAAAGCTAAGGAAACTGTATGAAACTTCTACGCTATGGCCCCGCCGGAGCCGAAAAACCCGGTATTCTCGACGCCTCTGGCAGGGTGCGTGACCTTTCAGACAAGGTTTCCGACATCAGTGGCGAGACGTTGCGACCCGCAGGCCTGAAAGCTTTGCAAGATATTGATATCGAAACACTGCCCCTTGTTGACGGTACACCGCAAGATGATCTGCGGCTTGGCGCTTGTGTCGGCAGCATTGGGAAATTCATCTGCATTGGTCTGAACTATGCGGATCACGCCGAAGAAGCAGGGATGCCGATCCCGCCAGAGCCGGTAATTTTCAACAAATGGACGTCATCGGTTGTTGGACCCAACGACCCGATCCAGATCCCCCGCGCGTCGGTCAAAACCGATTGGGAAGTCGAGCTTGGCATCGTCATCGGAGAACCCGGTGTCTACATCGACGAGGCTGACGCCATGAATCACGTCGCAGGCTTTTGCGTGATCAACGATGTCTCGGAACGCGAATACCAGATCGAGCGCGCCGGCACTTGGGACAAAGGCAAAGGCTGCGATACCTTCGGGCCAACCGGCCCATGGCTTGTCACGCCAGACGAGGTTGCGGATTTCAATGACCTGGACATGTGGCTTGATGTTGACGGTGAACGCCAGCAGACCGGCTCGACAGCGACGATGATCTACCGCGTACCGCATCTTATCGCCTATTGCAGCCGCTTCATGAGCCTTCAGCCGGGCGATGTCATATCGACCGGTACCCCGCCCGGCGTCGGCATGGGTCAGATCCCCCAACGCTACCTGAAGGGCGGCGAAGTGGTGACGCTTGGCATCTCGGGTTTGGGCGAACAACGCACATCGGTTTTGCCTGCACACTCCTAAGGAAAGTTAGCGACAGCGCGATCCTTTTTACAATCAGACGGATGGCAGAGTTTTTGAAAATCTCTGCCATCCGCCACAACACTCAAGGAAGACTTCGGGCAAAGATAACTTGCTCTCTTGCCGGTTTGCCTCTCCCCTTCCCTGCCATGCGCTACCGGCTGACGCTTTCTCCAAAGAGCGGCATTACACCGCAGTAGACCCAAGATGCCGTGCGGAACCAACAAAACCCTCGACAGTTTCTTTGAGAGTTGTTGAAGGGAAGTATGAACATGGCAAATTTTAACGACGGCGATTCAGTCACTTGGAAGTGGGGCAATGGGTATGCAACCGGCAAAATCCAATCCGTTTTTCATGAAAAGACCACCCGTACGATCAAAGGCACCGAGGTTACGCGCAACGGGAGCAAAGATGACCCGGCTTTGTACATCCAGCAAGAAGATGGCGACACAGTCCTGAAACTGGCGTCAGAAGTCGAAAAAAGCTAACGTGAAACTGGTTTATGTCTCTGATTCCGATGCCGGGATTTCGCGCAGGCGGTGCGGGCGCGGGTTTTCCTATCTTGCGCCAGACGGAACGACCATCGCCCGCGGTCCTGAAAGGAAGCGCATCGAGGCTTTGGCGGTTCCACCGGCATATGAAGACGTATGGATTTGCGTGAAAGACAACGGACATTTGCAAGCAACCGGGCGCGACACTCGCGGCAGAAAACAGTATCGTTACCATGCTGCATGGTCGGCAGCCCGTGCAGAGACCAAATTTGATGAACTGACATCATTTGGCGCGGTTCTTCCCGCCATTCGCCGTAAGGTTGCCCGCGATCTTCAAGCCGAACCGGGTGAAGTCGAATTTGCTTTGGCCGCCGCAATCACGATGATTGACCGTGCGTCCTTGCGCGTTGGCAACCCGCACTACTCCAAGGAAAACGGAACATATGGCGCACTGACACTGCGCCGCAAACATCTGAAATTGCACGACGACCACATTGAACTGAACTACCTCGCCAAAGGCGGCAAGAAAATCCGCAAGGAAATTACCGACCGAACGCTCCAAAAGCTCCTTCACAAGGTGAATGATATCGCGGGCGCAACACTGCTAAGTTGGACCGACCAGAACGATCAGCCCCATACGTTGTCTTCCCAACAACTGAATGTGTATCTTGCTGAGGCAGCGAACGACACGAACGTGACAGCGAAAACCTTCCGCACATGGGCCGGAACGCTGGCTGCCTTCATGTGTGCCGAAGCAGGCCCGGTTACCATCCGCGAAATGGCATCGGCGGCTGCGCACCGTCTTCACAATACGCCAGCCGTTGCGCGAAAAAGCTATATCCACCCCGCCGTCGTTGATCTTGCTGGCAAAGGTGATCTTGCGTTCAAACCGGTCAAGAAAGCAGGTCTTCTTGCTGCTGAACAAAGGTTAATGGGGCTTCTCAGCACCCTGCCCGCCTTTGAAACATCAATAAAACCTAGCAAGGAATAAAGTGTGTCCGATAGCAAAAAAAGAGATCTGACCAAAGGGGCAGTATGGAAAGGGCTTACAGCAATGTCCGCGCCGATGAGCCTGGGCATTTTTTCGGTGATCGGGGTCGGCCTCGCAGATGCGTATTTCTTGGCAAAGGTCAGTAGTGCCGCCCTTGCTGCTGTCGGGTTCATATACCCTGTCATCACGGCAATTACGTCGCTTTCCATTGGTCTGAGCGCGGGTGCCAATGCGGCATTGTCCCAGTCCGTTGGCGCTGGTGCCAATCCGGAAGAAACCCGTCGGCTTGGCCTGCACGCGCTTGGCTTTGGCTCGTTTGTGTCGGCGATAATGGCAGTGGTCGTTTATCTCATGTTCCCGTTCCTGTTTGGCAGCTTGGGGGCCACGGGCAAGGTTGCAGACGAGATCGCGCAATATATGCTGCTTTGGGCATTATCTTTCCCGTTTCTGGTGACGATGATGATCACTAACTCGGTGTTTCGGGCGCATGGCGACGGCGCAACGTCAGCAGCGATCATGATCTTGGCCGCCTTCTTTGGCATTGCGTTGAACCCCGTTTTGATTTTTGGCTGGGGTCCGATACCCGAAATGGGAACCGCTGGCGCAGCGCTCTCGACGCTTATCGGCCGGATCGTTGCGATGGCCGTTGCTCTTTGGATCGCTTGGCGGCGCGGGTTGTTGGGCTTTTGCGGCAACATATTCACAAAGCTCTTCAAGAACTTGGTAAAAATCCTCGGCGTAGGTTTGCCAGCGTCGCTGTCCAACGCGATTAACCCGGTTGGCATGGCACTGGTGACGGCCGCAGTCGCGACAGTAGGGCATGATGCTGTCGCAGGGTTTGGTGCAGCTGGCCGCGTGCAGTCAATTCTGCTCGTTCCGCTGCTGGCTCTTTCCTCTGGTATCGGCCCAGTCGTTGGTCAGAATTGGGGTGCGAAAGAAGCTTGCCGGGCGCAGTCAGCCACATCTTGGGCTTTCGGTTTCAGCTTGGTCTATGGTGGTTTTATCGGCTTTGGCTTGTTGGTTTTTGCGACACCCATCGCCAGCCTGCTTGCCGCAACAGAAAGTGATCAGGGCTATGCCGCCCAATATCTGCGCATCGTTGGGCTTACCTTGTTCGGCTATGGCATCGTCGTCATCGCAAATGCCGCCATGAACGCACGCAATAAAGCGCTATGGTCCATGTCGATCAGTCTGGGGCGGATTTTCATTGTATATTTACCGCTTGCATGGATCGGCGTCAGTATCTTCGGATACGTGGGCATCCCCGCTGCCGCAGCCTTGGCCAACGTTTTGGGTGCGGCGGCTGCATTATATGCAATCAAGCGCAATGACCTGATAGAATTACGGCTGCCTGATTTTCTCAAGCCGGGACGAGCGGAATGAAATATGCCTAGCGTTTTTTCAAAGGCGAAGGGGGCGGCATGGGGGCAAAACCCGAACTCAAAGACGCTAAGGTCTGGATCAACGAAACCCGCTATTTCGACGCCATCTCACCTGTGTCATCGGAGCGCTATATCGGCGGGTCGTGCCATGGTTTCGTGCTGGTTTCCTTGAAGCAACGTTTGCCATAAGGCTGTCCTCAGGCGTTCCAGATCACCGTGCCAAGTTCCGCCGTGTTATAGCCGCCATATGCTTGCGCCCTGTTCGCGAAGGATTGTGAGGCGCAAAACGCCATCAGCTTTTTCATCGGCTCGTCAAACCACGCTTTACGGTCGACAAGCAGAGAGAAGTGCTCCTCGACGATTGGTAGAAACTCAAGTCCGTAGCTACACGCGACGGCCTCAAGGCCGAAAGCCACGTCAGCAGCGCCGCGCCGCACCGTTTCGACCGCTTCGTCTTCGGTGCGCGCTACTTCGGAAAATTCAAGGTTGGACAGGTCCAAACCTTCTTTCAAGGCCAGTTCCCGAAACAGGGTGTCCGTCCCGGACTCTGCTTGCCGGGGGACGATGCGGCACCCCACAAGGTCGGACAGCCCTAAAGGTGCCGCGTCACCGCGCCTGAAGACAAGGCCTCTGCGCCTTCTTGCAAAGGCGATAAGGACAGCATTCTGATGCGACGCCGATTGCGAAACGGCCTGAACATTCCACGTTTCCGCCTTTTCATCGTGAATGTGCAGGCCCGCAGCCACGCCCTCACCACAGACGAACCGTTCCAGTCCATCAAGTGATCCATCATAATATGTAGCAAGCCCGCAGCGCGATTGCCGGATCGCCCAGTCCAGCAACGGGTCGTGACTTCCCAAAAAGATTGGAGGCCGCGTGGACGACTCCTTGGCAAGCTCCGATATCCCGCCCGACTTGGCCTGCTCGATCCAAGCTCTAATTTCCGAGGCCGCGAACAGAAGTTTTCCTGTTGCTCTCGAACAGGGCACCTTTCCGGAAGAAGCCAGATCGTAAATCTTGCGCTCCTTGAGCCGCAACAGGTCAGCCAATTCCTTGACGGTCAGATATTCGTGGTCGGGGAAGGCGCTGTCTGTCATGGCAATTCAATCGATCTTTCTGGCCGAAGGACAACCCTCCACGAAGGCAGTCATATCAGTTTTTGGGCGCGTTGGGAAAGAAGAGCTGCTGATCGGCCACCTTGTAGGATGCGATCGCCTCTTGCCCTACGCTTGAGACCAACCAGTCCGCAAATGTCTGCGCGGCATCCACGTTCACGGTCGGGCATTTCACCGGGTTTACCGGGATCACGCCATACTGGTTGGACATGTCATCGTCGCCTTGCACGGCGATCTGGTAATCCTGCTTGTTCCCGAAGCTGATCCAGGTCGCGCGGTCGGCCATCACATATGCGCCCATGCCAATTCCAGCATTCAGGGTCGCTCCCATGCCCGATCCGGTTTCGCGGTACCATTCACCAGAAGCGGCGGTCGGGTCGATACCGCTGTCGGCCCAAAGCGCCATCTCTTTCTTATGCGTGCCGCTGTCGTCTCCGCGCGAGGCGAACAGCGCGCCCTTTTCCGCGATCTGTGCCAGCGCAGCATGCACATCGGTCATGCCCCCGACGCTCGCCGGATCAGCAGCCGGACCCACGACAACAAAGTCATTGTACATCAGGTCCGTGCGTTCGGTGCCAAATCCAGTCGCGACGAATTGCTCTTCCGAACGCTTGGAATGTACCAGCAACACGTCCCCATCGCAGTTCTTGGCATTCTTGATCGCCTGACCGGTGCCAACGGCCACGACATTGACCTGAATGCCCGTCTCATCCTGGAAAATCGGCAGGAGGTAATCATAAAGGCCCGAATTCGCAGTCGAAGTGGTCGACTGGACAATGATGGACTGGTCCTGCGCCCAGACGGTGCCTCCGATGATCAGTGCGGCCGCGGTCGCTGTAAGTCTTCTTGCAAGCATTTTGATCTCTTCGTTTCTTGGTGGTTCAGACGACTATTCTGCCGTTCAGATGATCCCGAGCGACCGAACTGTGAGGCTGGGGGAAAAAATCTGCCGCCGGGCTATGCTCGACCAAGCGCCCGCGATGCAGAAACACGACATCATCGGCCATACGCCGCGCCTGCCCCATGTCATGCGTGACAAAGATGATGCGCACGCCACTGTCCCTCGCCTCGCGGACGATGTGCTCGATCGCAAGAACGGAGGCGGGGTCGAGGCTTGCGGTAGGCTCGTCTAGAAACAAAATTTCCGGATCCGTGGCGAGCGCCCGGGCCAAAGCCAATCGCTGCGCCTCCCCGCCCGAAAGAAGGCGCGCAGGCTGGCTTGCCTTGTGGCTCAAGCCGACATGGTCGAGCCAAACATCGCGCAGCGCCCTGTCCTTGTGCCGTGCCTTCAGGACAAAATCGATATTAGCCGCCACAGACCGGCGCAGCAGAACCGGCTTCTGGAACACCAGCGCCTGGCGCGCCATCACATCTCTGGGTGCCGATCCGCCCCAGAAAATCTGTCCTGACGTTGGCTGCATGAGTCCGTGGAGAAGCTTTAGAAGCAGGCTCTTGCCCGCTCCGTTCGGCCCCATGACAACCGTGCAACCGGACGGACCAAGATCCAGACACAGTCCATCCAGCACCGTCGCTCCGCCAAAGCGCAAAACAATGTCGCGTACCTTGAGCGGCAAGATTTCCGTGGTTGTAACGCCGCAAAGTTGCGCGGGGGGGGCCATGGCCAATGCGTTAGACATAAGCCTGCCTTGCAGCAGTCATCCGCACCGACTGCACAGCCGCGTTTACGCTCAGTGCAATGACAAGAAGAACGATGCCAAGCGCCAGCGCCAGCGCCAGATCGCCTTTGGAGGTTTCAAGCGCAATCGCCGTGGTCATGACGCGCGTCAGGTGGTCGATGTTGCCCCCGACAATAATTACCGCGCCCACCTCGGCCACCGCGCGACCAAAGCCTGCAAGCCCGACAGTCAGCAACGAATAACGCGCATCCCAGAGCAGTGCCTGAACGGTCTGCATTCGGGTCAGACAAAGCGAGCGGAACTGCTCGGAATATTCCGCGTGCAGGTCCTCCAGAACCTGCCGCGACAAGGCTGCCACAATTGGCGCGATCAGGATCGTCTGCGCGATGATCATCGCTGTGGGCGTATACAGCAGGCCAAGGAAACCCAGTGGCCCCGAGCGCGAGAGGTGCAGATAGACAAGCAGCCCCACAACGACCGGCGGAAGCCCCATCAGCGCATTCATCAAGATCAGGACAGCACTACGTCCCCGGAACCGGCTTATGGCAACAAGCGCCCCGACAGGGAGCCCGATCAGGCATGCCACGGCAGTCGCCGTCAGGCTCACGCGGAGCGAGAGCAGGACGATCTCAAGCAAATCCGCATCGCCCGAAAAAACAAGCGCAAATGCAAGGCTTAAGGCTTCCCCGATATCTTGCAAATTCCCCCACTGTGCATTTATTTCAGAAACCATGAAATATACGCAGCTAAGGAGTGAAAGTTCAAGGCTGGATTTAGCTGTTTATAAGCGGAAGTACCTAGACTAACGAACAAATTGCGCTGCAGATTTGCGTAAAAAACTGCAAAATTTCCCAAGACTGTCAGCAGATACATGTGAACTGCGACTGAATGAACGGCTTGTTGACCTTGAACCCGCCTCGGACATCAAATTGCCCGTCACCGGGGTTATTTGAGTTGGAGGATCTTGCCAGCAGACCCGGAGCCTGTGAACTTCAGATCATCTTGACACATTGCGGCCACGTCGCACGACAAAAGTTTGCGACAGAAACAGGAAGACGCCTGCCCAGTTTTTCTCTGGGCAGGCGTTGGTGTCTGATAGTTACATCCGTCCTCAGTCGCTCAAACGGACGTTACTGTTTGATGTCATGCCAGCGGATGAAAACCCTGCGTTGTTCAGCGCAAAGTTCGCAGCGGCAGAAATCACGATGAGGGCCACAACGGCCATTAGGAAAGCTTTCATTTGGCGCCTCGGTGTATCGTTGTTGCATGGGTCATTTTGAGTGCCATCCTATTCTGCCGGCTGCTTGTCGCCAGAAGCTTTGTTTTGCTCTGACACCACCTCATCCGCCCAGATGCTATGATGCTCGCGCGCCCATTCCAGATCAACATCGCCTGACCCCATGGCTTCGAAAGCGCCCTCCATACCGACGGAGCCGATATAGATATGCGCGATAATCACTGCCATCAAAACAAAGCTTACGATAGAATGCCAAAGCTGCGCATATTGCATTTCTTCTTGCGGGGTCAAACTCGCCTCAATTGGGCCGAAACCCAGCAATTGCGGGATGCCCAGATCGTTCAGCTTGGCAAAGGTCGGCCCGAACATCGTAATCTCGAACGGGAACAAAAGCGACAGCCCAGAGACCGATATCGAGGTACCCAAGACGATCACAGCCCAGAAGATGAGTTTTTGACCAGCGTTGAACTTTTTGGCCGGTGGATGCCCTTTACCAAAGATGCCACCGCCTTTGAGCAGCCAGTTGATGTCTGTTCTGTCAGGCAGGTTGTGGGCGATCCACATCACGAACACCATCACAAGACCCAGCATAAAGGCCCAAGCGACGTTGTTGTGAACCCATTTTCCGACCACCGCAAAGCTGGCGAATGCTTCGTGACCGACATAGGGGATCAGAAGTTTGCGGCCCGCAAGCTGGATCAGGCCGGTCAGCCCGAGCAGAATGAACGACCCGGCGATCAGCCAGTGACCAAAGCGTTCGATCCATTTGAACCGCTCAATCGTAACACCGGCGCGGCCATGTTCGATCTTGATGCGTCCACGGATCAGGAAAAAGACTGCCAGCAGCAAGATCGTAGCACCCAGCAGCAGACTGCCATAATTCAGAAGCGGGCCGTGGCGGAAATCCAGCCACCACATGCCACCCTCTTGCATCAGAACCTTGGCAGCGGGGCCGCTGTTGCTGGCTACGACTGCCGTGCTCGCGTCGGCCCGGATTTCGCGCCAAAGTTCGGAATCCGACGCGCCGCCAAGGGTACCAAGCTGGCCCGCCTCTGGCCCGCCGTTGCCAGTTTGTGGCAAGGGGACTTCGGCCCCAAAAGGAACGTCCTCGCCGCGTTGACGGGCAAGGATGTCTTCAAGTGTTTGATGGCCCGGTGCGGTAACCGCTGTATCGCCCACCGTATCTTGCGCAACGGTAAGGCCTGTGAACGACACTAAGAAAATAAGGGGCAGCAGGATGCGCAGAAACGTCATCGTGACCTCCAACAGATAAAGTTAAAATGGCCCGCCAGCATATGCCAGCGGGCCAGTGAAGCAGTTGATCTAGAAAGCGGCTTCAGCCACCTTTTTGATCGTAAGCTGTGCCCCAGCCCCAAGCGCCTGACCCGAACCCACGCGCGACAACACGTTCGCGGTAGATGTCAGACACAACATCGCCGTCACCGGCAAGCAGCGCCTTGGTCGAACACATTTCGGCGCAGATTGGCAATTTGCCCTCGGCGATCCGGTTGCGGCCGTACTTTTGGAACTCGGCTTGTGAGTGGTTCTCTTCCGGGCCACCGGCGCAGAAGGTACATTTGTCCATCTTGCCGCGCGATCCGAAGTTGCCCGCCTGTGGGTACTGTGGCGCGCCGAACGGACAGGCGTAAAAGCAGTAGCCGCAGCCGATACACAGATCCTTGGAGTGCAGAACCACACCGTCGTCGGTCTGGTAGAAGCAATCCACCGGACAAACGGCCATGCAGGGCGCGTCCGAGCAGTGCATACACGCGACCGAGATCGACCGTTCACCGGGGCTGCCATCCTGAATGGTCACAACCTTGCGGCGGTTGATGCCCCACGGCACTTCATGTTCGTTTTTACAGGCCGTGACGCAGGCGTTGCATTCGATGCAGCGTTCGGCGTCGCAGAGAAACTTTGCTCTTGCCATCTTGTCGGTCTCCTTACGCTGTCCAGATTTTGCAGAGAGTCGCTTTGGTCTCTTGCATCTGAGTTACTGAATCATAGCCATATGTTTGCGCGGTGTTTGTGGATTCACCCAGCACGTAAGGGTCTGCACCGTCAGGATATCTATCCCGCAGATCAACCCCTTCCATATGACCACCAAAGTGGAACGGCATAAATGCTACGCCGCTTTGTACACGTTCTGTCACCATGGCCATAACCTTGACCTTGCCGCCTTCCGGGCCTTCGACCCAGACCTGCGCCCCGTCACGCACACCGATGTTGTTGGCATCGCGCGGGTTGATTTCAACGAACATGTCCTGCTGAAGCTCGGCCAACCATGGGTTTGACCGGGTTTCATCACCACCGCCTTCGTATTCGACCAAACGACCGGAGGTCAGGATGATCGGATACTCCTTGGAAAAGTCATTTTCCTGAATGGACTTGTACATGGTGGGGACGCGCCAGAACTTCTTGTCGTCATAGGTGGGGTAGTCGGCCACCAGATCACGACGGTTGGTGTAAAGCGGCTCGCGGTGGATTGGCACCGGATCGGGGAAGGTCCACACAACGGCGCGGGCCTTGGCGTTACCGAACGGGGCGCAACCATGCTTGATCGCGACACGCTGGATGCCACCCGACAGGTCGGTTTTCCAGTTCACGCCACCGCTTTTCGCGATGTAGTCCGACGGCATTTCACCTTGCTGCGATGTTTCCCCAACTTCTTCAGCCGGCTTTTCAGCGGCAGCGGGTTCACCTTCCGGGTAGCCCGAGACGTAGTTGATCACGTTCATCTCGTCGGCAGTCAGGTCGCCGGCCCAGCCGAGTTCACGCAGCATTTGCATTGTGAATTCTGGGTAACCGTCCTGAATTTCCGACCCGACGCTGTAGACGCCTTCGGCAAGCAGGTTGTCGCCGTCCCGCTCGACACCGAAGCGCGCGCGGAAGGTCAGGCCACCTTCGGCCACAGGCATAGACATGTCGTAGAGATTTGCCGTGCCGGGATGGTTCATTTCGGGCGTGCCCCAGCAAGGCCATGGCATCCCGTAGAAATCACCATCGGCCGGGCCACCCACCGCACGCAGGGTTGTGCGGTCGAATGTGTGCTGGTTGGCCATGTGCATTTTCATACGCTCAGGGCTTTGACCGGTATAGCCTATGGTCCACATTCCGCGGTTAAATTCGCGGGTGATGTCTTCGACGTTCGGCTCGTCGCCTTCGACCGCGATATTCTTGAACAAACGGTCAGAGAAGCCGAACTTGTCGGCAAAGAGCTTGATAATCGTGTGGTCGGGCTTGGATTCAAACAGCGGCTGCACCACTTGATCGCGCCATTGCAGCGACCGGTTCGATGCGGTCACCGAACCGCGCGTCTCGAACTGGGTCGAGGCGGGCAACAGATACAGACCATCCTGACGGTCCTGCATGACGGCAGAAACGGTAGGGTACGGATCAACAACGACCATCAGGTCGAGCTTTTCCATCGCGGTGGTCATTTCCTTTTGACGGGTCTGCGAGTTGGGCGCGTGGCCCCACAGAACCATCGCACGCGTGTTATCGGGCTGGTCGATGTTTTCCTTGTCTTCCAGCACACCATCAATCCAGCGGCTGACAGGAATACCGGTCAGGTTCATCATCGATGTGTCATCGAAAGAAGCGGACGAGAAACGGCTTTTCAGCCAGTCAAGATCTTCTTCCCAGACGCGCGCCCAATGCGCCCAAGCACCGGCGCTAAGGCCATAGTAACCGGGCAGCGTGTCAGCAAGAACGCCAAGGTCGGTGGCACCCTGCACGTTGTCGTGGCCGCGGAAGATGTTGGTGCCGCCGCCGGCGGTGCCCATGTTCCCCAACGCCAACTGCAAGATGCAATAGGCACGGGTGTTGTTGTTCCCGTTGGTATGCTGCGTGCCACCCATGCACCAGATAACAGTGCCGGGACGGTTGTTTACCAATGTGCGTGCTACACGCTCAAGCTGCTTGGCCGGTGCACCAGTCACGCGCTCGACCTCGTCAGGGGTCCATTTGGCAACTTCGTCTTTGATCTGCTCCATGCCCCAAACACGGGTACGGATAAACTCTTTATCCTCCCACCCGTTTTCAAAGATGTGCCACAGAATGCCCCAGACCAGCGCCACGTCGGAACCGGGCCGGAAGCGCACATATTCGTCAGCATGCGCTGCGGTGCGTGTGAAACGCGGGTCGCAGACGATGATGGGGGCGTTGTTTTGCTCCTTGGCTTTCAGCACATGCAGCAGCGATACCGGATGCGCCTCGGCGGGGTTGCCGCCGATGATGAAAATCGCCTTGGAGTTGTGCATGTCGTTGTAGCTGTTGGTCATGGCGCCGTAGCCCCATGTATTCGCGACACCAGCAACAGTGGTCGAGTGGCAGATGCGGGCCTGATGGTCCACGTTATTGGTGCCCCAGTACGCGGCGAACTTGCGGAACAGGTACGCCTGTTCGTTATTGTGCTTGGCCGATCCCAGCCAATAGACCGAATCCGGACCGCTTTCTTCGCGGATCGTGTTCATCTGGTCGCCGATCTCGTTGATCGCTTGTTCCCAGCTGATACGGATCCATTCTCCGCCCTGCTTTTTCATCGGGTACTTCAAGCGACGCTCGCCGTGGGCGTGCTCACGCACGGCAGCACCTTTTGCGCAATGTGCGCCAAGGTTGAACGGGCTGTCCCAGCCGGGTTCTTGCCCGGTCCAGACACCGTTGGACACTTCGGCGATGACCGTACAGCCCACCGAACAGTGGGTGCAGACCGATTTGATCGTCTCTACCGCGCCATTGACCGCTGATGCGGCTGTGGCTTGGGTGACGGAACCGGCTGTAGCAGCGATCGCGGCCAGGCCACCGATGGCCAGACCGGACCCGCGCAAGAACGCGCGTCGGTCAACGGATTTTTCGGCGATATTGGACAGCATACCAGCCCGTTGGGGCCGCCGTGCCAGTCCGTTTGTCTTTTTCCGAAGCATAGTATCCTCCCTTGATGCCCTCTTGACCGTGAACCGCTGTTCAGACCGGGGCTGATTGTTCCCACCGCGGCTTTTGCGCGGCGGCGGTGGTTTGCAGTTTAAAAGCGGGTGCTGTCCAGATACGCGCGTGTGTGCGCAGTATCCTGCATCGTGTCAGATTGCAGATCGACAGGCTGTGCCTGCGCTGCCGTGCCGCTTGACGCTACGGCTACGACCGCAACTGGCGCTGCGGTGCCCGCCAACTTGAGAAAATTGCGGCGGCTGGTACCTTTGGTGTCCTGGGTCATGGGTCTGAACCCCTTTCCTTGGTTGCGCGGGCGGACCCGCTAAGTGTTGCGGCGTTAGCCCGCTGTCATACGAAATGCTTCGCGTTCGATGTCCATAAAGACGCGGCCCACTTCGGCGACGCCTGCGTATAAGACGGAATTCTTTGCAGCCTTCAGGTCGGAAAAGAAATGACCCGCCCAAGGTGCAATATGCTTGTTAAAAAACGACCTTTGTGCCGCATCTGTCGCAGGCGCGCCAAAACGGCCCACAATCATGCCACCCATCATCTCCATCAGCGATGCGATATTGTCTTCGGGTTCGAACACGTTGGCTGCACGACTGATGCGTTGCGCGGACATGTCGGTGCGCAAGGCGGCCAACGGTTTTTCGTTTAGAAAGCCGGTCAGGTAGTAGCTGGCATAGGGCAGCAGTTCGCCGCGCCCCAAGCCGATGAAAAGCGCATTGAATTCGGTTTCGACCTTTTTCGGGCGCATCGCCTTGGCCACACGGGCCAGCCCATTGATCGCCTGACCCAGTTCGCTGTCGTCACCAGAAAGCATTGCGGTCTGGTCCAGCAGCATCTGATCTGCGGGACGGGCCAGCATCACACCAAGATAGTTGTACAAATCCGCGCGCAGGCGGTCTTCGGCAGACACTTGGGGGGCTTGCGCGGTGGCGGTCATGTGGTCTGCTCCTCAAAGCGGAAGGCCATGCGGCGGGGCGTCACGATTTCAGCCTCGGTTTCAGCCTGATCGTCTAATACGTCGACGTCGGTTTGCGGTTCAAGCGCCGCTTGGGCCACCACTTGCTGTTCTTCGACCACTTCAGGCGCTTCTTCCTGTTCGGATAAGGCCAAAGCCTTTTTCGCAACGTCTTCGATATGGCGACGCAGACCTTTTCCAACCTGATAGCTGGTTGTGAAATTCGTCACAGCGGAGGCTTGGGTATAGTCATCGGCATAATCCACCAGATCATCCAAGCAGGCAAGAATGGGGTTCGACACCCACAGCTTGCGCAACGCACGGCGGCGCAGATGTTCAGGGATAGCTCGCGCCATGAAGGCGGTAAAATCATCACCAGCCTTCAGCGTATCAGGATCCGGAAGATCAAATTCAGCAAGCAATTCGGCATCTGTCTTTTCTGCCAGCACCGCCTGTTCTTCGGCATGAACCTTCTCGTCGGCGGCATGCAAAGATGCTTCTTCCTCAGCACGCACGGCAGCGCGGCGGCGGTCCCAGAACGAGGCATGGCGCGTCATTGCGTCGGCTCCGATCCTGTGCGGCGCGGGGCGCGGTACACATCGGTTGTCTGCACGATCCGCGCGTCACCGACGCCGTCTTGCTTGTGCTCGCGGTGCTTGTCACGGCGGCGTTTTACGAAGGCTTCGTCTTCGTGATGTTCTTCGACATAGGCTGCGATCCACGCATGCACCTGCGGGGTCATCATGACCTTTTCCACGATGTCTTCGCCGTTATCGCTATAGTCCTGCGCCTCGTAGGGGGACGCGGTCACCATCACAACCTCGAGCGGCCTAAGCGGGTCGTGGGCTTCGCGGCAGATGACGTAGACGCAAGGCACATTCGCGGCAAGGCCGTGAACGTATGCCTCTGTATCGGAACGGTATATCGTCAGCGCAACGGTCGTGACATGATAATCTGATACGCCGCCTTCAGTTCGCAAAAACTTCCAGTCAGCGGGGTCTGCACCGGGCAGAATGCAAACGGCACGCCACACGAATTTGGCCCATTTCGTAACCCCGGGGGATTTACGAAGGACCACACCAACGGGCATGGATTGCGCTGATTTGAGCAGTGCGTTCACCTGTAATCCTGTAAATTTACCAACCTTGCGTTCTGGTATATTGACGTTTTCCATCGCCGTTTAAAAGGGGATTTTTAGTAACATGCGAGTGTCGTTTGATTTTTCACTGTGAAATAGCTCAGACAGAACGGCACAAACCCCAAGTTTTCTTGAGAAACCTTCAGGCACATAGGCCTTTGAGCGGAAATTCATTTTGCATCTTCAATAATCCGTGCATATGCCACCCCAATGAATTTGGGGTTTGCGGCCGCCGCTGTTCACCACTAGCTTGCTGCTGAATATCGACAGGCCCCTTACCAAGGGGCGTTCCTGTCACGGGGGATATTATGGAAAAAACACTTCTGCTTTGTGACTGTCTGGGCAGTCAGACCGTTGACGCGACCGCGCTGTCGCGTGCGACGGGGCTGGGCTGTTCCAAGGTTTTTCACAGCTTGTGCACCGACCAGATTGACGCCGCAACCAAGGCGATCACGTCCGGAAACGTGACCATCGCCTGTCAGCAAGAACGCCGCCGGTTCGAGGATTTGGCCGAAGAGCTGGGCGTAGATGCCCCCGGTTTTGTCGACATTCGTGATCGCGCTGGTTGGCATGGGGATGCTGGCGATGCAGCCCCGAAAATGGCCGCATTGGTGGCAGAGGCGCATTTGCCTGCGCCCGCCCCGCGCGTTCTGGATGTTGTGTCCGAAGGGACGTGCCTGGTGTTCGGCCCCGCCGATCTGGCGCTTGAGGTTGCCGACAAGCTGGCCGATACACTTGCTGTTACCGTGCTTTTGGCGGGCGCGGCAGACGTATCCATTGACCCGAGATTTGACGTGGTTCGCGGCAAGATTCGTAAAGCGGCAGGTTCATTGGGCAATTTCAATCTGACGCTGGACGCGCTTGAAATGGTGATTCCCGGTGGGCGCGGCGCACCCGAGTTTACGGCACCACGGGACGGGGCTGCGTCGCAATGTGATATCATTCTCGACCTCAGCGGCGACACTTCCCTGTTTCCCGCACCGCACAAGCGCGATGGGTATTTGCGGGCCGATCCCGGCAGTCAGCCTGCCGTGGCAGACGCCGTTCGCGAGGCAATGCAGATGGTCGGCACCTTTGAAAAGCCGCTTTATGTGCGCCTGACCGAAAGCCTGTGCGCCCACTCCCGGGCCGAGCAGCCCGCCTGTTCGAACTGCCTTGATCTGTGCCCAACCGGGGCGATTACGTCTATGGGAGAGCATGTCGCGATTGATCCGCTGATTTGCGCGGGCTGTGGCAGCTGTTCGGCAGTATGTCCTTCGGGGGCCATCACCTATGATGCCCCGCCGGTTGATACCCTGTTTCGCAGACTGTCCACACTTGCGAACACATTTCGCAAGGCAGGCGGGGCCAACCCGCGCCTGCTGGTTCATGACGAAGATCACGGGGCCGAGATGATCCGCCTGTTCGCCCGGTATGGCGCGGGCCTGCCGGTTGATGTGATCCCGTTGGCGGTCGATGCGCTGGCAGGGTTTGGTCATGCGGAAATGTTGGCTGCACTCGGTTGCGGCTTTGCCAGCGTCGATGTCTTGCTGTCGCCAAAAACTGAATCGGACGTGATCGAAAGCCAAGCTGGCATCGCCCGCGCGATCAGTGGCTGCGATACGATCCGCTTGCTGGACCTGTCGGATCCCGATGCGCTGGAAGATGCGCTGGTGCCGGTTGCGCTTCAGCCCGCCCATGAAACGCTGCTGCCGCTTGGCACACGCCGCCAAATCGCGCGGCTTGCGGGCAAGACCTTGCAACCCGACGCCAAGGTGATCGATTTGCCTGATGCGGCACCCTATGGTGCTGTGCTGGTTGATACCGATGCCTGCACGCTGTGCCTGTCTTGTGTGTCGCTTTGCCCGTCGGGTGCGTTGGGCGACAACCCCGATCTGCCGCAACTGCGCTTTCAGGAAGATGCCTGCCTGCAATGCGGACTTTGCGCCAATATCTGCCCAGAGGATGCGATCACGCTGAAACCGCAGATGAACCTGGGGGATGATGCCTTTACCCAGGTGGTCTTGCACGAAGAAGAACCTTTTGCCTGTATCGAATGCGGCAATCTGTTCGGGGTCAAATCCACCGTTGAAAAAATCACCGAAAAGCTGGCGGGCAAACACGCGATGTTTGCGACGTCCGAGGCTGCCAAGATGATCCAGATGTGTGATAAATGCCGCGTCAATGCGCAGTTTCATTCACAAAACAATCCCTTTGCCGGCAAGGAACGGCCCCGTGTGCGGACCTCTGAAGACTACTTCACGAAGCGCAAAGACCACTAGGCGCTCGGTCAAACCTCAAATCTCAAGGAGAACATCATGAGCGATGATTTCAACATGTCGATGCGTAAATTCCTGAAACAGGTCGGCGTCACCTCGCAGCAAGCAATCGAGAAAGCGTTGCGCGAAGCTGGCGATACCACCGGGAAAAAGTACCAAGCCAAGGTGGTGCTGACCATCGACGGGCTTGATGTCGAACATGTCGTGACCGGAGAAATCCAAGGGCAGTCCAAAGCGTGACCGTGACCCGCGATGCCGTATTGGCCTGCCTCAAGACCCTGAAAGACCCGGTTTCGGGCAAAGACATTGTGGAACTTGGCCTGGTCAAAGCACTGACCGTCGACGAAGGCTCGGTGCGTTTTGTGCTTGAGGTCAACCCGACCCACGCCGACGCCTATGCCGTATTGCGCGATCAGGCTGACGCCGCGGTCAAGGCACTGGATGGCGTCAAAACAGTTTCTGTCGTACTGACCGCGCATTCTGTCAAAGCGGCACCGCCAGATCTGCAAGTGGGCCGCAAGTCTGAACCCACAGGCCCCGAGAAAATCCCCGGCGTTGACCGGATTCTTGCGATTGCCTCGGGCAAGGGCGGGGTGGGGAAATCCACGGTCGCTGCCAACCTTGCTTGCGCCCTCGCAGCCGAAGGGCGCCGCGTGGGGATGCTGGATGCTGACGTTTATGGCCCCTCGCAGCCACGGATGCTGGGCGTGTCGGGGCGACCTGCCTCGCCTGACGGCAAGACAATCCTGCCGATGCGCAACTTTGGCGTCACGATGATGTCGATCGGATTGATGACCAATGACGACCAGGCCGTTGTCTGGCGTGGCCCGATGCTGATGGGGGCCTTGCAGCAGATGATGATGCAGGTGCAATGGGGCGCTTTGGACGTACTGATCGTCGACCTTCCCCCCGGTACCGGCGATGTGCAGATGACGCTGGCGCAAAAGGCCCATGTGGATGGGGCGATTATTGTGAGTACCCCGCAAGACGTGGCGCTGATGGACGCTCGAAAGGGGATCGACATGTTCAACCAACTCAAGACGCCCATCATTGGCATGATCGAAAACATGAGCACCCATATCTGTTCGAACTGCGGTCACGAGGAACATGTTTTTGGCCACGGCGGCGTCGCGTCCGAGGCCGCGAAACTTGGCGTGCCTTTGCTGGCGGAAATTCCGCTGCATCTGGATATTCGCGTGGCGGCTGACGGTGGCGCGCCTATTGTGGTGTCGAAACCTGACAGCCCGCAGGCCGAAGCGTTCCGCACCGTTGCCAGAACCTTGATTGCAGGTGGCCACGCGTGATCGACGCCCCGGTCTTTCCACCACTGCTGTCCGGGTTGCCGTCGGCTGATCCCTTTGCACGCGCTTGTGCAGAGGCGCGGCAGGGCTGCGACGCGGGGCTGGTGGTCTATGATTTGGGGCCAAGCAACCTGCAGGGTGCGATTGTCTTCGCGCCCGAAGTGACATTGGCAAACGCGATGGCCATGCTGCCGCTGTGTGCCGTCGGTTTCCAGAACGCCCTTGGCGCGCTGGCCCCTCCCGAGGTTGCCGTGCATCTGGCGTGGCATGGCGATATCCGCGTGAACGGGGCAGTCTGCGGTCAGATGCGCGCGACTGCTTCGGATACTGATCCGCTTGGGATTCCCGATTGGCTGGTCGTGGGCTTCGCCATCAGCATCCTGCCGCAAAGCGACACCCCCGGCGACACGCCAGATCAAACTACGCTGTATGGTGAAGGCTGTTCGGACATTAACCCGGTCACTTTACTGGAAGCGTGGACGCGGCATACCCTGGTCGCGCTGAACCGATGGTCAGACGACGGACCGGCACCCTTGCACAAGGACTGGACCGGTCTGGTCTGGAATATCGGCAAAGACGTTACCCATGGCGACCTGACCGGCAGCTTTGTAGGCGTTGACGAAAATTTTGGCCTGCTGCTTAAAGCTGCTGATACGACCCATCTCATTCCATTGACCGAGTTGTTGGAGCCTACCCCATGAGCGATCGTTTCCTTGCCCGCGCAATCCATTTTGATGAAAGCGACCGCAACGTTTTCCATTCACCCGCGCGCACAGGCGAATGGTGCGTGTCCGGCGGTTTCGAGTTTTCGAACTGGTCCGAAGGCGATCTGACGGGCAAGGCGCGGCAGGCGTTTGCAAACGGCTGGATGGGGGTCGAAACCTTTGGTCGTGTGACCTTTGTTGCCGTCACCAAGGTCGAACCTTTCGAGGTCGAGGCGATAACGCAGCAATTGATGAAGCATTTCGTCGAAATTTACGGTGCCCCGTCAACGGATGCCGCCCGCCCCGCAGCCGAAGAGGAAGTCACCCAGATGATGGATCTTTGCGCTGACCACGCCCCGAACACATTGCTGACCGTCGCGCGGGAGCTGTCCGATAGTGGCGTGCGGGAAAGCTACCGATTCATCGAGCCACAGGATGCCGGGATCGACCAGTTCGCGGTGCACGGATCATTGGACGAGGACGACCACGGTGGACACGGTGGACACGGGCATTCGCATTAGCAGCGTGCTGAAATAGTCCCTCCCCAACAATGATCTGAAAGGTGTTGTCGGGTGTGGACGGCTCAACCCTCAAGACAATCCATCACCCCGAAACACATCTGTGTATCCCTTTGCCATTCGTTCGCGCCTTCATGGCAAATATTGCTTCAAAGCGACCGGCACGGTTCGAGCGGCATGCAACCGTTTGATTGATGCTGCCGAACATCTCTTGCAAAGGCGCTTCCTGCACGTGTTTTCCTATGCCATGAATTTTCAATTGGTTCTGAAAAGTGTTTTGCGTCAGAATGATTTTGATCATCATTTCAGGAGATGAAAACCTATGCTCCAGACACTCGGACTTCTCTTGGGCTGCCAACTGTTGGGAGAAATAACTGTGCGGGGCTTTGGCCTCGCAATCCCCGGCCCGGTTCTGGGTCTTACCCTGCTCATGCTGATACTTGGCGTCATTCCCACCCTTGCTGAACGGCTCAGGCCGACAACAACGGTCATCCTGGCAAACCTGTCTTTCCTGTTCGTGCCTGCGGGTGTCGGTGTAATTGGCAACTTCGAGGTTTTGTCGGAAGACGGGATTGCACTGCTGCTTATTCTGATCCTTTCGACCGTGCTCTCCATGCTGGCAGCTGTTGGGACGTTCATTGGTGTTCGGCACACAATTGAACGCTGGACAACATGACCGACGTCGCAAGTCTCTGGAGCTACCTGGCGACCACACCGCTGATTTGGCTCACCACAACCATCCTCGCCTATCTGGTCGCAGATGGGGTGGCGCGGCAGTTGGGTAACCCACCCTGGGCCAATCCCGTGCTTCTGTCAGTTCTCTTGATCGCACCAGTGCTGTGGCTGACACAGACAAACTACGCGACCTATTTCGAGGGTGCACAGTTTACTCACTTCCTGCTTGGTCCCGCGACGGTGGCACTGGCTTTACCGCTATGGGACAATAGGGACACAATACGGACCTCGATAGCACCGATTTTGCTGGCTTTGCTTGCAGGCTCTATTGTCGCGGCAGGCTCGGCTATTTTGCT
>JAGXHA010000096.1 GCA_024636475.1 Roseobacter sp. | reverse complement strand
GCTCGACGGCACGACGAAGGACGTCACCTTCACCGTCACCGGCACCAATGATGCGGCGGTAATCGGCACGCCCACCGTCTCTGCCCTGACCGAGGATGTCGGCGTCAACACGGCCGGCAACCTGGTGGCCAGCGGCTCGATCTCGATCTCCGACGTGGACACCGGCGAGGCGGCGTTCCGGACCGTGGTCTCGGGGGCGGTCGGCAATCTCGGTACGCTGGTACTGGGCGCAAACGGCACCTACAGCTACAGCGTCGCAAACAGCACCGTGCAGTATCTGGGTGCCGGACAGACGAAAACCGACACCTTCACGGTCACCGCGCTCGACGGCACGACGAAGGACGTCACCTTCACCGTCACCGGCACCAACGATGCACCCGTCGTTTCCGGTCCGGTGACCGGCACGGCGACAGAGGCAGGATCCGTCTCGACGCTGAGTGCCCTCGCCGCGGCCACCGATGTGGATGCCGGCACTGTTCTGCAGGTCGTCAATGTCCCCGCCAACCTGCCCGCCGGCGTCACCTATGACGCGGCAACGAAGTCGTTCTCGCTGGACCCGAAACATCCGAACTACCAGTTCCTCGCGCAGGGCCAGACGACAACGATAACCGTGAATTATGGCGTCTCGGACGGGATAGCCACGACACCGGCGTCCGCCTCGTGGACGCTCACCGGAGTCAACAACGCGCCCGTCTTGAGCACCGGCTCGGTGACAATCTCGGAAGAAGGTCTGCCCGGCGCCAATCCTGACACCACCGGGACATCGGACACGACGAACGCGCGCGTCGCCTCCGGTACGATTTCCATTTCGGACGTGGACAGCACCTCCTTCACGGGGACGCTGGCAGCGCCGACAGTGCAGCTGACCTCGTACGGAGTCCCGATTACGTGGACCGGGACCGGGACCGGCACGTTGATCGGAACGAGAGGCCAGAACGGACCGGAAATCCTACGGGTGAAAGTGGACTCGATCGTCAGCAGCGGCGGATCCGGCACACTGTCCTATACTGTCAGCCTCTCCGGTCCGGTCGACCACCCGACCGCCGGTGTCGAAGATGTACTCTCGTTCGGATTTCGGGTAAACGTTAGCGACGGTTTTGCCACCACCACCAGCACGGTGACGGTTGCCATCGAAGATGACAGTCCTATCTTCGTCAGCGCCCCTCAGACCGCAGTGGTGGCGAATATTGCCGGTGCGACGCTGACCGGCGACCTTAAGCTGAGTATGGGCGCCGATGTGGGATCTGCTGCAATGGTCAGCTTGAAGGGCGCCAGCTTGGAGTCCGGAACAGGCTTCATCCTCGCGAACCACGTCGCAGAAGACGGGACGATGAAGGCGCAGTACATGACGTTCAATGGGGTCAAACTGACGTACCAGCCCGGCAGCACGCCCGGCTCTCTGGTTGCCGTAACGGCCGATGCCAGCGCCACCCCGGTGTTCACGCTGACGGCAGACCCTTTAACCTCGCAGTATAAGGTCACACTCCTCAAGACGCCGGACAATACATACTACACCACGAACAATCTTCAGGCGGTTAGCGGCGGAAACACCACAACGGGTTATACACTGACCGACGTCAAAGGCGCCTTCACCATTCTCGCCACTTCGACGGTGAACGGGGTCGCGAGCACCGTCAACACCAGCCAGTACATCGGTGTGGCGAACAACTGGATCGATGCCGGCGAAGTCCTCACGCTGAAGTTCTTCCAGAAGATGGGGGGCATTAACTTCGCGCTGAACGGTCTGGACATAGGAGAAAGGCTGATCTGGAAGGCCTATGATACAAGCGGCATGCTGATTGCCACCGGCAGCACACTAGGTGCTGTCGGCGATCAGACACTGTCGATTACGCCCGGCAGCCTCAATGGCGATTTCCAGACGCTGACCATCGAGGCCGCGACGGGCACCTCCTTCCGGATGAGCGTAAAAGAGCTCAGCGGAAACACCCCCTTGATCGAGCAGACGACGAACGTGTCGATGGTCGGCATCGACTCGGACGGCGACCCCTCGGCCTCGCAGACGGTGGGACTGTCCTTCCGGGGGGACGGAAAGCTCATCGCAGGCTCGGCCGGCACTGCATTGGGAGGGGGGGATGCGTCCGAGGTGCTCACCGGCGGGGCGGGCGTGGACTGGATCTCTGGCGGCGGTGGCCACGACGTCATAATAGGCGGCGGTAGTGGCGACTTACTGACAGGTGGAGCCGGGAACGACACCTTCAGGTTTGCCGCGCTCACCGACTCCAGGCCAGGCGTCACCGCGGGCCAAGCAAACTACGACACAATCACTGACTTCACCTCGAATACAAGTACTGCGGTGGACAGCCTTGGTCGGCACACTAGTCCGACCGGTGACCTGATTTCGCTGACTGACATCGACGCGAACCCTGTTTTGAGTGGCGATCAGGCCTTCCAGTTCATCGGAACGGCTACATTTAGTGGAATCGGTCAAGTCCGCTACATCCAGACTGCGACGGAGACTATCATCCAGGGAAATACGGACAGTGATTACGGTACGATCGAGTTCGAAGTGCATCTGACGGGTAGCCATGTTCTTACGAAGGATTCCTTTGATCTGTGAAAAAACGCTCGCGATCGCAAAGACAGAGCCGAGCCCAATGACGAAAGAAGAAAATGACAAGCGACCCCATCAATGATCCGAAAAGGCTAGCAGCCTTGCGCGCGAGCGGCCTTCTGGACACGCCGTCAGATCCAAGCTTCGACAAATTAGCTCAGACTTGGGCGAGGATGCTGAACGCACCACTTGCCTTGGTTTCTCTAGTTGATTCTGACCGTCAGTTTTTCAAGAGTGTCATTGGCAGTCTGCCAGAGCCCTATGCATCAACCCGACAGACACCGCTCACGCACTCATTTTGCAAACACGTGGTAGCCACCGGGCAACCGTTGATTGTAGAAGATGCTAGAGTGAATAAGGATCTTAAAGATAACCTTGCTATCAAGGAACTCGGGGTAATCGCATACGCGGGGATACCTTTGACTACGCCAGATGGACATGTACTCGGGACACTCTGCTTTATAGACAACCGCCCTAGGGCTTGGGACATACAAACTGGATCCATTGTAATCCATCCTAAGCGCAAGCAAACGGAAGACGGCAGGTAATGCGAGACCGAAATCTACCAAAATTCCGTGGTCCTCCTCCATCATAACCCATTGATCTCTATAGAGCCTACTTGCGCTATTCGTGGTCCACATTGGCCCATATTTTATTGGGTTTTAGACCGCTTGTGGGAGCCCCCTACGGGCTGCCACTTGTATTATTATCCCTTTCCCTTGATGTGTTGATCTTTTTTGGCCCAGACCGGGTATAAACTTGGGTAAAACGGGCAGTGGAGCGGTGTCGAATTACCTCCTACCGCGAGGCCGGCAATTGCATGTGAAGCGTTCCTTTCCAACGGACGTCCAGCAACTTTTGGGAAGCGAGCCCTTAACCAAGCTCTCGAGACTTCGGACGAGACAGTTGCAAGCGCTCGCTCTGGTCGTCTGATCGCTCAGTTCAAGCACGCCATTGAGGAAGCGCAAGGAAAGCGTCATGATTGCAACTCTGCTCAATGGCATTGAGATCACAGAAGGCATAACGAACGGTAAGTGCCCTTGCGAAAATATCTGGTCAGAAGCGCTCGGGTGGTTGCGAAAGTTGAAATTCATGTCGTGACAATCCGCATCGCAGCCTTGATACGGGCCCGCTTTATCGGTCATATGCGGCAACCCAAGTTCGTATTGTAAGATGCCAGTTAAAATCAAGGAACTCTCAAGATGCCTCGGATTGCTCAATTTTATCTCAAACAGAGTTTGATCGGTTTTGGCATCGCTGCGCTTTTTGTTGCAGGAATACTGTATTTTAACGTTGTTAATCTATGGCATCTGATCAGTACCTCCAACATCGGATTGATGGCGCTTGTCGTCTTTTGGGTGCTGAACGGCATTGTCTTTGCGGGCGTACAGATGGCCGTTGCCGTGATGTTGCTGGCGGACGATGATAAGAACGAGGGCGGCCCGCGCGGTCGATCGGCGCAGTTGATCCCTGTGCCAACAAAAACGCGCTCACCTCATCGAAAGCCCTTATCTGATGCATAAAACCATGATGTCTTTCGTTACTGTTCTCACATTAGCAGTCCTTGCCGGATGCGCATCGCTGTCAGGCACCCTTGGGGACAATTATCAAGTCGCCGGGGTCGACGAAGGTGACATGCTGAAATTGCGGGCCGGGCCAGGCACCGGTTTTCAAATCCTAGCGGGTCTTCCCAATGGCACCACCTTGCGGCTGCAAAGCTGCCAGCAAACCGGTGGGACGCGTTGGTGCAAGGTTTCGTCGCAGCAATCACGCGGACTGAACGGATATGTCTCTTGGGCTTATCTTAGCGAAATCTGAGCAGAAGTCTGGCTTGCTTGAAAAATACCGCTGCAAACTGCCGTTTCACGGATGGCCGGATGCGCCTTTGAGCAAGGTTTGGCGGGACCGTCCCTCATTTTTGGACTGATAAAGCGCCCTGTCCGCGTCTGACAAGATGTCCTTGGCTACCATTTTGTGGTTTTCGCGAATCCAAACCGTACCGATGCTGGCAGAGATTTTACACGCCTGACCCCGAAAGATGATCGGATATTGAAGGCGCTCGATCAATCGATCGCCAATCCTTAGCAAAGTTTGCTCGTCTGCGACATCACATAGGATGAGCGTAAATTCGTCCCCCCCCACCCGCGCAATCGTATCTACGGCGCGGGTTTCTTCCACCATGATTTGCGCCACGGACTGCAAGACATGATCACCTGCCGCATGGCCCAACGTGTCATTGACCGCTTTGAAGAAATCCAAGTCGATCTGCATCACGGCAAATGCGGCCCGACTGCCAAGCAATCGCTGCAGGACATGATCCATGGCGCGCCGGTTCTTGAGGCCGGTAAGCGTATCGGTGAACGCTTGTTCTTCCGCTGCAATCCTGGCCCCCTGCAGTTTAAAATTCAACTGACGCGAGGCATCCATCGCGGCTGATTTAGCTTCGATCAGATACAGCATTTCGATGGCCAGATCCGTCGTGGCGAAATCCGCATTGCTCAACCCGTAGGTGCGCACCCCCTCAAGAATGGAGATCCCAAACGAAAGGTTGATCACGACAGTGCCAGACCCGTCATCAAGATGCACCAAAACCGCCTTGAGGTCACTGGTTGGATCGGCGCGCAGGGAAAGGTGCATTTTGCTGCCCGCCTTGCGGCACATTGCTGCAAAAGTTCGGGTGCTTTTGGGGCGTTTGACAACAAAGACATCAAAGAATGGCGTTCCCCTCAAATCAGTATCCGGGCATAGCTTTTTGACTGTGGGGCCTGAATGAGCGATGCGGCCGTTCTTATCGAGGATCAGGTGCATGGGGCAGAGCACATCCAACATATGCGTTTGTGCAAGGTCTTTCATGCTGTGCGGGCCCCAAGATCAAATTGCCGGCCTTGGGAAAAATCTCTGTCAATCAATGTGATAAAGACTTTTTCCAAGCCATTGAGCCCTACTTCATGATCAAGCAACACCAATGCCCCATAGTCGTCGGCAATCACCCGCAGCATGCCGACCAGCACAAATCCAAAGCCTGGAACCGTGCTGCGACAATGTAATTCAAAGCATCCTTCCGCGCGTTCGTCGATTTCCAGCCCGGGCAGGACAAGATCCGATACGGCGAGCCTTGCACGGTCAGGAAGATCATCCAAAGAATGCAAAAACTCCTCGAAATTGACGCCGCCAAACCGCAATAGACGACGCACGCCTTCCAGTTTCGGGGCCGAGACAAGATAAGTTCCCAGATCCTCAAGAAGATCCTGTCGAGGTCGTGCGGTGATCAGTTCCAGCCCTGCGATTAGCCCAATCGTGATATCGTCATCATAAGACAGCATCGCCTCGAACTCGGAAAAGCCCAGATCCATGCTGCTGGTCACAAGCGCCCAGATATCATTTCCAAAGGTGTCGCAGACGTAGTTTTGAACGCTTTTGTTGATAAGCCCGTGCATCGTAACCCTTCCCGCTGATGTCGCCACCATGGGAAATGAGCGTTAATATTGAGCGAAAGAACGGATCAGAACTGCGATGCCACGGCCCGAAATGCGCGGCAATTATCCGGTATTTTAGGAAACTGCGCCTGTAAAATACCAAATCAGAAATCTGTCGGTGCGCCGCCTTCGGATTTTCGACGGGCCACGAAATCAGCAAGCTCTTCTCGGATTGCGATGTCCATTGGCGGCTCTTCAAAGCTGGCAATGATCTCTTTGAACATCAGATGCGCGCGCTCCGGTGTCCAAATGCCTCCTGCGGCTTCCCAGCCTTCGTAGTTTTTCCAGTCGCTTAAAAATGGTTGGTAGAATGCTTCGGTATAACGGTCCTGGGTGTGCTGGATGCCAAAGAAATGCCCCGCATTGCCCACCGATTTAATCGCGTCCAGTGCGATCTCGTCCGGACCTGTCGCACAAATCACCGGGTTCATATAGCGCTGAATTTGCTGCAGGATTTCGCAATCCATGATGAATTTTTCAGGCGAGGCAATCAGACCGCCCTCAAGCCAACCCGCCGCATGATAGACCATGTTGGTGCCCGATTGCACCGCAGCCCACAGACTGTTGGACGTCTCCCACATGGCTTGGCCATCGGGAACATTCGCCGCGCAAACCCCCGAGGACCGCATCGGGAGATTGTAAAACCGACATAACTGCCCGGTCATCTGGGTCGCGCGCATATATTCAGGCGTACCAAAGGCAGGCGCGCCCGTTTTCATATCAACATTCGAGGTAAACGTTCCAATCGCACAAGGACAACCGGGGTTGATGATCTGCGCCAAAACCACCGCGCAAAGCGCCTCTGCCAGCGATTGCGCCACGGCACCAGACATTGTCACGGGGGCCATTGCCCCTGCCAGCGTAAAAGGTGTGACCACCAGCCCCTGCCCCCGCCGCGCAAGGCGCATCCAGCCGTCCAGCATGGGGATGTCGTGCTTGAGCGGAGAGGTCGAGTTTATGTTGGTGTACATGCGGGGGGTCGCATTGAACTCCTCGTGGGTCAGCCCGCCCGCGATGCGCACCATCTCCATCACGTCTTCGACGCGCTCTTTGCCCAAGGAATACGCATGCATGACTTTGTCGGTAATCGTAAGCTTGTCATAGAGAACATCCAGATGGCGGACCGAGGCGTGGATGTCGACGGGCTCAACCGGATAGCCTCCGGCGAAGTGAATGCAGTTGAAATATTGCGTCAGCTTCAGCAGGTCCTGGCACATGGCACGGGTGCCGGGGACTTTGGTGCCAATCGACATGTCCCAATAGTTGGGCGGCGAAGAGACGTTTCCGAACACCAGATGTTTCCCGCCGATGGTTATCTGACGGTCAATGTTGCGCGGAGTAAGCGTAAAGGCAGAAGGCGCGTGACTGATCCATTCCATCACAAAATCGCGGCCCATGCGGACGTTTTCGCCATTAACCGTGCAGCCGGCTTTGCGCAGGATTTCAAGGGCTTCATGGTTCAGGAATTCGATCCCGATTTCCTCAAGGATGCGCATCGCGCCGTCATGGATCGCTTCGACGCCTTCCGGGGTCAGCGGTTCGGTGGGCCGATCAATGTTCAGGGGCGGGTTCCAAGGCATTTGTTCGATCACGGCGGTCCCGCGTCGGGTCTTGGCACCGGCGCGCCCACCGGTGCGGGCTCTGCGTTTGGGATCCGTATCAGACATGACAACCTCCTGAAAATCAGTTTCAGAAAGCATGATCCCCAGCCTGCTGGCGTTCCCGTTTCCGACGGGGGGTGTCGTTTTTTGCGTGTGGCTGACCTAGCTGCCCAACCCATCCAGCCAATTTGGCAGATGGCTGATGTCCGGCAAGACGACATCCGCATGCGGTGCCAGATCATCCGCCGATGCCATGCCGGTCAGAACGGCCATGCGCGTCATCCCTGCAGCTTTGCCTGCAATCAAGTCATGGGTACTGTCGCCAATCATGACAATCTGGCTTGGATCCAGGCCAACAGATGTGGCAAAGGCGATAAGCTGGCCAGGTTGAGGTTTTCCACCATGGCCACTGTCAAATCCGGCAATAAAATCAAACAAATGCGTGACACCAGATTTGTCCAGATGTGCCAGGGCAGGCGCTTCGGCATCATTGGTTGCAACACCCAAACGCAATCCACGCGTCCTTAACCCCTCAAGGAATGGCATCAGCGGGGTCACTTCGCTTTGCGGTGCGCGCTCGGCCTCTTCATTCAGCAGATCCAAAAGCGCCATGGGCGACAGTTCAGGCACATGGGGGGACAGGACGGCAACCACATCAGCGGGGGTTCCCGCGATCACAATGCTGTCCTTCCAAAAACGGTGAAGGGTGAAATCAAAACCGACCATGGCTCCTAATGCGGTGGCACGGCCAATGTCCCCCTTGCTCAGGCGGGTCAGGAACGCTTGGGCCCAAGCTTCCCAAGTAGCTGCAAAATCGAACAGAGTTCCGTCTTTGTCGAACAGAATGCCTTTGATCCCGCTCATGTCCAATTCACCTGCTCACCGCCCGGCAAAGACTGCCGCGCCTGCATAACCCTTTCATAGGGCGCTTTGATTGAATCGCAAAAGCCAATCACCCAGGCATCATCCATCATCAGAAAATCAAGCACGGCCCCCAAGAATGCCGGATCTGAGGCCTGAACCCTAAGATCATCCGCGCTGGCGCCTGACGCATCCATAAAAACAGGCATCAGGTCTTCGTTTGCGGCCAGCCAAGCCAGAGCTTGCAGCCCAAAGGTTTCAGCGGCTTCCTGCTTAAGCATGGGCGCAGTCCTATCGTTCATGACATTTCGCAACACTTTATTAACCTATTCGGTCAACAACAGATCACCTCACCAGTTAAATTTTGTGGGAAAGGAAGGCAAGTGCAGGGCAAGATCCTCATCGTTGATCCCATCGCCACAAATAGGATTGTCCTTAAGACAAAACTCGCATCCGCGTTCTATGATGTGCGCCAAGCAACTTCTGTTGCAGAGGCTTTGTTTCATGCAAGTCGCAACACGCCCGATCTTGTGATCTCGGCGTTTACCTTGAGCGATGCGGATGCGACTGCCCTTTTGGATGGGCTTGCAGCGCTTCCCAAAACCATCCGCATTCCGGTGATCGCATTTGGCGACAGCGAGGACGCCGCCTTGCGGCAGCTGTTCTTGTCGCATGGTGCCCAAGATGTGCTCGTGAAGCCTGTGGAAGATACCTTGCTGCTCAGCCGTGTGCGCAGCATGATCCGTTTGTATCATTCAACCGAACGATGGCAGATGCGTGCAGAAGCAAGCCGTGCCTTTGGCCTGGCCGAAGCGCCTTCACCTTTTCAGATGCCCGGACACATTCAATTGGTGGGCAGTGACAAAGCGCTTAATCATATCTGGGCAACCCAGTTGCGCCGCGCGCAGCCCGACCATGTCTCTGTTTGCGGCACTGGGGACGCCATGACGTGCCTTAGAGCGCATGTCATCCCTGATGTCTTTGTGCTTGTTCTGACCCAAGACCGCGACGCGGTCAAAGATCAGATGGATCTGATCTCGTCCATCCGCGCAAATGCAGGGACGCGCCATTGCGGGATCATCACCATTCAAACCATCCCGAATGCCGAAGTTGCGGCCAATGCCCTTGATCTGGGGGCAGATGATCTGATGCAACAAGGCTTTAACCTCAGAGAGCTGCAATTGCGCCTTTCCGCACTGCTGACCCGAAAACGGCAGGTCGATCGAATTCGCGCCAGCGTCGACTTGGGCCTGCGCGAGGCCATATTTGACCCTCTGACGGGGCTTTATAATCGCCGATATGCCCTGGCAGAACTGACCCGTCAGACCCATCCCGCAAACCGCGAAAATCTCCCCTTTGCGGTGATGATGGCCGACATGGATCACTTTAAAAGCGTCAATGATCGTTTCGGCCACGCGGCAGGAGACGCGGTTTTGGTTGAAACAGCACATAGGCTGCGTGCGCAGCTGCGCCCCTCAGACACCGCCGCCCGTCTGGGCGGCGAGGAGTTTTTGCTGCTGTTGCCCGCCACCAGTGAAAAGAATGCAACTGCCTTGGCCAGACGCCTCTGCCGTTCGTTCGAGCAGACACCGTTTCTCGTTCCAGGAAGCCAAACGCCTGTTACCGTCACAATCAGCATTGGTATCTGCATGGTCACGGGCGCGGATCTGCACAAACCAGATGCCGCAGCCAGACTGATAGATCAGGCCGACAAAGCGCTTTACGCCGCAAAAAGTCGTGGACGCAATTGCGTGTTGCTCAGCCGACCCGCCGCTTGATCCAGCCCCGCGCAAACCGGGGTCACAGCACCGGGCCAAATTAAATCTTTTGCATTCAGATCGACAATCAGCATTATACATCCACTGGTTGTTATTTCACACTTCGGATCGCGCTATGATAAATGCTGATAAACCCTTGATCGGGATTATTCTGATGCTTGGGTTTTGCATTCTGGCCCCCATAGGCGATGCCATTGCAAAGCTGTTGGGCACATCTGTACCAATTGCGCAGGTCGTTTTGATCCGGTTCGCCGTCCAACTGGTTCTTTTGGTTCCATTGGTCTGGGTAACGCGCCGCGCGTGGCGCATGTCTGGCAGAACGCTTTGGCTCGCGTTTTTTCGCACCTTGCTACATATCATTGGCATTGCCGCGATGTTCACTGCGCTGACCTACCTACCCCTTGCCGATGCCGTTGCCATCGTTTTTGTGATGCCTTTCTTCATGCTGATCTTGGGGAAATATGTCTTGAACGAGGAAGTCGGCAGCAAAAGACTGCTGGCGTGTATTGTGGGGTTTTTCGGCACCGTGCTGGTTATTCAACCAAGCTTTGTGCAAGTCGGCTGGCCAGCACTCTTGCCGGTGTTTGTGGCTGCGAACTTCTCGGTCTTCATGCTGGTCACGCGAAAGATCGCCAAACAGACGGACCCCATCAGTTTACAGGCGGTCAGTGGCTTCATGGCCGTCGTCTTGATTCTGCCGTTGGTTTGGCTTGGTCCCAAGCTGAATATCGCAGCGTTTCAGATGATCAGCCCTGACAAGATGCAATGGTCGCTGCTTTTGGGGATTGGCGTGCTGGGCAGTGTCGCGCATCTGTTGATGACATGGTCTTTGCGCTATGCCCCGTCGGCAACTTTAGCCCCGATGCAATATCTGGAAATTCCATTCGCAACGGTGATCGGGCTTGTTATTTTCGGCGATTTTCCTAACCCGCTGGCCACGGTTGGCATTGTAATCACGATAGCAGCCGGGTTGTTCATCATCCTGCGCGAAGGGGCCATCCAGCGGCGTCTGAATGCACAAGCGCTTGCACAACCGGCTGAATAAGTCTGCGCGGCAAAATCAAAATCGCATGCGGTGTAAATACTTCCAGCGTTACAGGGCCAAGCGCCCTGTTCGAGGTGCCAATTTTTGAAAGCGGATCGAACGCAATACCGTCGATGGGCCACTCAAGCCCTTCACTGCGCCCCATTACGGGGCCCAGCGGAAACAAAGATACCACCTCGCCCTTTTCAGTGGGAAGCGTCATGAAAGGCGGCGCAATCAACATGATCTCAGTTTGTGCGATCAAAATGCACGGACGGTGCGCATGCGTCGCAAGGGTGTGCAATGCCGCGAGTTGATGATCGACGCGGCCACCCAAAAAGCCGACTCCCACAACCAAAGGTGCATCAATACACGCTAGGGACTTGTCAAAATCCGTGGTTTCCTGTTCACTTATGTTAGTTTGCCGGTCTGGGGGGATCAGCGAGAGAGTGTCTGCCGTAACGGAATCAAAATCACCAATTACCGCTTCAAGCGTAACACCGGCCTGTCTTGCCAACTCTGCGCCGCGATCCGCAGCGATGCAAACGGGCGCAAGACGAAGGGCCTCCATAAGGTCCGAAATTTGCGCTTCCCCGCCGCCAATGAGGGTAACTGGATCGGAACTGATGACAATACGTTCTTTCAATGCGTTTTTACCCATTTTTGGAAACTGACCACAATGATGACATTAAATAATACTCTATGGGGCACAGATTCGAGCCGCTTTCGTCTTGAAGCGCGTGGTAAACAGTACCTTGCATAAACGCAGAGGACGAGCATCCGATGATGAATAACAATAAAATTCTGACGGTCTCCTACGGCACGTTCTCGTGTACGTTAGAAGGCTTTGACGATTCATTTGGCACAATGAAAGCGATCGCAGAGTATTTTCGCGATCTGGCCGCCGAGGATCGCTATTTCGGAGCTGAGCCGTCACAGCCGGATGCAGAAATGTTGGCCCACATTGCTCAAAAGGAAATCTCGCGCCGGGTCGAAGCCCGCAGACAAGATGGCAACATCGTCCTGAGCGCACGGGAAGCGACCGGATCGGGCGATATCAAACCAGTTGAAATCTCCAGAACGGATGCGTCGCGGGCGACTGCTGCACTAAGTGCCCTTGCCACGGCCCAAGCACCTGAACGCGGTGCCCTGGCTGAAGCAACACCAAACCCAACTGCAGACGTGGCCGAGCAGGCCAGCCCGGCAGTTGCAAACACCACTCAGGACTTGGCCGCTGTGGCAGCTCAGCCTGATGCAGCTGACCCTCGGATCGACCTTAGCGAGGTAGATATCGTTCCGGGGCAGCCGGACGACGAAATCAAAGCGTTCTTTGACGAAAGTACCGCATCGGCTGAAACCAGAGAACACGCAGAGCACACAACAGCCGATTCGCCCGTGAACAGCAGTATTGCCGCGAAACTGCAGCGCATTCGTTCGGTTGTGTCCCGTCAGGACGTCGATAAAGCCGAAGACGATTACACCGAAGACGAACATGCGGACGACGAAAAGGCAGCCACTTCGGGAAAAAGCGGTTTTGTGGCCAATGCTGTTAAAGATATCGAAACAGCCCTGGATGAAGATGACGCCGCGGCCGTGGAACTCCAAGACGAGGAGGATGACGTCAGCGCCCTGATCAACCGCCTGGACGCACAAACACAGGACGACGAACAGCCCCAAGAAAGCATTGCTGCTGATGATGACGGCGTCTTTGAAGATGATGTGTCGGGTGAAAACCTGTTTGATGCAGACACCACTCCACAAGAAGCCACTGCCGACCCGGAAACTTCCCTGAACGCCGCAGCGGTCGCGCGGGGCCGTGTGATCAAGGTCAAACGCGCCGATCTGGAGAAGGCCATCGAAAAGGGTGACCTGGAAGAATACTCCGGTGATGATCATGTGATTTCCGAAACCGGCCCCGATTTTTCTGACGACACCTTGGACGCTGACACTGTGCAAGCATCCCAAGATGATGTGACAGACGAAGATCTGGCACCCTCGTCTTTGACGGCGGCTGAGGAAGATGAATTGGCCCGCGAGCTTGCCGATGTCGAGGCTGGTGTCGTTCACAAAAACGCCGACGCTGAACCGCGTCGGACATTGCCATCGCTTGAAGGTGACCAAGGCTCTGATATGAACCGTCTTCTGGCGGAAACTGACAATCAGATGGATGACCCCGAAAGCGCCGTGCGCCGTGATGCGATTTCCCATCTGCGTGCGGCTGTTGCAGCGAAAAAGGCAGACTTTGCTTTGGGTGAGCCAAACACAACGGATGAAGAAGACGATGCCTACCGCAATGATCTGGCGGAAGTGGTCAAACCACGTCGGCCCGTTGCCAAATCGGACCTGACAGAGCACGCCTCCGATGCGCGTCCTGCCCCATTGAAACTGGTGGCCGAGCAGCGGATCAACACCCAAGCAGCGGCACCCGCAGCCCCTGTCAGCCCGCGTCGCGTGACACCAGTCGTGTCTGCACCCACCACAGCTGAACAGGTAGAAGGCGGCTTTGCTGAATTCGCAGATGAGATGGGGGCAACGTCATTGCCCGACCTTTTGGAAGCCGCGGCTGCCTATATGTCGTTCGTTGAAGGGCTTGACCAATTTTCGCGCCCCCAACTGATGAGCACCGTGCGCCTGGCCGGAGAAGAAGACTTCAGCCGCGAAGAAGGGTTGCGCTCGTTCGGCATGCTCTTGCGTACCGGCAAGCTGCAAAAGCTTGATGGCGGACGTTTCAAAGTCTCTGACAAGATTGGTTATCAGCCGGATGAGCGCGCTGCGGGCTAAGGCAGAACATCATTATTCTGACAAAAACGGCCCCTCACCGGGGGCCGTTTTTTTATTCTGTATCGACAGATTCGGGGTCTTCCTGGCCAACGCCCTTGAAGACAAATTTAAACGGGATCGCCCAAACGATGCCCAGCCCCACATAGATCAACAATTCAACCAGAAACGACGGTCGATCAAACAGCGCGATAACCGACACCGCCGCAACAATATAAACCGGCAAGCCAACCAAAAGAATGACTAATGCCCATCTGCGCCGGGCCTTGTAACTCAATGCCATATCGCCAAACTCCGCTTGTTTCTACACTCATGCAGATGGCCCCAGGGGCATAAAAGTCAAACGTTAGTCTGCAAAAGGATCTGTCACCAAGATCGTATCTTCGCGCTCTGGCGATGTGGAAAGCAGAGCAACCGGACAGCCGATCAACTCTTCTACGCGGCGGACATATTTGATTGCGTTGGCTGGCAAGTCAGCCCAGCTGCGCGCACCTTCAGTCGATTCAGACCAGCCGGGCATTTCTTCGTAAACCGGCGTGCAGCGGGCCTGCTGATCTGCCGCAGTCGGCAGATACTCCAGCATCGCGCCATCCAGTTCATAGGCTGTGCAAATTTTGAGAGTCTCAAAACCGTCAAGAACATCAAGCTTGGTAAAGGCGATGCCATTCACGCCCGATGTCGCGCATGTCTGCCGCACCAGCACCGCGTCGAACCAGCCGCAGCGCCGTTTGCGGCCTGTGACAGTGCCAAATTCATGGCCCCGTTCGCCCAACCGCTGACCGTCCGCGTCCATCAGTTCGGCAGGAAAAGGCCCCTCGCCGACACGCGTGGTATATGCTTTGACAATCCCCAAGACGAAATCGATGGACCCTGGTCCAATGCCCGTGCCCGTTGCAGCTTGGCCCGCGATCACATTTGAAGAGGTGACAAAAGGATAGGTTCCAAAGTCGATATCAAGCAATGCGCCTTGCGCGCCCTCGAACAGGATACGTTTTCCGGCCTTGCGCTTTTCGTTCAGCACTTTCCAAACCGGAGCAGCATATTCCAGCACCGATGGCGCGATCTCGCGCAATGCGGCCAACAGAGCATCCCGGTCAATGGGTTCAAGTCCCAAGCCTCTGCGCAGCGCATCATGATGCACCAATGCACGATCAACTCGCAGCTCCAAGGTTGCATCATCCGCCAAATCGGCAACCCGCACGGAACGCCGCCCGACTTTGTCCTCATAGGCAGGTCCGATGCCGCGCCCGGTCGTGCCAATCTTCGCAACGTTGTTTTGCGCTTCGCGCGCCCGGTCCAGTTCGCCATGGATCGGCAAGATCAGCGGCGTGTTTTCAGCGATCATCAGCGTTTCGGGGGTGATCGTCACACCTTGCTCGCGCAAGATCGCGATTTCTTTCACCAGATGCCAAGGGTCCAGAACGACGCCATTGCCAATGACAGAAAGCTTGCCACCGCGTACAATTCCAGAGGGCAACAGACTAAGCTTGAAGACTTTGCCGTCGATCACCAGCGTGTGCCCGGCGTTGTGGCCGCCTTGGAAGCGCGCAATCACGTCTGCGCGCTCGCTTAGCCAATCCACGATCTTGCCTTTTCCCTCGTCGCCCCACTGAGCGCCTACGACAACGACATTGGCCATAATGATATTCCTTTAAAGGTGCAAACCCGCGTCGGTATAGCCGCGCAAGCGCCGGACTGAAACTGTAAAATGACGCCTTTGCTTCTCTGGCTCGAAAATATCCTCGCCGAAGGCCTAATCCTTCAAATGTCCCATAGACTTTTATGCCTTCGGCGAGGATATTTGAAAGCCAGAGAAGTGTGTCTTGGCCTCTTGGCCGGCGGCATCCGAGGTATTGCAGGGGCGAACAGCCCCGGTCTTGGCAATCCTCCCTTGCCCCCATGGGCAAACATGCCTAGATACCCCGGAAGTTAAAATCCAAAAGCCGTAGGTATTCATGGAAAACGTTGTCCTGATCGTCCATCTCATTCTGGCCCTTGGCCTGATCGCAGTTGTCTTGCTGCAGCGGTCAGAAGGTGGCGGCCTTGGTATGGGCGGTGGCGGGGGCGGCGCGGTATCTGGCCGTTCGGCGGCCACGGCAATGGGCAAGTTAACCTGGGTCCTTGCGATCTGTTTCATCATCACGTCGATCACACTGACCATCATCGCCGCAGACAAGTCCGCGGGCTCTTCTGTGATCGATCGGTTGGGCGTGACACCACCTGCATTGAATAGCGGACCGGATCTGCCTGACAGCGACAGCCTGCTGCCACCCACGCCGGGTGATAACACACCGCAGGTCCCAACCGCTGATTAAACCAGCCACTACAATAGCTTGAGGTTCGGCTAAGAATAGCAACATCATGTTGCGGCTTGGCCTTGCCTTTACCATCCAAAATATGTAAGCATTTAGTCCCGTGGTGTTGTGGTTTTCTGCAACTCATTTGGCTGGCTATTGCCACATCAAATATGAATTTCACGGGGGTCCCTGATCACATGGCACGCTATATTTTTATCACCGGCGGTGTGGTTTCCAGCCTTGGAAAAGGTTTGGCCTCGGCTGCACTGGGGGCGTTGTTACAAGCGCGCGGTTTCTCTGTCCGGCTGCGCAAACTTGATCCCTATCTGAACGTCGATCCCGGCACGATGTCACCGTTTGAACATGGCGAGGTCTTTGTGACCGACGATGGCGCTGAAACCGATCTAGATCTGGGCCACTACGAGCGCTTCACCGGTGTCGCTGCACGCAAAACAGATTCGATCAGCTCGGGGCGGGTTTACTCGACCGTTCTGGAAAAAGAGCGTCGCGGCGATTATCTGGGCAAGACCATTCAGGTGATCCCTCATGTCACCAACGAAATTAAAGAATTCCTGCATGTCGGCGATGACGAGGTCGACTTTATGCTGTGCGAAATCGGCGGCACCGTCGGCGATATTGAAGGTTTGCCGTTCTTCGAGGCCATTCGCCAGTTCAGCCATGACAAGCCGCGCGGACAGTGTATTTTCATGCATCTGACCTTGTTGCCTTATCTCGCTGCCAGCGGAGAACTGAAGACGAAGCCGACCCAGCACTCGGTCAAGGAATTGCAAAGCATCGGCATAGCCCCCGATATCCTTGTTTGCCGGTCCGAGCATCCGATACCAGAAAAAGAACGCGAGAAGATCGCGCTGTTCTGTAACGTGCGCAAGGAAGCGGTTGTCGCCGCCTATGATCTGAAAACCATCTATGACGCTCCGCTTGCCTATCACGCGCAGGGCCTTGATCAGGCGGTGCTCGACGCCTTCCAGATATCGCCTGCCCCCAAGCCTGACCTGACAGTCTGGCGTGACGTGTCTGACCGCATCCACAACCCCGAAGGTGAAGTGCGTGTCGCTATCGTGGGCAAATACACCCAGCTCGAGGACGCCTATAAATCCATCGCCGAGGCGCTAACCCATGGCGGGATGGCCAACCGGGTCAAGGTCAAGGTCGAATGGGTCGATGCCGAGGTGTTCGACAAAGCCGAAGACGTCGCCCCCCATCTTGAAGGGTTTCAGGCGATCCTTGTTCCGGGTGGTTTTGGCGAACGCGGCACCGAGGGCAAGATCAAAGCGGCACAATATGCACGCGAACATCAGGTGCCCTATCTTGGGATTTGCCTTGGCATGCAGATGGCCGTGATCGAGGCGGCGCGAAATGTTGCGGGGCTTGCGACAGCCGGATCCGAGGAATTCGACCACGAATCCAGCGGCAAGAAGCGCTTTGAGCCGGTTGTTTATCACCTGAAGGAATGGGTGCAGGGCAATCACAAGGTCGAGCGCAAGGTCAACGACGACAAGGGCGGGACGATGCGCCTTGGCTCTTATGATGCGACGCTGAAAGAGGGATCGCATGTGGCCAGAATCTACGGCACCACGTCGATTGATGAACGCCACCGCCACCGCTACGAGGTTGACACCGCCTACCGCGAACAGCTTGAAAAGGTCGGGATGACCTTCTCGGGCATGTCGCCAGATGGTAAGTTGCCAGAGATCGTGGAATGGGCGGATCATCCTTGGTTTATCGGCGTGCAATTCCACCCGGAGCTGAAATCCAAACCCTTCGCCCCGCATCCCCTCTTCAAGGATTTCGTCCGCGCCGCCAAGGAAATGTCCCGGCTCGTCTAACCCTCTCAAAGGCGGCCCCACCCATGCTGAGCTATCAACATATCTATCACGCGGGCAATCTGGCCGACGTGCACAAGCACAGTCTGTTGGCGTGGATGCTGGGATATCTGACGCGCAAGGACAAGCCGCTGAGCTATCTGGAAACCCATGCGGGCCGTGCACTTTATGATTTATCGGACGAATATGCGCTCAAAACGGGCGAGGCCGCAAAAGGGATCGGGCGGGTGCGCAACTGGTTTGGCAAAGATCACCGCTATACCCGTGTTCTGGATGAGATCACGCTAGAACATGGGCCCAACGCCTATCCCGGCTCGCCCCTGATCGCCGCAAAGCTTTTGCGCGAAACCGATAGCATTCATCTGGCCGACCTGCATCCGGGCGAATTTGCAGCGCTTGATCTGGCCATGTCGCCCTATAATGCCAAATGCCACTACCGCGACGGGTTCGAGATGGCATTCGCCCTGACCCCGCCAACGCCGCGGCGAGGCTTGATGTTGATTGACCCCAGTTTCGAGATCAAGACGGATTACGTCGATATCCCGCGCCACATTGGCAAGCTCGCAAAAGCATGGAATGTCGGGATCATTGCGCTGTGGTATCCGATCCTGACCTCGAAGGCACACCAGCCAATGCTAAGTGCCTTAATGGGCGCACACCCCGATGCGCTGCGTCACGAAGTCAGCTTTGCCCCTGCGCGTCCGGGTCACGGCATGGTCGGCTCCGGCTTGTTTGTGATAAATCCGCCCTTTGGACTTAAGGAAGAAGCCGCTAAGCTGTCGGCCAAATTCAGAACATTACAAAAGTAAGGACACAAGATGCAAAAGGGATACTGGATCGCAAATGTCGATGTGCGTGACGCGGCTGTCTATGATCAATATCGCGCCGCAAATGCCAAACCATTTGCCGATTATGGTGCAAAATTCCTGGTGCGCGGTGCCACTGCCGATGTGCGTGAAGGCACCTCGCGGCCCCGCATTGTCGTGATCGAATTTCCCAGCCTTGCAGATGCCGTGGCATGTTATGAAAGCGATGCCTATCAAGCCGCAAAAGAGATCCGTGCAAGCGTGTCGGACGGCACATTGGTAATTATCGAAGGCTATGCGACGTAACAGATGCGGCCTTTTTACATCACTCGGCAGGCATAGCACAGGCCTTAGGAACAGATCATCAAAGCTTGTGTTAACTGACATATCAAAGATCGCTAAAGTGGTGAGTTTTCATGTTCGAACGTCTGTTTCCCCGTCGCAAGTCTGACCCAAAACCGTTGCCCCAGCCCACTCCTCAACTGGCATTGGGTGCGCTTTTGGTGCGGGTGGCATTGGCGGACCGGAATTATCAAGCCGCCGAAGTTGGCCAGATCGACCGTATTTTGGGGCGCACGTTCAATCTAAAACCCTTGGACGCCGCCAAATTGCGCGCGACCTGCGAAGCGCTGGAACGGCATGCCCCCGGCACGCCGGAATTTGCGACCATTCTGCGCGAAGAAGTGTCTTACAGTGACCGAAAGGCGCTTGGTGATGCGATGTGGTCCGTGGCCCTAGCCGATGGCGGGCGTGACGAACGCGAGGAAATCCAACTGCTTGCCATTGAGACTGCACTTGGCCTGACCGACGAAGACATGGCCGCAGCCAGAGAAAACGCGCTCAAGGCATTGTGAGCTTGGCCTTTTTGCGACGACGTTCTATATCCTGTTTATGTTTGCAGATTTCCTTAAAAGGCTGACACAGCCAGAGCCCGCCCAACTGCCTGATGCCGATGCGCGTCTGGCGTTGACTGCCCTTTTGGTGCGGATTGCAAAATCCGACAACGAATACGCCCCGTCCGAGCGTGCGCGGATCGACCAGATCACGGCAAAACGATATGGGCTTGATGCTCAGGGTACCGCTGATTTGCGCAGCCAAGCCGAAGAGCTTGAGACCCAAGCCCCGGACACCGTGCGCTTTACCCGCGCGATCAAGGACGCCGTGCCTTACGAAGCGCGTCTTGGCGTGATCGAGGCGCTATGGGAGGTCGTTTTGGCCGATGGCATGCGGTCGGATGAAGAGAACGCTTTGCTGCGGCTTGTCGCGAAATTGCTGGGTGTCACGGACACAGACAGCGCCATGGTTCGAAAGCGGATCGAAGGCAACGTCTAGTTAACGTGCACGCAACAGCATTTACGCCGGGTCAATGCCCTTTATTTAGGCAAAATCCAAGTTTCCGGATTGCAAATCCGGATCGGACCCTCCTTTAATCTACGGGACCGGCGTAACAAGGATAGCGCGTGACAGATCAAACCCCTGTGATCGAGATCAGAAACCTCCACAAAGCATATGGCGCTTTGGAGGTTCTTAAAGGTGTGTCCCTGTCAGCGCCAAAGGGTCATGTGATCTCGTTGATCGGATCTTCTGGGTCGGGAAAATCGACGCTGCTGCGGTGTTGCAACCTGCTGGAAGACAGCCAGCAGGGCGAATTGATCTTTAACGGAGAGGCCGTGACCTGGAAGGGCACAACGCATAATCGCCGCCCCGCTGACGCAAAGCAGGTCCTGCGAATCCGCACCAATCTGTCGATGGTATTTCAGCAGTTCAACCTTTGGGCCCACATGACAATCTTGCAAAACGTCATGGAAGCCCCTTTGACCGTTTTGCGCCGTGACCGCGCGGAGGTCGAAAAATCAGCCCGCGCCTATCTTGATAAAGTTGGCATCGGCGACAAATGCGACGTTTTCCCTGCCCAGCTGTCAGGTGGCCAACAACAGCGTGCCGCGATTGCGCGCGCGCTTTGCATGGAGCCGGAGGCGCTGTTGTTTGACGAGCCGACTTCCGCGCTGGACCCCGAGCTGGAGCAGGAAGTCATAAAAGTTATCAAAGACCTCGCAAACGAAGGGCGCACGATGATGATCGTGACCCATGACATGAGCCTGGCCGCCGATGTGTCGGATCATGTGGTGTTTTTGCACAAGGGATTGATTGAAGAACAAGGGGCACCGGATCAATTGTTCGGCGCACCCAAATCGGAACGCCTGCGTGGGTTCCTGTCACCGGGCCACGTGTCGTAAAAAAGAGTAAATTGGGAGACTTCAAAATGAAAAAACTACTACTGGCCACAGCCGCCCTTGCGCTGAGCACGGGTTTTGCACTGGCAGATGCACACGGCAAAACGATCCGCATGGGAACCGAGGGTGCCTACCCTCCCTATAATTTCCTGAATGATGCCGGCGACGTTGACGGATTCGAGCGTGAAGTCGGCGACGAGCTGTGTCTGCGTGCCGAATTGACCTGCGAATGGGTCACGAACGAATGGGACAGCATCATCCCGAACCTGACCTCGGGCAACTATGACACGATCATCGCAGGAATGAGCATCACGGATGCGCGTGAAGAAGTGATTGATTTCACACATAACTATTTCCCGCCAGCGGCCTCGGCCTATGTTGCGAAAACAGCCGATGCAGATCTGATGGGCGGCATTGTTGCCGCACAAACCAGCACGATCCAAGCAGGCCACGTGGCAGAATCTGGTGCCACCTTGCTGGAATTCGCAACCTATGACGAAACCGTCGCGGCGGTGAACAATGGCGAGGCGGACGCGGTTTTCGCGGACAAGGACGCGCTGGCCCCTACGGTTGAAGATTCCTCTGGCGCGCTGATGTTCGTCGGGGACGATGTGCCTTTGGGCGGCGGCATCGGTCTTGGTTTGCGCGAAAGCGACACCGAGCTGAAAGCCAAGTTCGACGCGGCCATCACTTCGATGAAAGAAGATGGCAGCCTGAACAAGCTGATCATCAAATGGTTTGGCGAAGACGCGAAAACATTCTGATCCAAAGCGGGCGGCCTCAGCGCCGCCCGTTCTACCCCTAACAACAGACGCCCGTCTAAGGGTGCTTACCTCAGGGACATTCCGCCATTTTCGCCTGCACTGATCCTGAAACGCTCTCCGGCCTGTCATGGCTGAGCTGCTACCTGACCACAGGCAAGCATCTTGCGTTTTATGGCGCGTTCGGAACGGTTCTTTTGTTGCTGGCGATCACCGCACCCGCTGCTATGGCTTTTGGCTTCGGCGGTGCGATGGCCGCACGGTCGCGCATTCTGCCGCTGTCTTGGCTGGGGCGTGGTTATATCGCAATTGTTCGGGGCGTACCCGATATCGCGTTTTTCCTGTTCTTTGTGATCGCGCTGGATCAGGGCATCGAATACCTGCGCCACAAGATCAAATGCCCCGACTGGACAGAGCCACTGCGCCAGGGCAGCGATTTCTTAGTCTGTCAGGCAGCCAAAATGCCGCTTGGCAATTCCCCGCAATGGGTTCACGAAACCTATGGGTTTTCCTTGGCCGTGCTGACCTTTGCGATTGTGTTCGGTGCCTTTGCCGCCAATGTTTTATACGGTGCGATGCGCGCTGTGCCCCGCGCCCAGCTTGAAACTGCCGAAGCGTATGGCATGTCGCCCCGCCAAACATTCTGGCGCGTTCTGGTCCCGCAAATGTGGGTCTATGCGCTGCCCGGTTTGGGCAATCTTTGGATGGTTTTGATAAAGGCCACCCCGCTTTTGTTTCTGTTGGGCGTCGAAGACATCGTTTATTGGGCGCGTGAATTGGGCGGGGCCAAGACACCGCGCTTTACCGATTATCCACACCCTGACTGGCGTATGTGGTATTTTCTGGCGCTGCTAGTGTTCTATCTGTGCTTCACGCGGGTGTCTGAAATCGCGTTGGAGCGGGTGATGCGCAAACTGACACGCGGCCAGGCGACTTCGGGCGGTGAAGCACAGCGAAAGGCTGTGACATGAGTTGCTTAGAGACAATTCAGGCTTACGGGCTGCGATCGCTGGGGATCGGAGAACGCCTTCTGCCGCGCAGTGATTTTACCCTGTGTGATCAGTTCACCTTGATCGGCTCTGGCATGATCTGGAACGTGTATTTTGGGTTTTTCGCACTGATATCCGGGTTTGTTTTCGCCACGGTTTTAGGCTTTGCCAAGGCCCAGCCCAGCCCGTGGCTGCGCAAACCGGCCGAGTGGTTCATCTTTATCTTCCGTGGCTCGCCGCTGTTTATCCAGTTCTTCTTTGGGTATTTTCTGTTTCTCAGCCTCAAATCGGTACACCCGTTCTTTGATGTCTTCACGTCGGCATGGCTTGGGGCATTGGTGGTTTTGTTTTTCAACACCTCCGCCTATTCAGCCGAAATTTTCTATGGCGCGCTGCAATCCATCCCAAAAGGCGACACCGAGGCGGCGGATGCCTATGGCATGTCCGGTTGGCCGCGCTTCAAGCGGATTGTTTGGCCGACGATGCTGAGACTGGGATGGCCCGCCTATACAAACGAGGCGATTTTTCTGTTTCACGCCACGACTTTGGTGTTCTTCACCGGGTTTCCCGCGCTGCAACAACGCGGTGATGCACTCTATTATGCCAGCTACTTTGCGGACAAGACGTTTAACCCCTTCGTCCCCTACCCTATCCTGGCTATGTATTTCATTATGCTGACGTTGGTGATTATCGGCGTCTTTGGGGCAATCAATCGACGATTGAACAGGCATTTGCCCCAAGATCAGATAAGGAAAATTCGCTTGCGTCCTAATCTGATACGGTAGTATTTGTTTTTGATCAAATTATCTGGCGCGTGGGCGCCTACCATCGGTTTTCGTCGATCAGAAAACCCTTCTTCATGCCCGCCGCTCACAAGGTGTGTTATGAAAAACTGGCTTCGCAAACATCCTCAGGTCCGCACAATCCGTGTGGCCGCCGCCGACCTGAACGGTCAGGCCCGTGGCAAACGCATCCCGACGCGTTTTGCCGACAAGGTCGTCGAGGATGGCACGCGCTTTCCCATGTCCGTCCTCAACCTTGATATCTGGGGCGAGGATATTGATGATAGTCCGCTGGTGTTTGAATCAGGCGATGCCGACGGGATTTTATACCCGACCGAGCGGGGCTTTCTGCCGATGCCTTGGCTTGATGCGCCTTCGGCCTTACTGCCGATCTGGATGTTTCACGAGGATGGGCGGCCCTATGCCGGTGACCCGCGCCATGCCCTGCGCGCCGTGTTGGACCGCTACAAGGACCGTGGCCTGACGCCCGTTTGCGCGGTCGAGCTTGAATTCTTTCTGATCGACGATTCGGGTCGCAAATTGCAGGTTCCCATGTCGCCTCGTTCCGGCAAGCGGCGCAAAGCGGCAGAAACCCTGTCGATCCGCGCACTGGACCAGTTCGACGAGTTTTTTACCGATCTTTATGACGCCTGTGAGGAAATGGATATTCCCGCCGACACCGCGATCTCCGAGGCCGGATTGGGCCAGTTCGAGATCAACCTGATGCATTGCGACGACGCCCTGCGCGCCGCAGATGACGCATGGTTTTTCAAGATGCTGGTCAAAGGTCTGGCGCGGCGGCACGGGTTTGCTGCCAGCTTTATGGCAAAACCATATGAAGATTATCCAGGCTCTGGCCTGCACACGCATTTTTCAGTGCTGGATAAAAACGGTGCGAATGTCTTTGACGACGGTGGCCCGAACGGGACGGCGATCATGCGTCACGCCGTGGCTGGCTGCATGAATGCGATGGCCGGATCAGCACTGGTTTTTGCGCCGCACGCCAACAGCTTTGACAGGATGGTCCCCGGTGCGCATGCGCCCACGGGCATTTCCTGGGCCTACGAAAACCGCACGTCGTCGATCCGCATCCCGTCTGGCAGTCACAAGGCGCGCCGGATAGAACACCGTGTGTCGGGTGGCGATGTGAACCCATATCTGATGCTGGCCGCCGTTTTGGGGGCTGCGATGAACGGAATCGAAGACGCTGTTGATCCGCCTGCCCCGATCACCGGAAACGCCTACGCCGCTGATCTGCCGCAAATTCCAGCCGACTGGAAGTCCGCGATTGACCTGTTTGAGACATCCCCAGAGGTCGCTCGCATTTTTGCGCCCGAAATGGTGCGTAACTTTATCCTGACCAAGCGTCAGGAATTGCATTACATGCAAGAACTTACCCCACAAGAGCAGGTCGAGATCTACCTCGATACTGTATAAGGGCAGCCGTCATGAAAATTGGAATTCTGCAAACCGGCCATTCTCCCGACAACATGAAAGACAGTCTTGGCGACTATGGCGAGATGTTCACCAAGTTGCTGGGCGGACATGATTTTGACTTTCGGATTTGGTCGGTCGTGGATGGCGACTTTCCCGACTCTGCGGTGGATGCAGAGGGGTGGTTGATCACTGGCTCCAAGTTCGGGGCCTATGAAGACCACGACTGGATACCGCCTTTGGAAGATCTGATCCGCGCCATTCGCGAAACAGGTCGCCCCTTGGTCGGCATCTGCTTTGGCCATCAAATCATCGCGCAAGCCCTTGGTGGCCGGGTCGAAAAATTCGCTGGCGGCTGGTCGGTCGGGCGCACGGATTATACGGTGAACGGTCAGGCGATGGCGTTGAATGCGTGGCATCAAGATCAGGTGACCGCGCTGCCCGAAGGGGCACAGATCGTCGGATCTTCTGACTTCTGTGCCAATGCCGCGCTGCTTTACGACGATCAAATCTGGACAATCCAGCCACACCCCGAGTTTGGCAGCGACTTTATCGATGGGTTGATCCGCACACGCGGCAAAGGGGTTGTCCCTGATGCGCTGCTGGCGTCCGCCGCAACCCGGTTGGACGCGCCGACAAACAACGCCGATATTGCTGCCCATATTGCCAAATTCTTCAAGAAAGAGAGACCCTGATGTCCGACTGGATTGACAACCTACCCGAAGCTGTTCGCGATTACCTTGACGGAAAACGACTGGATGAGGTCGAATGTATCATCCCGGATTTGCCCGGCATTGCCCGTGGCAAGGCCGTCCCGGCCAAGAAATTCGCCCGGCAAGAGTATTTTCACCTGCCCGACAGCATCTTCTACCAAACGATCACCGGCGAATGGGGTGAGGCTGCCGGCGTTGAGGGATTTATCGAAAAGGATATGATCCTGCGCCCCGACTTTTCGACAGCAACGGCGGCACCATGGACAGCGGATTGGACACTTCAGGTGATCCATGACGCCTATGACCGCGATGGCAATCTGGTTGAGTACTCTCCGCGCAACGTGCTCAAACGTGTTGTGCAGCTTTACCGCGATCAGGGTTGGGAACCCATTGTCGCCCCTGAGATGGAATTTTTCCTTGTCGCGCGCAATCTTGATCCCGCCCATGCAATCAAGCCGATGATGGGCCGCTCTGGCCGACCGGCAGCCGCGCGCCAAGCCTATTCCATGACGGCAGTGGACGAGTTCGGCCCTGTGATTGACGACATCTATGATTTTGCCGAAGCCCAAGGATTCGAGATCGATGGCATCACTCAGGAAGGCGGTGCAGGCCAGCTTGAGATCAACCTGATCCACGGTGACCCTGTGCGTCTGGCCGACGAGGTGTTTTATTTCAAGCGCCTGATCCGCGAAGCGGCGTTGCGCCATGACTGCTATGCGACGTTCATGGCAAAACCGATCGAGGACGAGCCTGGCAGCGCGATGCATATGCATCATTCGGTTCTCGACATGGAAACGGGTGAAAACATTTTCTCTGGCGCTGAGGGTGAGGAGACGGATGCGTTTTTCCACTTCATCGCCGGGATGCAAAACCATATGCCCGACGTTCTGGCTGTGCTGGCCCCTTATGTGAACAGCTATCGCCGCTACGTGAAGGACCACGCAGCGCCGATCAATCTGGAATGGGGCCGCGACAACCGGACCACGGGCATTCGCGTACCACTTTCCAAACCCTCCTCGCGGCGGGTAGAAAACCGTATCGCAGGTATGGATTGCAACCCCTACCTTGGCATCGCAGCATCACTGGCCTGCGGATATCTGGGCCTGATGGAAAAGAAGCAGCCAAAGGCAGAATTCAAAGGGGACGCCTACGAAGGCGATGGCGATATTCCGCAGGTCCTTGGGTCAGCATTGGATTTGTTTGAAGAAGCCACCGAAATGCACAAGATCCTGGGGCCAGATTTTGCGCGGGTCTATGCCATCGTCAAACGCGCCGAGTATGGCGAGTTTTTGCAGGTCATTTCCCCTTGGGAACGCGAGCATCTCTTGATGAACGTCTAGGCACGCTGCAGCCGCGGATGCCTTCGGCGAGGATTTAAAACCATTTGGAACAAGGCGCGGGGACAAAGTGCTATGAACCTGCTTTATGCAAACGACAAGAACGGTGCCTACCCGCCTAGCTGGTACGCAGCGACAGCCACGCCGTTGGACGCATTTGCGCCGTTGAAGGGCGCAGTGACGGCAGATGTCTGCGTTGTCGGTGCCGGCTATACTGGGCTGTCCGCCGCCTTGCATCTGGCCAAAGCTGGCCGCAACGTGGTCTTGCTGGAGGCGCAGCGCGTCGGCTTTGGCGCGTCCGGGCGTAATGGCGGGCAATTAGGCGGTGGCCAGAGGGTCGAACAGGATGCGCTGGAAAAGATGCTGGGGCGCGGACAGGCGCAGAAGCTTTGGGATTTGGGCGAGGACGCAAAGGCTTTGGTCAAAGGCCTGATTGCCGAACACGACATTGCCTGCCACCTGAAACCCGGCGTTGCCTGGACGGCGTCCTCAAAAAGTGATGTGCGTCACTTGCATGACTACGCCGGTCATCTGCAAGACAGGTATGGCTATGATCAGATCGAGGTGTTGGATCACGACGCCTTGCAGCATGTCTGCCCCTCGCCCGACTATAAAGGCGGGATCCTGGACATGGGGGCGGCCCATCTGCATCCTTTGAACTTGGTGCTTGGTCTTGCGCGTGCAGCGAAAGCAGCGGGCGTTCGCATCTATGAAGGCTCTGCCGTGCATCACATAGAAGAAGGCCCCAAGGCCGTTGTGCAAACCGATGGCGGGCGCGTTACTGCCGATCATCTCGTCTTGGCCTGCAATGGCTATCTAGGGGGACTAAGCCGTAAGGTCGCGGCACGGGTCATGCCAATCAACAATTTCATCGTCGCAACCGAGCCTTTGGGCGACCGCATCAAAGATGTGTTACCGCGCGATGTTGCCGTCGCCGACAGCCGCTTTGTGGTGAATTACTTCCGGCTCAGCCATGACGGCAGATTGCTGTTTGGCGGCGGTGAAAGTTATGGCTACAAGTTTCCCAAAGATATCGCCGCCAAGGTGCGCGCCCCGATGTCTGTTGTTTTTCCGCAACTCAAGGACGTGCGCATTGATTACGCTTGGGGCGGCACCTTGGCGATTACGATGAAACGATTGCCCTATCTGGCCCGCGTTGCCCCCAACATCCTGTCTGCCTCGGGATATTCCGGGCACGGGGTCGGCACGGCCACCCATGCAGGCAAGTTGATGGCAGACGCGATTATAGGCGAGAGCGACGGGTTTGATGTGATGAGCGCAATTCCAACGCGTCCTTTCCCCGGAGGGGCCGCGATGCGCACGCCTTTGCTGACTTTAGCGATGAGTTGGTACAGCCTGCGCGACAGACTGGGCCTTTAGTCACAAATCTTTAACGCACCATCCATCCAAAATAGCTTGGTCTTGGGGCGTCCTTGTTTTACTATTCTGAAAACCAACATTCGGGATTTTGAAATATGACTCTGCCAGACATGCACCGCGCCGAACCTATTCCCGATGCTGCCCGCGACGAAATTGAGCGGCTTTTGCAGACCGGCGATCTTTTTCGCTACACGGCAGCCAGTGATGCGCCCGTGTCATTGCTTGAGGCAGAGTTCGCGCAGATGATGGGCAGCCGCTACGCTCTGGCGGTCTCGTCATGCTCTGCCGCACTGTTCTTGTCGCTGCTGGCCTTGGGCCTGCCGAAAAATGCCCGCGTTCTAATTCCCGGGTTCACCTTTGCGGCGGTGCCGTCATCGGTCGTGCATGCGAATTATATCCCTGTGCTCTGCGAGGTTGGTGACAACTACCGTATTGATATCAAAGACTTCAAAGCCAAGCTACCGACAGTAGATGCCGTGATCATCAGCCATATGCGCGGCCATACCTCTGACATGGATGCGATCATGACGCTGTGTGACGCCGCAGGCATCCCTGTGATCGAGGATGCAGCCCATTCGCTGGGCACCCTGTGGCATGGCAAAAAGATCGGCAAAATCGGCAAAATCGGCTGCTTTTCATTCCAGTCCTACAAGATGATCAACGCAGGCGAAGGCGGGATAATGATCACGGATGATGCAGACCTGATTGCGCGTGCGATCATCATGTCTGGTGCATATGAACATAACTGGAAAAAGCATCCCGGCATCGCCGAGGCCTGCACCCGCTGGCAAAACAAGCTGCCGCTTTACAATCTGCGCCTGAACAATCTGTCCGCCGCCTTGGTGCGCCCGCAACTGTCCGAATTGCCGCGCCGCGTTGCAGATGGTTTGCGCAACCATGATTATGTCGCGGCCAAGCTGAACACCTCGCGCTATATTGACGTGCCTGCCCCGCTGGCCCCCGAAACCCGCGCGCCAGATTCCATTCAATTCAATATGGTAGGTCTGGAAGATGACGCGATCCGGGCTTTTGCATCGGCCAGTGCCGCAGCTGGTGTAAAAGTGCAGGTGTTCGGCCAAAGCACCGATAACGCGCGCGCATTTTGGAACTGGCAGTTTATCGAGGATCTGCCCGAACTGCCCCAGACCCGCAGAATGCTGAGGTCGGCTTGCGACGTGCGTTTGCCGGTCCACTTGACGCAAGGCGATCTGGACGCGGTCGTTGACGTGATTTTGGGTGCTGTCCATGCGGCAACCGATGCTCAGGCCGCTTAATCTGCCAGTCGCGCCGGTTTAACATATCAAAAGCCCACCCGATAAAGGGGTGGGCTCAGTTCAAATCAGGATCAAACACTATAATCGCACGTCAGTGCGGCCGCTGGATCACTTCAGCTTTGAGAGCTGTTCTTGCAATTCGGCCAGTTGTTTTTTGATCGCATCCAGATTTTCGTCACTCTCTGCCTTCGCAGGCTTTTCACCTTTAGGCGTTTGCATAACGGGCCAAGCTGCCGGAATATTGGAGGTCATTGCCTTCATGAACGCTTCCTGCTGCGCTTGCATGACATCAAAGCCCGGCATTTTCGACATCGGATTGATCGTGTTGATATTTTCAAGCACCCGCGATTGACCGTCACGCAGCATATCAAAAGAGGCCTTAAGAAACTGTGGCACAACGCTGACATTTGGCGACATATAACTGCGCACCAGATCGTTCAGCACATCAACGGGCAAAACGGATTCACCACGGCTCTCGTGCTCTGCAATGATTTGCAAAAGATATTGACGTGTCAGATCGTCGCCTGACTTCAAGTCAACAATCTGGACTTCGCGCCCATCCCGGATGAAACCGGAAATATCTTCAAGCGTTACATAGTCGCTCGTCTCGGTGTTATAAAGTCGGCGGCTTGCATATCGCTTTATAAGCAGAGGCTTGTCTGTGTCGGCCACGGTGGATCCTTCCCAAATTGCGTGCTGAAATACAGCCTAAGGCAGCAATTTCCAAAAAGAAAGGTGCCACAAAGAAAGGGCAGGCTTTTGACAGCCTGCCCCACCACTCATGAAAGTGTTCTTAGCCTGAAACGAATTACTTCGCTGCGGCTTTTTTCGTTGCTTTGGTCACGTCAGCTGTCGCTTTTTTGACTGCTGCGGATGCTTCTTCGGACATGTCTTTGCCGGCAGCCATCATCAATTCAACTGTGTTCATCTGAACGGATTTTGCGATCTCTGCGAAAGCGGCCATGTGCTCGGCTGCAACTTCAGCGGAAGCAGATGTGAAATCTGTCATTGCTTTTGCATAGTCGGCTGGCTCTGCTTTGGCTTTGGACATCTCAGCCAGCTTGGCCAATGTGTCTTTCTGCCACTTTGTGGAAATCTCTGCAGATTTCTCGGCAGCTGTCAGCGCAACGCCAGACAGTTTCTCGTTCAAGGTTGCAGTGGTTTTGAAGGCATCGTTCATCGCTGTGGTGTCAACTGGGAATGCGCCCATAACGTCTTTCATCATGGCGGCGAGATCTGGTGTCTTTGTCATAGTCTTTTCCTCTTTCAGTTGTGAGCGGCTATCGCCTGCCCGTTTGGGTATGACAACTATCTATATGCTGCAGTGCGGCATTGCAAGAAATTTCTGCACCGCAGCATATGAAATTTGTCAAGGAAAAAAGACTATTCAGATCAGCCTCTTGCCTTTCGGGTAACGTAAGTTCCAGGCGCATCACATAGTATTTCCCGGTCATTTGCGCCTGGAATTCGGGCGTCAACCTGCGCACCCGCCTGATTCTTCAGCCACTCGCCCCAGGTGATCCACCACGAACCGGTGTGAAACTCTGCCCCTTCCAGCCAGTCTTTGTGGTGCAGCGACAGGTCGTCATTGGTATAGTGGCCATATTTACCTTTGCTGGGGGGGTTAACGATCCCTGCGATGTGGCCCGACTGGGTCATGATGAAGGTCTTGTCCTTGCTGCCCATTTGCTGGACACCCCGAAAGCTGTCCTTCCACGGTGCAATATGGTCGGTCTCGCATCCAACGGCCAAAAGGGGCACGTCGATGTCACCCAGTTCAAGGTTGTGGCCCAGCAGATCAAATCCGCCATCAGCCAACTTGTTTTGCTGACAAAGGCCGCGCAGATATTCCATCGCCATCCGTTCCGGCAGGTTTGCGCCGTCGCCGTTCCAATACAGCAAATCGAATGCAGGCGGTGTGTCGCCCAGCATGTAGCTTTTGATCGCAGGGCCGTACACCAAGTCGTTTGAGCGCAAAAACGAAAAGGTGCGCGCCATGACGATGGATGGCAGAATGCCTTTGTCTTTCGTCTCGGCCTCGATGCCATCAATAAAATCATCCGTTAGGAAGGGCTGGAATTCCCCCTGATCCGAGAAATCGGTGAGCGCCGTAAAGAAGGTAGCGGATTTGACCGATTTATCGCCGCGCTGTTTCAGCAATGAAAGCGTCAGGGCCAGTGTGGTACCCGCGATGCAGTAGCCCACAGCATTGATCTTCTTTTCACCGGTGATTTTTTTCACCTCGTCGAAAGCCGCTACAAAGCCATCTTCGATGTAGCCCCCCATCCCGACATCGCGGTAGCTTTTGTCAGGGTTGATCCAGGACACCATGAACAACGTATGGCCTTGATCGACGATCCATTTGACCAGGCTGTTTTGCTCTTTCAGGTCAAGAATATAGAATTTGTTGATCCAGGGCGGAAAGATGATCATCGGCGTTGCATGCACTTTTTCGGTGCTGGGGCTATATTGGATCAACTCGAACATGTGGTTGCGAAAGACCACCTTGCCCGGTGATGTCGCAATGTTCTGGCCCAACTCGAACGCCTTTTCATCCGCAAGACGGACAATCAGCTCACCATTGTTTGCCTCAAGATCGGCGATCAGGTTTTCCAGCCCTTTGATAAGACTTTCGCCCTCGGTCTCGACTGCGCGTTCCAGCGCATCGGGGTTGGTTGCAAGAAAGTTGCTCGGGCTCATCATGTCGATGATCTGGCGGCTGAAATAGCCAAGGCGCTGTTTCTCACGCGGATCAAGGTCGGACACATCTTCAACCGCCTGGCTCAGAGTCTCGGCGTTGATCAGGTATTGTTGTTTGACGAAGTTGAAATAGGGATGCGTTTCCCAAAGCGGGTTGGCAAAACGACGGTCTTTCGCGGAATTGTCGACAGGCGCTTCGAGCTTTCCCTTGGCGAGCGCTTTTTGCGCTTCAACGAAATGGCTGACAGACTTGCTCCAGAACGATACCTGGTGTTCGATTAACTTGGCAGGGTTTTGAATCGCCTCGTTCCAATAGGATTGTGCCGCCTTGGTGAACAGCTCCTGATTCGGGGCATCCAGGGCCGCTTGATGCCCTTCTCGACTAAGCATGATCTCGGTCAGACGCGCTCCCAAAGCTTCGACTTTAGTCATATTCTCAGTCATGCGTGCCAGCGCGGCCTCGTCGGATGCATGATTTTTATTCGTTTTAGTTGTCATGGTAACCGTTCCTCCCTATGTTTGCACTTGCAGCATCGCGCCGACCTGTCTGGGAGGGGAGCGGCGGAGTGCCCAAGCACAGGGCCAACCAATAGGAGACCCCTCATGAAGTATATGGCATCTTACGACTTAATGGAAACGATGCGAAACACCAACCAATGGCTTGGTGCGACGGCGCAAGCGATCGCGTCATATCCGGCATTTTCTGTTATTCCAAATCCGGCACTCGATTGGATGGCCGCATGGGGCGAAGTGACCGAACGCAGCTTTGCGCGCATGGTGACAAAGCCAGACTGGAATATCCCTCCCGCTGTTGGCTCAGACGGTGCCGATCACCCCGTGTCCATCGAAAAGGAAATCGTGGGTGCGTTTGGCGATCTGCTACATTTTGTCGTGCAGGGCCGCGAGTTGCCCAAGCGCAAGATCCTGCTGGTCGCCCCAATGTCAGGCCACTACGCCACATTGCTACGCTCCACAGTGATCAGCCTGCTGCCCGACGCTGACCTGTACATCACGGATTGGCACAACGCCCGCGAAATCCCTGTCAGCGCAGGCAAATTCGATGTCGAGGATTACACCCTCCACCTCGGCGAATATATGCGCCATCTGGGGCCGGACGTGCACGTGATTTCCGTGTGCCAGCCTGCCCCGCTGACATTGGCCGCAACTGCCTATCTGGCCGAAGAAGACCCAAGCGCGCAGCCAAGTTCGCTGACGCTGATTGGTGGCCCGATCGATCCAGACGCAAGCCCGACCGATGTGACCGATTTTGGCGACCGCGTGAATATGGGCCAGCTTCAGGAAATGTCGATCCAGCGCGTGGGCTTCAAATATCCCGGCGTGGGGCGTAAGGTATATCCTGGCTTGTTGCAGTTGAACTCGTTCATCTCGATGAACAGCGAGACTCACGCCAAGGCGTTCCGCGACCAGATCATGCGCGTCGCACAGGGCGAGGCCAGCGATCACGACAAGCACAACAAGTTTTATGATGAATACCTGTCCGTGATGGACATGCCCGCCGAGTTCTATCTGTCCACCGTTGAACGTATCTTTAAAAACAACGAGATTGGAACGAACAGCTTTACCGTTGGGGGCAAAAAAGTCGACATCGGCAAGATCACGACTGTGGCGGTGAAAACTGTCGAAGGCACCAAAGACGATATTTCGGCACCCGGCCAGTGTGTTGCAGCGCTTGCGCTGTGTACCGGTCTGCCCGACAGCAAGAAAGCCAGCCATCTGGAAGAAGGTGCAGGCCACTACGGTATTTTTGCCGGGAAAAGCTGGCGCAACAATATCCGCCCGCTTGTTCTTGAATTCATTGATGCAAACCAGCGTCAAACTGATCAGGATGCTGCCAAAAAGCCAGCCAATAAAAACGCGGCTGCTTAATGCTAAAAGCGCCGCGCGATGTTCCGTTTAGCTGCTGTTGTGGCCAGATCAAGGGAACGTTGCGCGGCGCAGCACCATCTACCGGCACCCATCTAGAGTGTTTTTGTGCCGACTGTCGCGCAGCCGAAGTTTATGTAGGCCAGCCCGACACTCCATCCGTGACGCTTTTCCAAACCTCGGCTGACAGGTTCGACATTGAACAAGGTCAGGATCAGTTGGCGGTGTTTTCGTTTGGGGAAAAAAACTTGCTTCGATGGCATGCCAGTTGTTGTGGATCGATAATGTTCAACACGTTGCGAAACCCCAAAACGGGTTTTGCCAGCATCCGCGTGCCGCTTCTGGCAGATCAAGACGCCATAGGTCCGGTGATCACCAAGGCATTTATCAAGACCGCATCCGGCAAATCAAAACATCACGGGATGGCACGTTTCGTCTACGGCATACTGTTACGCATGGCGGCAGTCCGCCTTTCAGGAAGGTGGAAACAAACGCCTTTTTTTGACATGGCGACCCTGAAGCCGGTGCGCGAGGTTCAGGTTGTGGCAAAAGAAGACCGCGCACGGATTACCGAAAACCTGCGCTAATGGTGCCGTTTGCCTTGCGCCTATTGCAAAACGTAAGGCTGGCGCATCCAATTGATAAGCGCATCCGTCACCGCTTGGGGTTGTTCAAGTGTTGGCACGTGCCCTGCCCCCGCAATGACCTGCAAAACGGCATTTGGGATCAGCTCGGCCATGAAACTGTGGCGTTTCACAGGATTGATGCTGTCGGCCTCACCACACATCACCAAGGTCGGGCAGCGCAGTTTGCGCAGCACCGCTTGCTGGTCTCCGGATCTTTGTAACGCGCGGGCCTGTTTCAGGTAGACATCTGGCCCCAGCGTGTCGGCCATATCCAACAAGATATCCATGATTGCCGCGCGGTTCGGCCCTGCTGCCAGCGCGGTTTGGGGCACTTCTTCGCGCATCACATCCATAATCTTGCCTGACTTGGCTTTGACAATCCGCAACTCGCGTATGGCCGAGCTTTGCGGGGTTTCACCCAATGGGCTGGTGTCAATCAATCCAAGGCGGCTGACGCGGTTGGGCGCACGGCGTGCAATTTCAAGCGCGACCATCCCGCCCATTCCCAAACCTGCAAGCGCAAATTTATGAGGCAACAGGTCCAGCAAGCCAGATGCGATCTCGTCGATCCGCTCTCCCTGGGTGATCGGGGCGACGGTGACAGCTGTTGTGGCAGACAGTTCAGCGATTTGCGGCCAGAACACGCGCGCGTCGCACATCAGACCGGGTAAAAGCACAAGCGCTTCAGCCATTTTTTGCCCTGCAAAGTATCATCGTCTTACCTAAGTTCATGCAAACCGCCTATCCGTTTGATGCGCATCACATCATGGATATGCAACGCCGCGCAAGGGCGGAAAGTCGGCATATCTTGCGCGCCGCTGCCCGATCGGCTCAACCGGATTATGACCTGCACGCAGCAACACCCCTTTGGGCGCAATATAGCTGGAAATTGTACGCTGTGGGGTTGGCCGCCAGACCAGGTTAAAAGCGGCCAGCTTGGGGAAAAACCAAATTTCCGAGTACGGCAGGTGGTCATGCACCCACCAGGCCAGATCACGCCAATCGCGCCCTTGTGCGTAGCGATCTGCAAACCAGGGGATCACAACAGATGCGCCCGCAATGGCATCATCGCCGCCGTGCCGGTCCCAGATGTGGCATTCAATCGGGTTATCGCTTGCAGCGCAGTTCAGTTTGGCTTGATTGCCATAGTCATTCAGTTCCAACGAGCGGTAGCCGGACCGGACGGCGACCCTGCCAAAGGTTTCCTCAAGCGGGTCCATCAGCGCGGTGCAAAAATTGCGACCGTTTTCAATCGCCAGATCGGGGTTTTCCGGGATATTTGGGATACCGTGAAAGCTGGAAATTTCTGAATACATAAAATCGCGCATGAAGAGTTGTTTGGACAAGCGGACCCGACCAAACGTCTCAAGGCTCCACATGCTGGCGGGTTTACGCATTCGCGGGCGCGCTCAACACCTCCTCCAAGGCCTGTATCATCAGCGCCAGACAGCTGGGGTCAGAAAAGCGATGGTCAGCGTTTTTGACCAGCTGCAACTGCATGTCCGGGCCTTGCGCATGTTCAAGCAACTTCACTGCTGTTGCCACACTGACGGCCGTGTCAGCCGTGCCTTGCAAGAAACGCACTGGAAATGGCAATGACAGCGGTGTGCGAAGCACCAGTTGCTCGCGCCCGTCTTCAATCATCCGGCGCGTGATGACATAGGGCTCCATATAGTCGGACGGCAGTTCAACCTTCCCCTCCTCCTGCAACTGTTGCTTTTGACGGTCGGTAAAGCTGGCCCAATAGCCGTCCTCGGTAAAATCCGGTGCCGCGGCAATGGTGACGAGCCCGGCGATACGTTCTGGCATGGCCCGGCACAGCAATAACGACTGCCATCCGCCCATGGACGATCCGACCGGGACAATCTTGTCACGTGTCAGCGCGGTCACGACCGCCAGCGTGTCCTGGGCCCAGTCGCCAATGCAGCCGTCTGTAAAGTCCTCCGAAGATTCGCCATGTCCGGAATAGTCAAAACGCAAGAACGCACGGTCCTCGCGGCGCGCCCATTCCTCAAGGAAGACCGCTTTGGTGCCTTGCATATCGGACTTAAGCCCGCCCAAGAACACGGTGCACGGCCCCCGACCTTCGGTCAGATGATAGGCCAGCCTGTGCCCCTGCGACGTTTCAAGAAAAGCAGGCTGGCTCATCCGCCCAGATATGTTCCTTTGGAGGGACGGTAGAATATCTTTTGGTTGTGCAGCCGACCCAGCAGATCGTCGATCTTACGCAGGGAATCTGCTGTCTCTCCGGCAGGCAACATCTGCTGTGTGTCCCCCAGAGCGTCCAGTGACAGATCGCGTTTGGTCACGTGAAGGGCGGCTTCGATCAGATCGATATCACCGATTGTCAGCTCGAAATTTCCGTTGTGTTTGGGCATGTCCTGCTCCTTTTGATTGAAAGGACCCTCTTGTCATAGAGGGTCCTGTCAAAGCGATCAATCCACAGCTTCAACCTCGCGCAACCCAATTCCGGCGATTGCGCCCGCAATGGCCATCAATGCAAACAAAACAAGCGTTGCAGTAGGCCCGAACAACGCAGCACCACCCCCGGCAAACCCCGCAACCATCAACACTATCCCGATCGTTGTATTGGACACCGCGGCATAGACTGATCGTAGATCTTCGGGGGACATATCCACCAGATAGGTCGACCGCCCCTGCCGCACGCCGTGATAGGCGATCATCAGGATAAAAAGGACCAGCGGCATCGCCCAGAACTGGGTCGCCAAGCCGAAAACACTTAGCATGACAGCCCCCAGCATTGCCAAAGCACCGACAACGCCCGTCAGCATCAAAACCTTGCGGCTGGAACTGTCCGACATCCGCCCCCATACATAAGAGCTTAGAAACGACGCCAGCGCTGACGCCAGCACCAAGGCACCAAGCTGGCCAAGTGCGGATTGATCTTCGCCTCCGGCAAGCACGACGAAATAGGGGGGCGCAAGGGCTGTCGATGTGAGCAACCCGCGTACCAGAATGAAGCGGCGCAGATTCGGATCCTCTTTGAGGATGCTGAAACGCGCCTTGGGGGCGTTGCCGGTATCGCTTCTTTCTTCCTGAAGACCCAAGAACAACAGTGCGGCCCCCCCCCATAGGCAAGCCGCCAAGGCGATGGCCGCCACAACGACTCCTTTGCTTTGGAACAGACCCGACATCAGCAGCACCGCCAGCACGACCACGCCCGCCGACGCGACCGATCCCGCCGTGCCGGTGATCGACCCGCGCCGGGACTTGCCAACCGTCTTGCCCAGAATATCCTTGTACGACACCGAACAGGCGGCACGGCACAGCGCCAGCCCCGCCAAAGCCCCGCAGATGGCGTATCCTGCGGCAGACCCGTCCAGCGTCAGCGCAGCCAGCACGATCAGGGCGGCAAACACGCCCTGCCCTGCACTGCCGATCACCCACACCCATTTGCGCCGCTGCATCGCCTGCACCCAGGATGCCAGAACGATCTGCGGCAGCAGCGCGCCACTTTCACGTATTGGGACCAACGCGCCCGCAAAAACCGCAGGGGCGCCAAGGGCCGTCAGCAGCCACGACAACATTAGTTTGGGGTCAATCAGCCCGTCCGCCACCTTGGTCATGCACAGGCTGGCGATGTGGCGCAGCGCGTTGGGGGCTTCGGCCTTGTGGGCAACCTCGCTCAGATCGCTTGCATCATCGGAGGAGCCTGCAATCTTTGTAAAAAGCTTTTCTGCCCAGCCGCTTTGCATTGATCCGTCCCGTTCTGTGCTAAGTCCGGGTGAACACTTATGCCGATGCGCCCCCAAGGAAAGAAGATTCCGCACCAACCCCAACATTGACAACACCCCGACAGCGCGCCATTTAGCGCGGACACATAACCCGCAACCGGGCGTCTCGTAGGCGCCAAACCGACGAGGAGGCCCCAATGGCCCAGATCACCCTTACCCTTCCCGATGGCAATGCACGACAGTACGACGCAGGTATCACTGCGGGCGAGGTTGCCAATGACATCTCTAAATCCCTTGGCAAAAAGGCGATCAGCGCCACCGTGAACGGTGCGCATTTCGATCTGGCGTGGCCGGTTGACGCCGATGCCAGCATCGCGATCCACACCATGGCGGACGAAGATCAGGCCAACGAACTGGTACGTCACGATCTGGCACATATCATGGCCCGCGCCGTGCAAGACATCTGGCCCGACACCAAGGTCACCATCGGCCCCGTTATCAAAGACGGCTGGTACTACGACTTTGACCGCAAGGAACCTTTCACTCCCGAAGACCTTGGCGTGATCGAAAAGAAGATGAAGGACATCATCAATGCCCGCGACCCCGTCCGCACCGAGGTCTGGGACCGTCCCCGCGCGATCAAGCATTACGAGGATTTGGGCGAGCCCTACAAGGTAGAACTGATCGAAAGCATTCCGGGTGACGAACCCCTGCGCATGTATTGGCATGGCGACTGGCAAGACCTGTGCCGCGGCCCGCACCTGCAACACACCGGCCAAGTGCCGGGCGACGCATTCAAACTGATGTCCATCGCCGGTGCCTACTGGCGCGGTGACAGTGACCGGCCGATGTTGCAACGCATCTACGGCGTAGCCTTCACCGGCAAGGAAAAGCTGCGCGCGCATCTGAACATGCTGGAAGAAGCCGCCAAGCGTGACCACCGCAAGCTCGGCCGCGAGATGGACCTGTTCCATATGCAAGAAGAAGCCCCCGGTCAGGTGTTCTGGCACCCCAACGGCTGGCTGATCTATACCACCTTGCAAGATTACATGCGTCGCAAACAGCGCAAGGGCGGCTATGTCGAGGTGAACACACCACAGGTCGTCGACCGTAAGCTGTGGGAAAAATCAGGCCACTGGGACAAGTATCAAGAGCATATGTTCATCGTCGAAGTTGACGAAGAGCACGCCCGCGAAAAGGCGGTCAATGCGCTGAAACCGATGAACTGCCCCTGCCACGTGCAGATCTTCAACCAAGGCATGAAGTCTTACCGCGACCTGCCCTTGCGCATGGCCGAATTCGGGTCGTGCAACCGCTACGAGCCGTCAGGTGCTCTGCATGGCATCATGCGCGTGCGCGGCTTTACCCAGGACGACGGGCACATTTTCTGCCGCGAGGACCAGATCGAGGAAGAAACCCTGATCTACATCGAGTTCCTGTCCGCGATCTATAAGGATCTCGGGTTCGAAAACTTCAAGGTCAAATTCTCGGACCGCCCCGAAACCCGCTCCGGTTCGGACGAGGTGTGGGACAAAGCCGAAGCAGCGTTGCTCTCAGCCACCCGCAAAGCCGGGATCGAGCCAGAGATCAACCCCGGCGAAGGCGCGTTTTACGGCCCAAAGCTGGAATTCGTGCTGACCGACGCGATTGGCCGCGACTGGCAATGCGGCACCCATCAGGTGGATTTCGTGCTGCCCGAACGGCTTGACGCGACCTTTGTGGGCTCTGACGGGGCCAAGCACCGGCCCGTGATGCTGCACCGTGCCACTTTGGGATCGTTCGAACGGTTCATCGGCATTCTGATCGAAGAACACGCAGGCAAGCTGCCTTTCTGGCTGGCCCCGCGTCAGGTTGTCGTCGCCTCCATCACCTCGGAAGCGGATGATTACGTTCGCGAAGTCGTGGAAACCCTGAACGCCGCAGGGGTCCGCGCCGAAGCGGACATGCGCAACGAAAAGATCAACTACAAGGTCCGCGAGCACTCCGTTGGAAAAGTGCCGGTTATCTTGGCCGTCGGTGCGCGCGAGGTCGAGGAAAAGACCGTTTCCGTGCGCCGTCTGGGCGAAAAGCAAACCTCGGTTCAGGCGTTGACCGATGTTGTCACGGCACTTGCCTTGGAGGCGACACCGCCAGATTTGCGCTGACACAGCTTGTAACAAACAAATCCGGGCACCAGTTTACGGATGCCCGGATACGACCGTTTGTTTCAAAAGAATGCCAGCTTGGGTGTTATTTTCCCGAATGTTACAGAAAATCGGTGGAAAAACTGACGTTCACGTGACCCACTTTGACGTGAGTGGATTTGTCGCGACAACGTGGATTTAACTAGGGTACTGACAAACGACATCAACCCAACTGGAGGAACTACATCATGTCCAACACAATGAAATCTCTTGCCGTCGCTGGTGCAGTTGCTGCTGCGCTGGTTGCCCACACCGCCCCTGCAAATGCCGCATCAAAAGAGAAATGTTACGGCGTTTCGCTGGCTGGCGCGAATGATTGCGCCGCAGGCCCCGGCACGACATGTGCAGGCACATCCGTTACCGACTATCAAGGTAACGCCTGGACACTGGTCGATGCAGGCACATGCGAAGCCATGGAACTGCCCGAGATGGCCGACGGTACGGAACGCATGGGTTCGCTGGAAGCGCTTGAGCGTGACCTGCCAGCATAAGCTGACCTTTTTGCGCAGGCGGCAGTTTGCGGCCTGCGCACCCACATTGGAAATACCGACCATGGGGAGGGCGCGTCATGCTTGACAGCGCACGCCGTTTCGAAAATCTGCCCGCCAGTCCGGGCGTTGGTTATAAGCCGCAACATTTCACCGATTTGCAACGCGACCCTGGCCGGGTGGAATGGATCGAGATCCATGCCGAAAACTATATGGGCGATGGCGGTCGCCCCCTTGCCCAGTTGCGCGCGCTGTCCGAGCGTTTTGCGCTTTCTGTTCATGGTGTCGGCCTGAGCATCGGGGGCGAAACCCCTCTGGACCGCGAACACCTGACCCGATTGAAAAAACTTTGTGATTGGGCGCAACCTGCCAGCTTTTCCGAACATCTGGCGTGGTCTACCCACGGTGCCGAATTCCTGAATGATCTGCTGCCCCTGCCCTATACCGAAAAAACACTGACCCGTGTTGCCAGCCACATCGCTCAGGTACAAGAGACGCTGGGCCGCCAAATGCTGCTCGAAAACCCCTCAAGCTATCTGGTTTTCGCAGAATCAACCCGCTCCGAAACTGAATTTCTAAAAGAGCTTGTGAATAGAACGGGCTGCGGGCTGCTGCTGGATGTAAATAACGTCTTTATCTCAGCCACAAACCTTGGACTGTCGGCGCAAGCCTATATCGACGCCTATCCGCTGGCGCATGTTGGTGAAATCCACGTTGGCGGGCATGACGAAGACACCGATGACAAGGGCGCACCACTGTTGATCGATAGCCACGGCAAGCCTGTCGTCGATCCGGTCTGGGCGCTACTTGATTACACTCTGGCCAAAACAGGTCCAAAGCCCGTTTTGGTTGAATGGGACAATGACGTACCTGACTGGCCGACCTTGCGGGCAGAGACAGAGCGCGCCGCCAAGGCGTTGGCTGCATGACAAGCCAAAGTGCTTTTCGTGACGCGTTGCTTGATCCGTCAAAGGCTGTGCCAGACGGGCTTGAGGGCGCGGCACATTCACCGGCAGGTAAACGCTATAGCGTTTACCGCAACAACGTCACCCATTCGTTGATCGCAGCCTTGCAAACGGCTTTTCCTCTGGTCCGCAAGATCCTCGGCGCGCATAGCTTTGACAGTCTCGCCCCGATCTACGTGCGTGCCCACCCCCCGACCTCGCCGCTTATGATGCATTACGGTGCCGAATTTCCCACGTTTCTTGCAACGCTGCCGCAACTTTCAAAGCTGGGGTATCTGCGCGATTGCGCGCGCCTTGATGCTGCGATGCGCGTTTCCTATCACGCAGCTGATGCATCGCCCTTCGATCTTGAGTGGTTCCAGCAGCTGCCTCCGGATCAGATCATGGCGCAAAAACTGCACATCGCTCCGTCTGTCTGCGTTTTGCGCTCAGGTTGGCCGTTGTTCGACATCTGGCGCTTCAACATGGTCGAGGGGGCCGCGAAACCAGAGATGCAGGCCCAGGACGTGATGATCTCGCGTCCTGAATTTGACCCCGAACCGGTCCTGTTGCCGCAAGGCGCTGCCGTGTGGCTGGATCATCTGGCGCAAGGTGAAACCCTTGGGGACGCTTATGAAGCGGCTGTTGTATCGGCACCGGAATTCGATCTTGCAGCCAGCCTGGCGATTGCGTTTTCGCAGGGCGTCTTTCGCAACATCACAGGAAGCGAGCATGTTGAAACTTCTTAGCGTTTACGATTCCGCGACCACGTGGCTTGCGCGACAAGACTGGTTTTTGCCAACACTTGCGCGGTTGGTTTTTGCAGCCGTTCTCGCCGCCTATTTCTTCAACTCGGGGCGCACCAAGTTGGGTGACGGTTTCTCTGGGCTTTGGACACCAAGCGCAGGGGCCTATGTGCAGATCTTGCCCAAAACCTTCGAGGCGGCCGGGTATGATGCCAGCGCGCTAGGCTTGTTTCACCATGCTGTCGTTCTGGGGGGCACGTTTGCCGAATTCCTGCTGCCTTTCCTCATCCTGCTGGGGCTGTTCACGCGGATCGCCGCAGTCGGCATGATCGGATTTGTGCTCTTGCAATCTTTGACGGATATCTACGGCCATGGTCAGATGGACGCCTTGGGCCGCTGGTTCGACCGTCTTCCGGATTCCGCCATCCTTGACCAGCGCGCACTTTGGGTTCTGTTGCTGGCGACGCTTGTCGTCAAGGGTGCGGGCCCGATCTCGCTTGACAGGGCCTGGCTGGGACGACGGGGCGCTAGGCTTTAAGCGCCGCCTCGACCTGCTTGGTCCAGCCCAGATACAGCGTTTCACCGTCAGCGATCAGCGGACGTTTCATCGAGGCGGGGTGCTGTGCGATCAGCGCAAGCGGGTCGTTCTCGCGCTCGGCAGGGCTTAGACCGCGCCATGTGGTCGACCGTGTGTTCAAAAGTGCCGCGCCGAACTGATCAAACGCACGCTGCATCACCCCCTTTGGTACGCCCTCGGCGCGCACATCGACAAGGCGCGCATCAGGCAGGGGTTTCAGGGCTTTGCGGCAGGTATCGCAGTTTTTCAGACCGTAGATGATCATTTTCGCCTCGCTTTGCGGTGAATAGGGTCATGCGACATCGGCACGCACCCAAAATTCCTTGATTTCCCAGCGTAATGAACAATCTTTTCACCCATGGTCAAGCCGGGATGGTTCGGGGCGGCCTGCGTGCGACGGCACGACATACTATTGAACAGGAGGCACCGAAGATCATGCCATCAGGAACAGTAAAATGGTTCAACACCACCAAAGGATACGGATTTATCGCGCCCGAAAGCGGCGGCAGCGATGTGTTCGTGCATATTTCAGCTGTCGAGCGGTCGGGGCTGACAGGGCTTGCCGATGATCAAAAAGTGTCGTTCGAGATGTCAGAGGGCCGTGATGGCCGCCAGATGGCGACCGATCTGAGCCTGCTGTAAAGCACCGCCCGGTGCGACAGACACCGGGCAATCCCTCTGTCGAGATGCGGGCCTAGTTGCAGCCTTTTTCGCCGGGCAGACAGGAATAGGTCGCGCGGCGCGGCGTGTGGTAATGCGCCTTGTGGCGTTTTTGAACCGGCTGCGCCTTGACCTGCTGATAGCTCATGTGCTGGTTGGGCGTACCGCAGCAGATCACACCCGAGATCGTCACAGGCTGCAGGCCTGCCGGGCAATAGTTTGCCTTGCTTGCGTATGGATAGACTTTGGCTTCGGCTGAGGCTTGCGCGGGAAGCAGAACCGCTCCCATCATGCTTGCTCCGACGATGAGTGCTGTTGGTAAACGCATTATATCCCTCGTTTAATATTATCTTTTGATCAGGTTTGCCCAGCGGGAGGGGTTAAGTCCAGCTTTTTCAACCATTCGTGGGCTGAAACCGTGGTTTTGCAGGGGGAAGCTGTGCTGTGCGCGTTTTGCCAGCGTGTTTGAGGTTTGGGGTGGGGCTACCTGTAGAACACGTTAGGGTTTTGTTATTGTTTGTTTATTTTTGATTTAGCGGGGGGTAGGTGTCGCGCTGATGCAGACGGGAACCACCGCGCCCGAACCGAGGGGCAGGAAGCGAAGCGCCCGCGTCACGCCGTAGGCGTGCCTTCGGCACGACGGGGGCGGTTCGGGCGCTGCCAAATCGGAGATTTGGCATGGTATACGCTATAAAAGCACGACAAATAACCATCTTGTTTCGCCAAGATTAATTGATCTCGAAGCGCTTGACTGGTGCAAAGTGCAAGTCCGAACCAGTCACTGATCTTAGGAAATCTAACTGATCGCCTTCAGCCTGCGCCCGAAACCTGCTCAAGTCTGCGAAACGTAATCTTTCTCTCCCTAAACTTGTTAACCCATACTCATCTGATTTGAAATTGGACTAGATTTATAAACTGTGATCAGCTTTCCCAAGCGTAATTCCCGCACAAATGGATGGTTAGTTAACAACGGAACTCCATCTGGAGCATGTGACCTGACTAAGTCCAGAACTATGGCCCCTTCAACTGACAAAGGTATTTCCAACAACCTCAGCCTTCTTAACCTTTTAGAGATCCACTCAAGCAACGAAATCCCAATCAAATGCAAGCAACTAATCAGGATAAGGCCACCTGAAAGTAGGAGTGTAATCACTATCCAATGCCTATATTCCGAAACAAAATTTTCGATATCCAAAACTTTGACTAGATCATAAGGGCTTCCAACTAAAAGAGAAGAAACCGTGAATAGCACTAGAATTACATGGCGCGGATTAATGACCGCTTCAATAAGATCCCAGACGCGTTCAAATACTTGCATTACGTTTTTTCACCTAGCTGATTTTACTCTTCTGGCCATCCAAGTTTGCGCGCCCGTTTCAAACTCAAAAGGCTCCACTGGAGCCTTTTGACCCCGCTATGCGGGGTCGTTCAAAACCCCCATAAACTCACGCCATTCCCCCTTGCTCATGCCAGAGGTCTCTTGCGTGACTTCCTCACCCTTTAGCATCCGGCGGATACAATCAAGGGATGTATGGGACAGGGTCGCTCCCCCCAGACGGTAATCCTCGAACGCTTTATACGCCGCAGGCACCCAGTCGGCGACCACGTTGCAGATCGCGTCGGCATAGACGCGGATTTCGTATTGGGCGTGGGCGTCGGCGCGCAGGCGCAGGAAGTGGAACAGGTTGTGCAGATCGACCTTCCAATACCATTGCGTGTAGATGTTGGTGGGCAGGTTCATGCGGGCCAGCTCTCGGGCCAGACCGTCCTGGGGTTCGCCGTCGGGTCCGGTCTCGGCGATCATGGCTTCGTAGTTGTCATAGGCGCGGTTGCTGTCGGTCTTGAGGATTTCAAGCACGCGGGCGGCCTCGGCCCCTTCCAGCACACCGCCGCGCCCCTGATTGTTCACCACGCTTTGGGCGTTCACATGATCGGCGTGGGGGATGTAGAATTCGCGGTCAAGGATCGAATAGCGGGCGGAGTATTCGTTGACGTTCGCCGTGCGATGGCGGATCCACTGGCGGGCAACAAAGACCGGAAGTTTGACGTGCAGCTTGATTTCGCACATCTCGAACGGTGTCGAATGCCAGTGGCGCATCAGATAACGGATCAGGCCTTCGTCGTTCTGGACCGATTTTGTGCCCTTGCCATAGCTGACGCGGGCCGCCTGACAGATCGCGGCATCGTCGCCCATATAGTCGATCACACGCACAAAGCCATGGTCGAGAACGGGTATCGCCTTGTAAAGATGGGCTTCCATCCCTTCGGAGACCGCACGCAAGGTGGGTTGTGTATCTGCGCGCAGGGCGTCGATTTCGGCTTGTTGGTCGGGGCTGATCGGCATGAGGCGCGTCCTGTCAAATGGCATGGGATTCGCAGTCAACTATATATGCGCAAACCCGCGTTCGGAACCGCCATATACGGTATTGTTTTTAAGTAGCACTTTGCCTTGAAATGCACCCTAGGGCTGCTGGATTGTTGACAACGGCCGGATGGAATGGCGACTGTTGATCCAACAAATAAAAAACTTGAGGCAGACAGTTATGAAATTTGGTGCACTGGGGCTGATGCTCTGTCTTGTTGTTGCGGGCTGTGGCTCTGGAACGCCGTTTAATGGTGGAACAGGGACAGGGACAGGGACAGGGACAGGGGCAGATGGGCAACCCGACACAGGCGCGCAAGAAATTCCGGAAGTGCTCGCGAATAATCTGAAGGGTTTTAGCTACGATCCGTCGGCCCAGACGCTGTCGATCACTGGCATCAACTTTGATGACAGTCAGTTCACGGCGACCTACAGGCGGGCGGCTCTGCTCGACCGGAACGGGTACCAAGCCTATACTGCGCAGGACGGATCGCTCGACAGGCATGTCACCGCCTACGTCAAGGACATCAACGGAACGCGTGCGGTCGTGGTTGTCACAGGTGGCCAGTTTCAGGAGTTCTTCTCTGGCTCAGCCTATTCAAGCTCTTTGTATGAGGCACCCGAAACCCCGACTGGAAGCGGACTTGTTACATATGCCGGCAAATACGTGGGCCTGTTGAACGTTCAAGGGTCAGGAGAGAATCTGACACCGGTGACGCCAGGTACGCCAGGCGAAACGCTGTCTGTTCAGGCTGCCGAGGTCACCGGCAACGTTGTTTTGACCGGTGATTTCAAGGACGCAAACGTGGATGGCATTATCTACCAGCGCAGGGTGCTGGACTACGACAACACCACAGTTGAATTTACCCCAGGCGCGGCTGATCCTTTGCAGGTTGACGACATTGCATTGGATAGCACTAAGATCGAGGCAAACGGCACGTTCTTTGGCATCGCTTCGCAAGATAATGACGGTGTTGGCCAATATGGCGGGATCTTTGGCGGCGTAGGCGCGACCCAAGTTGCTGGCACCCTTCATGCCGAAGAGCATATCGAGCTGTTTGAGGACGAAATAGAATATGGTGCGTTCGTCCTGTCGCAATGCGGTCAGCCAGATGAAGATCCGATTTGCGCGCAGCCCGTGCGCTGAGGACGCATGTGCTGAGTGTTGGTATACTCAAATACATGGCCCACCTTAGCGCGGTGTGCCTTGTGTTGCTCGTGCCGGCAATGGCGCAATGCCAGCAAGATCGCGTTGTGCTTTCGTTGCCGGAGGCGCGAACAGTTGCGGTCCATGCCCTTGCCACAGGGCGGCCGGAATTGGCCGTTCAGATTGCCGCAGGGCTTTTGCAAGCCGATCCGAGGTCTTCCTACGCGCATTTTGTATTGGCCAACGCATATGCTGATATGGGCCGCCACAAAGACGGGCGCAAATCGGCGGCGCGTGCCTTTCGATATACCAAGAAACCAGCGCAAAAATTTGAAGCGGCAGAACTGGCGGCACGCATATCTTATGCAGACTCCCGACCAACGCTAACCCAGCTATGGCTTCGCCGCGCGGTCCAAAATGCCCCCAACGAGCAAGTCGAAAAGCAATTAGCGCGCGATTATGGCAGCGTCCGACAGCAGAACCCGTTTTCCTTTTCCCTCAGAGGCGAATTGCGCCCCTCAAGCAACGTGAACAATGGCGCGGATACGGCACTTCAGGTGATTGACGGCCTGCCGTTCACAGGACAATTGAGCGGTTCTGCGCAGGCACTTGCCGGGCTGGTCGGTGCTTTTGACGGTACAGTCGGCTACCGTCTGCGCGGCACCCCCAAATCCCGAACCGATCTGGCTGCGCGTATCTATGTGCAGAGAACCCATTTGGATGGCGATGCGCGCGCACTGGCACCCGACCTGAGCAACAGTGATCTTGGCAGCACCTACGGCAAAATTGAGCTTGGCCACAGGTTTGCCGTGGGCACCAGCGGCGGCAGCGCAAGACTCTCGGCCGCTTTGGGGCAGTACTGGTCAAGCGGTAATCTGAGCTACAGTTTCGTTCGTCTGGAGGGCGCACGAAACTGGCGGCTGGACGCAAGATCATCGCTCAGCCTCAACGTCTCGATCGACCAGCGCCTTTCGGCGCGGTCTGACTTTTTTGACAGCACAACCTTTGGCGTCGAGGCCGGCGCGCAGCACACGCTCGCTTGGGGTGACAGGACCAGTGTTTCAGTGACCCTGCAGCAGTCCGACAGCGATTTCGTGAACAGTCGCGTCTCATCTGCGGCACTCCGAATGTCCTACAGTTTTTCAGAAAGGATAGGGCCCGCTCAGGTGTCGGGCGGGTTGGTTTTCGGCATCTTGGACTTCCCCGACTACTTCGCCGTTTTTGACATTCCGGACGGACGGCAGGATACCTCGACCCACGCCGATATAAATTTCTTTCTCCCCGACTTGGATTATGCTGGATTTGCCCCTACCCTAAGACTGCGCGCAGGGCGTTCGCGATCAAACATCAGCCGGTTTGATACGCGCGAATTGTCCGTTTCTGTCAGCGTCAGGTCAAAGTTCTGACAAGCGGTGGCAACAGACAATTGTCATGCTAGGTTTTCGCAAGACATGATGAAAGGAATATCCCATGCCGATCAAATATCTTCACACAATGGTACGCGTCAAAGATCTTGATGCCTCCAAAGCATTCTACGAGATGCTGGGCCTGAAAGAACGCCGCCGCATGGAAAATGAAGGGGGTCGGTTCACGCTGGTCTTCATGTGCCCCCCCGGTCAGGATGATGGCCACGCGGATGTCGAGCTGACCTATAATTGGGATGGCGACGATGCGCTGCCCGATGACAGCCGGCATTTTGGCCACCTCGCCTATACGGTCGAAAACATATATGACATGTGCCAGAAGTTGCAGGACAACGGCGTGACCATCAACCGCCCTCCGCGGGACGGACATATGGCTTTTGTCCGCTCGCCTGACAACGTGTCGATCGAGTTGTTGCAAGAAGGCGAGGCGCTTGAGCCGGCAGAACCATGGGCAAGCATGGAAAATACCGGTCACTGGTAAACTCAATGCTGAAACACGTCTCTTTGGCCGCATCCCTGTTGATCTTGCCTGTCGCCACATCGGCGGCAAATTGCAGGCTTGCCTTGGTTCTGGCGTTGGACGTGTCCAGTTCGGTCGATGCGACAGAGGACAGATTGCAGCGCGGCGGCACGGCCTCGGCGCTGCTTTCAGAGGACGTGGCAAAGGCGTTCTTTTCCTCTGATCTGCCTGTTGCCCTGGCCGTCTACGAATGGTCGGGGCGCTATAATCAAGAGCTGATCCTGGATTGGACCATGATCGACAGTCAGGCAGATTTGTTACTCGCCGCGGAAACCGTCGCGAGAAGCACCCGCAGCCACAACGATTTTCCCACCGCGATGGGCTATGGATTGGGATATGGCGCAGGGTTGCTTGGGCGCGCACCCCAGTGTTTGTACAAGACATTGGACATGGCGGGTGACGGGCAGAACAACGAAGGCTTCGGACCAAAATCAGCCTATGCAGAGTTCGCCTTTGACGGTGTCACCGTGAACGGCTTGGTGGTCAATGCCGCCGATTTCGAAGCCGAGGTCGGCCTGATCGCGTTTTACCAAGCAGAAGTTTTACACGGGCCAGGTGCGTTTTTGGTCGTTGCAAACGGCTTTGACGACTATGAACGCGCGATGCGGATCAAGCTGGAGCGAGAGTTGAACCCGCCTGCCATCGGGGCGCTTCGCACACCTGAAAACGCCGGATGATGCGGGCGCTGGTTTGTGCGATGGGTTTGGCCTGCGCCACCATGGCCGACGCCGCCTGCCGGCAGGCTTTGGCGCTTGGGCTTGATGTGTCGGGATCAGTGGACGCACGTGAATACCGTTTGCAGATCAATGGGCTGGCCGCCGCGCTTGACAATGCGGCTGTGCGCAGCGCCTTGCTGTCTTCGCCCGGCGCACCTGTGTCTGTCATGACATATGAGTGGAGTGGACCGTCAGATCAGGCAGTCATCGCCCCCTGGACGTCAATAGACAGCAGTGCAACCCTTGATAGTTTCATTGAAACACTGCTGCAAACGACGCGGCGGGAGGCATCGCCGGGCACGGCTTTGGGTGTCTCGATGAACCTTGGCGCGTTTTATCTGGATCAAAAACCTGACTGCTGGACGCGCACGCTTGATATCTCGGGTGACGGAAAATCCAATCTGGGCCCCCGCCCCCGCGATCTGAAAGACGCGCTTGGCGCGCGCGGCATCACGCTAAACGCTTTGGTAATCGGTGTGGACGACCCCAGTGCCGGTGATCAGCGTCAGGCCGAAATAGGCGAGCTTTCATCCTATTTTCGCGCAGAAGTTATCGTTGGGCCGAATGCGTTTGTTGAGACAGCGTTAGGGTTTGACGATTACGAGGCCGCGATGACCCGTAAATTGCTGCGAGAGCTTGAGGTTTTGGCAGTCTCTGACCTCTCGTTTGACTAAATCTGGCGGACCTCGCCGGAAACGCGGATGGATGCGCCTTTTTCATCCGGTATTTCCGCCCGAATGACTGATTTTGCGCCCATATCTTCCCCTTGGATCAGGGTTACAGCGCGGCCGTGGGGCCAGCCCATATCGCGCAAATATCCAGCAAAGGCAGCCGCGGCCGCACCGGTTGCGGGATCTTCCATCACACCGCCGGACGCAAAGGCGTTGCGCACATGGAAAAGCTGGTCATTCTCGGCCCAAACAAGCGCAATGGTCACCAGCCTGTTGTTCAGCATCAACGCACGTCCCGACGCCAGATCATAGGACATTGCTGCCAATTTTTCGCGGCTGCGAAGAACCAAGATCAAATGCGTCGCCCCGGCTTGCGCGAATGTTGGCGTAAACCTTGGGTCAAGATCGCCAAGTTCCAGCCCAAAGAGCGTCAAAGCATCTGCAGTCAGTTGTTGCGACGCGGGTGCGCTTTGGGTTTCGGGTGATTGTAACGCAGCGTGCATGTGGCCATCTTGATGGCACCCCTCAACGGTGATGTTTGTCAGGTTCAGGTTCAACTTGAAAACCCCATCCCCTTTTTGCGCGGCCAAAGCTGCGCCAAGTGCTATGGTGGCATGTCCGCAAAAAGGCACCTCTGTCTGGGGTGAAAAATATCGCACGCGCCATGCGTCCCCCTCGGGGCAGGCAAATGCCGTTTCCGAATAGCTTAGGTCTGCAGCAATCTTGCGCATATCTGCTTCGGGTGGATGCTGATCGGCGATCACCACGCCCGCAGGATTCCCGCCAGAATTTTCAGTTGCGAACGAAGCAAGACGAAGCGGCTGCATTTAACATCCTTTGCCAAGAAAGCATGACACTGTTCTACTGCCGCCACGAGGTCCAGAGCAAAGCAGCCCGTTATCAGAACCCGACAGTTTATCTTTTTAATAGATATAGCGGATTTGGTCCGTCCAGTATCGTTCCATCCGCTTGAGCGAGTGGGTAATCTCCTCGATTCCCTCCGGCCCCAGCACGCCTTTGCTTTCTAAGCCGATCGCGTGACGCCCAAAAAGGTCGGAGACAACGCTCCGGATGTGACGGCCCTTTTCAGTCAGGCGCACACGCACTGAACGGCGGTCAATTTCGCAACGCTGGTGGTGCATGTACCCCATATCGACAAGCTTCTTGAGGTTATAGCTCACGTTAATGCCCTGATAGTAGCCGCGGGTTTTCAGCTCGCCAGCGGTGACTTCATTGTCACCGATATTGAAAAGCAACAACGCCTGCACCGCGTTGATTTCCAAAACGCCCACCCTTTCGAACTCATCCTTGATCACATCAAGCAAAAGTCGATGAAGCCGCTCCACCAGACTTAACGCCTCTAGATAGCCGACCATGAAGCCCTTTTTGGTGCCTTGCAGGACGATTGGGTCTTGGATGCTCATTATTTCTCTCCGACTGAAACTGCTCAGCCGGAACTTGGACAAAAAAGAGAAATATATCGTTAAACCAGATAGATGGTCATCTTCAATACCAGATCAGGCCCCACAAGCGACGTCAAAGCGGGTTCGCGGCAAGGTGGATTTTGATCTCGGACACGAGTGCGACATATTCGTCCGGCGGCAAAGTTTGCCCCGTAACCCACTGATATAGATCATGATCGTTTTCGCTTAGCATGTCATCATAAAGCGCCAAGGCCGCATCATCCATCTTTTCCAGCCGGGTCGCCGCATAGGAGGGCAGAATCAAATCCATCTCCTTGATGCCGCGCCGCATCGACCGCATGTGCAGGCGTTTCACCTTGTGTTCGCGTAGTTCAGCCATTGAATTCTCCCCGCAGCGATTTGCGAAGCCGTTTTTCAAGGCGGCCAAGCTGCTCTGCTCGTTTCAGTAGATCAGCGCGCAGCTCGCGCATCTCATTCAGCACATCTTTCACGTTCGCATCCGCAGTGGCGCCTTCATCCGGCGCGTCCAACCCGTCACCTTCTCCGTTGATCAACCACATCATCGACACGCCCAGGATGCCGGCCAATGTTGCCAGGCGGTTCGCGCGAGGTTCGGACATATCGTTTTCCCAGCCGCGCAAAGTTGCCTGCTTGATGCCCATTCGCTTGGACAAGACGGCTTGGGTCATCTGTGCGTTTTCACGCGCGGCGGCGACACGGTCTCCAAAAGTAGCCACGTCCGGGCCATACCAATCTTCGTTCTCAGCCATTGCTTCTCTCCTATATCTCACCGAACGCGCTTGATCGGTGCGGGGGTCAGCCCTATGAATGTCCCGCACACATATCAAACTGAGGCCGAAATGGAACTGCTGTCCAAGACACTTGCACGCGTCAAACCGTCTCCCACCATAGCCGTGACTCAAAAAGCGGCAGAATTGAAGGCCGCAGGGCGCGATATTATCGGCCTTGGTGCAGGGGAGCCGGATTTCGACACGCCCCAGAATATTCAGGACGCAGGGATTGCAGCGATCCAGTCGGGCAAGACCAGATATACTGCCGTCGATGGTATCCCAGAACTGAAGCAGGCGATTTGCACAAAGTTCAAGCGGGACAACGGGTTGGACTATGTTCCCGCCCAGGTCAGCGTCGGAACCGGCGGCAAGCAGATTCTGTATAACGCGCTTATGGCGACGCTCAATCCGGGCGAAGAGGTCGTGATACCGGCCCCCTATTGGGTCAGCTACCCCGATATGGTGCTGCTGGCGGGCGGCGAGCCGGTGATTGCGCCAGCCACGCTTGAGAATGATTTCAAACTGACGCCAGAGGCGTTGGAAGCCGCGATCACGCCACAGACGAAATGGTTTATCTTCAACTCTCCGTCAAATCCGACCGGTGCGGGCTATAGCTGGAACGAGGTCAAGGCGTTGACGGATGTCTTGATGCGCCACCCTCACGTCTGGGTGCTGACCGACGATATGTATGAACATCTTGCCTATGATGATTTCAAATTCTGCACCCCCGCTCAGGTTGAACCTGCTTTATACGACCGGACCTTGACCATGAATGGTGTCTCCAAAGCCTATGCCATGACCGGCTGGCGCATTGGCTATGCAGCAGGGCCGGAAAAGCTGATCGGTGCGATGCGCAAGGTGCAATCGCAATCGACCTCGAACCCCTGTTCGATCAGCCAGTGGGCCGCCGTTGAAGCGCTGAACGGCACACAGGATTTTATTCCTGGAAACAACAAGATGTTTGCACGGCGTCGCGATCTGGTCGTCAGCATGCTCAACGAGATCGACGGCATGGTCTGCCCCAAGCCCGAAGGCGCGTTCTATGTCTATCCGTCAATCAAAGGGCTGATTGGCAAGACGTCCGCCAAGGGTACTGACATCACCGACGACGAAGTGTTTGCGACGGCCTTGCTGGAAGAAACCGGCGTGGCAGTGGTATTTGGTGCAGCCTTTGGTCTGTCGCCGAACTTTCGGATCAGCTATGCAACCTCTGATGACGCGCTCAAAGAAGCCTGCAAACGCATCCAGGATTTCTGCGCTGGATTGAAATAAGACCTAAAGGACACCCTTCAATGTCGAGCGAGTTGCCAGACTATTATTTTCGAGTCCGCGAAAACGGTGCCGCTGTTTTCCGGATCGATACCGAGAACCGTCAACGGCGCATCGAAATGGATCAGATCGCCATTGCGAATATCCGCAATGGCGAGATCAAGCCGCAAGGTGACCGCGTTCTGTCGGAAGAAGACATAGACCACATCAAAGCTTGGATGGCAGAGCGCAAGGAAATCTTGGCGCACCGCGAGATAGATGACATTCACCGCGCGGTTGATCATCTCAACCTGACGACGCAATGGGTGCAGTCAAAAGCCACCGACGCCCAGCTTGATGATGTGACAGATGCCTTGTTGCTGGCCATGCACGATCTGCGCAGCACGCTGGTGCGCAAAAAATCCGAACGCATGACGTCAGGCTAGACCTCCTGCTGGCGCAGACTTTTCATATACGGGCCCCAGAACCGAGCATTTAGCAAAATTGCAGCGACGCCCAGCCCGATCACCAGCCCCAGCCACACGCCAATGCCCTCAAGGCCCAGAACGAACCCCAGCAGATAGGATGCAGGGATGCCAACCACCCAGTAGCTGATTACGGCCAAGATCATTGGAATTTTGGTATCCTGGACGCCGCGCAACAGCCCCAACGCAACCGCCTGCGTGCCATCCACAAGTTGGAACAGTGCCGCCATCGCCAAAAGCCCTACACCTACGGCCAAAATCTGGTCCCGTGCGGGTTCGTTTTCTTGCATGAACAGATCAATCAACGGCTCGGGCCAGAGGATGAACCCCGCAATCGTCAATGCTGCAACGAATACCGACATTGCCGTAGACGTGATCGCTCCGCGTGCCAAATGGCCCGGATCGCGCCGACCGAAAGCATTGCCTGCACGGATCGTTGCCACATTACTGATCCCCAGATGCACCATGAAGGTGATGGAGGCCAATTGCAGCGCAATGCCATGCGCGGCCAGGGCAACTGTCCCCAGCCACCCCATCATCACGGCCGAGGCCGCGAACAGGCCAACTTCGCTAAGCCCTGTAAATCCGATAGGCAGGCCAAGACGAAACACGCGGGCCAGCATTTCCCAATCGGGCCTCCACAGGCGCACGAATATCTGGTGTTGCGGCAAGACCTTGAACACATAGATCACCACCGCCAGCAATGCGACCGAGTTTGATCCCAGCGATGCAATCGCCGCCCCGCGGATACCCAATTCCGGTGCGCCCCAATTGCCAAAGATGAAAGCATAATTCGCCAAGACATTTGCAACGGCAGACAAAATGGTGATCCAGAACACAACCTGCGTCCGCTCAAGTGCAGCCAAATAGCTTTTTAGCACCATCACGAGCAGCGCCGGAATAATTCCCCAACCCGCAATGGCCAGATATTGCCCGACCATCTCGGCCAAGGCTGGGTCTTGCCCCATCAGCGCCATGACCGGTCTTGACCAAATCATCAGAGGCAAAGCCAAGAGTGCAAAACCCAAAGACAGCCAAAGCCCCATACGCGTGGCGCGGCGCAGGCTTGTTTCGTCGCCTTCGGCCTCAAAGGTCGCAACCATGGGCATGACGCCCCAGGCAAACCCTGACCCGAAGATCAGCAAAACAAGGAAATACGTGCTCGCAAGCGTGACCGCGGCCAACGCTTCGACGCTGTACCATCCCATCATAACTGTGTCGGTCACACCAATGGCGACTTGCCCCAGATGCCCGCCAACAAGCGGCAAGCCCATGACCGCGATCGCGCGGGCGTGGGCAGAATATGTCATGGCTGTTTTCATAAAGTTCTCATACGCCGACAATTGCGCAAGGGAAAGGGCTGCAGCACTTGGCCGCGAAAGGCCTGATTGCACGCGACCTGATGTTTCCAACCAATGCCCGCCGGCCCCGGCCAAGAGGGTTCAAAACCCATCCGCCAGGTCTGTTTTTCGCGCCGCGTCACGCTTGCCTAAAGGATCACTGCCCGTCACAGTCCGAACACTTCCAGCCAAAGGGTTTTCCATGCAAAATCGTATCGACCTTATCCGCCCTGATGCGCCCGAACTCGCCGCACGAGGATCGCATCTGGTGGGCGTGACAACGCATGAGTTTGAAATATCGGCGGGCAGATCTCTGACTACTGAAATCTGGTATCCTGCGCACCCAGAGACTTTGCCCGGCACGATATACCACACGCTGATCCGCGACGGGGTGACGCCTACGACCTTGCACGGTTTTGCAAGCCGCGACGCGAAGCCTGCACAAGGCAGCGCGCCGCTGGTCGTCATATCGCACGGGTACCCCGGCAACCGCTTCTTGCTTAGCCACCTTGCCGAAAGCCTTGCGGCCAAGGGCTATGTCGTGGCCGCCCCCGATCATGCGGGCAGCACTTATGACGATCAGCAGGCATTCGGCGTTACCCTGCTGAACCGCCCTCTGGATCAGCGCGGTATCATCGACGCGGTAGCGATGCTTGGCGGCGATCTCGGCGCTTTGGTCGAGTGTTCGAATGTTGGCCTGATCGGCTATTCGATGGGCGGGTATGGCGCACTTGTCTTTGGTGGCGCTGGCCTTTCGGCAGCCGCCTTAAACCATCCGCGCATTGGAAATGACACTGCACTTGCCATGCATCTGGCGGGGTCAGACAGCCATGCGGCCCTGCGCGATCCACGGCTGAAAGCGATCATTCCCATCGGCCCTTGGGGCAATGCACAAGGCATATGGGATGCGGCCGGGCTGGCTCAGATGGACACCCCGATGCTGATGATGGCGGGCACCACTGACGACATTTCAAACTACGCCGCCATGCGTGGGGTGTTTGAAGGCGCGTCAGGCGAGCGCTATTTGCTGAGCTTTCAGAACGCGGGCCACAACGCTGCCGCACCCTACCCGGCCCCGACTGAAAGCTGGGCGATGTCAGATGCCTTGGGCTGGCCCCCGTTCGAGCATTATGCCGATGCCGTTTGGGATACGCTGCGCATGAACAACATAGCCCAGCATTTCGCAGCCGCCTTTATGGGCCTGCACCTGCGCGGCGAAGCGTTCTCGTCTTATCTGGATGGCATGACCTGGCAAGGCTTTGCACCCGGAACCAACGTGGGGCTGACGCTCGAGCACAAACCAGCGCGGTAAACGCGTTTCCCAAGGAAGGCACGACACATGACAGCCCACTGGACCGAAACACAGCAGATCAACGGCAACCCGATCTTTACCCGACACTGGGGCAACAAGGATGCGCCGAAATTGCTCATGCTGCATGGCTTTCCCGAATACTCGGGCGCATGGGCGGATTTGGCACCGCTGCTGGCAGAGCGGTATCATTGCATCGCACCTGACCAACGCGGATACGGGCAAAGCTGGCGACCCGCAGAGGTCGAACACTACAAGACCTCGAAACTTGTGTCCGACATGGCCACCCTGATCGGCAACGACCCCGTAATCGTGTTGGGTCATGACTGGGGCGCGTCGGTGGCCTATGCGCTGGCGATCACGCGGCCCGAACTGGTGTCAAAGCTGATCATCATGAACGGTGTCCACCCCGCCCCGTTCCAGCGCGAACTTGCCAAGGGCGGGTCGCAAACCGATGCCTCGCAGTACATCCACTTTTTGCGGCGTGAAGGGTCTGAAGACATCCTGGCCGCTGATGATTTCGCCAAGCTGATGGGGCTGTTTTCCGCACATATGGAGATGGACTGGCTGCAAGGCGACACGCTGGCAGGCTACAAAGCCGCATGGCGCGATGCTTCCGGGCTGCGCGGAATGATCAACTGGTACCGTGCCTCCCCCCTGAAACTTGGCAAAACCGGGGAAGCCATTGATGATGCACTGACGTTTGATCCGGCGCGACTGCAAGTGCGCTGCCCGCATCTGCTTGTCTGGGGGCAGGACGACACCGCGCTTTTGCTCCCCTCAACCGAAGGGCTCGAAAATTACGCCCCCGATCTAAGCCGCGTTGCGATCAAGGGGGCAGATCACTGGCTGCATCACCAAAAACCAAAAGAAGTCGCGGATGCCATTCTGGCGTGGCTCTAGCTGCCCTGTTTTTTGGCGCGGGAGAACACCATCTTTTGTTCATGAAGGTCTGAAGGCGCGCCCAGCCACGCATAGGCCAGCAAGGCCGGTTCGCGGTCGCCCACGGTGATACGATGCAGATGCTCTGGCGGGTTGAAGATCATCGAGCCGGGTACATAGACGCCTTGGTGGTTCTCGGACACCGCCCCCGAAAGACAGACATAGCTTTCGGTAATGCCTTTATGCGAATGCGCCGGATAGGTGCAGCCTGGGGCAAACAGGACAACACCAAGAATGATCTCCTTGCTGATGACCGGGCCTTGGGCACCTGCAATCTCAGCATAGGCATAGCTGTTGGTCAGCCCTTTAGGGACTTTCTCATAGCCATATTGCCAGCTGAGCTGCGGTGCCACCGCATCCAGGGCGCGCACCGCAGGGGCCAGCGCACCTTGGCGCCCCTCGTCCAAGGCGCGGCGCAAATGGGCAGTGACGGGCTTTTGCGCACACGGCTGCAGCCGCACTTCAGCGTTGGCTTTCAGCAGCCGCGCGATGGCCTCGCGGGCTTTGCGCTGATGCGCCCTGATCTTTTCGCTGCCGCCTGCGGGCAGAAACCGATAAAGCTCATCGCATTCTTGCAGCATGTATCGCCAGTTGGGCGCATCGCGCAGGGTCGTGATGTGGGTCATGGGCGATACTTTCAAACGCAGATTTATCATGCTGATACCAAGATCACGCCCCAACGAAACGCCGAATTGCGACATGATCCACCCTTCCCCCGCCTCCTGCGCTCTGGCATAGTATGCGGCAATCAAAAGCAACAGACAGGCAGGCCCCAACATGTCCGATCTTCTTTCCGGTGCGCAGCCCAGTGGCAAGGAATATGACGCCTCTTCGATCCAGGTCCTTGAGGATATGGAGCACGTGCGCCTGCGCCCCGGCATGTATATCGGCGGCAAGGACGATCGCGCGCTGCACCATATGGTCGCTGAAATCATCGATAACTCGATGGACGAGGCCGTTGCGGGCCATGCCACATGGATCGAACTGGAACTGCACGAGAACGGCCACGTTACCGTGCGCGACAACGGGCGCGGCATCCCGATCGATCCGCACCCCAAGGACCCGACAAAATC
>JAGXHA010000095.1 GCA_024636475.1 Roseobacter sp. | reverse complement strand
GGGGATCGCGTACATTTGGCCCTATTATACCCGTCGTGTCTTGTAGGGTCGCCGTGGTGAGCGTTGTTACTGATCGATTGTCGCACCTTGATTGTGCCGGTTCTGCATGATGCAGCCAGCATAGGGTAAGCCGGATATGACAACGACTTCGCCGTAGGTTTGACCGCCGCGTCTTCGACCATCGGGCCGCTGATCCCACCATCCCTGCCGTTGGTCGTCTACGGCGTCAGTTCTTCTGCTTCGATTGGCCAGCTTTTCGCTGCGGGGTTGATCCCTGGGTTGCTAATGGCCGCTTCCCTGATGCTCATGGTGACTTACTTTGCCCATGTGCGGGGGTATGGTCGAGACACGACATTCTTGTGGAGTGTCCTCGGATCCACCTTTGTCCGTGCATTTCTGTCACTTCTGACTCCTGTGATCCTTGTGGGCGGCATACTTGGCGGGATATTTACTCCGACCGAGGCTGCGGTCGTCGCGTCAGCCTACGCGCTGTTTCTTGGGGTTTTCGTCTACCGCACATTGAACCTGCGCAAGCTATGGGACATTTCGGTCGATACAATCGAAACAACCGCGGTTGTGCTGTTGATCGTAGGCGCGGCGTCTATCTTTTCCTGGATCCTGACGGCTAACGGTGTGCCGCGTGCACTGGCAGGGGCAATCATGGGGCAGACTGAAAGCGTATTCGTCATCCTTCTGCTGATGAACCTGCTGCTACTCGCTGTTGGTATCGTGATGGAGCCTGTCGCGGCCATAACCATTCTGACACCTGTACTCCTGCCGATCGCAGTGGCGCTTGGGCTTGATCCCGTACATTTCGGGATCATGATGGTGCTGAACCTAATGATCGGATTGCTGACGCCGCCGGTGGGCATGGTGCTTTACGTGCTGGCGCGTGTGACGGATACGAGCTTCGAAGCCGTGGTGCGCGCAACCATGCCATTCCTAATCCCACTGATCGCTGTCCTGATCCTCGTGACCTACGTGCCGGCGGTGTCGATGTGGTTGCCCACCCTGCTCTATCGCTGAGAGGAGGCGACAGGCATATCAGAAATAAGTGGCTTAAATGCTCGAAATAGTACAATTAAAGCCAGTTATGCCGACCTGCTACACGCTCTTCGTCTCCGCATTTTCCGTTATTTCCGAGTCTTGTTAAAAACGGCCATTCATCACCCGCACGGGATGAACGCTGACCGTTTTTAACAAATTTTGTTCCTCGCCACAACTTCCGTAAGTCGCTGAGCGGGTAGACGGTCAAGGCCAACATTAACTTAAATCAATGGCCGACATCAAACATCAATCAAGACTTGTAGATAATACCGGCATAACCTCCGATCAAATCGGAGATGCTTTTTATAACTCCCTGTCACGAGCAGCCTTGACTAATTCATAAATTATCCCGGCAAAAATGCTTCCGCTTTCAGGGTTGGAAAGGAGTTTCATCATTTGCTTTTGGTGAACTTCACTGCTGTCAAGAATGGCATCTTCTACCGCCTTTTCAAAATCACCAAGCATCGCTTGCTCGCGGGTATTGTTAGCGACCTGTGTCATAACCCTGGTGTTTTCACGAACTTTGGCTGTTGTGGCAGTTCCCAGTGCATCTCAATGGGCCCTGCACCTTATGTTTTCAACTATATTTGATGGTGATGGCGCCACCCAGTCAGTGTGCAGTTCCCCATCGGAAACCCATTTCAGAAATCTACATAAACCGATTTCCGACTTCCGGAAAAGATCCAATATCCCTGTCAGCGGCCGATTGAGCACTGACGGACAGTCGCTCCACGGCATCCGAAATACGTAAAAGAACAACAGATGACATCCCGAAAAAGTACGAGTCTTCGTGACATTGCCGCGGCAGAGCGGGCACCAAGTGACAAGTTGGCAGCTGCCAACTTTTATGAAACGGTCATAGAGATCGATCCAGACGAAATCGATCACACCACGGGCCTAAGGGATCGGTTTTCACTCCAACCCGCAGGGTTTGATGCCTTAAAGGCAAGCATAGCGTCAAACGGCCAGCAGCAACCAATATTGGTCTGCCCCCGCGACCAACATACGGGAAAGTACCCCATCATTGCCGGGCGAACTCGACTTCGTATTGCTTCGATCTTAGGGATAAAACTTAGAGCGATTGTCCGCCCCATCGAAGGTGACGCGCTACTGGTGGCTCAATTGCAGGAAAACCTTGCCAGGGCCGAATACACCGTCGGTGACAAAATTGGAATTATGGTTGGATTGAAGCAAAAGTCTTACAAGCAGGCTTGTATTGCAGAAATGATGAATATCTCCGCAACAGACGTATCAAAGCTGCTTGGGCTATATGCGAAATTAAAAGATCTCTCGAAAACAGATGAGTTCCCAAGGGCACTTCTTGCATCAAAAGCAGGCCGCCCCAAGTGGGAAGCACTTGTGAAAGGGCTCCAAGAGTTGCCGCATAACTCACAAAGTCCCGTATGCCGAAAAGTTATCAACGAATGGCAGAATAACTTAGATGCAGATCCCCTTGTTTTAGCAATGGCTGCGGTCAAAAAAGCGATAGGTGATCCGCTTTCGGCAACTGCATACAGACCACTCGAAAGCTCATATGAAAAAGCGAAAGCTGAGCTGTTAAACGCAAATTTTGACACGCGTGATCTTTGTAGACTGAAATATCAGGGTGATCCTTATGTAAATGCGCTTCTACGGAAGGCAATTGAGATAGAACAAGCCATCTTGAAGGCCATGGTAATCAAACGTTTCGACGCTTTGGTCGCAGAGGCTCTTAATAGCGGAGAAACCGTTGATGAGGGTTCACTATGACTAAGATCATAAGTTTAGTCGGGCAAAAAGGAGGTAGTGGCAAATCCACAATCGCCGTCCATCTTGCGATGGAAGCTTTTTTATCTCGGGAGGGCTGTCAGGTGGCAATCATCGACATGGATCCACAAGGCTCGGTAATGGAATGGTCGAAGATGCGGGGAGATGCAAATCCTGTTGTTCTTCCTGCTGGCTCGACGACAGTGTCAGACATTCTTGATCAAGCACGCGAAGATAATTTCGATTACGTTGTTATCGATACGCCTGGGCGGCAAGACACCACCATGATTGAGCTCGTCGCTGCGAAGTCTGACCTTGTACTGCTACCTCTGCGTCCATCTCTATTCGACGTACGCGCTGTGGCAAGTACCGTGGACATTCTCAAGGTTCGAGCCTGTCAAATTCGGTTTCTGATCTCGCAAGCACCTGCGAGAGGAAACCAAGTTGCTGACGCAGAAGCATACTGCCAAAGCGCGCATCCGGAAATCAAAATCGCTCAGACCAAAATCTTGCACCGCAAACCTTTTCAGTCTGCTCTGATTGAGGGACAAGGAGTCCAAGAGCTTGGTAGAAACGCCGAAAAAGGAAAGTTGGAAATAGCCACTCTTTTCGAAGAAGTCCTTCAAATCGTGGGCGGTTGCCCATGAGTTTGGTACCCAGAGTTCCGTCGGCTTAAAGCGTGGCCGATCTCGCACATGTTTCTGGCAAAGACTTTAGCACCGCGAGCATTCAGTACCGTGGGCATCACGTTCCAACCCTGTCAGGTCAACTCCCAAGCAATATGGAAAAGCCCAGCGTTGCCTGTCATCTGGTTTTTCATTGCAGCATCTCGAAATCGTTCGCTGCCGCGGTCGCGCGGACAACGCGAGGAAGGCAATTCCCTGACCGTTCGCGGTTCGGATCCGACCTGTGACAGGATCGCGCTTGTTCGTTAGTCAGTAGATAGAAATTTGGTGACATAGTGGTGATATTGAGAGCCACAAACAAGAACAGGTCAGCGTCGCCCTTCGTCTTCATCAAGACCGGCCAACGGGTGATTTCAGTTTCGCGCTCAATGTATTGTCGGGTTTTCACTTCAATTGACAAAGCACGACCATTTGCCACAACCAAAAGGTCATGGCCCGGGGCACCTGCCGGGCTCGCATACGCTGCATGACCAAGGCTAATCAACTTTGCCAACGCCAACGCCTCGCCGAGTTCCCCGGCTTGCTGGTGTGCCAATTTCTTCACCTGATTGCAGCCCAGTCAAAGGCGCGTTGCCGTTCGGAACGGTAGAATTCTTCGACAGTCATTCCAGCCGGAACACGAATCCCAGTCTCGTCCAAACCCTTTTGGAAACCAGCGAGAATACTATCCGTTACGCCTTGCGTCGTTTCGATAAGCGAAGTGATCGCCGGCATGTCATGGGTGTGGGCGTAGTCGACAATTTGTGACAGAGGAATCTTGCGCGCCATGTGTTGGTGCCAAGTGTCACCAGGTTTCAGAACACCGCCTGCTTCGGCAAGCTGTCGGTAATTGACTGCGCGCCCGGCGCGTGCGGCCCCCAGCAAAAACTCAATTCCTGATTTGAAATCAAAGGATGTGTTGCGTTTAGCTTGTTCTTCAATGGCCGCAACAGCCAAAAGAGCGGAGAGTTTTCCTGCTCGGCGGTGATTGTTGATCAAATTCTGAATTTGTTGGTCTGTCTTCGCTGTCATATCCATGGTTTCAGATCATCACCTTATAACTTGTATTGTCGAGCGGAATTCGCTCGACCGTTTAGAAATCGGCCTTTCGGGAGCAACGCAGTATCCAGTTCGCACTTGCATTGGAAGCCTGCTCACCGCCCTTGGTGTCGATCAACACGAACGGCCCATTGCCGCCGTTTGTCCATCACCTCTGATGCTGCGGTGCTGCCCGTCGAAACGGTCATTCGTCCATCGTGCAGCATTTCCGCTGGGTGAAGAACCGCAGTGCGGACGAAGTGAACGTTGGCAGTGCTGTGGCGAGTGTCCGCGATTTGTCGACGACTCTCATAGGAGAATGGAAGTCAAAAGCTGAGGGGGTCTTTCAACAAACTCTGGTTTCTGGGTGATAAATTGGATGTGCAAAATTTCATTTGAGCGTTGTGGACCTTTCGCAGTCTTGGTCACTTCTGAACAAAACTGCTGCTTTGCGAGATGCCATCCATGCCGGTGCAAAGCAGTGAGGTATTGATCCGTCGATTACACAGACGGGTCCCGAGCCCACTCTTTGCTCACCGGTTTTTCGATGCAGAAAGTGGGCTGGTCATCATACCAAGCCTGTCCACTGTATCGCACCCATGCGAGTAAAAGAGCTCGGCGAAGGATAAATTCGCCTTCGGATTCGAAACCAACCCGGTTCAGATGGTCAGTGATACGGTCTGGAAACACTGGCTGCGCCGGAACCTCCCCTGTCTCAGCCAATCCGATAGGTTTCAAGGTATTCAGCATATCGTTGATAGCACCCCGCAACCTTCGCAGTCTGGTGCCGTCCGGTCTTTCTTCGGAAGGGGTGCCGCGCTTAAGGATGCTCAAAGCATCGTCCAGCACCGCAAGCGCAACAGGTAGGCCACGCGGGAAATCATGCAGAAATGGCGATGAGCTATGCTCATATGCCAAAGCTCGAATCTTCACGGTCCAGTTATCCAGCTTCTCGTCCAAGCCCTTAAAATCTGTCCCAGTCCATGCGGCATCCACAATCTCAGACGGCATGCATCCATGCTGCATTATATCCTTGGCCAGTGTGTTTTTTTGCGAAAGGTCCTTCAGAATCGTAAAAAGCTTGATAGCTCCAAAAAGCACGAAGATTGCAAGTATCCACAAAATGCCAATTTTTTCAATCAAATAGATGCCCTCCGATGCTTCGTTCGCGCCGATATGCTAAGTGTCGAAGACTGGGTGGAGGTGGTGCTCTGGAGACTCATGTGAATGGCCCCAGTTTTGTCCAAAAACGGAGGGTAATACTTCGCCGAGGCCGCATCATGAGGATTCGGGCGGCACCCTGAAATACATGTCTGTTCTTGGGGGTCAAATATTGTTTCATGACGACAGGTTAACAAGGAATGCCACGATTTTCCAGAGCATTGCGTGATTTCGGATTGCATGAACGTTGCCATGTAGCCCTTACACCGCGCATGCTCGGCGATCTAAAACGGTTCTCTCTGAGTCAAGCGGGATAGCGATCTGTCCGTCCGGGGTCATGGTCTCGCCCAAATCCTTTGCCTAAGATGTGACATGGCAGACGCCTCTAATTCCGAATTTGCTAATGCGCCCAATGATCCTTGTGTTAATTTAGTGCCATGGACATCGTGATCGTCACAACCCTTATTGCTTCTTTGTTCCTCATCATCGGGGTGGCGGAGCCATTGGCCGCGCGCCTGAGGCTTCCCTACACCGTGATTTTGGCCGTCCTCGGGATCATGATCGCTGTCGGTGCGATATTTTTTCTGCGGACCGAGTTGACGGACGCGCTGAACCCCGTGGCCGAGGCGATCCTGGGGCTGCCGATCAGATCTAATGTTTTTCTTTATGTCTTCTTGCCGACCCTGCTGTTTCAGGCGACGCTGGGGATGAACCTGCGCCGGATGCTCGACGATTGGGTGCCGATCCTCGTGCTGGCCATCGTTGCGGTGGTCGTCGCGACATTCAGCGTGGGCTATGCGTTATTCTGGGCAAGCGCACTACCCTTGGCGGCCTGTCTGCTGATCGGTGCAATCGTGTCGACCACTGATCCTTCTGCCGTCGTCACGATCTTTCGGTCGATTTCGGCACCACGTCGCCTTGCGCGGATCATCCAAGGCGAGAGCCTGCTGAACGACGCAGCCGCCATTGCGCTTTTCGGCCTGTTCATGGGCTTTGTGATGCTCGGCCTGCCCGATCCGGATATGGGTGAGGCGCTGGCCCGTTTTCCGCTGCTGATTGTGGGCGGGGCCTTTACCGGCTGGCTGGCGGCGCGGATGGCGGCTTGGCTGGTGGGGTCCTTCGCGCGGTATGAACTGGCGCAGATATCCATATCGGTGGCGCTGCCCTACCTTGCCTATATCGGCGCGGAACAAAGCATTGGCGCATCGGGGGTCATCGCCGTTGTCGCGGCAGGGCTGACCTTGAACCTCACCGGGCCGGGGCGCTTGCCACCACAGGCCTGGGTAAACCTGCGCGAGATCTGGGAGGTGCTGGCGCATTGGGCAGGTGCGCTGATCTTTATCCTCGCAGCGCTTTTGATTCCGCGACTTCTGGAGGAGGTCCGGGTCGACGATTTCGTGCTGGTCGGCGTGGTGATCCTTGCGGCCATCGCTGCGCGGGTTGCAGTTCTGTTTGGGCTGCTGCCGCTGATGACACTCTTGCGTATCTCTCCCGTGGTCGAGCGGCCCTACCGGGTCGTGATCCTCTGGGGCGGCTTGCGGGGAGCGGTGACGCTGGCCTTGGCGCTGGCGGTCACAGAAAGCTTCCGCGTGCCCGACGGGATTCAGCGCGTGGTGGGCATTCTTGCAACCGGCTTTACGCTTTTTACCTTAATTGTGCAGGGGACGACGTTGCGCTGGGTCATCGGGCGTCTGGGGCTTGACCGGCTGTCACCGATTGATGAAGCGCTGTCGCGACAGGTGGTCGCCGTGGCGCTGCAAACTGTGAGAGAGGATGTGGCGCGCACCACGGAGAACTATGATTTGAGCCATGACATTGTCCGTTCCGAAGCAAAGAGTTTTGGCAAAAGACTGGAGCAAGCCGTCCACATTGCAGAAGACAGCGCCGACATCCTTGATCGGGACCGGGTGACGCTTGGCCTGATCGCGCTGGCCGGACATGAGCGAGATACCATCCTTGCAAGGGTGCGCGAACGCACGATTTCCGCCCGGATGGCCGAACAGGTCCTGTCCGATGCTGATCGCTTGATCGAAGGCGCGCAATCTGGCGGGCGCAGCGGCTATCAACGCGCCGGACGCCGTAGTGTCGCTTACGGTCGCGGGTTTCGGGCCGCAGTCCTGCTGCATAGTCGGCTCCACATTTCCGGCCCGCTTGTGCGCATGACCGCCGACCGGTTCGAGCTTTTGTTGTCGCAACGGCTGGTCCTACGGGATCTTGGCCCCTTCATCGACGGGCGCATCCGCCGGATCCATGGCCGAAGGTTGGCAGATCTTCTACAAGAGCTGTTGGCCCGCCGGATCGAAGCCGTTGCCACCGCCCTTGAAGCACTGCGGTTGCAATATCCCGGCTATGCCGAAGAGCTTGAGCGTCGGTTCATTCGCCGGACGGCGCTGCGGCTGGAAGAGCGCGAATATACCATCATGCGCGAGGATGGTCTGATCGGGTCCGAAGTTTACACCAAGCTGATGGAAGACCTTGTCGCGCGCCGCGCAGCGGCCGAGGAACGTCCGTCCCTTGATATCGCTCTCCAGAGGACAGAACTGATGCGACAACTTCCGCTTTTTCAGGATATGGACGACGCTGCCCTGAAGCGGCTGGGGCGGGCCTTTCAGACCCGTTACGTCAATGCGGGTGATATGATCATACGCAAGGATGCCGTGGCAAAGAGCGTATTCTTTATAGCCTCGGGTGCTGTGGATCTGGAAGCCGCGGGCCAGACCTGGCGGCTGGGTCGCGGTGAAATGTTCGGGCAGTTGGCGGTCTTGATGAAAAAAGCGCTTCGTGCCGAGGCGCGCGCGATCGCCCCTTGCACGCTTCTCGTGCTTGATGAAGCTCGTTTTCGGCGACTCCTGGATCGCAGCACCGCCCTGCAAGATGCCGTGCGCGCCAGTGCCGAGAAACGCGGTATCGCGCCGCAGAGTGTTCTTTCGAATGGGCACCATGACACCTGAGAATGGTGTCTGATAGCTTGCGCTGCGCTTGACGCGACAGTCCGTAAAGGGCTGGCACCAGCCGAAAGCAGGTGCAGCATCATTGTCAGTGGCAACTAACATGATGGCCCTGCTATGCCGACTTGTGGCGGTGCAGAATTGAGCTGGGCGATCAACGCGCTGAATGTCAGCTTCTAGCTTTTCGGCTCGGCTGTTTCGCGACCGCTTCCCGCCCTTTGTGATGGGACATCCCGATCAGCTGTCAGTATACGTTGCTGATCTAATCCCCCCTTCGGCAGAATTTACGCAAGATTCAGAATCGGCCCGTCAAGCAACTGCATCAGATCTCCGAAATACCCTTCGGACCGGGCCGGCTGGGTCGGATCAGACGTGATCGCCACGGCAAGGTTATTATCGCGATGCGCGG
>JAGXHA010000094.1 GCA_024636475.1 Roseobacter sp. | reverse complement strand
GCGACACAGAGACGATCAGATCGGCGGGCCTGACCCCGATGATCAATTCGGTGGATCAGATGATCCTGCATGTCGAAGCCATTCCGGGCCATCCTTTCGGCATCCAGCTGAACAGTGGCATGAACCGGCTGGGGATGGACCCCAACGAGTGGAGCGCGCTGCGCGACATCGCCCTGTCTCAGGGGCCCAGCATGATCATCTCGCATCTGGCCTGCGCAGATGAGCCCGATCATCCGATGAACGCCGCCCAACTCGCCCTCTTTCGCGAGATGACGGAAGGCACTGATGTGCCTTTGTCGCTGGCCGCGACGGGCGGTATTCTGATGGGCGGCGATTATCACTTTGATCTGACACGTCCCGGCATCGGCCTTTATGGCGGGCTGCCCTATATTGATGCACGCCCTGTCGTCACAGTGGACCTGCCCGTCATCCAGGCGCGTGAAGTCCCACAAGGGGGCACCGTCGGCTATGGCTGCGGCTGGACAGCACAACGCCCTTCGGTGATTGCAACCGTGTCGGGCGGCTATGCAGACGGGCTGATCCGCGCGTTGGGGAATGGCGCGACAATGACCCATGAGGGGCGCAGGGTGCCGGTCGTGGGCCGCGTTTCCATGGATCTGATCACCGTCGACATCACCGACCTGCCCGAGATACCGGAACATCTCCAGCTTATCGGGCTACACCAATCGGTAGATACCGTTGCGGATTTTGCCGGAACCATCGGATATGAAATTCTGACATCTCTGGGTGCCCGCTACGACCGGGTCTATCTGACATAGAACGGGTGCCAACACGGCCTGCGACCCAGTCCAAGCCTCTGCTCTGCTCATCCCCCTGTTCTCTGGCTCTTAAATATCCTCGCCGAAGGCCCCGATCTGCGTTCAGCAGATCGCGAAATCAAATGGCGCGCCAGCGCCACCTGTCTTAAAAAGCCCCCTATGATACGCGCTTTGAATCTTTCGCTTCTGATCCTCTATCCGATCGCCTGGACGGCACCGCTGTTGCGTGCGGGGCTTTTGCCGCTGTTTGGGCTGACAGAAATCTCGGTGCTCAGCGGATTGCAATCGCTTTGGTCATCTGATGTCTTTCTTGCGCTTGTCGTGACGGTGTTTGCCCTTTTTGCGCCCTACCTCAAGACACTCGGGCTGGCCTTGGTGCAGTTTGACCTGCTCAGCCCCCGCGCCCTGCCCGCGCTGCATATCATCGGCAAGCTGGCGATGGCGGACTTTTTCTTGATAGCGCTCTACATCACGCTTGCCAAAGGCATTGGCATCGGCCGGATCGAAGTCGCTTGGGGGCTGTATCTGTTCACGGGCTGCATCTTGGCCTCTCTTTGGATCAGTTGGAAAACGCAACAAAGCCTGCGGGTGCCCAGTGATCCCACTGAAAAGGGAAACAATCGCACGCACTAGCGGGCTCACAACGGCGTCTGCCGCTGTCGGGTATCGACCTTGGGTCGAAAATCAGCTTCATGTGTCACCCCGGTACGCCGACCCTGAGCCCCGCAGTGTGAAATAGTCCGCAAAGGCAGCCAACGGCCGGTCTCTTTTGCTTTGACCTCGCCTGCGGGGTCAGCCAGAAAGGCGCATGGCAAAAACTCCCGTTACATTCTCGTGCAATTCCTGTGGTGCTACCTATAACAAGTGGTCCGGCCGCTGTGATGGGTGCGGCGAATGGAATACCATTCAGCAAGACAAAGGCATCTCCGCCGGCCCGCCCAGCAAAACGCTAGGGAGCAAGCGCGGCTCGGCCATGGTGCTGACCGATCTCAGCACCAAAGAAGCGCCACCGCCGCGCAGCCAATCGGGCATTGCCGAGCTGGACCGCGTGTTGGGCGGGGGTCTGGTGGCCGCTTCGGCGATACTGGTGGGCGGTGATCCGGGCATCGGGAAATCGACGCTTTTGTTACAAGCCGCCGCACATTTTGCCCGCAGCGGCTTGAAAACGATTTATGTGAGCGGCGAGGAAGCCTCGGCGCAGGTCCGCATGCGCGCCCAGCGTCTGGGTCTGGCGGATGCACCCGTGAAACTGGCCGCTGAAACCAATCTGCGCGACATCCTGACCACGCTTGATGCCGAACGCCCAGACCTTGCCATCATCGATTCGATCCAGACGATGTGGGCCGATAATGTCGAAAGCGCGCCCGGCTCTGTCAGTCAGGTCCGCGCCTCAGCGCATGAATTGACCAGCTTTGCCAAACGCTCCGGAGTATCGGTTATCCTTGTGGGTCACGTCACCAAAGACGGTCAGATCGCGGGTCCCCGCGTCGTTGAACACATGGTCGACACGGTGCTTTATTTCGAGGGCGAGCGAGGCCACCAGTTTCGCATCCTGCGCGCTGTGAAAAACCGTTTTGGCCCCGCAGACGAGATTGGTGTCTTCGAGATGACAGGTCAGGGGCTTGCCGAGGTCACCAACCCCTCGGCGCATTTTCTGTCGGAACGCGGGCAACCGGCTGCCGGATCGGTCGTTTTCGCAGGCATCGAAGGCACGCGTCCCGTTTTGTGCGAACTTCAGGCGCTGGTGGCCCCCTCGCCTCATTCACAAGCCCGACGGACGGTCGTGGGCTGGGACAGCGGCCGTCTGGCCATGATTCTTGCGGTTCTGGAAGCGCGATGCGGGATCCCCTTTGCCGGACTTGATGTTTATCTGAATGTCGCAGGTGGCATGAAGATCACCGAGCCCGCCGCCGATCTGGCGGTCGCCGCCGCCCTTCTAAGCGCACGCGAAGACGTGGCACTGCCCGCCGAAACTGTTGTTTTTGGGGAAATCAGCCTGTCTGGGGCCCTCAGACCCGCTACTCAGACTGAAAATAGGTTGAAAGAAGCGCAAAAACTTGGTTTTACCAGCGCCATTGCACCCGCTGGCGGAAAACCGGTGGGTAAGAACGGCATAACGCTTAATACCATGAGCGATCTAACCGGATTTGTAGGCGAAATTTTTGGGGCTGGCTGACCGCCCCCACAAGGAAGGCAAGACGTACATGGAAGGTTTTACCATTATTGACGGGGTCGTGGCGCTCGTCATCGTTCTGTCTGCTCTTTTGGCCTATGGCCGCGGTCTTGTGCGCGAGATGATGGCCATCGTGGGCTGGATTGCAGCTGCCGTGTTGGCGTTCCTGTTTGCACCGCAAGTCGAACCTCTGGTCTCTGAAATCCCTGTGGTCGGTGAATTTCTCGCCGACAGCTGCGAACTTTCGATCATTGGGGCCTTTGCCATCGTCTTTGCCATCGCATTGATCGTGGTCTCTTTGTTCACTCCGCTGTTTTCGTCGCTTGTCCAACGCTCTGTTTTGGGCGGCCTTGATCAGGGTCTTGGCTTTTTGTTTGGCGTCGCGCGCGGAATTCTGCTCATCGCAATCGCGTTCTTTGTCTACGACACCGTGATCACCGGCCAGACCATCACAATGGTCGACGAAAGCCGCTCGGCTCAGGTGTTTGGCCGCTTTACCGGGCAGATCGAAGAGCAAAACCCCGAAGCAGCGCTTGGCTGGATCACCATGCGCTACGAAGCGCTGGTCGGTCCCTGCGGCGCATAAGCCCAGGTCTGTTTAAGGTCTCGTCAGGCCGCTTTTCCAAGCGGCCTGTCTGCTATGGCTAAACCGCATTACGGGTTTGCGCGTGTCTTATGTGACAGCGGGGTGACAACCCGCGATCAAGCGCCTAAACAGACCCTGCCCTTTAATCGGATTCGGAGCCTCCCCGTTGTCCAAGATCATGCCCCCAGCACATCCATTTGATACCTCGTATCTGCGCGACGCAGGTGACGAAGATAAACTTAAAGAAGAATGCGGGGTCTTTGGCGTCGTCGGCGTGGCTGACGCCTCAAACTTCGTAGCCCTCGGCCTTCACGCGCTTCAACATCGCGGCCAAGAAGCCGGCGGCATCGTCAGCTACGATCCGACCGACGGTTTTCAATCCGCCCGCCGCTTTGGCTATGTCCGTGATAACTTTACCTCACAAAAGATCATGGAGACCCTGCCCGGCGAAATCGCCATTGGTCACGTGCGCTATTCCACGTCTGGCAGCAAAGGCCAAACCGCGATCCGCGACGTCCAGCCGTTCTTTGGCGAATTCGCCATGGGCGGGGCCGCGATTGCCCATAACGGCAACATCACCAACGCCAACGCTCTGCGGCGCGAACTGATCGAGCGCGGTTCGATCTTCCAAAGCTCAAGCGATAGCGAATGTATCATCCACCTGATGGCCCGTTCGTTGCAGCGCAACATCCCCGAGCGGATGGAAGATGCGCTGCGCCGCGTCGAGGGGGCTTTCTCTATCGTCGCCATGACCCGCACCAAGCTGATCGGTGTGCGTGATCCTTTGGGGGTACGCCCGCTGGTTCTGGGTAAAGTCGGCGACGGCTGGGCACTGAGTTCGGAAACCTGCGCGCTGGATATCATCGGCGCAGAATTCGTCCGCGAGATCGAGCCGGGCGAGATGGTTGTCATCACGGCCCAAGGTGTAGAAAGCCATTTTCCCTTCCGCCGCGTCGCCTCGCGCTTCTGTATCTTTGAGCACGTCTATTTCAGCCGTCCCGACAGCATCTTGGGCGGCCGTTCCGTCTATGAAACCCGCGAGGCGATTGGCCGCGAACTGGCCAAGGAAAGCCCGGTTGACGCCGATCTGGTTTGCCCCGTGCCTGACAGCGGCACGCCTGCAGCCATCGGGTTCAGCCTGCAATCGGGCATTCCTTACGCGATGGGAATCATCCGCAACCAGTATATGGGCCGGACCTTCATCGAGCCTACAGAACAGATCCGCAACATGGGCGTGCGGCTCAAACTGAACGTGAACCGTGCACTGATCAAAGGCAAACGGGTCATTCTGGTCGACGATTCGGTGGTACGGGGCACAACCAGCCGCAAGATCAAGGAAATGATCCTCGATGCAGGTGCCAAAGAAGTGCACTTCCGCATCGCATCGCCCCCGACTGCGTGGCCCTGTTTTTACGGCGTCGACACACCGCAGCGCGAAAAGCTGTTGGCGGCCACGATGTCGGAAGACGAAATGCGCGAGCATTTACAGGTGGATAGCCTAAAGTTCATTTCAATCGATGGGCTTTATCGTGCTGTAGGTGAAGCAAAGGGGCGTGACGCCAAATGCCCGCAATATTGCGATGCCTGTTTCACCGGTGAATATCCTGTGACACCCACCGATCAGATCAGCCAAGGGTTCGAGATGAAGCCCGCCGCTGAATAAGCACCTGACACCCCCATCAGACAAATACAGCGCAGAGGTTCAAGCCCCTGCGCTGTTTTGCATTTGGCCCTCACGGCAAAGCCTTGCCTACCTGTCAGCCAGTCTTTGCCTGTGCGTTTCACCCCATCTATCGACCCGGCAAAGCCTTTGCTAACTGCCTTTCGAAACCCATTCCCTGATCTACAGGGTCTAGAGAGGCTGACATGTCCACATCCACAGACGAACACGGCACGCCCACCCCTACGAAGGTGATTGATCTTGCAACCCAGCAGGTTCAACTGCCCAAATTGGCCCTTATCGGCATTTTTGGCAGCCTGGAGGATCCCGGTGCCTTGGTGCGCGACGCCAACGGCCAGATTAGACGGGTCAAGCTTGGCGATCCTTTTGCAGGAGGAACGATCGCTGCGATCAGCGACACTGCCATCGTGGTTGGAATAGGGTCAAAGGCCAAGGTTCTGCAACTTCCCAAATCCTGACGGAACCAAATCGGGAGCAGCCGTGTTACACAGTGATGTGAATAACAAAGGACCCTCCTATGGATGGAATAGACGCAAATCCCGGCCTGATATTTGATAAACTTGATGGCTGGCTGGACGGCCTGTTTAGACTACTGCCCAACATCGCCGTGGCGTTGGTTTTGTTCCTCTTCTTTTGGTTTGTTGCCCAAGGGATCGGTTCGGTTATTCGCAGATCAGCCCGGCACCGTGATCGTCCCAGTCTGGGCGATGTAGCAGGCTCCCTTGTGCGTTGGTCGGTGACTGTTCTTGGCTTCATGCTGGCCGTTACGATCGTTGCGCCCTCCCTCAGCCCCGGTGATCTGATCACAGGTCTGGGCGTAAGTTCTGTCGCCATCGGCTTCGCTTTCAAGGATATCTTGCAAAACATGCTTGCGGGCATCCTGATCCTGCTGCGCCAGCCGTTTGCAGTGGGTGACCAGATCGTTGTGTCTTCCGGCCATGAAGGCACGGTCGAGCGAATCGAAACCCGCGCCACGATCATCAAGACCTATGATGGCCGCCGCGTCGTGATTCCAAATACAGACATTTATACCGACAGCGTGGTGGTCAACACAGCCTTTGATCAACGCCGCTCGCAATACGACATCGGTGTCGGGTGCAATGATGACTGGGCCCTGTCGCGCAAAACCATGATTGATGCCTGCGCCAGCGTTGAAAATGTCCTGTCCGACCCCGCCCCGGAAGCGATCCCTGTCGAATTGGGCGATTTCGCCAACGTCATCCGTCTGCGCTGGTGGACAGCATCCGACCAGTCAACCGTGCGCCGGACCAAGGGCGAGGTCTTGCAATCGGTCTACCAAGCGCTTGATAAGGCGGGAATTGATATGCCCTACCCGACCCACGTGCAGCTGTTCCACGATCAGACCGACGAATACGATGGCGACCGGGCACGCCAACGTGAAGGGTGGCCTACCAACGGCAACGACCCCAAGCCCAAGCGGCTTGCAGATGCCGTGGCAGACAGCGGCAATCAGCCCTCTTAACAGGCAAAAGCCGGGGTCGCACTTGACGATCCCGGCGGCTGGGTGCAAACGGCTTGCATGACAAAAACAGCTCTCATCACCGGTGCGTCCCGTGGCCTTGGTGCCGCGCTTGCCGAAGCGCTTTGCGACAGCCATCACATCATTGCGGTGGCCAAGACCACAGGTGCTTTGGAAGAACTCGACGACCGCATTCAGGCGCGCGGCGGCAGTGCGACATTGGCACCGATGGACATCACTAACGCCGATGCGATGGCCACGTTATGCCGGGGTATCTTTGACCGCTGGGGCAGCCTTGATGTTTGGTTTCACACGGCAATCCATGCCGCTCCCCTCGCGCCCGCAGACCATATCGACGCAAAAGACATGGCGAAATCGGTCACCTGCAACATCACGGCCACCTCTATACTGATCAACTATGTCTCGCCCTTGCTGGGCCAATCGGGTCATGCCGTGTTCTTTGATGATCCGGTTGTGAGCGGAAAATTCTTTGGCAGCTACGGTGCCACGAAGGCGGCTCAAATTGCGCTGGCGAAAAGCTGGCAGGCTGAAACTGCCAAAATCGGCCCACATGTCCATATTCTGACACCCGCCCCCATGCCAACCGCGACCCGCGCCCGCTTCCACCCCGGCGAAGACCGCGCAGCGCTTCACAGCCCGCAATCGCAGGCCGCTGAAATTCTGGCAGCACTGCCCTCTTCTCTGGCTTAAAAATATCCTCGCCGAAGGCTCCCGCCTTGCCGCGCCCCCGTCCCTCGCTTATCAAGGCGAAAAGGGGAAAATATGCGCATTCTGATTACGAACGATGACGGCATCCATGCACCGGGCCTCAAAACGCTCCACGCCATCGCAAGCCAGATTGCAGGACCCGACGGCGACGTTTGGACAGTAGCCCCCGCATACGAACAGTCAGGCGTTGGACATTGCATCAGCTATACCAAGCCGATGATGATCGAACATATCGGCAAGCATCGATATTCTGTCGAAGGCAGCCCAGCTGATTGCGTATTGGCCGCCTTGCACGATTCCATGCAAGAGACCCCGCCCGATCTGGTACTTTCTGGTGTAAACCGGGGGAACAACGCGGCTGAAAACGCCCTTTATTCCGGGACCATCGGCGGCGCGCTCGAGGCCGCCTTGCAAGGGGTTCCCGCAATCGCGATGTCGCAATATTATGGCCCTGCCAACCGCGATCTGGAAGACCCTTTCGAAGTCGCGGCCCATCACGGCGCAGATGTCGTACGCCGTATTCTGGATGCGACACCCGCGCATACCTCAGGTTACCGTTTGTTTTATAACGTGAATTTCCCCCCCGTCGCAACAGCCGACGTGAAAGGCATCCGGTTGGCCCGTCAGGGAATGCGCGAAGGGACAGGGTTTTCGACCACGCCACATGTCTCTCCCTCGGGGCGCCGCTTTTTGTGGATCCGGGGCGCTGACCAACAAATTCCAACGGCACCTGAAACAGATGCCGCCCTGAACCTTGAGGGCTACATCACCGTGACGCCCATGCGCGCGGATTTGACCGACCACGACAGTTTTGCCGCCCTCAAAGCCATCAACACATGAACGACGACGAAGACATCTCTGCCGCAGAGCGCAAGATGCAATTTCTCTATGCGCTGCGCTCCAAGGGTGTGACCGAAACCCGCATCCTCAACGCGATGGAGCAGATTGACCGCGGGCCGTTCATCCGTGGTCTGTTTGCCGCGCGCGCTTACGAGGATATGCCCCTTCCCATCGCTTGTGGGCAAACCATCAGCCAGCCCTCGGTTGTGGCCCTCATGACCCAAGCGCTCGAAGTGACCCCGCGCGACAAGGTGCTCGAAATTGGCACAGGCTCAGGCTATCAGGCCGCGATCCTCAGCAAGCTTGCGCGCCGGGTTTATACAATCGACCGCCATCGCAGACTGGTACAGGAAGCCCGCGAGATTTTCGACGCGCTGGACCTGACCAATATCACCGCCATTACCGCCGACGGCAGTTTCGGACTTCCCGAACAGGCCCCTTTTGACCGGATCATCGTGACCGCCGCCGCTGAAGACCCGCCCGGACCGCTGGTGGCCCAACTGAAAGTAGGCGGGATCATGGTTGTTCCAGTGGGGCAATCTGATGCGGTACAGCACCTGATCCGTGTGCGCAAAACCGAAACCGGCCTTGAATATGACGAGTTGCGCAAGGTTCGCTTTGTTCCGTTGCTTGAAGGGTTGGGCAAAGACAGCTAAATGCTGTACAGGCAGGGTAACTCCAGACCACATGGAGGCCCTAAGACCAACGGCGTCACAAGACATGAGGACAAGCAGATGATCCACCCTTTGGCGACCCGAACCTTCAGATTGACGGTTCTGGCAGGCGGCAGCGCATTGCTTCTTGCGGCGTGCGACAGACCCCTTGATTATGATCTTCGCGGCAGCTTTGGCGACGGTTTCACCACCGCAGAAGCCGCAACAGGGCCGCTTGCAAACCGGCCTGCGCCAGACGATCGTGGCGTTATTTCCTATCCTAATTATCAGGTTGTCGTAGCCCGTCGCGGTGACACGCTGACGGATGTTGCAAATCGCGTAGGCACCGACGTGAACAGCCTGTCGCGTTACAATGGCATCGACCCGACGGTTCCACTGCGCAAAGGCGAGATTATCGCGCTGCAAGACCGGGTTTCCGAGCCATCGCCGGCCACTGGGGCAACAGGCACCGGGCCGATCACAACTCAGGCGTTGGACATACAGACGATTGCAGGCGGTGCAATCAACCGTGCCCCTGCGTCTACGGGCGTCCAAACCGCGGCCTTGCCGCCAACGCAGACCGCCACACGCGAAAATCCGCTCAAGCAAACTGGTCGCGAACCGATCCGTCACAAGGTCGAGCGTGGAGAGACCGCCTATACAATCGCACGTCTCTATGCCGTCCCGGTGACCACCTTGGCCGAATGGAATGGCTTGGGCGCAGATTTCTCGGTCCGCGAAGGGCAGTTCCTGCTGATCCCCGTCCCGCAACAGGCTGCGCCGCAGCGTACCGCAGCCCTGCCTTCAACCGCCAGTGCCGCCACAACGCCCCTGCCCGGTGTCGGGTCCCCCACCCCTACGCCCCCAAGTGCGGCCAAACCGCTGCCCCCGCTTGAGCCCGCACCAAAGCCCGCCGCAACAACACCAGCACCGACCAAACCCGTGGCCGACGTCGGTAAGACAACTAAACCTGCCTCAGCCGGACGGATGATACCGCCAGTTCAAGGCAGCATTATCCGTGCCTATTCCAAGGGAAAGAACGAAGGGATCAACATCAAAGGTACTGCTGGCGGCGCTGTAAAAGCAGCCGATAGCGGCACGGTTGCTGCAATCACAAAAAGCGCCGATGGTATCCCGATTGTTGTCATCCGCCACCCCGACAATCTGTTGACGGTCTATGCCAACGTCACCAACGTCAGCGTGCAGAAAGGCGACAGTGTAGCCAAAGGCGCGACCATCGCAAAGCTGCGCAGCGGCGATGATGCCTTTGTTCATTTTGAGGTCCGAAACGGGTTCGACAGCGTCGATCCATCGCCTTACCTGAACTAGCAAAACGCCCGCACCGGGCGCGCGGCCTAAAGCGAAACGCCCTTGCGCCCTGCGAGATCCACAAAATACTGCCAGGCCACACGGCCTGAGCGTGATCCACGTGTGGCCTGCCATTCGATTGCTTCGGCATACAACGTATCAGCATCAATCTTGACACCGTGCGCGTCACAATAGCCCCGGATCATCTCTAGATATTGTTTCTGGTCGCAAGGGTGGAAACCCAGCCACAACCCAAAGCGGTCTGACAAGGATACCTTTTCCTCGACCGCCTCGGCTGGATTGATGGCAGACCCGCGTTCGTTTTCGATCATGTCGCGGGGCATCAGATGGCGACGGTTCGATGTGGCATAAAGCACGACATTGTCGGGCCGCCCCTCGATCCCGCCATCCAGAACGGCCTTCAGCGACTTGTATTGCGCGTCATCATGACCAAAACTCAAGTCGTCGCAGAACAAAATGAACCGATGTGGGGCATCGCGCAAAAGCGCCAGCAACCGACCGACCGAGGGCAGATCCTCGCGCTGAAGCTCGACAATCCGCAACACGCTGTGAGTTGCTTGAACATGCGCATGTACCGCTTTGACAAGGCTGGATTTCCCCATCCCCCGCGCACCCCAAAGCAGTGCGTTGTTGGCAGGTAGGCCCGCAGCAAATTGCGTGGTGTTGGCCAGCAACGTATCGCGCGCCCGGTCAACGCCCACAAGCAGATCCAGATCGACCTTGCTCACTCTTGGCACAGCGATCAGATGATCCGGCCCGGTCTGCCAAACAAAGGCACCGGCTGCGTCAAAATCGGGGGCTTTGAGCGGCGCAGGAGATATTCTTTCAAGCGCCGCTGCAATACGGTCCATAGGGTCGTCGATCACTTTTCGTCGTCCTCGTCGAATTCGTCCATCATTGGGTCGTGGAACTCGTCGTCATAGTAACCTTCGGCGCGCAGCTTTTCTTCGCGTTTGCGCTCGACCCGGCGGACCAGGAAAATCGAAATTTCGTAAAGCCCGTAAACCACGACAAACAAGATTACCTGCGTAATCACATCTGGCGGTGTTACCAGCGCGGCAAGGATCAAGATGGCGACAACAGCATATTTGCGAACGTTGCCAAGACCTTCGGCGCTCACGATCCCGGCCTTACCCAGCAAAGTTAAAAGGACAGGAAGTTGGAAACACAAACCGAAAGCCACGATAAACTTGATTGTCAGGTTCAGATATTCCTGAGCGGAGCCCTGAAACGCGATGGCTGCAATTCCACCCGTCTCATTGCTTCCCTCGCCCACAAGCGATCCTGCCTGCTGAAACCCCAGAAAGAAGTCGAACGCCAGCGGTGTGACCACATAGAACGCAAAAGAAGCGCCCAAGAAAAACATCAAGGGGCTTGAAATCAAAAACGGCAGGAATGCGCCTTTTTCATTCTTGTACAGCCCCGGTGCAACAAACCGCCACAGCTGGTAGCTGATATAGGGAAACCCCAAGACCAGCCCGCCCAAAAGCGAGATGGAAATCGCGACAAAGAAACCTTCCTGCAGCTTGATAAGGATCAGCCCACAATCATCCTGCCCGCGCTCCGCCATTGCCGAACACAACGGATGGGTCAGGAAGTTGAAGATCGGGTTCCACACGGTAAAGCAGATCACCATCCCGATGATAAACGCGATCACCGAATGGATCAGACGTGTGCGTAACTCTGCCAGATGCTCAATCAGCGGCGCGGCACTGTCGTCGATATCGTCAGAAGCACTCATGATTCACTCTTTTTCGCTGCTGTCTTTACGGCCGCCGGTTTCTTGGCAGCACCTTTTTTGGCAGCGGGCTTTGCCGTTGCGGTTTTGGGGGCTGCCGCCTTCGTGGCCGGAGCTTTCTTTGCAGTAGCAGCAGGCTTGGCCGCCGCAGGCGTTTTAGCCGGCGCTTTTTTCGCTGGGGCAGCCTTTGCAGGGGCCTTCACGGGTTTGGACACTTCAACATCAGCTGCTGCCGAAGCCTCGGCTGCTTCGCGCTGCTTGCGCTCTGCAATGGTCCGGTCGCGAACGGCCTGCATCTTCTTGGCGTCCTCGGCCCGCTTTGCTGCCAGCTTTCCGGTTTCGCTGTCAGGATCAATATTGGTCAAAGACTTGGCGGCTGACTTTACCTCGTTCATGGCGGTGCCAAGCGGGTTGGTCGCCGCCTTGAGCGACTTGTTCAAGCCCGAGGATATTTCGCGCATGCCGGTGTCATCCGCCGCGTCATTCATTGCCGTGCTGAATTCGCGCGCCATGCCCTTGGCTTTGCCCACGAACTGTCCAACCTTGCGAAACAAGACTGGAAGGTCCTTGGGCCCCACCACGATCAGGGCAACGACACCCACGACCAATAACTCGGACCACCCCATATCAAACATAAAAGGTTATACCTTGTCCTTGTCGGTCTTGATTTCTGTCGCAACAGTCGAGTCATCAGACAACTCTGCTGTGTCGTCCGTGCCCTTCTTGGTCTCGTCATCGCCCTCGCTGATACCTTTTTTGAAGCTGGTAATGCCCTTGCCGACTTCACCCATCAGGCTGGAAATCTTGCCACGCCCGAACAGGACCAGCACAACGACAGCGATCAACAGAAGGCCTGGAAGGCCAATATTATTAAACATAAGTTTCTCCACATTCAAAGCAGGCGAACGCATGCCGCGCGTTCAATTCCCTTTTTATCTATGCGCAACCCATCAGACCTAGAAGGGGAAATTACGCCACAGACGTCTCTGGTTGGCGAATTTCAAAGCGATAAGATGTCAATGGCCGCACTCCTGACAGCTTTTTGGCAAGAGCATTGCACATCCTGCGCTTTTTGGGCATGTCCTTCATATGAATCGTTCCGACCGCCTTTTTAGACTGCTTGAAACACTCGGTGACCATCAGCTGCACCGGGCGGAAGACCTTGCGACCGCACAGGCCGTGTCCTTGCGTACGCTTTATCGCGACATCGGACGGCTGCAATCGTCTGGTGTGCCCGTGGCAGGAACGCGCGGCGCGGGGTATCAGCTGGGGCAGGCAACCTTATTGCCGCCCCTTACCCTGACCGACCCCGAGGTTGAGGCCCTGCAGCTTGCGCTGGCGATTGTGCTGGAAACCACCGACCCCGATCTGAAATCCGCCGCCACCTCACTGGCTGCGAAAATTGACGCGGGCCTGCCCCTTGCAGGCTCGGACCCTGCCGCCGACTGGAAACAGATCGAACACCCCTTCGCCAACGCGGCGCGCGGGATGGGGCATCTGCCGATCTTGCGCGCCGCGATCCGTGCGCGTCAAAAGCTGAAAATCACCTATAACGGCGCTGACGCGATCTTGCGCAGCCTGATCCTGCATCCTGCCTCGCTTCAGCATCAAGCGCGCAGTTGGATCTTGCAAGGCTGGGATCAGACCCATGCGACCAACACCACCCTGCGTCTGGATCTTATCGAGAACGCAGAGGCATTGCCCGAACTTTTCACCCCAAAGCTCTAATTCCAAATGGATCTAAATCCTCGCCGAAGGCATAGAATCTCTTCTAGGGTGCTTTCCGCAAGCGCCAGCCATCCTGGCGGGGCAAAAATGCCTCCACACTCGCTTGGGCGATTACAATCACCTCGTCCCCGCTTGGCACGTTCAGCCCACCAAACACCGCACGCACTTCAGCCCGTCCGCGCGGCAGCTTGGCGACGAGCGTGCCGATATTCACTTTATCCGGTTCTTGGACCGCGACAGTCACCTGCACGCGCATGGCATCATGTGGCACGTCCAGCACGCCAAACAGCGGCAGCGATGAATGGCGCAGGGCGTCCTCGATCGCGCGGGCGCAGGCCTTGGTGTAATCCATACCGTGCAGATCATTGCCCATGCCCATCTCGATGATGATCCGTTGCTCAGTCATCCACGCGCTCCATATCAAAAGCGATGGACAACGCCACGTTGGCCATGACCGTCGGATTGCCATCGCCTTCGGGGCGGGGCACGTCCAAGCCCCCGCGTTGTACGTTCACCGTCACATCGCCGTAAGGGAATACTGCACTGAGCACCCTCACATCGACCGCATCCGGCTGCTGCACACCCACGTCCAGCGTGATCTTCATCGCGGATTTATCAAAGCCAAACAACTCGGCAAGGTTGATCGAATTATGCCACAGCGCATCGCGCACGGCGCGTTCGGCAGCTTGCGTGTAATCGCCCCGGCGCAAGGACGATCCCATGCCGAATTCCACCATCAATGTCTTCATATCAAGCCCTCGTCAGGTCGCGGAAAGACAAAGCAGCGGTCCCGCCGGATGGTCAACCACATGACGGCGCGGGGTTGTGGCAAAAACACATTGGGGACGGTGGCACGCAGGCTGCTGCTGTCATGGTCCATCACAAATTCCACGAGGCTTTCATTGCCCATAAAGCGCGCCCGCGCCACCACGGCACGCGCCGCCGTGCCATCTGTCGCCGTGGGCAAAGGCCCCTTGCCATTGCGGTCAAAGTCGATGCGCACATGCTGAGGCCGAAACACGATATCAACCTGCGTGCCATCGGGCACACCGGGGGCCAGAAACCGCCCGAAAGGGGTATGCGCCAACGCGCCAGACACCTCGGCGCGCAAGACATTCGCATCCGAGAAAAACGCGACCGACGCGCGGTCAATGGGGCGGGTATAGACGTTATAGGGCGCGCCTTGCTGCACGATCTTGCCGTCGCGCATCAGTGCGATCTCGTCCGCCATGCGCATCGCCTCTTCCGGTTCATGCGTCACCAACAAAACGGCGGTGCCTTCTTCCTTGAGGATGCCAAGCGTCTCGTCGCGGATATCGTCGCGCAGGCGGTTATCAAGACCCGAAAACGGCTCGTCCATCAGCATGATCTTGGGCCGCGGGGCCAAGGCACGCGCAAGTGCGACGCGCTGTTGTTCGCCGCCTGACAGCTGATGTGGATAGCCGTCGATGAAGCGCAGCAAATCCACACGCTCCAGCAGCTCCTCGATCCGTGCACGACGCTCGGCTTTGGTGCCCGATTTCAGACCAAAGCCCACATTATCGGCCACGCTCAGATGCGGAAACAGCGCAAAATCCTGAAACATCAGGCCAATCTCGCGCCGCTCTGGCGGAACCCGAAAAACGGTGTCGCAGATCAGCTTGCCATCCACATGGATCGTACCGCTGTCTTGCATCTCTACGCCTGCGATCATGCGCAAGGTCGTGGATTTGCCACAGCCTGACGGGCCTAGCAAACACGTCACCTGTCCCGGCATGATTTGCAAACTCACGTCATCCACAACAGCACGGCCACCGTAGCTGCGGCGCAAATTTTTGATTTCAAGCCGTGCGTGCGTTTTCGTCATGGTCTGGGGTCTTATCCGATCAATTCACTCGGGTACGACCGCTATCAGCCCCGTCGCGCGCCCGCAAGCACTGCAGCAAAGCCTGCGACAAGGACGACCACGCAGATGACCAGCAACTGTTCGTATTTATGCCCCTCTGGCAGGATCGCTGCAAAGACCGACCATGTCCGCCCGAAATAGGCAACTGCCCCCAACATCGCAGCGCCAAAGGCTGCGAAATAGGCCCAAACCGCAATCTGCCGCTGCATCACCAACCCCACGATCAGCACAGGCGTGAGGAACATCGACGCCGTGCCGGACACCGCCACCGCGTCAAACAGCGTGGCATTCCCCCAAAGCGTCAGCGCCGTGCCAGCCGCCATGAACGCCAGCATGACAAGGCGCCCTGCGTTCAGGGTGCGGGGAGCCAACTTCAACTCTTCCACCACCAGCCGCGCCGCAGAGGCGAGCGCTGAGTCGAGTGTGCTGAGCGCCGAAACCAACAGGGAAATCATCAGCGCGCCAAAAACCCAAGCAGGGAACATCGTGGACCAGGTGCCGATCAACTCGCCCTCGTATTCAGCGCCGACAAGGCTGGCTTGGATGCCGAAAAAACCGAAACCGATGATGCACAGCGTCGAAATCCAGAATGCATGCAGGAAAGAGCGTCGCGTGGTCTCCTGATCTGCCAGAAACCCGCGATCCATCATCACCGGATCATGCGCAGGATACGAGAACACCTGTAGCAAGGCCACCAACAGCAAAACCCAACCATTATAGCTGCCTGCCGTTCCGGAGGCTGTTACGACTGCGCCCAGATCAAAGCCGGGGCTGGCGATCAAAAAGACAAAAGCGACCCCGAAGACCAACAGAAACACGATCATCTGCAAGACATCCGTCCGCAACGCAGCACTCAGCCCGCCCCAGGCCGAATACCCCAGGCCGACCAGCGCGACGATCAAGATCGCAGGCGTGCCGCTGCCCGCCAGTACCGCGTTAAAGATCAACCCGACCACCAGCAGGTTGGCAAAGACCTCTGATAAAAGACGCAGTGCAATCACCAGATTGTAGCAACCGTTCCCCGCCCCACCAAAACGCGCGCCAAGCCAGTCCTGCACTGACATCGCACCGTTCTCGCGCAAGCGCCCGACGATGAACCCACCCGACAGAAACGATCCGTAATACGCAGCATAGGCCAGCGTACCTGCAATCCCGTAATAGTAGCCCAGTATCGCCGCGTTCATCAGCGAGCGGGCGAAGATCCACGTGGTGACCTGGCTAAGCACCAAGGTCCAAAGCGCGGGCGCGCGCCCTTCCTGTGTCCTCCCGCCAAAGAACCCGTCAATCGAGGCGCGCCGCGGTGCGGCAAGCAGACTTGCTGCGATGATAGCCCCAAAAATGGCTATTAAAAGAACGGGATGCATCAAGAACTACCTTTTACCGAGCGATGATTTTTCAACTCATAGCCAAGCGATCAAAGCCGCGCCACGTCGGTGATCCGGCTTGTCGGAAATGTGATCCAATGTGTCAAAGCGTGGTCTGCCCTGTTACATCGTGAGGTTGGTTGCACCACCGTCCAGCAGAAGGTTCTGGCCAACAATGAACCCCGCGTGTTGCGAACATAAAAACGCACATGCCGCGCCAAATTCCTGCCGCGTGCCATAGCGCCCGGCGGGAATGGTCGCTGCACGCTCGGCGCGGGCATCCTCAAGCGTGATATTGCGCTGCTTCACGACATTTCCGTCCAGCGCATCGGCGCGGTCGGTAGCGTGGATGCCGGGCAGCAGATTGTTGATCGTCACCCCCTTGCCCGCCACCTGACGCGAGGTGCCCGCGACATAGCCGGTCAGGCCGGTCCGGGCCGAATTGCTTAGACCCAACACCCCAATAGGCGCGCGCACGGATTGCGAGGTGATGTTCACGACGCGGCCCCAGCCACGCTCCATCATGGCAGGCACCAGCGCTTTGATCATCGCAATGGGGGCCAGCATATTGGCGTCCAGCGCCTTGATAAAGTCTTCGCGGTCCCAATCGTGCCACATACCGGGAGGGGGACCGCCTGCGTTGTTCACCAAAATGTCGATCTGGCTCACCCCATCCAGCACGGCCTTTTGTCCCGCCTCGGTCGCAATATCGGCGGCAATGGTCGTCACTTCGACGCCGTAATCCAGCCGGATCCGCTCGGCTGCGGCCTCAAGCGCCTCGGCACCGCGCGCATTCAGCACCAGATTAACGCCCGCCTCTGCCAACGCCTCGGCGCAGCCAAGCCCCAGGCCCTTGGACGATGCGCACACCAGTGCAGTTTTACCTTTGATTCCCAAATCCATCAGATTCCCCCCTATTTCAATAGCTTCGTAGCATTCTTGCAGCGACCATTGCCAGTAAAACACCCAAGACTTGACCCACTCCAGCCACAATCCTATCACACTAATAGTTCCTGCTCCTCAGCGTTACGCAAAGGCCGCTCCTCACATGACACCCCCTCGTCCAGCCCCTCCTCAAAGCGTGCCGGTTTACCGGGCAGCCCAGCTTGTGGCGACAGACGGTGCGAACATGGGTGACGCGGTATCTTTTGCAGACGAATTGCTGCTGGATGACGTCTATGTGCTGAGCTATGGCGCAGATCCCCAGCGGCTTTCGCTGCTGGCCTCCGGCACCAGTTCTTTTGAAATCGCCCCCGATACAGAGATCGGCAAACCCGGCGCGCTTCTGCATCTGGATTGCGCTTTGACCTTCATGACGCCTGACGGTCAAACCACAGACGCGATCATGATGGTCGAGGTGGACGAGAACAACGATGCGGAAGACGTCTATATTGTCCCGCTCAGTGCGCTATCGTCAAAGTCTGAATACCGTCTGGTCGGCATAGACACGACCAACGTGCATCACAAACTTGCACAGGTCGCTTGCGTTTCTTTCACCCGTGGCACCCATATCACCATGGCATCCGGCCAACAGCGCCGCATCGAAGACCTGAAGATCGGGGATCTGATTTTGACCCGCGGGGAAGGTGCCAAAGCGGTACGCTGGATCGGGCAAAGCACCATGCGCGCCGTTGGTGAATTTGCCCCGATCTGCATCACAGCCGGGACGCTGAACAACGCAAATGATCTGATCGTCAGCCCGGATCATCGTTTGTTCATTTACCAACGCGAAGATCATCTTGGCGCAGGTCGGGCCGAATTGCTGGTCAAGGCGCGCCATCTGGTCAACGGCGACACGGTGCGCATTCAGGATGGCGGCTTTGTCGATTACTTTCAGCTTCTGTTCGACGCCCATCACATCATTTACGCCGAAGGGATTGCTGCCGAATCCATGTTGATCGACAGCCGGACAATGGCAGTGCTGCCGCAAGAGTTGTCAGATGCCATGGGCGATGTGATCCTAGGCCATTCGGATCGGCGTCACGAAGGGTTGGACGTGAGCGAACCGCTGTTGAACAGGCCCGACGCGGCTGAATTACTGCGCAAGGCCAGCATGCGCTAGTCGCTTGCAGGGCGTTTAGCCGAAAAACTCCTCGCGGACGATCTTGCCATTGGTGACGTGATAAATAGCGACCTCTTTCATCTTGAAGGTTTCGCCGCTGGCTTTTGCTTTGCCCGCCGCCTCAAAGATAACGGCAAAGCGGTCATCGCCGTGCAGCATCGGGTCGCTGACCTGCATTTGCATCGTTTCAAACGTGCTGTCCCACCAGATATGCTTGCCCTTGATACCGTCCAAACCCTTGGTTTCGCGGCCATTGCCATGGTCTGCCCCTTCGACAGAAACAGCGTCCTGGGCGTAAAGGCGGTCAAGGTTTGCAAACTCGTCCCCCTCACGGCACCCCGCCACCAACGCCTGAGCAATTTCTTGTAGTGTCATTCCGGTCCATCCTTTTGCGTGATCATCTGCGATTTACGTTAGGCCCCTTGCCGGACCTTGCCCAGCATTTCATCCGTCCCCGTTCGGCAGGCTTGCGCGTGTCTTCCAGCGTGGATATAAGCCAGTCCATGTTGGATACCCCCTCAAACCGCCCCGCACTGCCTGCCGAAATCGCCCGGCGCCGCACCTTTGCGATTATTTCGCATCCTGATGCGGGCAAAACCACGCTGACGGAAAAATTCCTGCTGTTCGGCGGTGCGATCCAGATGGCGGGCCAGGTGCGCGCCAAAGGCGAAGCGCGGCGCACGCGCTCGGATTTCATGGCGATGGAAAAGGACCGGGGCATTTCGGTTTCGGCTTCGGCCATGTCTTTTGATTTTGTCAACAAAGGCACAAACTATCGGTTCAATCTGGTGGACACGCCCGGCCACTCTGATTTCTCGGAAGATACTTACCGCACGCTGACGGCGGTAGATGCCGCCGTCATGGTGATTGACGGGGCAAAAGGCGTGGAAAGCCAGACGCAAAAGCTGTTCGAGGTGTGCCGCATGCGCGACCTGCCGATCCTGACCTTTTGTAACAAGATGGACCGCGAAAGCCGCGATGTGTTCGAGATCATCGACGAGATCCAGCAGAACCTTGCCATCGACGTCACACCTGCAAGTTGGCCCATCGGGGTCGGCCGTGATTTTATCGGCTGCTACGACATCCTGCGCGACCGGCTGGAACTTATGGACCGCGCCGACCGCAACAAAGTATCCGAAAGCATCAAGATCGAAGGGCTGGACGACCCCCAACTGGCAGAACATGTCCCTCCCGCCCTGCTGGAAAAGCTGCGCGAGGATCTAGAGATGGTGCGCGAATTGATGCCCCCGCTGGATGCCGCGCTGATGGCCGAAGGGTCACTGACCCCGATCTGGTTCGGCTCTGCGATCAATTCGTTCGGGGTCAAGGAACTGATGGACGGCATCGCCACCTACGGGCCTGAACCGCAAATTCAAAAGGCCGAGCCCCGCGAGATTTTGCCAGAAGAAAAGAATGTGTCGGGCTTTGTCTTCAAGGTGCAAGCCAACATGGATCCAAAGCACCGCGACCGCGTGGCCTTTGTCCGCTTGGCCTCCGGCCACTTTACCCGCGGTATGAAACTGACCCATGTGCGCTCAAAAAAGTCCATGGCCGTCACCAACCCTGTGATGTTTCTTGCCGCCGACCGCGAACTGGCCGAGGAAGCCTGGGCCGGTGATATCATCGGCATCCCGAACCACGGGCAACTACGCATCGGCGACACCCTGACCGAAGGCGAAGCGATCCGCGTGACCGGCATTCCGTCCTTTGCACCGGAAATGCTGCAAGGCGTGCGCGCCGGCGATCCGATGAAATCCAAGCATCTGGAAAAGGCGTTGATGCAGTTTGCCGAAGAAGGCGCCGCCAAGGTTTTCAAACCGGCCATCGGGTCCGGTTTTGTTGTGGGCGTTGTGGGCCAGTTGCAATTTGAAGTCCTCGCATCAAGGATCGAGCTGGAATACGGCTTGCCGGTTCGTTTCGAGCAATCGCAGTTCACCTCCGCCCGCTGGCTCAACGGCGACCGCCAGGCCGTCGACAAGTTTACGGAAAGCAACAAGCAGCATATCGCACATGATCATGACGGAGACATCGTGTACCTGACCCGGCTGCAATGGGACATCGACCGCGTCGACCGCGACTATCCCGATGTTCGCCTGACCGCGACCAAGGAAATGATGGTCTAAGCTTGCCACCGTCCGCGCCCGGCTGCAAAATCACCCCATGACAGACGTGACATGGGGTATTACCTCGACCATCCTGGCGCCAACGCGCGACATCCTGCAATTTGCCGCCTACCATCTGGAGGCGGGAGCGCATCGCATCTACATCTACCTTGATGCCGCGAACCCCGAAGCCTTCGAAATGCTTGATGCCAATCCGAAAATCCGTGTCACCACCTGCGATGCGAAATACTGGAAACAGCGCAAGCGTGACCGCCCCGACACCCACCAAGTCCGCCAGACCGCAAACGCCACCCATGCCTACAATCGGCGGGTCGAGGTGGACTGGCTAATCCATATGGACGCTGACGAATTTCTGGTGTCTGACCGCCCCATCGCCGATATCTTGGCTGAACGTCCCGCAGATCCCAACGCCACCCGCATCCGCCCGATGGAGCAGCTGTCAGGCGCGCCCTCGATCTTCAAAGGGTTTGTGCCCAACGGCCCCGACCGCGCCCGCATAGTCAACGAGCTTTACCCGACCTATGGCGCGTATCTGAAAGGCGGATTCTTAAGCCATCTTGCGGGCAAGGTGTTTGTGCGCACGGGACTGCCGAAAATCCATGTGCGCATTCACAACGTTTTTCAGGATGGCAAAATGCTGGCCTGCCATGACCGCCAAGACGGCATCGACCTTGCCCACGCCCACGCCAAGTCTTGGGAGGATTGGATCGCCGCATACCGCTACCGCGTGACCAAAGGCAGCTACCGCCCCGAGCTTGGCCCCAACAAACCCTACGAGAAAGGCGGGCTGTCGATGCACGATCTTTTTGCCATGATCGAAGGCGAAGCAGGCGAGGCCGGTTTGCGCGCGTTTTTTGACGAAGTTTGCGCCGATACCCCAAGTTTGCGCGCCCGTTTGGCGGGGCACGGATTGCTGCGCAAGGCTGATCTGGCACTTGCGTCACATCTGGCCAGGCATTTCCCCCATTTCACAGGGCCTTAGCGCATCTATTTGACCTGAGGCAGAGTCTTTGTTAATGGGATCAGAACATGTCGCGGACAACCTCCGCCCCTTGGGCCATGCGGGCCGATATGAACGCTGCCGCGGGCCAATGATACGTCCGCTATGACCGGACACACATGATAAAATTTTCTGATCTTAACTTGAATCCTAAGGTTCTTAAGGCCATTCTAGAGGCTGGGTACGAGACACCGACACCCATCCAGGCTGGTGCCATCCCCCCTGCCCTTGAAGGCAAAGACGTTTTGGGAATCGCCCAGACCGGGACCGGCAAAACCGCCAGCTTTACCCTGCCGATGATCACAATGCTTGCCAGAGGCCGCGCGCGTGCGCGCATGCCACGCAGCTTGGTTCTTTGCCCGACACGGGAATTGGCAGCGCAGGTTGCCGAAAACTTTGACACATACACCAAGCACCTGAACCTGACCAAGGCGTTGCTGATCGGCGGCGTATCCTTTGGTGAACAAGACAAGCTGATCGACAAGGGCGTTGACGTGCTGATCGCAACCCCCGGTCGCCTGATTGACCATTTCGAGCGTGGCAAACTGATCTTGTCCGACGTCAAGATCATGGTCGTAGACGAGGCGGACAGGATGCTCGATATGGGCTTCATCCCCGACATTGAACGCATCTTCCAGATGACGCCGTTCACGCGCCAGACGCTGTTCTTTTCGGCCACCATGGCACCGGAAATTGAACGGATCACCAACACGTTCCTATCCGCCCCGGTGCGCGTCGAAGTGGCCCGTCAGGCCACCACAGGCGAAAATATCGAACAAGGTGTGTTGATGCTGACCCCGTCACGCAAGGATCGCGAGGCCACGGAAAAGCGCAATGTCCTGCGCGCTTTGATCGATGCCGAGGGCGACAAATGCACCAACGCCATTATCTTTTGCAACCGCAAGATGGACGTGGACACTGTCGCCAAGTCCTTGAAAAAACATGGCTATGACGCAGCGCCAATCCACGGCGATCTGGATCAAAGCCAGCGCACCAAAACGCTTGACGGTTTCCGTGCCGGAACGTTGCGATTTCTTGTGGCGTCAGATGTTGCCGCACGCGGACTTGATGTGCCCTCGGTCAGCCATGTCTATAACTTTGATGTGCCGTCCCACGCCGAAGACTATGTTCACCGCATTGGCCGCACGGGCCGCGCAGGCCGGGATGGCAAGGCGATCATGATCTGCGTCCCGCGTGACGAAAAAAACCTCGCTGATGTAGAGCGTCTGGTCCAGCGCGAAATTCCGCGCCTCGAAAACCCGCTGGGCGGCGACAAGGCCGCAGTGGCACCGACGAAAGACGCGCCCAAAAAGGACGCGACCCCAAAACCAAAAGCCGCGCAAGAGGACGCGCCAGCGACCGAAAAGCCCAAGCGCACCCGGTCGCGCAGCCGCAAAAAAGAAGATGCCCCGAAAGTTGAGGCTGACGCTGTGAAGAGTGACGCAGATAATGCGCCAAAGGCAGATGCTGCACCAGAGGTGAAGGCCGAAAAGACGCCCGAACCTCAGACGCAAGCGCCTGAAGCAAAACAGCAAGACGATAAACCCCAGCAAAACCGTCGCAACGAACGTGGTGGTCGCGGCCGGGGCGATAACAATCGCTCTGACAACAACCGCAATCAAAACAACCGCAACGACAACAAGATCGTGGGCTTGGGTGAACACACGCCAGAGTTTATCGGCCTCAGCTTTGAAGAACGCCGCGACTGACACAGGTCACACGACTTGAAAGACCCAAAGGGTGCAGAATTTAGGTTCTGCACCCTTTTTCATTTGCCTTTGTGCAAATCGGCTTTGGGAAACACCACGTTTCATGCAACCCTTCACAGCAACCCCCGCTTGATTGGAAGGAGCCGACATGCGCATCGGCATGTTGATGTACCCGAACCTGACACAGCTTGATCTGACAGGTCCGCTCGCCGTTTTTGCCCTGATTCCGGATGCCAAGGTATCGCTGATCTGGAAAACCAAGGACCCTGTTGCGTGCGATTCCGGCTTTCAGATGCTGCCCACAGCCACGTTTGATGAAACTGAAACGCTAGACATCCTCTGTGTGCCGGGTGGCCCGGGCCAGATTGAACTGATGGATGACACCGAAACCCTTGATTTCCTGCGCCGCATTGCGCCGGGTTGCCAATGGGTGACCTCGGTTTGTGTGGGCTCTTTGGTGCTGGCGGCTGCGGGCTTGCTCAGCGGAAAACGCGCGGCCTGTCACTGGGCGTCGCTGGACCAGTTGGCCTTGTTCGGGGTCACGCCTGTAAAAGATCGTGTTGTCCAAGACGGCCAGATCATGACGGGTGCGGGTGTTACCTCGGGCATTGATTTCGCCCTGACGCTGGTTGCCAAGGCGGTCAGCGTCACCTTGGCCAAAGAACTGCAACTGCTGCTGCAATACGACCCAAAGCCCCCCTTTGCCGGTGGATCACCAGATGACAGCGACCCGGCCACCGTCAAAGCAGTCGATATCCTGATTGCCAAGATGATCACCCGCCGCCTTGCCGCCTCGAAAGCCGCAGCAGCGCGGCTGCCCTAAATGCAAAACGCGCCATCCTTTTCAGGGCGGCGCGTTCATTTCATCGGCTTTTCAAGGATTAGCTCAGACGGCTGACCACAATCGTGACTTCCGGCTTTTTGCCGATCTCGTCATTGGCAGACTGGCGCACAACGCGTTTCAACCCCTCGTGAAGCTTGTCGTCGTCGCGCAAGGTCTTGGCATTGGCACGGCCCAGGAACTGTCCCAGATCGGCCTCCAAAATCTCGACCAGCGATGATTTCGACCGCCCTTGTTCCGGCAGACCCATCGCATCAACCCACGGATCACCCAAGGCTTCGTCGTTTTCATCCAGGATCACCGTCACGGTCACATGACCATTCAGCGCCATACGGATACGGTCACGTACAACCCCGTCCATCGCACCAATCTGGGTTGAACCGTCAAGATAGGTCCGCCCGCTGTCGACATATTCAGCGACTTTGGGTTCATTCCCAGACAGATCAATCATCATGCCGTTGACGGCCAGAACGCCCTTGATGCCCTTGGCATTGGCGATCTTCACATGCTCGCGCAGGTGACGGTGCTCGCCGTGCATCGGGATCAGAATTTGCGGTTTGACCACGTCATGCAACGTCTCAAGATCAGGCCGGTTGGCGTGGCCAGACACGTGGTAAAGACCCGAACTGTCGTCGACAATATCAACACCCATCTCGGAGAAGGCATTCATCACCTTGATCACACCACGCTCGTTGCCGGGGATGGTCTTGGACGAGAACAGGAACATGTCCCCCTCTTTCATCTCAAGCCCCATGTACTTCCCGCGCGCAAGTTGCGCCGACGCCGCACGGCGTTCGCCCTGCGATCCGGTTACCAGCAGCATCAGGTTTTCCCGTGGAACGCCGCGCGCATCCTCAGGGCTGATCACGGGCGGGAAATCCTTCATCACGCCTGTTTCAAGCGAGGCTTCGACCATCCGCTTCATCGCGCGGCCCAACAGCACGACAGAACGCCCTGCCCGCTCGCCCGCTTCGGCCAGGGTTTTGACCCGTGCCACGTTGGACGCAAATGTCGTCGCAACAACCATTCCCTGAGCCGATCCCAACAGCTTTTCAATCTCTGGACCAACAGACGCTTCAGACCGACCGGGGTTAAGCGAAAACACGTTGGTACTGTCACAGATCAGCGCCTTGACGCCATCCTTGGACACATCTGCCCAAAGCTCAGGATCATAGGCCTCGCCCACACCCGGTGTCAGGTCGATCTTGAAATCGCCCGAGTGGATCAAGCGGTCACCCGCCACGTCGATCACCAGCGATGAGGATTCGGGGATGGAATGCGACATCGGCAAAAAGCCAACCTTGAACGGACCAACAGTCGTCTGCGCCGGCCATGGTGCCACGGTCGTGACAGCATCAGCCGGATGACCGTACTCGTCCATCTTTCGTTTGGCGATATTGGCCGTGAACTTGCGCGTATAGATCGGCGCGCGCAAGCGGTCATAGGTATGCGCCACAGCGCCCACGTGGTCTTCATGCGCGTGGGTGATGAAAATCGCCTCAATCTGGTTGCGGCGTTCTTCCAGCCAAGCGATATCGGGAATAATCAGATCCACGCCCGGGCTGGTGTCCATGTCCGGGAACGCCACGCCAAGATCGACCACAATCAGTCGCTCCTTTCCGGGGGCCCCATAGCCATAAACATAGGCGTTCATGCCAATTTCACCTGCCCCCCCGAGGGGCAGATAGATCAATCTTTCGTTGCTCATATGATTAAGCGGTGTCCTTGTTATAGTTATAAATCACGGTCAAACCGTGCATTGTCAGATCATCTTGATAGGAATCGAACAGATCTACTGTCTGTTGAAACAGCGGGGCAAGCCCGCCTGTCGCGATCACGCGCATCTCGCGCTCACGCTCCGCCTTTATCCGCGCACATATCTCACGAACGAGGCCGACATAACCCCAAAAAATACCCGATTGGATGCAGGCTACGGTATTTGTGCCGATCACCGCCTGCGGTTTCGTAATATCCACATGAGGTAAGGCTGCCGCCGCATTATGCAACGCCTCAAGGCTCAGATTTACACCCGGCGCAATCACCCCGCCGATGTAGGCCCCGTCCGAGGCGACAACGTCAAAGGTCGTGGCCGTCCCGAAATCAACCACGATCAAGTCGCCGCCAAACAGATCAAATCCCGCAACGGTGTTGACCAAACGATCCGGCCCCACAGCCGTGCCCGCGTCCACGCGCACATCAACGGGCAGTTTGCATTCAGGTTTGCCGACCACGATAGGCCGGGTGTGAAAATATCGATCAGCCAGAACGCGAAGGTTAAAAACCACGCGGGGCACGGTCGAGCTGATGATCACATCCGTGATGTCCGCCTCGACCTTCTGGAACCGCATCAAGGTGCTCAGCCACACATAATACTGGTCTGCCGTGCGCTGCCATTCGGTTGATGTGCGCCATGTTCCGATGAACTTGGTGCCGTCCCAGATCGAAAAGACAGTATTTGTATTTCCGCAGTCTATCGCCAAAAGCATCGAACAGCCCTCTCCAGAGTCTCAGAAAAATACATCCGCCGCAGTGATCGCAACGCGCCCTTTGGGGGTACGCAAGATCAGGCAGCCCAGTTCATCCACGTCCTCAAAGATCCCGCGCGTCTCGTCGCGCATCGTGCGCGCCACGATTTCTTCACCCAAACGTGCGGCATGCGCCAACCAAGCGGTGCGGATCGACGCAAAGCCAAAGGTGGTAAACTGCGTTTCCAGCAAAGCATATTCGGAGGCGAGCGCGTCAAGAAACTTTGCTGTCGTGATCACGAGGCCGGTTTCCCCAACGATTGAAACCGGGCGGAGGGCACCGGCTTCCACCTGATCCGCGCCCGGCGCATGGGCCAGGTTCACGCCAATGCCGATCGCCAGATGATCGCCAATGTTCTCCAGCAAAATCCCGGCAACCTTGCCACCGTTCAACAGCACGTCATTTGGCCATTTCAATGCAAAAGCGCCGTCGTCCCCAGTCACACGGACAAAAGCGCGCCGCAACGCCAGAGAGGCCACAAAACTGCGCAACGCGGCGATACCAGGTGCCTCGGTCCTGCGCATGATCAATGTCGACGCAAAATTCCCCTTGGGCGTGGCCCAGGACCTCCCGCGTCGTCCACGCGCCGCGGTCTGCTCGTCTGCCAAAATCCACAACGGGCCCGTCAAGTCGGCTACGCGCCGCGCTGCCTCGCTTAGCGTGGAATCAACACTGTCAAAGACGAGCCTCCCGTAGCCTTCTGGCCACGCGCTGCCCTGCTTCTCTGGCTTAAAAATATCCCCGCCGGAGGCGCGCTCGCTCACCGGCACCACCGACTGATCAGTTGACCAGCGTCGCCGCGGCTGCGATTGCAGCACCCTCGACGCCGAACATGTTTGCAATGCCGACCACCATGATCACGGCAGAGGCAACCAAAAACCCTGTCAGCAGGGCGCTATTGCCACCATCCAGGCGATCATCGCCCTCTGCCCCGAAATACATCAGGAAGACGATGCGCAAGTAATAATAGGCACCAATCGCCGAGGCGACAGCGCTTGCAGTCACCAACCAGATCAGCCCCGCGTCAACACCTGCCTGCCATACGCCGAACTTGGCGAAAAAGCCCAGCATCGGCGGCACACCGGCCAGCGAGAACAACAATACCAGCATCGCCAGCGCCTTGCCCGGCGACCGCTTGGAATACATGTTGAGTGCAGAGATATCGGTGACCGGCTTGCCGTCTTTTTCCATGCTCAGGATAAACGCAAAAGTACCAACGTTCATCGTCACGTATACTGCCATGTAGACCAGCATCGCCTTGACACCCAATTGCGTGCCAGCGGCCAGGCCGATCAGGGCATAGCCCATATGCGCAATCGAGGAATAGGCCATCAGCCGTTTGATATTGGTCTGGCCAATCGCAGCAATCCCGCCCAGAAACATCGACAACACAGAAAGCAACGCGACAATCTGGCTCCAGTCAGCAACCGCATTGCCAAAGGCGTCATGCAGCAGACGGGCGAACAGTGCCATCGCCGCAACCTTTGGCGCCGTGGCGAAAAACGCTGTGATCGGCGTGGGGGCCCCCTCATAGACATCGGGCGTCCACATGTGGAACGGCACGGCAGATACCTTGAATGCCAATCCAGAGATCAGAAACACGATACCAAACAGCAAACCAACGGAAGTTTGGCCCGTTTGCGCAACCGTGATGATCCCTGCAAACTGCGTTGTCCCGGCATATCCGTAAACCAGCGATGCCCCGTAGAGCAGCAAACCGGACGACAACGCGCCAAGTACGAAATACTTCAATCCCGCCTCGGTCGACTTGATACTGTCACGGCGCAAGGACGCGATGACGTAAAGCGCGAGGGATTGCAGCTCAAGCCCCATATAAAGCGACATCAAATCGCCCGCACTGACCATGACCATCATTCCGACGACGCTAAGTGCGACCAGCACGGGGTATTCAAACCGCAGCAAGCCGCGCGATTTCATGTAGGCTTCAGACATCATCAAAACCGCCGCCGCACTGAGCAGGATCGTGACTTTGGCAAAGCGGGCGAACCCGTCCTCAATGAACAGGCCATTGAAGGCGATGCGCGTTTCGCCGGATCCGGTCATACCGATCCAGATCGCCAGGAACACCATAACTCCAGAGGTCAGCCAGACCAACAGGCTGCCCATCGCATCTTTTGTCGTATAAACCGCTCCCAAAAGTGCAAGGATCGCAAACAGCGACAGCACGATTTCGGGCAGGATGACATTCAGATCAGCGGAAATCATCGCGCAGTCCTTTATTCTGAGGCCATCTGGACAGCGGCTCCTGCCGCCTCCAGGGCCGTATCATGTCTAGCAACAAGGGCGGCGACCGAAGGGCCGATGATATCAAGCACAAGTGCCGGATACACACCCAAAAGAAGGGTCATGACGACCAGCGGGGCAAATATCCACCGCTCGCGTGACGACATGTCGGTGATTGTGCGCAGGCTTTCCTTGATCAGATCACCCATGACAACCCGCCGGTACAGCCACAGCGCATAAGCCGCCGACAGGATGACGCCAGTGGTGGCAACGGCCGCTACCCATGTGTTGACTTGGAAAACCCCCATCAGCGTCAGGAATTCACCGACGAACCCGGACGTGCCCGGCAAACCGACATTGGCCATGGTAAAGAACATGAACACCAGCGCATAGGCGGGCATCCGGTTTACCAGACCGCCGTAGGCGTCAATCTCGCGGGTGTGCATCCGGTCATAGATCACGCCGACACACAAAAACAGCGCAGCAGAGATAAAGCCGTGGCTGATCATCTGAAAGATAGCGCCGTCAAGACCTTGCTGATTGAAGGTAAAGATACCCATCGTCACGAAACCCATATGGGCAACGGATGAATAGGCGATCAGCTTTTTCATGTCTTCCTGAACAAGGGCAACAAGCGACGTATACACAATCGCAATCGCAGACATCCAAAGCACCAAGGGTGCAACGACATCGGACCCGACGGGAAACATCGGCAGCGAAAACCGCAAGAAACCATAGCCACCCATCTTCAGCAGGATTGCCGCCAGCACCACAGAACCCGCTGTGGGGGCCTGCACGTGCGCATCAGGCAACCACGTGTGGACAGGCCACATTGGCATTTTCACAGCGAAGCTGGCAAAGAAGGCGAGGAAAAGCATCGTCTGCAAACCGCCAACGACCGTGATCCCAGCGATCGAGAACGTCTCGGACGCGAAGATGTGGGTCAGCAGGCTGACCTCGCAACCACCGATACAAGTCGTGCCCGCATCCGCGTACATCGCGACCATGGCCACCAGCATCAGAACCGAGCCAAGGAAGGTATAAAGGAAGAACTTGAAGCTGGCGTAAATCCGGTTCGCCCCGCCCCAGATCCCGATGATCAGGAACATCGGGATCAGTCCGGCCTCGAAGAAGAGATAGAAGAGCACCATGTCGAGCGCCATGAACACGCCGAGCATCAGCGTTTCCAGCAGCAAGAAGGCGATCATGTATTCCTTGACCCGCGTGGTCACATTCCAGCTGGCGGCAATCACCAGCGGCATCATGAAGGTGGTCAGCATCACAAACAGGATCGAGATCCCATCGACACCCATCCGGTATTTCAGGCCCAAAATCCAGGTCGCCTCGTCCACGAACTGAAACCCGGTGTTGGATGGATCAAAGTCAAAAAGGATAAACAGCGAGATCAGGAAGGTAACAGACGTCGTGATCAACGCCAGCCATTTGGCATTGCGCGCTGCGGCCTCGTCATCGCCACGCAGAAAGACCGCCAAGATCAGCGCTGCAAAGCTTGGCATGAATGTAATGATGGAAAGCAAGTGATGATCCATTATTTCGCCCCCCCGCTCATCGTCATCCAGGTCACAAGGACTGCGATGCCGATCACCATGGCGAAGGCATAAGTAAAGATATAACCGGACTGTGCCCGACCCGCGAGACGGGTGAGGAACGGAATAATGCCCATGGCGATCCCGTTCAGTGAACCATCAATCACATTGCCGTCGCCGCGCTTCCAAAAGAACCGTCCTATCGCCGAAGCTGGTTTGACGAAGATCACGTTATAGAGCTCGTCAAAATACCATTTATTCAGCAAGAACAGATACAAAGGTCTCTGGTTGGCGGCAAGGCGACGCGGCAAACTAGGGTTCCAGATGTAAAACCACAGCGCCATCACCAGACCTGACAACATCGCGATGAACGGGCTGACTTTGACCAACCAGTGGACCGCATGCGCGTCCTCAAGGACCGTGTTGTCAGGCGCGAAATACAGCGCACCATCACCAGGGTTGCCAGCAAAGCTGGGGCCGTAATGCGTCTCGCCGTCATGTGCTGCGTCCGCGACCGTGGTGCTTTGACCCTCTTCGGCACCTTCGACTTTGGTATCATCGGCAGCGGCCATCTCGGTCATCGGGATGCCATAAAACTTGCCGACATACTCAGCTTTTCCAAAGAAACCGTTGTAGAAAACCATGCCGGAAAAAACCGCACCAAGGCTGAGAACACCCAGCGGGACCAGCATCACCATCGGGCTTTCATGGGCGTGTTCATGGGTATGCTTGTTGCCGCGCGCCGTTCCAAAGAACGTCAGGAACATCAAGCGCCAGCTGTAAAAACTGGTCATCGCAGCGGCAACAACCAACAACCAGAAACCATACATCGACCCCGCCCCATAAGCGCTCTCGATGATGGCGTCTTTAGACAGGAACCCGGCAAAACCGATATGAGTAAGCGGGATACCGACGCCCGTAATGGCAAGCGTGCCAATCATCATGGCCCAGAACGTGTAGGGGATTTTCTTGCGCAATCCACCGTAATTTTTCATGTCCTGCTCGTGGTGCATCCCGTGAATCACCGACCCAGCCCCCAAAAACAACAGCGCTTTGAAAAACGCGTGGGTCAGAAGGTGGAACATCGCCGCCGAATACATGCCAACCCCCGCTGCAACAAACATATAACCCAGCTGGGACATGGTCGAATAGGCAATGACCCGTTTGATATCGGTCTGAACCAACCCGATGGTCGCCGCAACGAAAGCGGTTGTCGCACCGATCACGGTTACAAAGGTCATCGCCTCGGGTGCGAATTCCATCAGCGGCGACATGCGGCAGACCAGAAAGACCCCGGCGGTCACCATGGTAGCGGCGTGGATCAGGGCAGACACAGGCGTCGGCCCTTCCATCGCGTCGGGCAGCCAGGTGTGCAGGAACAATTGCGCGGATTTACCCATCGCGCCGACAAAAAGCAGGAACGCAATAAGATTGGCCGCGTTCCAGTCAGCCCACAAGAAATGCACTGTCGTCTGGGCCAATTCAGGGGCTGCGGCAAAGATGTCATCAAAACGGACGCTGTCTGTGAGATAGAAAAGTCCAAAGATACCAAGGGCAAAGCCAAAGTCACCCACACGGTTCACCACAAACGCCTTGATTGCAGCGGCATTGGCCGACGGCTTTTTGTAGTAGAAGCCGATCAGCAGGTACGAGGCGACGCCAACCCCTTCCCAACCAAAGAACATCTGGATCAGGTTATTTGCCGTCACCAGCATCAGCATCGCAAAGGTAAAGAACGACAGATAGGCAAAGAACCGGGCGCGATACGACTCGGACTCTTTGAAGTTATCATCGTGGGCCATGTAGCCAAATGAATACAGATGTACGAGACTAGACACGGTCGTGATCACGATCAGCATGATCGCGGTCAAGCGGTCCATGCGGATCGCCCAATCCGTCGACAAGGACCCGGATTCAATCCACCGCATCAGCGGAATTTGCTCAGTCACGCCATCGAAGGTGAAAAATACGATCCAGCTCAGCAGCGCCGATAGAAACAGCAATCCCGTCGCAACCCATTGTGCAGGCTTTTCACCGATAATCTTCCAACCGAAACCGCAGATCAATGCGCCCACAAGTGGCGCGAAAAGAATGATGCTTTCCATGATCTTAGCCCTTCATCACATTGACATCTTCAACAGCAATCGAACCACGATTTCTGTTGAAGCAGACCAGAATGGCCAGACCAATCGCAGCCTCTGCAGCCGCAACCGTAAGAACGAATAAGGTGAACACTTGACCCACCAGATCGCCCAAGAAATGCGAGAACGCTACGAAATTGATATTCACCGCCAAGAGCATCAACTCCACCGACATCAACATGATGATGATGTTCTTGCGGTTCAGGAATAGCCCGAAAATGCCAATGACAAAAAGCGTCGCCGCTACTGTCAGGTAATGTTCAATTCCGATCATGTCGTCCCTCGGTTTTTTGCCCTTGCCGGGCGTTCTTCAGTCCTTGGTGATCCGGGTTGCCACCCGCATCGCATACCTCTGCACATTGTTCTTGATGAACACTTCACCTGCGCAGTCGGCCGTCTTGATTTATCGCGAGCACAGGAGCCGTTACTGAAGGCCCTGCCCCGGTTTCACATCGTTTAGCTTCATCGCCAGTTTCGGATCACGCATCATCTGCGCGACGACATCCTGACGCTTGACGTCACCGCGATGGCGCAAGGTCAACACAATCGCACCAATCATCGCGACAAGCAGGATCAGCCCTGACAACTGGAACAATAAAAAGTATTCATCATACAGGATCAGACCCAAAGCCGCCGTATTCTGCACCTCGTCCGTGACCACTTGCGACCGCAGGCCGTCGGCAGCAGCACTGGCATCCCATGCGCCATAGGCCATGACGAACTGCATCAGGACAATCAGCACGATCAACAGCCCCAGTGGCATATATTTCGCCATTTCGGCCTTCAACTCGGCAAAATCCACGTCCAGCATCATCACGACGAAAAGGAAAAGAACCGCAACCGCGCCGACATAAACAATGATCAGCAGCATTGCGACGAATTCAGCATTCAACATCACGAAAAGACCCGCCGCACTTAAGAACGACAGTATGAGCCAAAGCACCGAATGCACCGGATTGCGGCTGATCACGGTGAAAAGCCCGCCTGTAATCACACTGATCGCGAAGAGGTAAAATGCGAAAACGCTCATGCGTCACCTTCCTTGTCATCCAACACGCCTTGCGCAATTTCCATCGCGCGGGCCATGGCGGGGATGCCGGCAAAAACCGCCATCTGCCCGATTGTCTCAATCACTTGCTGCTTGTGCGCGCCCGCTTCCACCGCGTGGATCACAGCCTGTCTAAGCGCCATATCGTTTTGCGCCCCCTGCATGGTCAAGCCTGCAATCGTGAGCAAAAGCCGCGTTTTGGCATCCAACCCGTTCGGGTTCATCGTGCTGCCAAACATCGTTTCCATCATGTCTTTGGGCATCTTGCCCATCATCGCTTCGAACCCTTTGGGCGAAAACGCGTCAGCGCCAGGCATGGCCTTGGCCATCTCCTGCATTTTGCGCATCATCTCTTCGAAAGGGTTCGGAGTATCGGTCATCTGTAGGGCGCATCCATCTCTAGGTTTCGGGCAATTTCGGCTTCCCAGCGATCCCCGTTCTCCAGAAGTTTGGTCTTGTCATAGTACAACTCTTCACGGGTTTCGGTCGAAAACTCGAAATTCGGGCCTTCTACGATTGCATCTACAGGGCAGGCTTCCTGACAGAAACCGCAGTAAATGCACTTGGTCATGTCGATGTCATAGCGCGTGGTGCGGCGGCTGCCGTCATCGCGTGGTTCCGCATCAATGGTGATGGCTTGCGCCGGACAGACCGCCTCGCATAATTTGCAGGCAATGCAGCGTTCCTCGCCATTGGCATAGCGGCGCAGCGCGTGTTCGCCACGAAACCGCGGCGACAAAGGCCCTTTTTCATGCGGGTAGTTAATCGTCGCCTTCGGCTTGAACATGTATTTGATGCCCAGCTTCATGCCTTGATAAAAATCCTGCAAAAGGAAGTATTTAGCGTGGCGGGTATAGTCTGTCATATCAGCCTCCTACCGTGTAGCGGGCGTAGATGCCCCAAAACCATTCAAATTTCGCCGCGAAGGCCACAAACACCACCCAGAACAACGAGAACGGGAGGAAGACCTTCCAGCCCAAACGCATCAACTGGTCATAGCGATAGCGCGGTGTGATCGCCTTGATCAACGAGAAGAAGAAGAACACCAGGCCCATTTTAGCGATCATCCAGAAGATGCCGTCTGGCAAGCCCGGAATGGGTGACAGCCAACCGCCAAAGAACATCAACGAGATCAATGCGCACATCAGCACGACCGCCACCAGTTCACCGATCATGAACAGCAAGAAGGGCGTGGAGGAATATTCAACCTGATATCCGGCAACCAGCTCTGATTCCGCTTCGGGAAGGTCAAAGGGTGGCCGGTTTGTTTCTGCCAAGGCACTGATAAAGAACAAGATCAACATCGGGAAATGCGGTAGCCAGTACCAGCTGAGCAGCCCGTAATTGCTATCTTGCGCTGCCACGATACCGCTGAAATTCATTGATCCGGTCGAGATGATCACACCGATGATGATCAAGCCGATAGAAACCTCATAGGAGATCATCTGCGCTGCCGACCGCAAGCTGCCAAGGAACGGATATTTCGAGTTTGAGGCCCAGCCACCCATGATCACGCCGTATACTTCAAGCGAAGAAACCGCGAAGACAAACAGGATCGCGACGTTGATGTCCGATAAAACCCATCCATCGTTGAACGGAATCACCGCCCAAGCCACCAGAGCCATCACAAGGCTGACCATCGGGGCCATAAAGAATACCGGACGGTCCGCACCAGCAGGCACGACGATCTCTTTGACAATATATTTGCCGAAATCCGCGAAAGACTGAAGCAGGCCATAAACGCCAACGACGTTCGGCCCCCGCCGCAACTGAACACTCGCCCAGATCTTGCGGTCCGCATACATCAAAAACGCCAAAGCCAGCAGCAAGGGGATCACGATCAGGAAAATCTGGCCAATGATCAGCAGTATCGCGCCCAGCGTGGTGTTGAAAAAGAAGTCAGCCATAGGTCCTCACACCGTCGGTATACCGCGTTCCATGCAGTTTTGCACGGTCACTTCGGCATCAATTGTCTTCAAGCCACGTGGCAGGCTTGGCGAGATTGTGTAAACAGCATCTGCTTGCCAGACACCACCCACGATCTCAACATTTGTGCGCACGTGTCGGGCAAATCCAAAGCCTCTGATCAAAGTATACTGCGCTGCAGCACATTCTGCGTAATCTGCGACATTGCCGACCGACCGCGCCTTGGTCATCGCGACGTTGAACTGCACAAGATCACCGTCCAGCAAAGTCGTCTGAACACCTTGGTATTCGGGAATGAAGTCCTCTGCCATGGGGGCCCGCGCTTCGCAGCCCGCCATGATCACAGGAAGCATCATCATCCCCAAAACCCTCACTCTGCCGCCAGTGGTTTTTCGCGGCGGGCTTTGGCGTTCGCGGAAAGCTCTGCCATCAACTGGCTGGCCCGTGCAATCGGATTGGTCAGATAGAAATCCGAGATTGCAGTCTGGAAGGCCGCATCACCCATCTTGGCCTGCGCCAATGGTTGCCATTCATTCTCGGCTACCTGATCGACATCAGCCAAATGCGGAACCTCCGCAACCAAGGCCTTGCGCAGCGCTCCCAGTGAATCGAACGGCAAGGTCGCGCCCAATTCCGCACTCAACGCCCGCAGGATAGCCCAGTTTTCCTTGGCTTGACCGGGGGCAAAGCTGGCGCGGGCAGCCAATTGAGGGCGCCCTTCGGTGTTCACGAACAGACCTGCTTCTTCGGTATAGACGGCACCGGGCAAGATGATATCAGCGCGGTGCGCGCCGCGATCCCCATGCGAGCCTTGATAGATCACGAAAGGCCCGGCAGGAATATCACCCTCGTCCGCCCCCATATTATAGACGACATCAGCCGCGACGATCTCGGAGATACCGCCCTCGGCCACGGCATTCAAATCCATGGCACCAACCCGCGACGCCGCTGTGTGCAACACCATAAAGCCGGATTTTGTCGCCTCGGCCAGCGCCATTGCTGCGGCAAGTACGGCTGCACCGTCTTCGCGCGCCAATGCGCCCATTCCGACAATCACCAACGACGGCTTATCGGCAACATCCGAATGATCGCGCTTAAGTAAATCCGTCAGAACTGACGGGCCATCGCCCAGATGCGCATGATCATATGTCAGATCCGCCGCCGGGCCAACGTGAGCGATGTCTGCTCCGCGGGCCCATGCCTTGCGGATTCGGGCGTTCAAAACCGGTGCCTCGATCGCAGGGTTCGTGCCGATCAGCATGATCGATTGGGCATGATCAATGTCATCGACCCGCGCCGTACCAACATAACCAGAGCGGTTGCCCGCTGGCAACTTGGCACCATCAGTGCGGCATTCGACGGCACCGCCCTGCCCTGTGATCAACTGTTTCAGCGCATAGGCTGCTTCAACCGACACCAGATCACCGATAAGACCTGCGACTTTCTTGCCCTTCATCGCCGTGGCAGCAGCGGCCAGTGCTTCGGGCCACTCGGCTTTGCGCAGCTTGCCGTTCTCACGAATGTAAGGTGTGTCCAGACGTTGGCGGCGCAGGCCGTCCCAGACGAAACGGGTCTTGTCGGAAATCCATTCCTCGTTCACGCCATCATGGTTGCGTGGCAAGAAACGCATGACTTCGCGCCCCTTGGTATCCACACGGATGTTGGAGCCTAGCGCGTCCATCACATCGATGGATTCGGTCTTGGACAACTCCCAAGGGCGGGCCGTAAAGGCGTAAGGCTTCGACACCAGCGCACCGACGGGACACAAATCAATGATGTTGCCCTGCAAGTTCGAATCGAGCGTCTGGCCCAGATATGCTGTAATTTCAGCGTCTTCACCCCGGCCCGTCTGGCCCATCTGGTGAATGCCCGCAACTTCGGTGGTAAAGCGCACGCAACGGGTGCAGGAAATGCAGCGTGTCATGTGGGTTTCGACAAGCGGCCCCAGATCAAGATCTTCTGTCGCGCGCTTGGGTTCACGGTAACGGCTGAAGTCGACACCATAGGCCATCGCCTGATCTTGCAGGTCACATTCGCCGCCCTGATCGCAGATCGGGCAATCCAGCGGGTGGTTGATCAACAAGAATTCCATCACGCCTTCGCGCGCCTTTTTCACCATAGGCGAGTTGGTTTTCACCACAGGCGGCTGGCCATCAGGACCAGGGCGCAAATCTTTGACCTGCATCGCGCAGCTTGCCGCAGGTTTTGGCGGGCCGCCCACGACTTCGACAAGACACATACGACAGTTCCCAGCAATCGACAGCCGTTCGTGATAACAGAAACGTGGAATTTCCACGCCTGCTTCCTCGCAAGCCTGAATGAGCGTCATCGCCCCTTGGACTTCGACTTCCTTGCCATCGATGATGATCTTTCGTGTGTCGCTCATATGCTTATTTCGCTCTCAGTAACGAACCGATCCGGCTCGATTTTTGGATTTCTGCACGGCCAAGCGTACAATAGCTTTGTGGATCAGAAGTATCGACCCCATTTGCCTTTAAATATGCAGCCCCACG
>JAGXHA010000093.1 GCA_024636475.1 Roseobacter sp. | reverse complement strand
CTTCAAAGCCAGCTCCGAGATTGCGAAACAGAAAAGGAAGGAGCCACCAGCATTGACCACATCATGACGAAGAAAGCATAATGACTGAGCGGGTCAAATCTCGGTGACAATACCGGGTCAGTTCTCCGTGACATTCAACAGGACAATGTCAGGGTGCTGGTTTCGGACCTGATGCTAGACGCTGACGGCTTGGACAAGCTGCGGGCGGAACTTGATGACCATGAGATCAACCTGATCATTATTGACCCACTCATGGCGTTCATGCCGGACAAAACCGATGTGTACCGCGCGAATGCGGTACGGCCCGTCCTCAGCGCTATGAAATTGATCGCTGAGGACTATGGCTGCGCTGTACTGTTCGTGCGCCACCTCACCAAGATGAAACACGATAAGGCCATCTACCAAGGCGGCGGCAGCATTGATTTCATTGGTGCCGCACGTTCGGCGTTGCTGGTCACCGCCAATCCCGAGGAGGAGGAGCAGAAGGTCGTACTGCACATCAAGCACAACGTAGGACCGAAGGGGACGAGCTGGGCGTATCGACTAACCGGCGGCCCCGATGAAAGCCTACCTCGCGTGCAATGGGACGGCCCAAGCCCGGTCACGATCAAAGACCTTGCCATGGGCAACAAATCCGGTTCACCGCCCCCCCGCGATGGTGCCGTCGAATTCCTGCGCACTTTCTTAAAGGACGGTCCCCGCAAGGCTGCGGAAATCGATAAAGTTGCCGACCAAGCCGGAATCACTCAGCGAACTTTGAGCAGAGCGAAGAAGAGGCTCGGTATCGAGAGCAGCCAGAAACGCCGCGAATGGTGGTGGAGGTTGCCGGACTGACGCACCAGACTCAGATTGCCAGACTGCCAGATTTCCCCTCCCAGTGCATGGCGCTGTGACACGGCGCAGGTTGCCAGTGTCGAGGGATGGAAATCTGGCATCCTGGCAATCTGAAGGCCGATCCGGGGATCCAATATCGGTCTTTCGGATCGCCCTTCGCATGGAAAAAAGGCGCGGCACCATAACCTTGGCGCTGCGCTGGCGCACTGCTCTCGCATGCGGGTATCGTCAGGGGTTACAATAGTGCGATTTTTAATAGCGCGTGCGGCGTCACAGTTCTCGCCCCAGTCGTCTGCGCAACGCCGACAGCGTATCCCGGAACGAGTGACGCGACATGCTGAGGTTCAATGGCAAGGGTGGGCCGTTGCGGATCAGCGCTTCTTCGAGGCCCGACGGATCATCGGTGTGAATGAATGTCACCGCAGCATGTGTGTTCATCCACCCGGTGAGCCGGGCCTCGTCTTCGGGGCGCATACGCGATTTTCCGGAAGCATCGCGACAGAAGCCGAAGCCCATCTGCTCAGCTAGGATTGCCGCGAGTGACTGGCGCAGGGTGGATCGGCGGATGCTGCCTCGCAAGTGATTGCGTAGCAAGCGTTGCTTGATTGGAGTGAGACGGCGTGACCCTTCACCAGAGCGGCTTGGGGGAGCGATGCCGACATAGAGCATGTCATGAAGACCCATTCGCAGACATCCATCGCGCGGGACGAGCGGCAGAGCGGGATCAAACCACCACGCATATACGCCATGCCGGATTTGGCGGCGGTCGACCTCGGATTTGATCTCTCCAGGAAACACAAGCTTCTCGGGGCAAAGCAGGTCAGCGCATAGACTATAAGTCAAGTCATCGGGTACGTTGGTGCTGTCCCTTTGCATAGGCGTGACCGGCCAATATTTATTGAATCTCCTACGGGTCTACGCACTTTATTACTCATAGTCTATGGCGAGCCGCCCCAACGTGTGCGGCAAGCGGCGTATGTCAGTGCAGCGTCGCCTATCCCGGAACATTCAGCGCATTCGCCGCGAGAAGGGCTTATCCCAGGAAGAGCTCGCACACCGCGCTGACGTGCACCAAACATATCTGAGCGGTGTCGAGACTGGTCGGCGGAATCCTTCGGTCAAGGTCGTCGAGCGCATCGCCAATGCTCTTGGCGTCGACATATCGCAGCTCTTCAAGGCCGATTGAGAGCGCCGCACTGGATCGCTTACCATCTGCGGCGGATTTACCATTGTCGCGGGGTAGGATGCGTCTCAGCGCCGCTCTGACAGCATCTTGCGCGGAAAACCCACACGGATATCTGAGGTTTCACCTGACGCACCCAGGCAGGTCGTCTTATAAAAATATCATCAACTTTAAAGGAGTGATGCTATGACCAACCTGACGACCCTTAAGGCGTTGTGCGATGAACTCAAAGTTTCCCCGCGCGAGGCCCGTACAAGGCTGCGCGCCGCCATCAAGGACACGAAGAATTTCCCTGCCCTCAACAAGGCCTACAAGCCCGGCTCCCTGTGGCAATGGCCCACTGGGTCGGGCGCCGAGGCCGAAGCGCGCAAGGCAGTGAACATCGAACCCGCTAAAAAGTAACCAGCTTGTAGCCGAGGTTGCCGAAATTGACCCCGACTGCATTGTGTTAGTGTGGGTTCTTAAGTTGCTCTAATTGAAGTAAAGGGCGGCCCAAACCGGCCACTCATCGCCGGTCCTGAACGCTGCAGTGCAATCCGTCAGACCGGGCTTTCGCGGCAACTACGAAGTCTCATACATTTGGACTACCCAAGAAAGTCCTCGATTGGTTCGTTCTCAAAATCGGCCAATGCTGCACCAAGGGCATCCTTGTCCGTTTTGAACCGCTCATCGGGGATAAACGATGTACCCTTGGCGTTGGTGATCTCCAAGATCCACTCTGGTTCATCAACCCCTCGGTAGATGCTGATCTCAAACGGATGCCCTTCCACGAGCAGCTTTTGGCAAAGGGGGCTTTCAATGATGGGATAGTCGCCATCGTCAGCAAACATGTCCGGGTTCAATCCGCGTTCTTTGAGGTAGAGTATCGCTGCGTCGTAGGCGGCTTTGTCAGCAACAAACACATGTGGCCATTCCACAGGTTTGCTATCGACTTGCATTTCGAGGGTCCAAGCAAATGTCCCAGCCTCGCGGAATATCTCGATATCCACATCATGGCTGCCAATGATGAGGGATTGGCAAAAATCGCTGTAGTCGAATTCGGTTGAAATCATGGATCACCTCTTGATCTCTTTGGCACGTTTTCGCCGCACGGCATTGGTGTGTCAACGGATGCCGAGCAAGCAGTTGGTTGCAAATGAGTTTCCACCGGCGAATCTCATACATAATGTTGACCCAACATGCGTGTTGGTAGGAGAAAATGGCAATGAGCAGTACGAAGAAATCATGGAAGGACATCAAGCCGGTGCTGTCTGGATTTTCTTCGTCCCAACTTCTGGGGCTTGTCCAGGACCTATACCGTTTAATGCAGAGAACACGTCGTTCTTGCATGCCCGTTTCTTGAGCGATGGTACAAAGAAGGACCATCTTACCCCTTACATGACAAGAGTTCAGCGGGCGATTAGGCTAAAGCAGCCCTGGAATCAGGGTGTAAAACTGGCCGAGGGCAGAAAGGCCATCAGCGAGTTCAAGAAAGCCAATGGCAACATCTGCGATACACTGACCCTCATGATCTACTACGTCAAATGCGGCCATGATTTCACGCTTGAGTTCGGAGATATCGACGAGGGCTTTTATGATAGTTTGTGTTCAATGTTCTCGAGTATTGTTCAAACCCTGCTGAAACAGCAGGATCAGGAGTTATTTGCGGAATTTCTGCCTTCGCTTGAGGCAGAGCTTGACCGCGTTGATGGTCAAATCGGCTGGGGATATCCCGATGAGTTGTCAGAATATCTTACTGACCTAAAAGACGCGTTTGAATAGCGGCCCATGACGCCGCGGAACATAGTATGCATTGAGAGACATCTGCGTCAACGCGAACGGCCTTTACCGGACCTTGGTGCATTGCGCAGCTAACGGCAGGACTGAGCCCACACCGGAACTGGCAAATTCGCGCTGCGCGCGGTCGCAGCGCGAAGAATGCTGCGGGTGCTCAAACTTCGGTGCTGCTGCGCGGCGATGATTCCGGTCATTCATACAGTCTGCAGCAGATCTGAGGCCGCGAATTTGCACATTGCGGAACATAGACGACATAGACTCAGCCGCTCATTAGCTTCTTGATGCCGCCTATGAAACTCGCGTCATTCTGGCTCTTGCGCTCGTCCAACAGTCGCTCCGCATCCTCACCGGTACGGAAGCGCAAGCGGTCGCCGGTCTCATTGGCAGCGTTCCAGATGACCTCGGCCGCCGTTTCGGGCGCGGAGGGATTACGCCCGCCTGCATGGTGCATGTCATCGGGGATGCGGCCTTTAGGTACGAAAATTCATGCACTTACCAATCAGAACGGCCTGCCGATCCGGTTCGAACTGACACCCGGACAGGCCCATGACGCGCCGCCCTGCAAGCACCTTCTGGATGCGCTGCAACCCAGTCAATACGTGCTGGCGGACAAGGCCTATGACGCCGATTGGATCCGCGAGATGATCTGGGAACAAGGGGCCATCGACGTGATCCCGTCCAAATCCAACCGTAAGTTGCCCAAGGACTTTGACGCCGAAATCTACAAAGAGCGCAACAAAATCGAACGCTTCTTTGCCCGTCTCAAAGCCCCTTTCCGCCGCATCGCAACCCGATACGAGAAAACGTCATGCAACTTTCTAGCTATGATCAAGCTGGCATCGGTACGTCTGTGGATCGAGTTTTATGAGTCCGCTGCCTAGCCGATCTGGATTCTAATCGCCGCTTGACTACTGACGCATTGCGATCAGGTTGGCCATAGTACACCGGGGAGTTAAATAAGTTGCTACATAGGCGATGTTGCTCGATGTTGTGACAGGGCTCAAAGAAAGTTTCGATTGGATGAAAAAGAATGCTCTTGATGCAACGGATATTCGTATTCTCAGCGCGGTTCAGAAGCACGGGCAACTCAGCAAGATCAAGTTGGCAGAGATCGTCAATATTTCTGCCACCCCGTGCTGGGCCCGCTTGGACAGGTTGAAGGCTGCGGGTTTCATACGAGGATATCACGCAGAACTCGCGCTGGACCGCATCGTTGACTTTACCCAGGTCATTGTAACTGTTTCTCTGACCCATCACCGAAAGGTGGATTTCGAACGGTTTGAGGCCCATATAATGAGTCTGGACGAGGTCACCGAGTGCATCGCCACGGGAGGCGGGATGGACTATGTGATGAAGACGACAACCCCCAGCCTTACCTCATTTCAATCCTTAATGAACGACCTGCTATCGCTGGACGTCGAGATTGATCGCTACATGACTTACATCGCGACTCGGCGGGTCAAATCAAGCCAGCCCAATCTTGCAAAACTGGTGGACAGGGCAAGTAATTAACCCCGCACACCCAAACAGTCTGTTGAAGTTCAAAAATTGGTCTGATTGGTTTGTAACGTGCAAAATTTCAGCCCGCTTTCAATAGCCTTTCAAGACTAAACCTTCGCCAGGTTCAAACACTCCATGGCCAGTCGGGCCACGTGCTAACAAGGGCGAATAACATGACACAAGCAGACGACCTACAATCGGAAGATTTCGGCTTCGGTACACAGATCCGCAAATCTCCCTATTTCGACGCAACAGTTCGCTGGGGCGCAAAAGGATTTTCGGTTTATAACCACATGTATATTCCGCGCGACTTCGGCGATCCGGAACAGAACTTCTGGAACCTGGTGAACGACGCGATCCTGTGCGATGTGGGTGTTGAGCGTCAGGTTGAGATCACCGGCCCGGATGCCGCCAAATTCACTCAGATGCTGACCCCGCGCGATCTGTCCAAACTGGCGGTAGGGCAGTGCAAATACATCATGATCACCAATGTCGATGGCGGGCTTCTGAATGATCCGATCCTGCTGCGTCTGGCGGAAAACAAATTCTGGATTTCGCTGGCTGACAGCGACATCCTGCTGTGGGCGCAAGGCCTTGCCGTGCATTCCGGAATGGATGTCACGATCTGCGAACCCGACGTGTCACCGCTGCAATTGCAGGGGCCAAAATCGGGCGAGATCATGAAAGCCCTGTTTGGCGAAAGCATCTTGGACCTCAAGTACTACTGGCTGCGTGAGCTTGATCTTGACGGCATTCCGCTGATCGTGTCGCGCACCGGCTGGTCAAGCGAATTGGGTTATGAGCTTTATCTTCAGGATGGATCACGCGGTGATGAGCTGTGGGAAAAAATCATGGCTGCGGGCGCGCCCCTTAACCTCAAACCCGGCCACACATCCTCGATCCGCCGGATTGAAGGTGGCATGCTGTCGTATCACGCTGATGCGGATATCACGAATAACCCATTTGAGCTTGGAATGGACAGGTTGGTGAATCTTGATATGGAGGCTGATTTTATCGGCAAGGCCGCGCTGCGTCGCATCAAGGAAGAGGGTGTAACCCGCAAACAGGTTGGTCTGATTATCGAAGGTGACGCACTGAACGGCCCGAACACCTCTTATTGGCGTATTGAAAAGAATGGTGTGGTTATCGGCAAAGTCACGTCTGCTGTCTATTCGCCGCGTCTGGAACAGAACATTGCGCTGGCGATGGTCGCGACAGAGCATGCCGATCTGGGTACACGGGTGAAAGTCGTGAACAGATCCGGCATCGTGAACGAACCTGGAACGGAAAATGCCACGATCGTGGAACGTCCGTTCTATGATCCCAAAAAACAAATCGCAGCATCATGAACGCCACAATCAGATCAGAGGCCCTGAAAATGTCAGAAATTTCTGTTAACTTGCACTGGCATCGCACCGTGCCTGCTTTGCAGTCAGGCAATTACTCGGGCGAACATGTTGTGCAGTATAATCACAGCAATGAAGTCCAGGTGGACGCGGCCCCTGATTACGGCGGCGATCCTGCCTGCACCAACCCCGAGCAGGCGCTCGCGTCGGCGCTGTCGAGCTGTCACATGCTGACGTTCCTCGCGCTGGCGGCCAAGGCCAAATGGCCGGTGGCCAGCTATCACGATTACGCCGTCGCCCATCTGGGCAAGAACCCGCAGGGGCAGATGTCGGTCACGCGTATTGACCTGCATCCGGTGGTGCGTTTCGACACCGGCTTTCAGGTCAGCGATGCGGAGATGGAGCAGATGCAGGATCGCGCCCATCGTTATTGTTTTATCGCCAATACGCTGGCCGACAGCGTCGAAGTCAACATTCTGTAGACCTCAGAGAAGGAACTGACCCCATGCAAAAGAGCGATATACTGCTGCGCGATCTGGATGATACCGGCATCCTCCGCCTGACCCTGAATGATGTGGGTCGGCGCAACGCCCTGTCCGAGGCGATGCTGGCAGAGCTGGGTGCTGCCTTTGCCAAGGCGGGTACTGATGCGTCGGTACGCGTTATCATTCTCGCGGCCAACGGGCCGGCCTTCTGCGCCGGCCATGATCTCAAGGAAATGACCGCCGGTCGCGCGGGTCCTGATGGCGGCAAAGCTTATTTTACCAAGGTCATGACCTTATGCTGCGGCGTGATGCAGGCGATTGTGAACTGCCCCAAACCTGTCATCGCCGAGGTTACGGGAATTGCAACCGCAGCGGGGTGTCAGCTTGTGGCAAGTTGTGATCTGGCCATTGCGGCCGACACCGCGCAGTTCAGCACACCTGGTGTTCATATCGGCCTGTTTTGCTCTACACCCATGGTGGCCTTGTCACGCAATGTGAATAACAAACACGCGATGGAAATGCTGCTGACCGGTGATATGACACCGGCAAGTCGCGCGGCCGAAATCGGGCTGGTCAATCGCGTGGCCGCAGCCGACGCATTACAAGATACCACGATGGAAATGGCCGCTAGGATCGCATCGAAATCCAGCATGACGCTGGCCACCGGTAAACGGGCCTTTTATGCGCAACGCGAAATGCCGCTGTCTGAGGCGTATGACTACGCCTCTCAGGTGATGGTCGAGAACATGCTTGCCCGCGATGCCGAGGAAGGCATCAGCGCTTTCATCGAGAAACGTAGCCCCGAATGGCAGGACATCTGAGCCAATGGACACCAATCTCTATAACTCTGGGCTGGACCGTAACCCGGCAAACTATCAGCCCCTGACGCCGCTGACCTTTCTGGAACGCGCCGCCAGCGTCTTTCCCGATCACACCGCAATCGTGCACGGTTCGCTGCGGCGCAGCTATGCGGAGTTTTACGCGCGGTCGCGGCAACTTGCCTCGGCATTGACCAAGAACGGGATCGGGCGCGGCGATACGGTGTCTGTATTGCTGCACAACACGCCTGCGATGCTTGAATGCCATTACGGCGTGCCGATGTGCGGCGCGGTTCTGCATTCGATCAACACGCGGCTTGATGCGGCGATCATCGCGTTCCAGCTGGATCACGCAATGGCCAAACTGGTGATCGTCGACAGTGAATTGATGCCGCTGATGCAGGAGGCGCTTGCCCTTGCCACGGTAAAGCCCGTCTTGATCCAGTACGACGATCCAGAATACGATGGTGCGCGCATCGAAGTGAAGACCGCCGATTACGACGTGTTCCTGACGGGTGGCAACCCGGATTTCGACTGGCTGATGCCGCTGGACGAATGGGATGCGATTTCGATCAACTACACCTCTGGCACCACGGGTGATCCCAAGGGTGTCGTGTCACATCACCGCGGTGCTTACCTTCTGGCCCAGGGCAATGCGTTGACCACGTCGATGGCAAAACACGCCGTCTATCTCTGGACCCTGCCGATGTTTCATTGCAACGGCTGGTGTTTCCCCTGGACCTTGTCGGCTATTGTCGGCACCCATGTGTGCCTGCGCCAGGTCCGGGCCGAACCGATCTGGAATGCGCTGGCGGATGAAGGCGTCACCCATCTGTGTGGCGCCCCCATCGTGATGTCGCTGATGATTTCGGCACCGAATGCGGCCAAACGTGAGCTTGATCGCACCGTGCAGTTCTTTACCGCTGCCGCCCCACCGCCGGAAAAACTGCTGGCGGACATGAAAACCGCTGGCTTTGACGTCACGCATCTTTACGGATTGACTGAAACCTATGGCCCGGCGGTGGTGAATGACTGGCATCAGGGCTGGTCCGCACTGCCCGCAGCCCGGCAGGCGACGCTGAAGTCCCGCCAGGGTGTACGCTATTTGCCGCTGGAGGGTCTGGATGTTCTGGACCCGGAAACGATGCTGCCCGTGCCGCGCGATGGCCAGACCATGGGCGAGGTCATGTTCCGCGGCAACGTGGTGATGAAAGGGTATTTCCGCAATCCCGCCGCCACCCAAGACGCCTTTGCCGGTGGCTGGTTCCACTCGGGCGATCTGGGGGTGATGCATCCAGACGGGTATATCCAACTCAAGGACCGGTCCAAGGATATCATCATCTCCGGCGGCGAGAATATTTCGTCGATCGAAGTCGAGGAAACGCTGTATCGCCATCCCACCGTCGGGGTTGTTGCTGTCGTCGCAATGCCACATGAAAAATGGGGCGAAACGCCCTGTGCCTTCGTCGAACTTGCAGAGGGGCAAGTGGCGGATACCGATACGCTCAAGGCATGGTGCAAAGAACAGCTTGCGCCCTACAAGGTGCCGGGCAAATTTGTCTTCATGGACATTCCGCGCACCTCGACCGGAAAGATCCAGAAATTCGTCCTGCGTGAACAGGCAAGAGATCTTGGCGCAAAATGACATCAGGCAGATGAGCCATGCACGCACTTAAATCAAGCCGCTCCTAGACCCAAATTTTTGCCGACGGAGGCTCTCTTCCCATGTTTCACTCAATCGATCCAAATGGTTATGTCGCCGTCGTCGTTCTGGACGGGTTCTCAACTTTGAGTCTGGGGTCGATCATTGAGCCTTTTTCTCATCTGGCAAAGTCGTTTCTAGAGATTGCACCAAGGTTGATCCTTGCTGGGCTGGACGGAAGGTCTGTGCGGTCAAAAAGCGGAGTGATGATCGAGTGTGACGAGGACGCAGAGGCCCTGATTGTGCGCCTTGGCCGTGGGCGTGCACCCGCGTCGATCATCATTTGCAGCGATACCGAGGCTCGTATCGTTGAGAGGAGCCGACTTCTGTCGCTCTTACGTCTTGCGAACCGAAATGGCGTGTCAATCTACGGCGTAGGCGGTGCGACCTGGCTGATGGCCGAAACTGGCATCCTCAAAGGCGGAAAGGGCACGGTTCACTGGAAATCGCTCGCGGCTTTTGCGGAACAATACAGTGAAGTCTGTATTGAAGATGCGCTTTTTGTCTCAAATGGCTCGGTGGTAAGTTGCGCCGGAGAACTGGCCACCCTCTACATGGTGCTGGATATCATTGGCTCGATTTCGCCGCAGGCGGCGGAGGCCACGGCAAATCAATTGCTGGTTTCGTTACCGCGGCGCGGGAATACCAGCCAACCCGGATCGCTGGCGCATCGGTTGCGGGATGTGCCCCAGATCCTCTCGGATGCGGTGCGGGTGATGGCGTACAACATCGAGTATCCGTTGCAAGCAACGCAGGTCGCTGAGAAATGCGGTGTGTCTGTACGCCAGCTTGAGCGGTCGTTTCAAAACCACCTGAGCACATCGCCAATGCAGTATTATACGCAGCTGAGGCTGTAGCACGCGCATAATCTGACGATGCAGACAAACATGACCGTTCTCGAGGTGGCTATGGCCTCGGGGTTTGGCTCTTCCGGGGCACTGACCAAGAATTTCGCACGCAGGTATGGCGAGACGCCGAAGCAACGCAGACAGAGCGCACGACGCCTAAGTGTTGCTGAGGCGCTTTGAAAGCCTTTCTTTATCGTCATCCACAAGCTCTGCTATGCAGGTGGACTGCGCCAAAATCTATCGTAACCTGTGCCCAACGCAGGGAAGGGAACAAAAATGTATCGCATCCGGTTATTCGCTGTTCGCCACGCCCGCAGTTTTGAATGGATCTACAAATGCGTTGAAAGGGTGATGGTTGCCCTTGATCCGTTGTTTTCCCGGATCGGGTACAACAGGGTCGAGCGTCCCGTTGCCATGATCGAAAAGGGCGTAAAAACCTTGCTATTCGATTGCAAAATGTGTGGGCAATGCGTTTTGTCGTCTACCGGTATGTCCTGCCCGATGAATTGTCCGAAGCAATTGCGCAACGGCCCCTGCGGCGGAGTGCGCGACGGCGGGTATTGCGAGGTCAAACCCGATATGAAATGCGTCTGGGTGCTGGCCTGGGCCGGGGCGAGCCGCATGAAAGAGGGCGCAAGGAAAATCCGCGAGGTCCTGCCACCGGTCGAGCACACGCTCAAGGGGTCGTCTTCCTGGCTGAGGGTGAGCCGTGAAAAGGCCGGTCAGATGCGCGAGAGCCAGAATGCGGCACGGGTCACGCTGGCGAAGGCGTTCCCCGAAGCGCGATTGCAGGAGCCGGCGGCGGCACCCCTGAGCGTTGAGCCGCCCAAGGCCACGCAATCGGAGTCTGAGCGATGATTGATTTGGATGGCGCTGGTACCGATCATTTTGCCTATATCAAGCCACCGGAAGGTCATGTCTCACACAGCAGGCTGGAGCGGGTGCTGCGATCAGGCCGATTTGCCGTGACGGCCGAGCTCAATCCACCCGACAGCGCCGATCCTGCGGATGTCTTTG